>JBJFFP010000083.1:0-4112 GCA_051891855.1 Lachnospiraceae bacterium | reverse complement strand
CGGCGGTAACCTATCAGGTTGCTGAAGGAACTAAGAAGGATGGCGACAGTGAAAAGGGTATTGATGGTTCCCAGGAGTATATAATCACCTTAAGTGAGGGTACAGAAAACAAAACGATTTCTGTAACCAAGGTAATTCCTGCCACAGGTAAAGAGCCAACTAGTTTAGCAACTGAGTTGCAGCAGTTTGCTGATAACTATGCAAGTAAGGTGACCAATGCAACAACTGGAGCAGACATTGCTAAGGCAGCAAGAGAGGAATTAAAGATTTCCGACTATCCTAACTTAAGACTGATAGTAGAGGAAAACAAGAAAGTGTGGGCAACTGAGTCAGATAAAGGAAGCCTGGAGGTAACCTATAAAATTGTGGATGTTAAATATGGCTATGATGAGCAGCAGTATAGTAAGACATATGATATTGCTATTTTATTACCCACATCATAAGGTGCTTCCACATAACAGTTAAACAAACGAATAAAAGCTGTCATTAACAGACAGCTCAGACACAGGGAGGCTGTGACCCGCTATGGGCCACAGCCTCTTTACTTGTATGAAAAAGGGTAAATAATCACCACAGCATAAGCCACCGTGGAAAAAAACGGAGATAAACGTTTTTTGACAAGGGCATAATGCTTGACAACTAAAGTTGGGTAATTTATGGTAAAATTATTCCATAAATCTGCAAAACAAATATACAAAGGAGGAGCACAATGAAAAAGATAGTGGGAGAAGTGAAAAAGAAACTATCTCTTCTACTGGCAGTGGCCATGGTAATCGGCTCGATTCCATCGAATATACTGACAGTAGCTGCAGCTGAGCCTAATACGGAAGCCGTATTGGAAGAGGCAGCACCGGTGGAGGAAGCAACTACACTGGTAGAGGAAGAGACAACGCTGGTGGAAGAAACCACACTGGTAGAGGAAGAGACTGCGTCGGTGGAAGAAGAAACAGCACCGGCAGAGGAAACAGAGAGAATCGGTATTAAATCTGATTCTACGATTCAATCAGTAGGCAGTGCTTTTACCGTTACTACCTCGATTACCGATCAGCAGGCTGTTGTTGATTTCATAGCAGGAACTACTACAGAGGAGGATGCAGTTAAAACTGTAGTAGGTGAAAATTTAGTATTCAGCGTAACACCGAAGACAGGCTATCAGGTAACTGAAGTAAAGTATTCCATTGAAAATGGTGCCACAGATAGTACTCCGGTTAAAGAAGAGGTTGAAGGTGTTACAAATTACACAATCAACTCTGCTGAGATGACCAATAACGTTACCATTACAGTTACTACAGCTGAACTGCCTGTAATCACCGTACAGGATGATGCTAGTGACCATGCAACGGTTGAGCTTACCGGCGGACAGGTTACCAATGAAGATGGAAGTAAAACCTGGGCAAAAACGGGTGAAGCTGTAACCTTTACCGTAACACCGGATGAGAGCTATGTGGTAAAGGAAGTAAAGTATAAAGTTGGTAGCGGCCAGGAGGAGAAGCTAGAGCCTTCTGATGGAACTTACACCATTGGTAAGGATCTGATCAATGACGATGTTACTATTATCGTGACCACAGCAGAGGTGGTAAACCTCACCTTCCAGCTGACCAATGCTAAGGTGACTACTGCGGATGATAAAGATATCGACATTTCTGCACCAATCCAGGTGGAAAAGGGAGTAGAATATAGCTTTAAGGCAGTTCCCAATGAGAACAAAAGCATTAAGTCGGTATATGCAGGGGACAAAGAGCTTACTGTAATTGACGAAGTTTATAAGTTTACCCCCGATGCGGATACAACCATTACCGTAGCAGCGGGAGGAGAATTACAGGAAATTACGGTAGCAGGGGTAAAGGATGGGGTATTAACCCAGGCCATTGACAGTGAGGCCAGCTATACTATTACCGTAAATCCCGAGGATGCAACAGATGCTCTGGCAGTGGCGCTAGAGAATAAGGATGGTGTTCAAGCTAACACAGTGGCCGAGGTAGCACTTACACAGTCCCCCACTGCAGGAACCCAGCTGAAGGTAACCATAAAGGCAGTAGAAGCCGATAAGGAAACCACCGTTAAGATTTATAAAGCAGCTGATAATAGTAAGACACCCGTAACAGGCGGAACATTTACCCTTAAATCCATACTGCCTGCATGGACAGGCAATGCACCGACGGTAAGCCTGGTTAGTACTACGGATGACACATTGACTCTGAATCTTTCGGCTAAGGATGTAGCACAGCCCCTGACCGGCAAGCTCTACTATAAGATAGTAGCAACACCTGTAGGTGGAGATGGCAGCGGGGCAAAAACCTTCTATGTGGAATACACGGGTGTAACCCAGAAGGAGAGCATCCAGGTACTGGATAGAAGTCTTGATAAATATGTACCGCTTAAGGCTACAGCATTTGATGTAAGTGTAAGCCTGTTGCAGACAAAGACTCAGGCAGTTGGTCCTAACAGTATTCAGGATACTGACATTGCTGCCAAATCCCAGGAAGGTACACTGGACAACGTGTCCACAAGGGATACCTACTATGAGACGAAGCTTACCCTGAAGAAGGGAACCACCACCGTATATACCGGCCAGAAGGATGTGGTAGTGGCAACTCCGGTATTTGGTAAGAATACCAGCCAGACCTCCATTGCCGATGCCAGAATCATCAGTGGCCCTAGTGTGGAGGATCCGGATACTTATCAGGTTCAGGTTGAGAATAACGAAGTGAAGCTTAGTGTTATGCCCGGCGCACCTACCGGTACCTTGACCATTGAGGTTGCAGCAGCAACCTATAGCACTACCACCCAGGCTGCTACGGCTACCATTAAGGTAAGTGTAGTACGGGGAATTGAAAATATCAGCCTGAGTGTACTCGAGGAGGTATACAAGCCGGCAAACAAGGTAGCCTCCTTTACAGCAGGCTTAATCTATAACAATGGAGTTAAAGCAAACCAGCCTAAGGCTAAGAAGGTTACCTGGGAAATTCTGGATGCTGATGACAAGGTAATCACCGTCGGACATAAGCTTTATAATCAGATCAGCATTAGGAATGGCAAGGTAACCATCAACAAGAATTTCGTTCCCGCAGAAGTAGAGGCTGAGAACGTATTTACCGTTAGAGCAACAGCAGCAGACTATGTAGGAAGCACAGTGGTTGGTCAGCAGCAGTTCACCATCAATAGCCAGGCCACAGCCTTTGGTAAGGTGGTTATCGTTGAGAATACGGCTGACAGCAGTAGTGACCCTGCTGCATACAAGATAATCGCTGAAAGAGGGGCAAATCTGACAGCAGACCAGCTTGGTGAGCCGGATTGGCCAGGCCCCATAGTTAAGGTATTAAAGCGTGGGATAGCAGAAAAGGAGACCTACGCAGAGGATGACTTTGTATCCGCTTCCCTTTATAGCCTTAAAGCCAGCAACACAGCGGTTTCCTTAAGACAATATGATGGTGTAGAAGGCTCTATACTGGTGGTAAATAAATCGGTTAAGAATCTGAAGCTTACCGTAACCGCACTGGACGGAAGCAAGGCTACGGCTGTACTGGATAAGCTGACCATTGATTATGCGGTGGCAGAAGAATTAGACCTAGCGATTTCGCAGGATGGTGGCAATGGTGGTATCGTTGGTATCGTTGTCAAAAATAAAGAAACTGTCCCCTTCTATGGTATAAAGAATACGGTATTTCATGCGTTTGTAGTTGGTGCGGAGGGACTCACCAACCACAAGCTTACGGTGAAGGGCGGTAAAATCCTTTCCTCCGATTTAAACTATTATGCGATAATGGCTACCGGAGAAACCCTGACGATTACCCTCACCAATAATGCAAATAAGGTAAGTAAGACCTATACCCTAAAGAATGCTGCCCTGGGTAAGAATAGCGTAAAGGTTACTACCAAAGACAGCCTGATGGCCAATACGACAGAACCACAGAACATTACCTATACCATAACCGGTGGAAATCTGTCCAGCTATGAGAATGTACTGATAACGATGAACACAGCGGAAATATGGGGAAAGAATGCGGATAAGTATGAGATCTTACACTATGCATCAGATTCCATCGAGGCAGTAAGACCCTTTAATGACGGCACAGTAACCCTTAATTTTAGTGGTGAGGAGATTCCTGCCT
>JBJFFP010000082.1:11247-77633 GCA_051891855.1 Lachnospiraceae bacterium | reverse complement strand
CTGAAGCTGCCAGTTAAAGGTCTGCATAATCTGAACAATGGCATTACATACCAGAATAATGGTACCCGCTTTTACAATATAGGCCTTACCTCTGGACAGCATGGAAATCACAGCTCTTTTCAGGCTGGGCAGCTTATATTCAGGAAGCTCAATGATAAAAAAGGATTTTCTGAATTTATAGCCCACAATCTTGTTTACCAGCAAGGCTCCACCTAAAATCAACAGGATTCCGGCAAAGTACATTAAGGTTCCCAGCCAGGAGGCTTCCGGGAAAAATGCACCAACAAACAGAGCAATAACCGGAAGCTTCGCACCACAGGGCATGAAAGGAGTCAGCATGGCAGTAGCCCGTCTTTCCCTTTCATTACGGATGGTTCGGCAGGACATAATCCCCGGAATGGCACAGCCCGTGCCGATAACCATAGGAATAACAGATTTTCCGGAAAGACCCACACGCTTGAAAATAGGATCCAGAACCACTGTTGCACGGGCCATATATCCACAGTCCTCCAACAGGGCAATCAAAAAATACATGACCATAACCAGCGGCAGGAAGCCGATAACCGCACCTACACCGCCGATAATTCCGTCAACCAGAAGCGACTGCAGGAAGGGATCGGCTCCCTCTACCATTCCGGCAACCCATTCCTGGAAGGCTTCAATCCAGCCTACCAGCCAGTCGGCAATCCACGTACCTACCGTAGACTGGGAAATATAAAATACCAGGAACATGACAAGAGCAAATACCGGAATACCGATAAATTTGTTGGTCAAAATATCATCGATTTTATCCTGACTGTTTTTATCCTTAGTCAGAATTTTACGATTTTCCACCTCTTTCACGATTCTGTTTACAAATTCAAAACGCTTTCTGTCCGCCGCATCCACTGCAGCTTTATCCTGCAAATCAACCTCTCCCTGTACATAGGTTGCCTTCTGGCCTGCCCCCTTTAAAGAGACCGCTCTTTCCACTACTTCCTTCAGGCCGTCACCGTTTGTGGATGTGGTCTTAATTACCGGACAGGCCAGCTTTTCAGCCAGAAGCTCTGCCTCGATTTGGGTATTCTTTTTCTCGTTAATATCGCTCTTATTTAAGGCTACTACTACGGGAATCCCCAGCTCCAAAAGCTGTGTAGTGAAGAACAGGCTTCGACTTAAATTAGTGGCATCCACAATATTAATAATCACATCCGGATTTTCATGCTTTACATAACCACTGGTAATAGTTTCCTCAGAAGTAAAAGGAGACATGGAGTATGCCCCAGGTAAATCCACGGCAATCAACTCCTCTTCCCCTTCATAGTAAGTTTTCTTAATAGGGCTTTCTTTCTTTTCCACGGTAACACCAGCCCAGTTTCCCACCCTTTCCATTCTTCCTGTCAGGGCATTATACATCGTGGTTTTTCCACTGTTGGGATTACCTGTCAACGCGATTCTCATCACAGTTCCTCCTACCTTTTCTTTTTAATAGCTTATCTTTGTTAGTAACTCAAAGCATATATTAGCATTAACTAACCTTATGCCA
Organism: Lachnospiraceae bacterium; assembly: GCA_051891855.1. Classification (GTDB taxonomy): domain Bacteria; phylum Bacillota; class Clostridia; order Lachnospirales; family Lachnospiraceae; genus SFDP01. The sequence continues at coordinate 76,108 of JBJFFP010000082.1, read as the reverse complement.
TAAAAAATGGTGACCCGAAACCACCATTTATCTTTTATATGGAAATAGCTTCTGCTAAATCATTATTGATATTATATCTTGCGTCCTTAACCGAAATAATACATCCGTTCTTCAAACGCGACACTACAGTAATCGGCTCCCCACTGTAGCAGCCCAGAGAGAAAAGAAACGAATTTAGCTCTTCATCCTCTGTAATAATATCTGTAATGATATATTCCTTTCCCACCTCAGCATCAAGCAATGTCATTTTTTCCTCCATTCTGAAGCGACACAATTTCTCAGCCAAACAAATAAGTTAGCAACATCTAACTTATTTATCACTATAGTATAAGAATCCTTTTTTGTCAACTTCTTTTTCCACATTTTACGGAATGAGGATTTATTCCGCAGCTACCGAATCCGCATATTTAATTCGGTATACTCGGGTTAGAGAATCGTTAATTCTTTCCTCACTGATGGTTCCGTCTAAAACAGCTGTGACAACACCTTCAAAAGCCACTTCATAATCCTCCGGCATAAGAATCATATCTGCCCCGGCCCGAAGTGCCATAATTGCTGCCTGGTCTGCTCCGTAGTATTCCGTTATGGCTCCCATGTCCATAGCATCCGTAATCACCACTCCATTGAAACCCAGCTCTCCCCTGAGCAAATCGGAAATGACTGCCGATGACATACTTGCCGGAGTATTATCTCCTACAATCTGTGGCAAGGCAATATGCCCCACCATAATCATGGGTACTCCTTCCTCGATTCCCCTGATAAAAGGAAGCAATTCCTCCTGCTTAAGCTCTTCCGGACTTCGGTCAACCACAACCAGACCATTATGGGGGTCTCCCTCTGCAGAACCGATTCCCGGAAAATGCTTTAAGCATGCAGTAATTCCCGTATCCTTAAGTCCATTTGCTGCCGCTGCTACCATATCGGCTACAACCCCTGTTTCACCGCCGAAGGAACGATCCCCAATAGCTTCATTATTTGGATTGGTTAAAACATCTGCCACAGGAGCAAAATTCAAATTAAACCCATAGCTGTTTAAATAGCTTCCCACCTTTACCATGGCCTCATAAGCCTGATTGCTGTCTCCCGTGGCTCCGATATCTGCCATATTTCCTACATTATCCAGCTTCAATGCCCGGGCAAGCCGGCTTACCTGCCCACCCTCTTCATCCACTGCCAGAAAAAGAGGGGTATTGCTGTAAGATGCAGTATTTGCCAGCATTTCTTTAATCTGCTCCTCAGACTTAATATTCTGATTAAAATAAATAATTCCGCCAACAGGATGGTTCTGCAGGGCTTCCTTTGTTCCCTCTCCTGCCTGTATGGCCGTATCCACACCGGTAATATCCTCCGGTCTGACAATGAAAAGGCCCGCCACCTTTTCCTCCAGAGTCATCTCCGAAATGCGGGCTTCTATGATTTCATCCAGAAGACGGGATGTATCCGGCTGTACCGACACCTCTGTCTCCTCTTCCATAAACTGGACATCTTCCTCCCAGCTCTCGGGTATGCTTTCGGGTATGATTTCTTCCCTGAAAGTATTTCCCTGCCTTTCCTCAATGAACTTGGTCAATGCCCGTACACCAAACACTCCTCCCAAAATAAGACCTGCCAAAACCAAGATAAGACCTATGTATGCCCAGATCAGATTTCGTATCCTTCTCTGCCGCCTCATTTCTCTTTTCTCTTCGGGACTTAATCCCTCATAACCATTTACTTTATTACTCATTCTATTATCCACTCTTCTTCTGTTCTTATTGATCATACTTTATCTTACACACTTTATGCCTGTCTGAAGACAGGCAATTTTTGTCCAGTATAACAAAATTCGAGGCGGGTATCAATCTATTTTATCGATACCCGCCTCTATATTGTGATTTCCAATGGCCTACCCTCCATCTCTTCCTTCTCACTTTGTTCCCTATTTACTTGTGCTTTGTCTTCGTTCCATCTTCATCCGTACCCCTAGTACTGTAATGTGCCATATCGGCTTACCATTACCTTAACTGATGTACTGAAAGTCCAATCCCATTGAGGCTCTCACCCATAAGCCTTGAAACCGATTCTCTTTCACTGTCTTCGCTTCAGAATTGGTATTTCTGAAGTATTTTATCTTTTGTACTTTAATCTGAATCCTCTGTACCTAAGGAAAGCTCTATGTACCATTCATGAATTCGGTTTCTGTCAAACTAAGGTGAACTTAAGTTTTTGGTGGTCCGTACCTTCCTTTCTTTCGTATTTACTCATTTTCCTCTTGAGTATCTTCTCTTCTTTTCTTTTCTCTTTTGTTTATGGTTTTATTATAGCACCCAAAAATAATTTGTCAACAATTTTCTTTTAAATATTTTAATTTTTTGTCTTTTTTGTTATTTTATCCTAATTTCCACTCAATTTAGAGTCTTAATTTAAAATAGACCCCGAAATGAGCTATTTCATGGGTCTATTCCTTATTTTATCTGTATTAATCTGCTGCTTTACAGGATTGGTTCTACGAACATATTATAAATAGCACGAATGGCTGCTTCAAAATCATCATTGGTAACACCAATAATGATATTCAGCTCGCTGGAGCCCTGATCAATCATCTTCACGTTTACTTTAGCATGAGCCAATGCAGAGAAAATTCTTCCTGCTGTACCCCGGGTAGACTTCATTCCTCTTCCCACAACGGCAATTAATGCCAGGTCTGCCTCAATATCGATGGTATCCGGCTTAGCCAAGCGATGGATTCCGGTAACCACCTGCTGCTCCTTATCCATAAACTCATCCTGGTGAACGAAAACCGTAAGAGTATCTATACCGGAGGGGACATGCTCAAAGGAAATTCCATTATCTTCAAATACATTCAATACCTTTCTGCCAAATCCGATTTCCGAATTCATCATATCCTTTTCAATATTGATGGCACAAAAGCCTTTTTTTCCGGCAATACCGGTAATCACATATTTGGATTTCTGGCAGGTGCTTTCCACAATCCAGGTTCCGCTATCCTCCGGCTTATTGGTATTACGGATATTAATGGGAATCCCCTCTTTTCTTACCGGGAAAATAGCCTCCTCGTGAAGAACCGTTGCCCCCATATAAGACAGCTCCCGCAATTCTTTATAGGTGATAGTCTCAATCCCGACGGGTTGGTGAATGATTCTGGGATCTGCTATCAAAAAGCCGGAAACATCCGTCCAGTTTTCATAAACATCCGCATGTACGGCCTGAGCCACAATGGAACCGGTAATATCCGATCCCCCACGGGAAAAGGTCTTTACCGTACCATCGGGAAGGCTTCCGTAAAATCCAGGTATGACAGCTCTGTCATGTTTAGAAAGCTCCGCAGCCAGAATCTCTTTTGTTTTTTCTTCATCATAGGTTCCGTCTTCCTTAAAAAAGATAACCTGCGCCGCATCCACAAAAGCAAAGCCAAGATAGTCCGCCATAATAATTCCGTTCAAATATTCCCCACGGCTGGCTGCATAATTTTCACCCGCCTGCTTTTGAAAATTCGTTTCAATAGTTTTAAATTCACTGTCCAAAGATAAAGGCAGCTGTAATCCGGCGATGATTTCATCATATCTTGCCTTTATGGCCTTTAGCTTATCGGAAAAATTCTTTCCTTCCTCTGCTGTACGGTAGCAGTCATAGAGCATATCCGTAACCTTGGTATCTCCATCGAAGCGTTTACCCGGTGCCGAAGGAACCACATATTTACGGTCCTCCTGGGAACGGATAATCTCTCCCACCTTCATAAACTGCTGTGCACTGGCAAGGGAGCTTCCACCGAATTTTACTACTCTTTTCATGATTCAATAACCTCCGTTGTTTCAAACAGTCTGTCAATCAGGGTATACCCCTCTGCAATATATCTGCCGCTTGTTTTTGCCTCTTCCTCGTTGTAATTCCATTGGTAATCCCCTTCGGACGTACTGTCATACAGAAGATAGGGTACACTGTCGGAGGTATGGGTTCTTACCCTTACGGGCGTAGGGTGGTCAGGAAGCACAAGCAGTCTGAAATCTACTTTTTCTTCCTTTAGTGTCTTAGTTAAAGGCCCTAATACCCGCTTATCCAGATATTCGATAGCCTCAACCTTTCGTTCCACACTTCCCTGATGTCCCATTTCATCCGGGGCTTCTACATGTAAATAAACGAAATCATAATCCTCCCGACACAAGGCCTCTATTACCCGCTTCGTCTTTCCTTCATAATTGGTATGCAGGCCTCCGTTGGCTCCTTCCACTACGGGGGCTTCCATTCCTGCTCCCCTTGCAATTCCCTTAAGCAGATCCACCGCAGAAATCACCATACCCTTTTTTCCTGTTTTTTCCCGAAAATTCTTCAGTGCGGGTCTGGTTCCTGCTCCCCAAAACCAGCAGCAGTTAGCCGGATTAAGGCCCTGCTTCTTTCTTTCCCTGTTAAGGGGATGATCCTTCAAAATTTCATAGCTTTTTTTCATCATTTCCCGAAGCACCGGATCTGCAGGCAGATGGTCACCTACCTTCTGGGTAAGTACATCATGGGGTGGAGTCAGCTCAACCACCTCTCCCCCTTTCCAAATCAGACAGTGTCGGTAGCTGGTTCCCAAATAAAAAGAGTAGCCGTTTCCTTCCAGTTCTTTTCTTACTGCTTCCAGAAGCTGAGCACAGTCCTGAGTGCTGATTTCTCCCGAGCTGTGGTCGATAATCCTTTGCTCTTCAAAGGGTACATCGTCTTCGGAAACAGTAATAATATTACAGCGTATGGCAATATCATCATCCTCCATAGGCACGCCGATGCTTAAAGCCTCCAAGGGAGAACGTCCCGAATAGTATATTTTGGGGTCATACCCCATCACTGCCAGATTGGCTGTATCTGAACCCGGTTTCATTCCCTCCGGTACAGTCTGCACCAGACCGATTTCACTTTTTTTGCTTAATTTATCCAATGTGGGCGTATCGGCATAAGCCAAGGGAGTTTTTCCTCCCAGGGAAGTAATAGGCTCATCCGACATGCCGTCTCCTAAAACAATAATATATTTCATGTTCATCACACTCCTCACTGCTGCTCCTCAATACGGATACGGCTAATCATTTCCGGAAGCTGACCGGCTCTTTTCTTAAACTCCCCTTCTGTAAGCACCGATGTAATAAATCCAAATTCTCCTTCAGCCACTTCCAAGATTTCAGAAAAACCAAACAGCTGCCTTGCCTTATCCATACCTTCCGTCTTCACCCGAAGGAAAAATCTTCTTTGGGATTGTTCAAAATCCATCAGCTTAACTTCCTCTTCCTCCCAGATACAGGTCACCGTTTTCCCAATATGTCTTGCACAGTCGATGATGTCGGAAACCACCGCACTTGCTGTGGGCAGCTTTCCTGCTCCTCTTCCGTAATACATGGAATCTCCCAGCATATTACCATGTACAAAAACGGCATTAAATACTCCCCGCACACTGTAGAGTGGATGCTCACAGTCAATCAGGCAGGGAGAGACCATAGCCATATATCCATCCGGTGTTTCCTTACTCATTGCCAACAGCTTAATGGATTTATTCATTAATTTGGCATATTGGAAATCCCGGGCCGTAATTTGGGTAATCCCTTCCGTATAAATATCCTGATACTTTACATATTTTCCTGTCATTAAAGAAGAAAGAATGGCAATTTTACGGCAGGCATCATAGCCCTCCACATCTGCCTGGGGATTCTTTTCCGCATACCCCTTTTCCTGTGCTTCCTTTAATACGTCCTCAAAATCAGCACCTTCCCTATCCATCTTCGTTAAAATATAGTTGGTCGTTCCGTTTAAAATACCAATAATGGAATCAATTTCTTCTGCCGTAAGAGAGTAGTTCATGGGGCGGATGATGGGAATTCCTCCTCCCACACTGGCCTCAAACAGGTAGTTACATTTATTTTCCTTTGCCAGCCTTAACAGCTCCGGTCCATGAGCTGCCACCAGCTCCTTATTAGAGGTGCATACACTCTTTCCGCTAAGTAATGCTCTTTTGGAAAAGGTATAGGCCGGCTCAATACCACCCATAGTTTCACAAATCACCTGAATTTCAGGATCATTCAGAATCAGTTCTACGTCATGAACCACTTTATTTTCGTAAGGATCCCCGGGAAAATCCCTTAAATCCAGAATGTACTTAAGCTCCACCTCTTCCAGAGCACGCTGATTAATCTTTTCCTTATTTTGTTCTAATACCTCTACAACACCGCTTCCTACGGTTCCGTATCCCAATACAGCTACTTTTACCATAACTCCTCCTTGCTATTCCTTTGCCAAGAGCTTTACCTGATGTACTCCCCGCTGCCCTTCCAGCTTCTCCAGCATCCCGGCAATGTCCCCCGTGGTCTGGAGTACCTGGATACTGAGACTTAAGGTGGCAATTCCATTGATGGGTATACTCTGATGAATGGTCAGAATATTGGCACCAAAATCTGCAATGCTCCTTAATACTTCCGATAAAATACCGGGTTCATCATCTATAGTTAAGGTCATTGTCAGTGTAGTTCCCTGGGAATTATCATGAAAGCGAAAAATATCATCCTTATATTTGTAAAAAGAGCTTCTGCTGATTCCCACCTGATCCACGGCATCCTGTATAGTAGGCACCTTCTTCGTTTCCATCAGCTTTTTTGCCTCCAGAACCTTCAGTAAAATCTCCGGAACCGCTTTCTCCTTTACTACAAAATAATTGCTTGCTTTCTTCATGGCTCATTCTCTCGTTTTGTTTTCCTGTGGCATACATTTGTTTGTCAACGAGAGATATTTTACCACATTCTTCCTTGCCAGGCAATATAAATCTTAAAAAAAACGGGGAAGTGAATTTCCCCGCTTAATTATGTCTATGTAAAGTAAATTCCTGAATTAATCCAGAGGATATTTGTTCGTCAGCTCATCCACAATGACCCTGGCTGCACTGATACCCGCTTCCTTTTCCTTCACTATCAGAGAAATGGCTTCGGCAATACATTCCATATCCTCTGTCTTCATTCCCCTTGAGGTAACTGCCGGAGTTCCCAGGCGGATGCCGCTGGTTACAAAGGCTGATTTTGGATCGTTGGGTATGGTATTTTTATTGGCCGTAATATGTGCCTGATCCAGCCACTTCTCCACCTCTTTACCGGCCAGATCAAAAGCGGACAGGTCCAACAGCATCAGATGGTTGTCCGTTCCACCGGATACAATCTTAATTCCCCTTTTCATCAATCCCTTGCAGAGAGCCTGTGCATTATCGACAATTCCCTGCTGATAAGCTTTAAACTCCTCACTTAGAGCCTCCTTAAAGCAGACTGCCTTAGCCGCAATTACATGCATCAGGGGTCCACCCTGGGTTCCCGGGAAAATCGCCTTATTGAAATTGTATTTCTCGTTGGCCTCTTTCGAGGAAAGAATCAAGCCTCCCCTGGGTCCTCTTAAGGTCTTATGGGTAGTGGTGGTCACCACATCCGCATAAGGAATGGGACTGGGATGTAAGCCTGCTGCCACCAGGCCGGCAATATGGGCCATATCTACCATTAAGACAGCACCTACCTCATCTGCCACCTCTCTGAACTTCTTAAAATCAATGGTTCTGGCATAAGCAGAGGCACCGGCAATAATCATCTTCGGCTTTGCCTCAAGGGCAATTCTTCTTAGCTCATCATAATCGATAAAGCCCTCTTCATTCACTCCATAGGGTACAACATGAAAATATTTACCGGAAATATTCACCGGACTTCCGTGAGTCAGATGGCCGCCGTGATCCAGATTCATCCCCATAATGGTATCTCCGGGATTTAAAATGGCAAACTGTACTGCCATATTGGCCTGGGCGCCGGAATGGGGCTGAACATTGACATAGTCACAGCCAAACAGCTTCTTAGCCCGTTCAATGGCCAGATTTTCTGCTACATCTACACAATCGCAGCCACCATAGTAACGCTTGCCCGGATAACCCTCGGCATATTTATTGGTCAGAGGGCTTCCCATGACCGCCATAACAGCCTTGCTCACCCAGTTTTCAGAAGCAATTAATTCAATATGGTCATTCTGCCTTTTTTGTTCATCCAGAATTGCCTGGGCAATTTCCGGATCAGCCTGCATAATTTCATCAAAAGAATACATTTTATTATCCACCTTTCGTTTTTGGATTGATTATATCACATTCTTTTTTCTCTTAACAGCTAAATTTTATCGCGAAGATTTTTCACAGGAAAGGTAATCTGGATTCGGGTTCCCCTTCCCGGCTCGGACCAAAGCTCTATATGGGCATGGAATCGAAAAACGATATGCTTGACAATGGCCAGTCCCAGTCCGGTTCCTCCTGTAGATTTTGAACGGCTTTTATCCACTCTGTAGAAGCGTTCAAATATGCGGCCCTGATGTTCCCTGGGAATACCGATTCCCGTATCCTGAACCGTAAGCAGCACCCTCTTTTGCTCTGCTTTTACACTGACAATCACGCTTCCTCCCTCGTTATTGTAACGGATGGCATTATCACATAGGTTATTCAGCAGCTCCTCCAGCATATCCCGGTCTGCCAATACCGTTGCCTCCTCTCCTTCAAAGCGAAGGCTGACAGAATGCTTCTTCGCATTCATCCTAAGATTTTCTACACATTCTGCCGCCACCAAATCCAGTCGGATGGGTTCAAAGGAATACTCCATTTCCGAGGAATCCAGCTCAGAGAGGCGAATGATATCATTAATCAGCGTCAGCAGTCTGGTGGCATTCCGATCAATTTCATGGGAAAAACGCAGAACATCCTCTTTTCCTGCCATTCCGTTCTCAATCAGCTGTGCATAACCAGAAATCGCCGTCAGGGGGGTTTTCAGCTCATGGGATACGTTGGCCGTAAAATCCTGACGGATTCTGGCACTTTTTAAGATATCCTCATGCTGCTTATAAATCGTCCTCATAAAGGGCTTTAATTCCTCATAGGTTTCCAGCTCCTGCCTTCCATCCATATTCCGGGAAAGTGCCTCTATGGGGCTTAACAGCTTGGCTGTAAGAAAATGGGCAAATATCACGCACAGTAAAAACAGCAGCAGAATAAGAAAGATCAGTACCGGTACAGCCTGATAGAAAAGGCTGAACAGATTATCCGCTTTTTGGGAGACTCTGAGAATATCTCCATCTGCCCTTTTGAAGGCATAATAAAAATAATCCTTCTTAAGCGTATCCGAATGGCGGCTGGCATAGCCTTCTCCTGTTTCCACTGCCTCCCGAACCTCTTTGCGCTCACTGTGATTATCCAACTCATCAACAGCCGCAGCGCTGTCATATTTCACCTGTCCGCCGGAGTCGATCAGGGTCACCCTGAGGGTGGAGGAAATGTGAATTTCTCCCGCATCTGTATGATTTTTTTCTTCCAATAACTGATTAATCAGCTGTGTTTGAGATTTCAAATCCTGAAATATCCGTTCCCGAAACAGCTCATAAAAAACGGCGCTGACGGAAATCAGGGTCAATAAAATGGCCAGAGTTGCAATTCCCATCAGCTGCACATTAATTTTCTTCTTCATTCTTCAATCAAATATCCCACATTACGAACGGTTTTAATCATGCTTCCTCTTTCTCCCAGCTTTTGACGCAGGGTTTTGATGTGCATATCCAGGGTTCTGGACTCGCCCTCAAAATCTGTTCCCCACACCCGTTCCAAAATCATTTCCCTGGTAGTAACCGTCCCTGCATTTTCAAGCAGCAGCTGTAAAAGCTTAAATTCTTTAAAGGTCAGCTCTATCCGCTTATCGTCGGCAAAAACCGTATGCCTTTCATTGTCCAGAGAAATTCCGTTTATAAACCAGGCCTTTTTCTCCTTATCCTTACCACACCGTCTGAGAAGCGCCTTTACCCGGGAAACCAGTTCCATTACGCCAAAGGGCTTCGTCAAATAATCATCTGCTCCCTGATCTAACCCCTTGACCTTATCTAACTCGGTAGTTTTTGCGGTTACCATGATTATCGGCAGCCTTCTGCTTTCCGGATTTTCCCGGATAGACTTAACAATACTCAGCCCATCCTCATCCGGCAGCATCACATCCAAAAGAACCAAATCCGGCAGTCTTTCTGCCATAGCCTCATAAAATTCCCCTGCCGACTCAAAATCCCGAATCTCGTAACCGCTGTTTTTTAAAGAAAAGGTTTCAATTTCCCTGATATTCAAGTCATCCTCTACAATATAGATCAGTGCCATGTCTGCCTCCTCAAATCCGAGCAATCCTAGCCTTAAGGAAGAACATATTTTTTCTTCAGCTCCTTATAACGCTTTCTGAACTCTTCGTTATCCTTATTCTTTACCTCTTCCAGATAACCATGAGTCTCGTAATTATCTTCTGCCACTTCTTTTACGCAGACCGCTATATTGGAACAATGATCCGTTACACGCTCATAGCTGGTAATCAGATCTGTGTGTACAAAGCCCATTTCAATAGTACATTTTCCCTTCTGCAAACGCTTAACATGGCGCTGCTTCAGCTCTGCCTTCAGGTAATCCACAACCTCCTCCATAGGCTCTACCAGTATGGCATTATCGTGATCCTCCTGAGTAAATACCTCGAAGGCAACCTCTACCGTATCTTTAACAGCCCTGGTATAAACCTCCAGCTCCTCTACAGCTTTTTTGGAAAAAGAAAGCTCCTTTTTGTACATTTCTTCCGCTGCTCTCTGGATGGTTACCGCATGGTCGGAAATACGCTCAAAATCACTGAGACAGTGAAGGATAATGGAAAGGGTATGATTATCCTTTTCCGACAGCTGCTTCTGCCCCAGCTTCACCAGATAGGTACCCAGCTGATCCTCATACCGGTCAATTTCATTTTCCAAAAAAATAACCTTCTGTGCCTTCTTTTCCTCATACTTGTCCACCAGCTTAATGGCGGTAAACAGAGCTTCTTTAGTCTGCTCAGCCATATGCTGCGCCACCTGACGGCACTGCTGCACCGCAAATCCGGGGGTCTCCAAAAAGCGGGCATCCAGCAGCTTGAAATCTCTGTCCCCAAGAGAAAGCTCTTCTTCCTCCTGAACATCGTCGGGGATGGTCAGGCAGGCCAGCTTCTCCAAGCCTTTGGAAAAAGGAAGTAATACCAGCGTAGCACAAATATTGAATACACTGTGGACTACGGCAATCCCTGCCGCATTGGCACTTTCATCCAGAAAAGAAAAATGAAGGAAGCTGTTTATGGTATAGAAAATAATCATAAACACCACTGTTCCGATGATGTTAAAATAAAGATGAACCAGCGCTGCCCGCTTTGCATTTTTACTGGCACCGATACCGGAAAGCATGGCGGTCACACAGGTACCGATATTCTGTCCCATGATAATGGGAATAGCTGTTCCAAAGGTAACGGAACCGGTTATACAAAGAGCCTGCAAAATACCTACAGAAGCGGATGAGCTCTGAATTACCGCCGTCAGGATAAGACCTGCCAGCATACCCAATATTGGCTGACTGAAGGCAGTCAATATACCGGTAAATTCCGGAACGTCCGCCAAGGGCTTAACCGCTCCGCTCATGGTATCCATACCAAACATCAAAATAGCAAAGCCTACCAAAATCATGGCCACATTCTTATGGGATTCCTTTTTGGAAAACAGCAAAAAGCCTACACCGATAACAGCCAGAACAGGCGAAAAGGACGAAGGCTTTAACATCTGTATAAAAAAGTTACCGCTCTCAATACCGCTTAAGCTTAAAATCCAGGAGGTTATGGTCGTTCCGATGTTGGCACCCATAATAATTCCTATAGCCTGGGACAGCCGCATTACTCCGGAATTGACAAAGCCGACCACCATGACCGTGGTTGCCGATGAAGACTGAATAACTGCCGTAACCAGAGCACCCAGAAGAACTGCCTTAATGGGATTGGAGGTCAATCTCTCCAGTATCTTTTCCAGACGACCTCCACTGGCTTTGGATAAGCCGTCCCCCATCAGGTTCATTCCGTACAGGAACAAAGCAAGTCCGCCAATCATTGTCAGTACGCCAAAAATGTCCATAAAACCCTCCTGTTCATCTGCTCGTGAACTTTATCGTTACATTAGAAAACGAAAACCTAAATTACTTCGATTATATATTAAACGATAAAGCTAAAAAATGAAAGGTGGTAATGTAAAATCTGTGTAAAACTTCTAGGAAATCTCTCCCGTTTCCCTAAAAATCTGCCATTCTGCCACATTTACAGCATGATCTCCGATCTTCTCCAGATATTTGGTCAGCATCATGATATCAATATACTCATCCACATTGCTGTATTCAGCCTTTAAGGCCCGGATAATATCATTTTTCACCTTGTTAAATAAAAGATCAATAACATCATCTCCTGCAATTACCCTGTGCGAGGCTTTCAGGTCATTGTTGACAAAGGCCTCCACCGCCTGTGCAAAAAGCTCCTTTGTGGCAGTCACCATACCCTCCAGATGGTCAGAATAAAGGGATAAGGGCTGCATATTAATTCTTAAGAGCAGCTCGGCAATATCACTGACATGATCCCCTACCCGTTCAATATCGGAAACCATTTTCAGCACAGAAGAAATAATCCTTAAATCCCGGGCAATGGGCTGCTGCTTGGTAATCAGCTTCAGGCACTGATTTTCAATTTCCCGATTTAAATTGTTGATGTTGCGATCATTTTTTTGTATTTCTTCTATGGCTTCCCTGTTCTTTTCTGCCAAAGCCTGAAAAAGACGCTCATAGGCCTCTTCCACCATATAGCTCATCTGGGCAATCCGGTCCAGAAGTCCCTCAAGCTCCTTCTCAAATACATTTCTCGGTGACATTAGTATTCTCCTTCCCTGTTATCCTATTTTCCTGCCACTGCTTTCTGTTTTATCCGAAACGTCCGGTAATATAATCCTCGGTCTGCTTTTTTACAGGACGGGAGAAAATGGTCTCCGTTGAACCAAACTCAACCATCTCTCCATTGAGAAAGAATGCTGTATCGTCAGATATTCTGGCCGCCTGCTGCATATTATGAGTAACAATCACCACCGTATATTTCTTTCTTAAATTCTCCATCAGCTCTTCCACCTTCAATGTAGAGATGGGATCCAAGGCTGAGGTAGGTTCATCCATTAGAATCACCTCCGGTTCTACCGCCAGGGCACGGGCAATGCAAAGTCTTTGCTGCTGCCCACCCGAAAGCCCCAGGGCATTCTTTTTCAGCCGATCCTTTACCTCTTCAAAAATGGCTGCATCCCGAAGACTTTTTTCCACAATTTCATTCAGCCTATTCTTATCCCTTATGCCGTGGAGTCTGGGCCCGTAGGCGATGTTATCATAGATACTCATGGGAAAGGGATTGGGCTGCTGAAAAACCATTCCTATCCTTTTTCTGAGAGCCGTAGTATCTACACCGGAATCATAAATATCCTCTCCGTCAATATAAATCTTTCCTTCTATAACTGTGGTATCCACCAGATCATTCATCCGGTTGATGCATTTCAAAAAAGTGGATTTTCCACAGCCGGATGGGCCAATCAGGGCAGTTACCGCATTTTTCTGAATATGTATATTGATATCCTTCAGTACATGGTGTTCTCCGAAATGCAGCTGAAGATGGTCTGTTTTGATTTTTGTCGTTTCCATAGTTTGTCACCTCTGTCTGCTGTTTTAACAGTGTTTTCTGATGATAAGTCTGGTCAGGCGATTAATCAAAAAAACGATGACCAGAAGCACCAGGGCAATTCCGAAAGCCGTTTCATAGTCAGCCTTAGACATACTTAAATACAGCTCTATGGTAAGGGTTCCTCCGGATTCAAAGATTTTGTTGAAATAACCCTGTGCCGAAGCCGGTAAGAGATAACCGCTTCCTGCGGTAAATAAAAGTGCTGCCGATTCCCCCACAATCCGTCCTACAGCCAAAATCAGGCCGGTAACAATCCCCGGCATTGCCGAGGGGAGTAAAATCGTCCGAATCATATACCACTTTGTTGCCCCCATTCCTGCCGCTCCCTGCCGGTAGCTGTCCGGGACAGATTTTAAAGCTTCTTTGGTATTTCCGATAATCAGGGGAAGAATCATCAGGGTAAGGGTGAAACAGCCGGTTAGGATTGAATACCCTAAATCCAATATATTTCCAAAAAACAGCATACCGAAAAGTCCGAATAAAATAGAAGGAATCCCGGACAGGGTCTGAGTAGTAAATTCCACTAATCGTACAAATTTCCCCGGTTTTGCATATTCATTTAAATAAATGGCCGAACCAATCCCTACGGGTGAGGCAAACAGCAAAGTGATAAGCACCACATAAACGGTATTCAGAATATTTCCCGCTATTCCCCTGGTTCCCTTTAAGGCACTTTTTACCTGGGTTAAGAAGCCGATACTTATGCTTCCCATTCCCTTAACGAATACATAAATCAGAATAACGGCCAACAAAGACACTGACAAAGCTGCTGACAGATAAATCAGAATATATTTGCTTCTATCCCTTCTTTTTCTTATATCGCTTCTCACCGGATGGTCCTCCTTTTCATTACCCGCTCTAATAAAATATTGATGAGCATGATAAATATAAACAGTACCAGCCCGATAGTGAAAAGAACCTGTCGGTGCAGATCGGAGGCATACCCCATTTCGCTGACGATGGCCGTAGTTAAAAATCTAACGGAGTTAAAGGGCAGAGGCAGATTTACACTGCTTCCCGATACTAAAGTAATGGCCATGGCCTCTCCCAGGGCTCTTCCGATTCCCAGCACCACACCGGCAATAATACCGGACCTTGCTGCCGGCAGTAGTACCTTAAAAATTGTTTCCATGTGGGAAGCCCCAAGGGCCATAGAAGCACTTTTCAGCTTCGGATCCACTGCTCTCAGGGCAGTTTCACTCATGTTGATTACCGTAGGTAAGATCATTATGGCCAATACCAGCACTGCCGAAAGGAGATTAGCGCCTCCTGTAAAAACATGGGTTTGGGAATCCTTAAAAATAAGCAGCTCCAATTTATACATCAGGGGATTCAAAATCATAACTCCCAGTAAGCCATAGATAACCGAGGGAATCCCGGCCAAAAGCTCTATGGCCGGTCTTACTGCAGCTGCCAGCTTCCCGGGTGCCACCTCTGCCAAGAAAACCCCCGTCATCACTCCTATGGGCACTCCTAACAATACTGCCAGAAAGGTACCGGTAAGAGAGGTAAGGACAACGTAAAAGATTCCAAATTTCGGCTGGGCTGCCGCTGGCATCCACTCCCTGCCAAACAGAATCTCAGCCACTCCCACCTTAAACAGTGCAGGTGTACCGTTTGCTGCCAGATAAAGGGTAATGGAGGCTACTGCCAGAATGGTGCAGGAGGCACAGATGGTAAAGATAACCTGTGCCGTCCATTCACCGGCTGACTTCCTCCTTCTTTTAAGACTGTTTTGCTTCATACTTTCCTCTTATTTTCTTTAATCTACCGTAATCAGCCCTACTGCTTTTACCACTTCCTGCCCTTCCTCGGACTGCATCCAGGCAAAAAAGGCCTGTACAACCTCAGACTGCTCTTCTATTTCTCCGGCGGTAGCCATAACAAAGGGCCTGCTTAAGAAATAGCTTCCGGCCTTGATGTTTTCTTCCGTAGGCTCTATACCTTCAAGGGGAAGAGGAATTACGCTGTCATCGATAACATCCAGGGAGACATAACCAATGGCACCGGGAGTAGAGGCCACCTTAGCCATAACTGCTCCGGTAGAATCCAGCTCATTGGCATAGCTGCAGATATTTTCTACCTCCAGAAGTTCCTCAAAGGCTCCCCTTGTACCACTTCTGGCTTCACGCCCTACTACTACGATCACTCCCTCTGTGCCGCCTACTTCACTCCAGTTTTTTACCTTACCGGTGTAAATATCGATCAGCTGCTGCCTGGTCAGACCGGGGACGGTATTGGCCGAATCTACAATTACTGCAATCCCGTCAATTGCCACGATATTCTCTATTGCACCGGCTTCCTTTTCACTATCCTTCAAATTGCGGGAGGAGTTTCCGATATCTACGGTTTTGGCCAATACTGCCTCAATTCCCGCTGAAGAACCGGTAAACTCTGCATTCACAGTTACTCCCGGATATTTGGTCATAAAGGATTCTGCTGCTGCATTTGCCAGCTTCTCCATAGAGGTTGAGCCTGCCATAATCAGGCTTCCCTGTAAATCCACAGCTTCGCCTGCTGTATCCGCTGTTTCTGTTCCCTCTGCCTTAGAAACTGCTGCCTGTCCCTCCTGTGTCTGATTCCCTCCACATCCCATTAAGGTTCCTGCTGCCAGAATCGCAGCTGCTACAATTCCTGTTATTTTACCAAGCTTCATTTTTTTCATAAAAAAAACCTCCTGTACTATCTTACGTTTGCAACAGGTAAGATAGCACAGAAGGCAATTTGCTGAAATCAGCAACAGGTAATTCTTTGGTAAAAGAAAAGGGAGATAAATTTTACATAAGTAAAGACCAATCAGTGGCTTTAACCGGCCATTTCCATCAATTAAATTTGAAAAAGCGCTGACACAGCTTATAGCTCTCCACTGAAATTCTGCGTCCCCCTTTTCCGGGAAGATTCATGGTATTTCCCAAAAGACCGTAACGAAGGCGGAAAAAGATTTTTATATCCCGCTTTTTTAGATATTCCCACAGGTCTCTCTTTTTTTCCAGACTTTCTTCCGTATTTGCCCGGATCAGAATAATCGAGGAAATGGTGGTGATAATGTCCAGATAATTCAGCATATACCGTCTGCATTTGGAGCTTGCATTGATCACTCCCTTATTTTCACACATGTATTCCATCATCAGCTTATTGACCTTAATCTGCTGGTCTACTCTGCCGATCATTACCTTCTCATTCACCGACTGATCCTCTCTGCCAATGTAATAACGGTAAAAATTTACATCCATGTAATACATCTTTTTTACATAGGGAAGGGGTTCAAAAACAAAGAGATTATCCACATAGAAGGTATGCTCCGGAAGCTTCAGTCCACATTCCCGCAAAAGGGTAGTCCGATAAATTACTGAATGCATCAGAATATACTGTCCGGGCCTGAAATGCCCCACATCCTTCCAGGTGAAGACTTTCTCCTGGGGCAGAGCATGCTTATAGCGCATTACCTTTCCCTTCCCGGCACCTTCCTTTTCGTAAACAAAATTACTGATCAGCATATCGATCATCTGTGCCGAACGGGTCAGCTCCCTCAGCTTCTTTAAGATAGCATCGTAAGCATCTTCCTTAACCCAGTCATCACTGTCTACCACCTTGAAAAAAAGTCCTGATGCATATTCAAGCCCGGTATTAACTGCAGAGCCATGTCCCCCATTGGGTTTATGTATGGCCCGGACAATGGAGGGGTATTTTGCAGCGAACTCTTCTGCTATTTCTTCCGTATTATCTGTGGAACCGTCATTGACAATCAGAATTTCCACATCCTCTCCGCCTTTCAGCAGAGACTCCACGCACTTACGCATATAGTTCTGAGAATTGTAGCAGGGAACTGCTATCGTTAATAATTTCATTTTCCTTTTTTTCCTCCGTGTTTAATCTCCAGATGCTCTGCATAGGCAGCAAAGGCTGAAGGAAGAGGATAATTCTTTTCTGCCTCTTTTGCCGTTACGAATATCCACTCTTCCTCTTCTGCCTTTTCTCTCCTGGGTGCAAGCTCATCCACTCGAATGGCAAAGCCCATCATGTCCCATTCCCGATGGCTGAAAATATGTCTGGCGGAAGGAAGCTTTTTTATTTGCAGGGCAGTCAGCCCCATGGCCTCCAGATAAGCCAGTACCCTTTTCTTCGTCTGATGCCCCTCCATGCTGGGAAATTCATACATTCCTGCCAGCAATCCTTTATCCGGCCGTTTATGAAGCACCCAGCGGTTCCCATCCTGAATGATTAAAATCGTCCTTTCTTCTATGGTTCTTGCCTGTTTGGGGGCTTTCCTTGGAAATTCCTCCTCCCGGCCTGCCTGATGGGCCAGACAGAAGCTCTGCCACGGGCATTCCCCACATTTGGGTTTTCCTTTGGGAATACATATGGTAGCTCCCAGCTCCATCAATGCCTGGTTGAAGTCTCCGGGACGCTGAGTCCCCATGGACTCCTTAAGCTTTTCCTCTGTAAGAACCCTGGTTTCCGGCTTACTGATGTCCCTTTCGCTCATGGTCAGGCGACTAAGCACTCTCAGAACATTTCCATCTACTGCCGGCACTCTTTCCCCAAAGGCAATGGAGGCAATAGCTCCTGCAGTATAACTGCCGATACCTGGCAGCTTAAGCAGCTGCTCATAGGTTTCAGGCATTCCCCCCCCGTATTCCTCCATGATGGTGATAGCTGCCTTTTTTAAGTTACGGGCACGGTTATAGTAGCCCAAGCCTTCCCACAGCTTTAGCAGCCTTTCCTCCTCCACAAGGCTCAGAGTCTCTATATCCGGCAAAGCCTCAAGAAAACGCTGATAATAGGATTTTACCGCCTCTACCCGTGTCTGCTGCAGCATAATTTCAGAAATCCAAACCCGGTAAGCATCCGGATGATTTCGCCAGGGCAGATCCCGGTGTCCCCTGTCATACCATTCCAGCAAGGGGGCAGTAATCCTATGATACAGCTGATCATAATAAAGAAAGACGGGTACCGGCTGATGAATGGTCATTTTCTCCGATGTCACCTTCGTATCTACAGCAATTACCTTTACTCCCGCCTTCCTTGCCCTGCGCAGACTCTCGCCAAAGGCCGGATGGGTCAGGTCATTGGGAATCAGAAAATCCACACCCTTCATCTGGATGACGAAAAGAACGTAGCATTCATAGCCTTCCTTTTTTGCCCGAATCAGCTCCTCCACATGTTTTACTGCCCTGTGGGAGGGTGCATCGGGAAAGGCTGTTATGTTATCCGTCTCCAAAGTAACCCCTTTTACCTCAATCAAAGTCTTACGGTCAGTTTCGGTAACCAGAAAATCGAAACGGGAGTCTCCATAGGTATACTCGGGCCGCACCTGAAGAATACTCGGAAAACGACCGTCTGCTCCCGACAAAAGCCACTCTTTAACAGCCATATTGGGAGCCTGGGAGTCCATATTGATGATTCTTTCTCCCTTCTTTACTGCAATCAGGTCATACCTAGTCTTTCTTTCCTTACCTGCCTCATCAGAAAGATACACGGTTACTCCCGGCTGGAGCAGCTCCTTACACCGTCCTGTATTCTTCACATGAACGGTTTCCTCCCGGCCTTCCACCAATACTCGGGCAATAAACCGGTTGGGACGGTTCAAAAAAACCGCTTCCACCACTCTTTCATACTTCATCTTTTCTTTCCTTCATTCTCTACTACTTATACCAGTCGGATACATTCATATTTTTCCAGGGTCAGAATACTGTTTTCCAGAGCCTGATAACGTTTTTCCAGCTCACCCTCCGGAATATCCAGGTCTAGGACAATAGCCATAGTATTGATCATTTCCTGCGTGATTCTATGCTCCAGTCCCCTGAGAATATTCAGTCTTTCCCGATAGCTGTCGGCATCCAGAAAAGCCTCCAGCAGCGGATCCAGCTTCGGCTCCTTAGATTTATCCTCCGGCTTACTGCCCTCCTTTTTTTCCAAGGACTGTGCCCTGTCCTCCGGCAGAATCTCTCTTTCCTCCCAATCCATATTTACCAGCTGGTGGACAGGTTCAAATCGATATTTTTGCTCGGCCCCGGGATAGCGTTTTTTATCCAACTCTTCACAAAACATGGCAAGAGAACGGACAAAAATAGGATACTCCCCATAAAGAGCCTGGTAAACCACCATCTCTTCATCCGTCTCTGAATCCTTTGCTAAAGTAATAATTTTATATAAATTCCCCTTAAAGTGGCGATATATTTCATTTATCTGTGGTCTTCTGATTTCCTGATTATTCTTCATTCTTTCCTCTTTCTGCCGTTTCATCGGCATTTTCTATCCTATAAGCAGGCTCCCCAGCAGGCTGACCAGAAAGGCACAAATCCAGGCGATTGCACACTGCAGTACCACGATTCCCAATGCCCATCTTCCGCCCAATTCTCTCTTGATGGAAGAAATGGCTGCCACACAGGGTGTGTACAGCAGACAAAAAACCAATAGTGCTGCTGCCGACAGGGGAGTGAGTACTGCCATCAGATTCCGCGTGCTTCCGAAAAGCACCGTTAAGGTAGACACTACGCTTTCCTTCGCCATAAAGCCGGAAATCAGTGCCGTTGATATCCTCCAGTCTCCAAAGCCCAGCGGAGCAAATATGGGAGCAATTCCTCCTGCAATCATGGCCAGAATACTGTCTTTTGAGTCACTGACCATATTCATCTGTAAATCAAAGGTCTGCAAAAACCAGATAATGATTGTAGCCAAAAAGATGACGGTAAAGGCCCTCTGCAAAAAGTCCTTAGCCTTTTCCCATAGAAGTCTGGCTACATTTTTAGCTCCCGGCATACGATAATTGGGGAGCTCCAGAACGAAGGGAACTGCCTTTCCCCTGAACATGGTATTCTTTAAGCAAAGTGCTGTAAAAATCCCTACAAGGATTCCCAGAAAATAAAGACCTACCATAATCAGACCGCTGTAGGCAGGGAAAAAGGCTGCCGTGAAAAATCCATAAATGGGCAGCTTGGCGGTACAGCTCATAAAGGGAGTCAGCATAATGGTCATTTTGCGGTCCCTTTCCGCCGGAAGGGTTCTCGTGGCCATTACTCCCGGCACGGTACAGCCAAAGCCAATCAGCATGGGCACTATACTCCGTCCGGAAAGTCCGATTTTTCGCAAAAGCTTATCCATAACAAAGGCTACCCTGGCCATATAACCGGTATCCTCCAAAAGGGATAAAAAGAAAAACAGGGTAACGATAATAGGCAAAAAGCTGAGCACACTGCCTACTCCGTTAAAAATCCCGTCGATGAAAAGGGAATGGAGTACCGGATTAATTCCCCATGCTGCCATCGCCCTATCTGCCCACATGGTAAGATACTCAATGGCACTTTCCAAAAATCCCTGAAGCCAGGCTCCTACTACATTAAAGGAAAGAAAAAATACCAGGGACATAATCAGGGCAAAGGCCGGAATGGCCGTAAACTTACCGGTAAGAATCCGATCTGCTCTTCGGCTTCTTTCTCTCTCCCTGCTTTCCTTCGGTCTCACCACGCATTCCTCCACCAGTTGGTGGATAAAGGTAAAACGCATATCCGCTATGGCTGCAGCCCGATCCAGTCCCCGTTCCTCCTCCATCTGGCAGATAATATGCTCCAGCATCTCTTTCTCATTTGCGGTCAGCTTCATCGCTTCAAGCACCTGCCGGTCTCCTTCAACCAGCTTGGTGGCTGCAAAGCGGATGGGAATACCCGCTTTACCGGCATGGTCCTGAATCAGGTGCATGATTCCGTGGAGACACCGGTGTAAGGCTCCCCCGTGATCCTTTTCATCGCAGAAATCCATTCTGCCCGGTCTTTCCTGGTATCTTGCCACATGGAGAGCATGATCCACCAGCTCATTCACTCCTTCGTTTTTTGCCGCTGAAATCGGTACTACGGGAATCCCCAGCATATCCTCCATTTCGTTGATATGTACACAGCCTCCGTTACCGGTAAGCTCATCCATCATATTTAAGGCAAGAACCATGGGAATATTCAGCTCCATCAGCTGCATGGTCAGGTAAAGATTACGTTCCAGATTGGTGGCATCCGCAATATTAATAATTCCCGTAGGCTTTTGCTCAAGGATAAAACGTCTGGAAACAATCTCTTCACTGGTATAGGGTGACAGGGAATAGATTCCCGGCAGATCCGTAACCAGAGTATTGGGATTTCCCTTAATACTGCCGCTTTTCTGATCCACCGTTACTCCGGGAAAATTACCCACATGCTGATTGGAGCCGGTAAGCTGATTGAATAATGTGGTTTTACCGCAGTTCTGATTTCCTGCCAGGGCAAACGTCAGCTGCGTGCCTTTAGGAAGGGGATTCTCATCTGCTTTACTGTGATATTTTCCTCCTTCCCCCAAACCCGGGTGCTCCTTCAGTGAATGGTATCCTTTGTCCTTCTTTTCCCTTTCCGGTTCATTCCCATCAACCACCTCCACCTGGATTTTGGCTGCATCCTCCAAACGCAGGGTCAGCTCATAGCCCTGAACTAAAAGCTCCATGGGGTCTCCCATAGGGGCATATTTCACCAGAGTAACCTTGGCTGAGGGTATCACTCCCATATCCAGAAAATGCTGGCGCAGGGCACCTTCCCCTCCCACCTTGCAGATTACTGCCGATTCACCGATTTTCAGCTCCTTTAACGTCATGCCATGCACCCCTTATCTTCTTGTCCATCCAGTGTACTCTTTTATTTGCTTAAAACAATACACTACTCATAGTATAAAATATTTTATTCCCAAAGTCACTTTTTTTCTTCCCTTTCCCTACGCTTCTATTCCTTCATTTTGGAGCGGGTGATGAGACTGGCCAGGTACCCGAAAATCAGCGCTGCACTGCAGCCGATTGCTCCTGCCTGAAAGCCCCCTGAAAAAAGCCCTAAGAACCCGCTTTCCTCAACCGCTTCCCTGACCCCCTTCATTAAAACATTTCCAAAGCCCAGCAGAGGAACGCTGGCACCGGCACCGGCAAACTCTACGAAGGGTTCATATATTCCCACTGCACTTAACAGGGCTCCCACCGTCACCAGAAGAACCATGATTCTTCCCGGCAGCATTTTTGTTTTTTCCATTAAAATCTGAACCAGGGCACAAATCAGGCCTCCAATCAGAAAAGCTTTGAAATAATCCATTGTTTTCCTCCTCCACAGTGAAAAAGATAGTAAATATTTTTATTTACTATCTCCAAAACAATGATTATTATTCCTGCTGTTCTTTCTTTTTTAATAAAGGCTGCGGCAGCTGAGCCAGAATAACGGCTCCGAACACCAGAACACAGCCTGATATCTGTCTTACTGTCAGCTCCTCCTTCAATATAATCCAACCGGCCAGAACAGAAATAACCGCTTCCAGACTAAGAACCATGGATGCCACCGTGGGATTTATTTTTGCCTGACCAATAATCTGAAGAGTATAGGCAATTCCACAGGAGAAGATTCCTGCATATAGAATAGGAACAGCTCCTGCCGCTATCTGTGACCAGGAGGGATTTTCCCATAAAAAAGCCCCTGCCATACACAAGATTCCACTGATAAAAAACTGCAGACAGGAAAGCTCCACCCCGTCTACTTTAGGAGCAAAATAATCAATAATCATAATATGGAAAGAAAAACAAATTGCACAGATAAATACCAGTATATCCCCCCGATTAATCTGAAAACTCTCCGTTATGCATAAGAGGTAGAAGCCCACCGTTGCCAGTAAGGCCCCGGCCCAAACCAGAGAACCCGGCTTCTTTCCCAAAAAAGTCCCCAGAACAGGGACAATTACAATATAAAGGGCGGTAATAAAGCCTGCCTTTCCCACTGTGGTATATCCGATTCCATACTGCTGGAAGCTGGAGGCTATACAGATGGCAAGACCGCAGCACAGGCCCCCGGTTAAAAGGTCTTTCCTCTGTCTCCTTGTTTCTTTTGGATTACTGTCTATATCTGTCTGTCTTCTTTTTCTTCGATAGTAAATCAGGGGAAGCAGCACCACTCCTCCCAGAAGAAAACGGGTGCCGTTAAAGGTCATGGGGCCCACATAGGAAAGTCCTATACTTTGGGCCACAAAGGCCACACCCCAGATAAAAGCAGCCAGAAAAAGAAGAAGGCTGCTTTCTAACTCTTGTATTTTCATTTGCATTATTTTATCCTGTCTGTATTATTTGGGCTATTTCTTCAACAATTTCACGAATCTCCCTACCCTCACAATCGATGGTATGAGCCGCATATTTTTCGTACAGGGGACATCTTTCCCGATACAGGTCATCCAGACTCTGTCCCGGTCTTAACACTACTCCTCTTTCAGTCAAATCCCCCAGTCTTCTTTTCAGGGCAGCCAGGGAAAGCTTCAGGTAAACCACCACGGCAATTTGCTTAAAATGCTCCATCGCCTCTTTCCCGTAAATTACGCTTCCTCCGGTAGCCACTACCGCTGCCGTGGGTGACAGAGAGGCATTAATCCGGTTTTCCGTTTCCAGAAAGCCCTCCGGCCCCTGCTGCTGTATCAGCTGATGCAAAAGCTTTCCCTCTTTCTTTTGAATCACCAGATCAGAATCCACAAAATCCAACCCCAGTCTTTTGGCCAAGACCACACCTACCGTGCTTTTCCCTGCCCCCGGCATTCCGATCAACACGATTGTTTTTCTCATCCTGATTTCCTCTTATCCCTGCTATCCCAGATAGGCAATAACTTCCACTTCACAGAGCACGGATTTGGGAAGCTCTTTTACGGCTACGCAGCTTCTGGCCGGTTTTTCCGTAAAATACTGCTCATATACAAAATTAAATGCCGCAAAATCCTTCATATCCGCCAAAAAGCAGGTGGTCTTTACCACGCTGGCGTAATCCTTTCCGGCTGCCTCTAAGATTGCCCCAATGTTCTTCATTACCTGGTGAGCCTGGCTTTCGATTCCTTCAGCCTCTACCACACCGCTTTTAGGATTAATGGGAATCTGTCCCGAAGCAAATAAAAATTTATCCGCAATAATCCCCTGAGAATAGGGTCCGATCGCTGCCGGTGCCTTATCGGTCATAATCTTCTTTATACTCATTTTCTTTCCTCCTGCTGTTTTACCCCTCTTTTGCATTAGGGTTGGTGTCTTCAAAGGATACGGTGACATAAAATCCCCTTTGATTCTCCACAATCTTTGTCACAGTCCCTTCTTTTACCAGCAGTCTTTCCCGGAAAGGAATGTTGCCGGACATGGCCAGTGAGGGGTCTATGGTATAGTAGTAGTTACTGGGTAAAACCCCCTCTGTTACCGTAACCTGCTGTCCCTCCTGTAAAAGTCCCTGCCGTTCCATCTTAAATTCCATCAATCTCACTGCTGTCACCCCTTTAAAACAATTTTCAGTATAACAGTAGAGGAGGTTTTTTTCAATCTATTTAGGAAATCCTTTCTATCACCACTCCGTGAGCAATTCCCGGCACCGTATTTCCCTCGTTAAAGCTGACCCGGCTAAGCAATGCTCCCGTAGGAACGAAGAGAATCCTATTCCAGCTGTTTTCCTCCAGCTGTTTTAACAGGTAAGCAGATAACACCGTGGCCGCACACCCACAGCCGCTTCCTCCCGCATGAGTATCCTGACTGTCCTGATTAAAGATCTCAATTCCGCAGTCCATATGCTTATCTGAAAGATCAATCCCCTTTTGACTAAGTAAGTCGATAAGCGCCTGCTGCCCTACATATCCCAAATCTCCGGTGACAACTTTGTCATAATCCTCTGGCTTTCGCTTAAAATCCTGAAAATGGCGATAAATGGTATCACAAGCTGCCGGTGCCATACAGGCCCCCATATTCATGGAATCCTTCAATCCATAGTCAACAATTTTCCCAGGAGTGAGCCCACTGATCTGTGCCCGATCCTTCTCTGACGGACTTTGGGATAAGAGGAAGGCTCCCCCTCCGGTTACCGTCCAGGAGGCGGAAAGCGGACGCTGATTTCCGTATTCCAGCGGATAACGAAACTCCTTTTCCGCACTGGCAAAATGGCTGGAGGTGACACACATGACTTTATCCGCCAGCCCTGCCGCAACGGTGATTGCACCTAGGGCAATGGACAGACCGCTGGTGGAGCAGGCCCCATACAGACCGAACAGGGGAGTCTCATACTGAGCCAGACCAAAGCTGGAAGCAATAGATTGACCAAGTAAGTCTCCTGCAAATAAATAGCGAACCTCCTCTATTGTAATTCCACTTTTATTCAGGCAAATAGATACGGCTTCCTTCTGCAGATTGCTTTCTGCCTCCTCCCAGGTGGAGGCCCCAAACATATCCTCTTCTCCCACCCGGTCAAAAAGTCTTCCCAGAGGGCCTTCCCCCTCCTTCTTTCCTACAATGGAAGCACTGCAGGCAATTCTGACCGGAGTCCCAAATTCCATGCTTCCTCTTCCCATCATTTTATTTCTGCTTCCTTCCATATTCTCCTCCATACACTTCGTTTTTCTTAGTATGTCAAATTGGGAAAAGAATATGCAGACTTCAATCCTTTCAATTCCTCCTTCTGCCCGGGGCTGATACGATAGCTCTCCCTTGCCTTCTGAATCGTCTTATTATGCACCCAGACATCCAAGGACCTATTCTTCAGGAAGGATAAGGCCGCTTCATACTGCTTTGCCAGTGCAGTGGCAAAGAACCAGGCCTGCATCATCCTTACATAATATTCCTCTGAATTTACCCCGGCCGCCAGCTTTAGTATTTCTTCGGAAAAATTCTCTTCCAGAAAATGATCCATCAATACCTTTATTCCGTAACGGCAGACATAGGTTCGGTCACTTTTTATCCATTCTGCAGCCTTAATCAGAGTCTGCTCCGGTTCTTTTTTCAATATTTTAGGAACGGTACCATCACAGGTGGCCCAATTATCCACATAAGGAAGAAAAATATCCAGCTCCTGTATACACCGGTCATAATCCTCAATCCTTTCCACCAAAAAACCATGAAGATTATTTTCCTCATAATAGTAATGGGGTAAAGCCTGTAAAAACTCTCTGACTTCCTGCTGCTTTGCCAGCTTGACAGAATATTTACGAAGGATGGGGGTGCGAATCCCGATAATCCGCTCTTCTTCTACTGTAGGAATCAGTTTTTTCTGAAATTCCTTATAGCCCAAATCCTTCATAGCCAAAAGCTCCTGCCGTATTTTCTCCAATCCCATCTTGCCTTTACTCCTTTGGGAATGTATCCGGTAGCTTAAGCACCTCAGCTGCAATCATCTTAGAGAGCTCCTCCACCTTCTTTCTTCCATCCACAATCAGTATCTTCTCACTATCTCCAAAACGTCTGAAGGCCTCCAGATAATTTTCCCTGATTTTTTCCAATAGTGATTTCTTTTCAAACAGCTCCTGATGAAAACGATTCCTGGTGATTCTCTCCATGGCCGTATCCGCATCCACATCCACAAAAACCGTCAAATCCGGCTTCAGCAGCTTTCGGCTCTCTTCATTTAACGCAACTACCCAATCCATGGGCACGTCTACACTGTGGTAAGCATAGGAGGAAAAATAATATCGGTCCGTTAGTACCGTCACTCCTTCATCCAGCTTACTGACAATGCCATTGACTTCATTCAGCAGATGATCCAGACGATCTGCTGCAAAAAGGGCCGCAACTACCCGGCTGTCTGCCCTCATTCTTCCTGTAAGGATCTGCCGTATCTGAGAGCCTACAGGCCCCGCAGAGGGTTCACAGGTCTGATAAACTCGTTTTCCTTCCTTCTGAAGCTCTCTATGTAAAAGCTGAAGCTGCGTACTTTTACCGCTCCCGTCTATTCCTTCAAAAGCAATAAACAATCCTCGTTCCACTTCCATAAATCCTTTCTGCATTATTTAATCATCATACCACAGCTTGTTTCCAAAGAAAAGAGAAAGGAAGGCATCCCCTTTGCCTTCCCTTCAACAATATATATCAACCTTCTCGTAGCTGGCCCATAAGATAATAAAACTCTATCGTACCGTTTTCTCAAAATCAGAAGCAGGATGCTTACACAGCGGACAGATATAGTCTGCCGGCAATTCCTCTCCCTCATATACATAACCGCAAATCTTGCAGACCCATACGGTCTTTTTGCCGCCTCCACCCTGAGGTGCCTGGGGCTTTGGTTTAATATTTTCCTGATAATAGGTATAGGTGGTAGAAGGAACATCATTCAGCACATCCATATCCGTTACCAGACCGATAAACAGAGTGTGAGTACCCAAATCCAGTGTTTGCTCAACCTTTACGGAAATATATCCATTACAGCCTTCCGTAATGTAATTGATTCCGTTTGCCCCTACTGCATATCCATCAAATCCTTCAAACTTATCTACATCCTTACCGGACTGGAAGCCAAAACGCTTAAATAAATCAAACCCGGCATTCTGGTTAATCATGGATACGGTAAATTCACCGGTTTCTTTAATCAGATCATGGGTGTAGTTTGCCTTATTTACCGCAATCTGAAGACGGTTGGGAGTGTTAGTCACCTGACCTGCCGTATTGATTATACAGCCATTCTGCTTACCATCCTTAGCTGCCGTAAGAACATATAATCCATAGCTTAGCTGAAATAACGCTTTATCATTCATACTCACATTCTCCTTTTCTTTTTCTTCTTACTTTCATTATATTCATAACGGTAATTTTCATACCATACATGCCTTTTTTAAAATCAGTAATGATTATTGTTATTATTATAATATCATATTTTTTTAAAATTGCAAGAGGTTTTTTGCAAAAAATAAACTTTTTCTCAAAAAGAAAAAGAGACCGTCTCAGCAGCCTCTTTTCATTCATCTGTTTATTCGATATCAACCCGGGGCAGTTTACTTAATGCCCGGGCAATCTCTTCATCTGTAGGAATATAGTCTCTCATTTTACCATCATTATAATTCTGGTAAGCGTACATATCGAAATATCCGGTCCCGGTCAGGCCGAATACGATATTCTTATGCTCTCCGGTTTCCTTGCATTTTAGCGCCTCATCAATAGCCACCTTGATTGCATGGCTGCTTTCCGGTGCCGGTAAAATACCTTCAATTCGGGCAAAAGTCTGTGCTGCCTCAAATACGGAGGTCTGCTCCACACTTCTTGCCTCTAAAATTCCCTGATCATACAGCTCGGATACAATGGCACTCATCCCATGATAGCGAAGGCCGCCGGCATGGCTTGCAGAAGGAATAAAACTGCTACCCAGAGTATACATTTTCTGTAAAGGACATACCTTTCCGGTATCACAGAAATCATAGGCATATTTTCCTCTGGTTAAGGATGGGCAGGAAGCCGGTTCCACTGCGATTAACTGATAGTTGGCCTCTTTACGCAAAATCTCACCGGCAAAGGGAGAAATCAAACCGCCCAAATTGGAACCGCCGCCTGCACAGCCAATAATCATATCCGCCTTAATTCCATATTTATCCAATGCAGCCTTTGTTTCCAGACCGATTACCGACTGATGCAAAAGTACCTGGGCCAAAACGGAGCCAAGCACATAACGATAGCCCTCCTGACTGGTGGCCGCTTCCACTGCCTCAGAAATGGCGCAGCCCAGACTTCCCGTAGTTCCGGGAAATTCTTCATTCATTTTCCGTCCGATATTGGTTTCCATGGAGGGAGAAGGAGTAACCTTTGCTCCATAGGTTCTCATTACCTCCCGACGGAAGGGCTTTTGCTCATATGAGCATTTCACCATATATACCTGGCAATCCAGATCAAAATAAGAACAGGCCATGGAAAGGGCCGTTCCCCACTGTCCCGCACCGGTTTCCGTAGTAACCCCTTTAAGTCCTTCCTTTTTGGCATAATATGCCTGAGCAATAGCCGAATTAAGCTTATGGCTTCCGGAGGTATTATTTCCCTCAAATTTATAGTAAATATGGGCCGGGGTCTGAAGCTTCTCCTCCAGACAGTATGCCCTGACTAACGGAGAGGGGCGATACATCCGATAGAAATTAAGAATTTCCTCCGGAATGGGAAAATACGGTGTTTCCTCATCCATTTCCTGATTCACCAATTCCCGGCAGAAAACCTGCGACAGCTCCTTAGCAGTCATGGGCTGTAAAGTTCCCGGATTTAATAAAGGTGCCGGTTTTTTCTTCATATCTGCCCGAACATTGTACCACTGTCTGGGCATTTCATGCTCCTCCAGATAGATTTTGTAAGGAATATTTTTTTTCTCCATTTTATTTCCTCTCTTTCACTCATTTCTATAAAGCATATCCTTTACAGGCTAAGAAAATTGCTTTTGAAAACGTATTTTTATGACTCATTTTGAAGCTCATTGGTCACATCCAAAAGAAATACCCTAAAAAAGTCATTTCCCTTTCCTTCTCCTTCCTCCAGATGGCCATAATTCTTTATATAGCGAATCCTGCCATCCTTGCGGATAATTCGGTATTCCACATAATCCATTTTCCAATCAGAATCAGCAATCTGTTCCTTAATCTCATGTTCCACTCTTTCCCAATCCTCAGGATGTACCATACCCTTAAAGGTATTTCCCACATAATCCAGAAAGTCCGGAATTGATTTACACCCAAACATATGGGCTATAGACTTATCTACTTCAGTTAAGCTCCCCTCCCCGGAGGCATTATAGGAAAAGAAGCCTCCCGGAGTTTTGGAAAACCTATTCTTCTTTTCCTGTCGTTCCCTTTCCTCCAACAGGCCCTCTACCATTTTGCCGAAATGTCCGGAACCAATCTTGTTCGTATTTATTCCCTTATGGTCTACCTTATTCTCATCCGAAAGAAGCTCGGTAAAAGCAGTTACCTCCATAGGACGGTAGAACAAGAAGCCCTGGGCATACTTAACGTTCATTTTTTTCAGGAAATCTGCCTGCTCCTGGGTTTCTACCCCTTCCACGATAATGGGCAGCTTCATTTCTCTGGACATATTGATTACCGATTTTAAAATCTGCTGTCCCTTCTGCATATCGTCATGGGCCATATCCAAAAACTTCATGTCGATTTTGATAATATCCACCACAACATTGCGCAGCATATTTAAGGAAGAATAGCCGCTGCCAAAGTCATCCATTAAGAGAATGAAGCCCGCCTGCTGCAGTCTCTGCACGGTTTCCGTAATCTGATCCGCATCATCTACATATGCACTCTCGGTAATTTCTACCTTAACGTATTTTTTCTCTATTTCATATTTGGCAACCAGACGGTTGAGCTCATTTGCCACGTCAATAGACAGCATATCAATTCTGGATACATTAATGGAAATGGGTACGGGCTCAATTCCTTCATCCATCCAGCTGCGAATTTTTCTGCAAACTTCCTCCCAGACAAATAAATCCACATCCGTAATGAATCCATTGCGTTCCAAAACAGGGATAAAAGCTCCGGGGCTAATCATCCCTTTCGCAGGATGACGCCAGCGAACCAGGGCTTCTGCACCTACGATTTTTCCCGTAGTAATCCGGCATTTGGGCTGTAAAACCAGAAAGAACTGCCTTCTTTCCAAAGCCTCCTTTGCCTCAATAATCAGATTCAATTCCTGCTCTACTGCCTTAGTCATATTCTCTTCGTAAACGCAGCAGCGCTCCTCGTAATTTCCGAACACATGAGCCTGTGCCTCAGTTGCCCGGTCATACATTACCATTGCCTCCATTTTCTCGCCGCCGGTGTGATATACCCCCAATGCAGGCAAAAAGCCCACGTTGCTGGTCCTCTCATTGGCAAGTATGGTCAGCTTCTGTGTAAGCCCTTCGATGATCTCATTCTTATCCGGAAGCAATATGGCAAAATTATCACCGCCGATATAAGCTGCCACACCATCGAACCGCTCCTCATAATCCTTCAGCACCGTGGCAATATCTGCTAAAAACTCATCTCCCGCCTGTCTGCCCCACCACTTGTTATAAAGCTTAAAGTGTTCAATATCAATGGCAACCAGACAGTATCCATTCCACACATTTTTCAGTTTGTAATCTACCGTTTTAAAAAACTGACTGCCCCCAAAAAGACCATAGGATGATGTAATTTCCTCCTGCAGGTAATAGTCCATGGGAATCCCCGACTTCATCAATTTTTTGTTGCGGAACATATGGCCTTCTGCCTTGGCAATCAGCTCCTGTACCGATACAGGGGCACAGTCCCAGGCATTTCCCATGGCAACCGTATATTCCACAGGTCTTCCCTCCGCCAGATTTTTCCACCGGTCCATCCAGAAATTAATCAGATTACGAAAGGCATCCTTACTGTAATCTTTGGCTATCACTATAAAATCATCCTTACCATAGCGGTATGCCAGTACCTTAGGATTCTCCAGAGCCTTAATGCTGTCAGAAATATGGGCAAGAATCTCTTCCTCTTCCTTATTCCCATATACCTCTTTTATACTTTTAAAATCATTAATATCAAAATACAAGACTCCGCAGGACTCCAGCTTTCGATATTCGGTCCGAATCATCTCATCCAGCTTAAACCGTGTATAAAGGCTGGTCAGATTGTCGCGATGCCCCTCTATATCCAGATGGAGCTTATCTTTCATTTCCATAGAATGGTCTCTGCTGAAAATCAATGCCAGCTTTCGTCCATCACTTTCCTGGACGGCGATATTCATCTTCCATTCACTGGCTGCCCTGCCTCTCTCTCCTGAAAGGGATTTGTAGGTAACTGCAAAGGCACTGTCCGGCTCTGCCTCCGGCACCATGTGCTTATTCCAGGAATCCAAAACCTTCTGTCTGTCATCAGGATGTATATTGCTGAGAAGTAATATCTTAGCCTCAGCCCATGTATAAGGAACCTTCAGTTCCTCCACCATTCCATTTTCCACATAAATGTATTTGCATTCTCCATTTTCCAGATCTACAGCCACAATATCTGAATATAAATCCACTATGGAATTAATATAAAGCTTCAATCTATAATTCATACAAAAGGCACTTCCTTTCCTCTCAGGTAATCCCAGCCTCACCTGCCTACAGCAGCTTATCACTCCATTTGGCTTCATTAAAGCCCACCAGAACAAAATTTTCATTCCATAAAATAGGACGCTTTACCAGCATCCCGTCACCGGACAAAAGCTTAAGCTGCTCTTCTTCACTCATTTTCGGTAATTTGTCCTTTAACCCCATCTCCTTGTACAAAAGTCCACTGGTGTTAAAAAATTTTTTCAAGGGAAGGCCGCTGAGCTTATACCATGCTTTCAGTTCTTCATAAGAAGGCGGATTCTCTTTTATGTGTCTGTCTTCAAATTCTATTTTCTGCAGCCCAAGCCATTTTTTCGCTTTCTGGCAGGTTGAGCATTTCGGATATTCTACAAACTGTACTTTCATTTTTATGTCTCTTCTCCGTTATTTTACAAAATTTTGCTATAGTCCCCCATGTTCTTATCATATCCTCTGTTACACTTTTTTGCAAGGATTTCCCTTCTTTTTTCCGCCTTACCTTGTATTTTTTTTAATACCGGTTATACTAAAATAAGTAAAGTGGCAGTGTTTACTGTTCTTTTTTTATCTATGCAAATTTTAATCAAGGAGAGTGAAAAAAATGATTTCTTTTCTACATTTTATTGACTCCGGCCTGACCTATACAGTAGAAATCTGTACGATTTTACTTGAACTGTTCGGTATAATTGTTCTGGTCATAAGCGCTATAAAATGCTTTATTCAGTGGATAAATAAGGACTCCCATTTGCGGCTCAATCTGGCCGAAGGAATTGCTCTTTCTCTGGAATTTAAGATGGGAAGTGAGGTACTTCGTACTGTGGTTGTGCGGGACTGGTCAGAGCTGGGAATCCTGGGAGCCGTCATCCTCCTTCGCGGCCTTCTTACCTTTTTGATTCACTGGGAAATCAAGAATGAGCAGAAATCGCTGGGAGATGTACACTCCCGGTAAGGACAGGACAGCCCTGCATCCGGTGTAGACTATGGAGAATATAAACGATGGGAGCAGCTTATGCCGCTCCCATACATTTCATTATCCAATAAATCAGTCCCAATACCCAGCTTGAGACAATGCCGTACAAAATCACTGGTCCGGCAATGGTAAAAATTTTACTGCCTACGCCAAAAACCCATCCCTCGGCTTTAAATTCAATAGCCGTGGCTGCCACAGAATTGGCAAAACCGGTAATGGGTACCAGAGCACCTGCTCCTCCCCATTTTACGATTTTTCCGTAAAGATGAAGAGCAGTCAGAACTACCGACAGTAAAATCAGCAGCAGGGAGCACCAGCTGGCTGCCGTCTCCTCTTCCATTCCCAACGTATTTAAACAATAATTTAAAATGATCTGCCCAATCAGACAGATGATTCCTCCGCAGATAAAGGCATTGAACATCTGCATTCCTAAATTATGCGTGGGAGTCATTTCCTTAACATACTCCTGATATTTCTGCTTTTCCTGCTCTGTTACGGGCTGCTTTCCCTTCCTATTCTGTCCCATTGTATCTCCCCTTTCCTTCCATAGGATTAGTCCATATCACCATAAAGTCTGCGATATACCTGAGGATTATTATGTCAATTTTTTCAAAAAAATATTCTCTATAAGCTTTCTTTCCTCTCTTTTACCATCCCTTAATAAAATAGAGAAGTGAACCGAAGGTCTTTCCCAGAGCCAGGGACAGAAGGATAATTCCCGCTCCCTTTCCCAGATTGATCCTTCTGAAAAAAATAGGAATGGAATTGAGCATTTCTGCTATGGCAATGGCAAAGCAGCCTACAAACATACCTGCAAATATACCGAATATTCCAAGAAGAAGATTTCCCGCTGTACCAAAGTCAGAACTCAGCCCTTCGGCATAAATGCTGAAAATACAGCCCAAAATGGTTCCTGCCACAATGGCATTTTCATAGTGCATGATATAGGCCGCGGTATGGGTCTTGTCCGCAAAGTGAGGAACCAGTCCTACAGATACAAATACAGTAAAGACTCCTCCTGATGAAAGGAGGCCAAAGCCCAGAGTGAATATGGCAAGAAGAATTTGTTTAAGAAACATCAATGGTCTTTTCCTCCCTGTTAGCAATTTCCACCAATGCAGTATTAATGTCATCTGCATAGGCTCGCATTTCCACCTCTACAGGGCTGGGATCCTTGGTGATTCTTCGTTTCCCGATATGATTATAGAAAATAATAATTCCTAGGGAAAGCCCCAGGGAATAGGTGGCCTCCATAACCGTAAAGCCGTTTTTTGCCTCTCCCAGTACCAGCTTATAAACCTGTTCAAACAGCTGGGTAATGTTAATATCATTGTGATAGGCCATGATGGTATACATGGTCCCAAAAAAGCACAGACCGGATACCACTGCCACCTTCAGCCATGTTTTCCACTTACTGTCTCCTCCCGGCTTAACCTGCTCCACAATAATCTCCGTTGCTCCAATGATGTCTACACTGCAGTTGGGACAGCAGCCATAGATTAATTCCGTTACCTTAAGGGCACTGATTATACATCGTCCCTTATCCTGCATACGAAAGCCATATACCTTAATCGGCTTTATTTTATTGGTGATATGGGTATCCTGACAATAAACGGTACCCAGATCGGAAATCGTGACCACCTCCTTTGCCGTTTTTACTTTTGTATCCATTTTTAAATAGACGGTCAAATCTGCCATAACAAGCTCCTTTTCATTCCAGGCTTTTTCGCATGCCCTGAAGGATCTTTTTTTCCGTCCGTGACACCTGCACCTGGCTTATCCCTAATATTCTTGCCACTTGTACCTGTGTCATATTCTCAAAATAGCGCATTTTTATTAAATTTCTTTCTGAATCACCCAGATTTTCCAAAAGCTGCTCCAATAAAATCCGATTCAGAAGCTCCTCCTTCTCCCTGTCTTCACCTGTACCTGAGCAATTCATCCTTCCTTCACCTGAATGATTTATCTCTCTTCCCAGACCACTTCCTCCACCTCCGGCTACTACCTGATCCACCAGATAAATTTCACTTCCATCCGACTGATAAACGGATTTATAAAGAGACTCAACCTGAATATTGGCCTCCATTGCCATAACAATTTCTTCCCGGTTAAGTCCTGTTGCTTTCACCAGCTCTTCCAAAGTCATATCCGTACCCTTTTCCCGCTTCTGCTGTTCCAAGGCACGATTGACCTTCCAGCCGTTTTCCTTCAGGCTTCTGCTCACCTTTACCAGTCCGTCATCCCTTAGGAAACGCTTAATTTCCCCGCTGATAAGGGGAACGGCATAGGTGGAAAATTTTACTCCAAAAGAAAGATCGAACTTGTCAATAGCCTTCATCAGACCGATGGTTCCAATCTGAAATAAATCCTCCATATCCACTCCTCTGCCCGAAAAGCGCTTGACAATATGATGTACCAGCCCCAGATTTTTCTCAATCAGTACCTCTCTCGCCTCTTTATCCCCTGCCTGTAAACGCTCAATCAGTACTGTGCTTTCCTCCATCCTTTCCTCCATTCTGCATCAGGCTATTCCACCTCAAACCAACCACCGGTGCCCAGCTTTTTTTTCATCATTACACAGGTTCCCTCTCCGGGAGCTGATATCACCTCCAGCTCATCCATAAAGGCCTCCATAAAGGAAAATCCCATTCCGGAGCGTTCCTTTTCCGGCTTTGTGGTAAAAAGAGGCTCCAGGGCACGATCAATATCCTCGATTCCCCTGCCTTCATCCTCTACTTTTACTTCCAACAGATCTCCCTGCAGCCTACAGCTTATGTATACCGTCCCCTCTCCCTCCTCATAGCCATGAATAATGGCATTGGTTACTGCCTCACTTACCGCAGTCTTCACATCGGCCATTTCCTCCAGTGTGGGATCCAGGTGGGTGATAAACGCCGCCACGGCAACTCTGGCCAGACTCTCATTTTCCGATTTGGCATCAAAGGTAAGCTTCATTTGATTTTCAGTTCTTATTTTTCCTCTGGTTTCCATGTCTTTTCTCCTTTCCCGAGACTCAGTGTTTTTCCTTCTTCATCCAGACAACATATTTTTGCAGCCCCGACAACAGCAGGATTCTTTTCACCTGACTTCCTGCATTAACCACATAGACCTGACCTCCGAAAATACTGAGTTTCTTATACCTCCCCGCAATAATTCCTATACCCGAGCTGTCCATAAAATCCGTTTCCTCAAAATCAAATACAATATGATTTATCTGCCTGCCACAGATAAATCGGTCTGCATTACGGCTGATGATTTCCGCATTATGATGATCAATCTCTCTGGGCATTTTAATGCAAAGATAGTCATCAATTACCTTGTACTGCTGCTGTTCCATACTTTCCCTCCCTTTCATCATAAAAAAGAGCCGGTTTTCTTCCCGACTCTCTTTTGTACCCTGCTTTTATTCAACTGTTAATTCATTAATATAGGACTGGGCTCGATTTGCCTTTTCCGTAGTCGGAAAGAGCTCAATCACCCTCTCATAAACCTGAATTGCCTCCTCATCTCTTTCCAGCTTACGATAGGCATTGCCCAGATTAAACAGTGCATCTGAATTGGTCTCATCATAAGTCACCGCTCTGGTCAGTTCGTCTATAGCCCGCTGATAATTTCCACTTTGGTAAGCATCCATACCATCTTCATAATACTGGGTTCCTATCCGGGGACCCACCTCTTTAATCAACAGATCATAGAGTGTCGTAAAGGATTCTGACGAGCCTTCACTCACCGATTCCGGATTGATTTTTTCCAGATACTCACCGATTTTTACCGTTTCATTCGGTGTCTCCATATAAATTCTTACTGCCTGAAGCAGATTATTCACATCCTCCAGAGTGCCTCCTGTGCCCACGAAGCCCTCCAGCTGTCCTTCCAGCTTCTGCTTCTCACTTTCCAGCACCTTCACCTTACTCTCCAGCTCACTGATGGTAGCCGATTTCACATCCAGCTGCTCACTGACCGCCTTCATCTCTTCGTTTACACCGGCCTTTGCATTCTGGATTCTGGCCGGCAGGATCAAAAACCAGGCTACGGCAAGTCCTATGCAGATACCGATAATCAGATTCCCAATGGAAGCTGCTGCCCGTCTTTCCGAAACCTTGTAAGGCTGAATAATCGTTTCGTTGCCGCTCTGATACTGATAGGCCTCTTCACTGACGCTTTTGCTTTTTGTTCCTGATTCCTTAATTTTGGCTCTACTCTTACCTCCACCGTTTCCTGATATGCCGGAAGCTCCATTCTCTCCCAGAATCTGGTCGATTTCCTGGGTATAACGTAAAGCTATGGTATTATTAATATCAATTTTCAGGCACCTGTCCAGCTCCTTACGTGCTTTGGTCCATTCCTCACTCTGCAGATAAAGAAGTGCCAGCAATTGATGGGCCTGCAAATATTTGGGATTCATGGACAAAACCTTCTTTAGCTGAATCACTGCCAAATCCAGGCTTCCCTGATAGCAATAGGTCAAAGCCTGATTGAATTTCTTAATGGTTGCATTTAGAGCATCCAGCTTTCCTGGATTGCTCTGAATCAGATTCAGATAATCATCTGCCACATTCTTTTTTGCTTGCAGATTCTTACTGATCACCCACTCATTCAAGGCCTGGACCGATTCTCCCAATTCAAAATACACCAGTCCTAAAAGGTTTCTGGCATCCACATGGTTCTTATTCAGCTTTAAGCATTGACGCAGACTGGAAACGGCACCGGTAAGATCCCGTACCCTGGCTTTCTCCAAACCATCATTGTAAAACAGATTGGATGCACTGACGACAAGCTTATAGTTTGTTACG
Source organism: Lachnospiraceae bacterium (assembly GCA_051891855.1). Taxonomy (GTDB): domain Bacteria; phylum Bacillota; class Clostridia; order Lachnospirales; family Lachnospiraceae; genus SFDP01. Next base: position 37,935 of record JBJFFP010000082.1, on the reverse strand, counting down.
TCTACCTTGCAATTTGTACAGAAATTATGTCCTGTCAAATCACAACCACAGTTATAACATCTCATCTCTGTTTCCTCTACTCTTTGTCCTCTTTAACTTCCTTAACGATTTCCACAACTAAATCTGCAATATCCGTCAGATTCTTTCTATATAAAGCATCTTCTGCCTCTTCTATTTCCAGGCTGAGATGAAACTTCTTCAATTCCTCTTCAAAATTTATCATCATTTCCTCACTTCTCTGCTGTCAAAATCAGCACCGCAATTCTTCCGTCGCCAGATATTCCTTCACCTGCCCAACCAGATATAAGGACCCGGCCACATAAACAATATCCTCCTGCTTTCGTAGCCCAAGCAGCTCCTTCAATGCTGTGGGAACATCCTCCCCCACCCTTATCTGCCAATGTCCAAACAAACTCCTCAGCTTCTCTTTAGAAAGTCCTCTTTTGTTTTCCAGGGGTACAGCCTGAATATATTCAAATAAACCGGACTCCTTTATGGCGGCGGCCATCATTTGTGCCTCCTTATCCTGTACCACGGAAAATAGAAGCCAGCGCTTTCCCCCACAGCCATCCATGGCCACCGTTTCCAGAAAAGCTTCTATGCCTTCCCTATTATGGGCTCCATCCAAAACGACTCCGGGCAGTACCTCTTCCATCCGCCCTTCCCACCGGCAGCCTGCTAACCCTTCCTTTAACTGATGGGGTTTTAAAATCAGCCCTGCCTCCTCCAGAGAGGCGAGAGCCAGGGCTGCATTTTTTGTCTGATATCCCGCGATTGTACTCAAGCAAATCGGAATATATCCATAATAACGAGAAGTAAAAGAAAAATCAATCCTTTTATTCCCCAAATCCAGGCTCGTCTTCGCTGGTTTTGACACCCTTCGTGATAAACACCCACATTCCTCTGTCTTTTTTTTCATTATTGCCTCAACAGAAGGGTTCATAGCCGCATAAACCACCCGGCTGCCCGGTTTGATAATTCCGGCCTTTTCACCGGCAATTTCTTCCAGAGTATTCCCCAGATATTGGGTATGATCCATGCCGATAGAGGTGATGACTGCTACTTTAGGGGCATCGATTACATTTGTTGCATCCAGTTTCCCTCCCAGTCCTGTTTCCAGCAGAATCACTTCCGGCTGTTTTTCCTGAAAATACAGCATACATAAAAAAAACATCCACTCAAAAAAGGTGGGGTGGTAGTCCTCTCCCGCAGTCTCCGAAAAAGAGCTTTTTCTCCTATATTCCTGCAGCTCCTTTTCCAATCGGTGAAAGGTGGTTAAAAAGTCCTCCTCATTGATCCACTCCTGATTTAACCGTATCCTCTCCCGTATGTTTACCAGATGAGGGGAAGTAAACATTCCCACACTGACTCCCCCTACCTTCAGGCAGGAATCCATGTAGGCACAGACCGAGCCCTTTCCGTTGGTTCCTGCCACATGAATTATCCTGCTGGCCTTTCCCGGCTTTCCTAAAAATTCATAAAAGTCACGGGTTCTTTCCCAAGTATTCTTTTGCGTAAACTTAGGAATGGAAAGAATGTATTCTTTCGCTTCTTCATAGCTTGTTATCATCCTTCTTGCACTTCCTGCCTTAGCCTCTAAGCTGTACAAGCCTTTCTCTTACCTGCTCCATCATCTGCTGATATTTGGCCTGTTTTCCTCTTTCTTCTTCAATCTTAGCCGCTGGTGCCTTACTGACAAATTTCTCGTTCTTAAGCATACCGTCAACTCTGGCAAGCTCACCCTCCAGGCGTTTTTCCTCCTTTTCCAAACGTTCAATTTCCTTGCTGATATCCACAAGCTCAGCAAAAGGCATGTAACAGACTGCTCCGGGAATCACTACGGATACGGCATCATCGGCAATCCCTGTCTTGTCTGTCTGGATTTTTACCTGGGAGGCATAGGCAAGAGTGGCAAAAAACAGATCACTTTCCTTAAAAACAGAACGAATTTCTTTCTGGTCGCTTACCACATATACCATAGCTTTTTTGCTTGGCGGTACGTTCATCTCGGTGCGTACGTTCCGAATCCCCCTGACCGCTTCCTTAATCAGCTCGATCTCTTTCTCTTCTTTTGCAAAGCTTCTTTCTCCCCGGTAAACCGGCCAGGAGCTGATCATAACAGACTCTTCTTCTGCCTGTAAGGTACAGAAGATTTCTTCAGTTATGAAGGGCATATAAGGATGCAGAAGCTTCAAGGCATCCAGCAGTACGGTCTTCAAGGTCCAAAGGGCACTGTTGCTGCTTTCGGCATCCTTACTGTTATACAGACGGGGTTTTACCATCTCAATATACCAGTCGCAGAACTCATCCCAGATGAAATCATAAACCTTCTGTACCGCAATCCCCAGCTCAAAGCCTTCCATATTGTCGGTCACCTCCTGAACCAGGCTGTTTAATCTGGACAGAATCCACCTATCTGCCGGTTCAAGGGCTGAATCCTTTGGCTGAGTAATCGTTTTCCCTTCCATATTCATCAGAATGAAGCGGGAGGCATTCCAGACCTTATTGGCAAAGTTTCTGCTGGCCTCAACCCGTTCATGATAAAAACGCATATCATTCCCCGGTGCATTACCGGTAATCAAGGTCAATCTTAGGGCATCTGCGCCATACTGTTCAATAATCTCCAAAGGATCGATACCATTCCCCAGGGATTTAGACATTTTTCTTCCCTGTGCATCCCTTACCAGACCATGGAAAAGAACGGTCTTAAAGGGTCGCTCTCCCATCTGTTCATAACCGGAGAAGATCATCCGAATAACCCAGAAGAAAATAATATCGTAACCGGTTACCAGTACATCTGTGGGATAAAAATACTTCAGATCCTCCGTTTCCTCTGGCCAGCCAAGGGTGGAAAAAGGCCACAGGGCAGAGGAAAACCATGTATCCAAAGTGTCTTCATCCTGAGTCAGATGAGTACAGCCGCATTTAGGACAGGTTGTGGGCTCTTTGGCTGATACGATGGTTTCTTTGCACTCTTTACAATAATAAGCCGGAATCCGATGTCCCCACCAGAGCTGACGGCTGATACACCAGTCACGGATATTGTCGGTCCAGTTAAAATAGGTCTTATTCATTCTCTCGGGAACCAGCTGAATATCCCCGGATTTTACTGCTTCCACAGCCGGCTTGATCAGCTCCTCCATTTTCACAAACCACTGCTGCTTGATCATTGGCTCAATGGTGGTCTTACAGCGGTCATGGGTACCTACGTTGTGTACATGGTCTTCTATACGAACCAAAAGCCCCATTTCCTCCAGCTCTCTTACGATGGCCTTTCTTGCTTCATAGCGATCCATACCGGCAAATTTACCGCCATTTTCATTAATGGTAGCATCATCGTTCATGATATTGATTTCCGGAAGATTATGCCGTTTTCCCACCTCAAAATCGTTAGGGTCATGGGCGGGAGTGATTTTTACCACACCGGTACCAAATTCCATATCAACATAGGCATCCGCCACAATGGGAATCTCCCGATTGATAAAGGGAAGGATAACGGTTTTACCGATTAAATGCTGATAACGCTCATCCTCAGGATTAACGGCCACTGCCGTATCCCCCAGCATGGTTTCGGGACGGGTGGTTGCAAATTCCAGAAATTCATGGGTATCCTTAATGGGATACTTGATATGCCAGAATTTTCCCTCCTGCTCCTCATATTCTACCTCCGCATCGGAAATGGAGGTATTGCAGACAGGACACCAGTTAATAATACGGCTGCCCTTATATATCCAGCCCTTTTCATGCATCTTGCAGAAAACTTCTGTAACGGCTCTGCTACAGCCTTCATCCATAGTAAATCGTTCTCTATCCCAATCGCAGGAGGAGCCCAGCTTCTTCAACTGCTCAATAATCCGTCCGCCGTATTCCTTCTTCCACTCCCAGGCTCTTTCCAGAAAGCCTTCACGCCCCAGGTCTTCCTTGCGGATTCCCTCTTCCTTCAGCTTTTCAATAATCTTAACCTCGGTAGCAATGCTGGCATGGTCGGTTCCCGGCTGCCAAAGGGCATTATAGCCCTGCATCCGCTTGAAACGAATGAGGATATCCTGCATGGTATTATCCAGAGCATGTCCCATATGCAGCTGTCCCGTAATGTTGGGAGGAGGAATCACGATGGTAAAGGGGGTTTTGCCGTGATCCACCTCTGCGTGAAAATAGTTCTTCTCCATCCATTTTTGATACAGCCTGTCCTCCATACTGTGAGGATCATAGGTTTTTGCCAGTTCTTTACTCATTTTGTTTAATCTCCTTCATCAAAAATGCCCTTTGACTGATTACTCAGTCAAAGGGCGTAGTTAACGCGGTACCACCTTTGTTCACCTGTCCCGAAGCTCGTTACACAAGCCCGCAAGAAGGTCTCTTCGGTTCCCGGCAGGCAGCCGGAAAGCTCCATCGGATAACGGAGATGACCCGTGAAAGCCTACTGATTCCCTCTCGTCCTGTTCAGCCTTCCGATTCCAGGGCTACCTTCCAAAAGCCTTACTTGGGGGAGCCTTCCAGCCTATGGGCTCCTCTCTCTGGCAAGAAGCACTTTGTACTCCTCCCTGTCGTTATCTTTGTCTAATCATTAGGATACTGAAAGAAAAATACTTTGTCAACTGACTTTATCGATTTTCATTGATATAAATTTTTGCTCTGCTTTGGATAATTTCAGCAGCCTCCTTAGCTGATTTTTCTCCTTGTAAAAAGCTTTGGGACTCTTCCGACACAATGTTGAACAATTCATCATTGTAGCTGCTGATTTTATTTATACTTTGCAGAAACTCCATAACCCGGTCTGTCTCTTCCTTGTTCAGGGGATCAACCTTAATTTCCATACTGCCCACATAATAGGTCATATCATATTCCACCTTATTCCCCTCATTATCGGTGTAATAAGGCTTTTCCATAGCTTTTTGGGCCTGCTTTTGAAGACTTGACAGCCGAATGGGGAAGAAGTACTCCATATTATCCTGATATTCTTCCTCTAAAAAGCTCTTTACAAATTGCCAGGCCACATCCTGGGCTTCGCTTTGTGCACTGATTGCCAGATTAAAGCTGGAAATCAGTGCTGAGCCATTTCCTTCCTTAGTGGGAAAGCCTACCATCGTTATGTCATCTCCAAAGGTAGCATATTTCCAATTTCCATAATCGTTGAAGCTACTCAACACCGTGGGAAAGAGAACTGCCTTTCCTTCCCTGTACTGAGTTTCTCTTTCCTGCCAGACACTCTCATCAAAATAATCCTCTTCATTATATTTTTCCGGCAGAGTTTTGGCATATTCCAACATCTGGATAAACTCTTCGGAATCAAATCTACACTCACCAGTTTCCCAGTTAATATACTCATTTCCGCTGTTCAAGAGACACTGGCCCAAAAAATCCGTCTGTATCATATCGGTAAAGAGAACTGTTCCTTCCGGCTTGGAGGCCTGAAGAGCCAGAGCCTCATCCATGGTCCAGCTGAAATCCTCTCCCACATCTTCCGTTCTTCCCACAATCGTTCTGACATAGAAGCTGGGAACCATCTGATACAGCTTGCCATTCATGGAATATGCCTCAAAAACATTTTGCAGATAATCTTCCTTTTTAAAGGTTGAATCTTTCTCCATTAACTCATAGTAGTCGGTAAATAAGCCCTTTGCCATATAGCTTTCTACGGGCATTCCATTCTGCAGTGCCACAATATCGGGAACCTTACCGGAGGCAATATCCGAATTTAGTCTGTTTAAACCGATAGTATAGTCTTCCTCTGTATTATATTCAGAATAATCCATGAATACGATTCGGTGAGTATTACTCTCCTTATTAAATTTCATGGCCTGAGTTTTTACCGCACTGTCCAGATAGTAGCAGCCCAGGATAATTTCTTTCTTTTCCACCACTTCTTCTGCCGGAATCTTCACAAAACGGCTGAGCTTTGAGCCCTCTTCACCATAATACAGTGCAATAAAATTATCTTCATCCAAAAATGACACATTGCTCATTCCATAGCTGGCAAAATCTGAGGATAGAAAATCCATAATCATGGTTGGCTCTGCATCTCCCAGATTGAAACCGAAAATCCCCTTTTCATTGGATAAATAAAAATCATAAAAGCTACCGCTCATATAGTTATAAGAATAAATGGGAAAAGGAAGCTCCTGCTTTTCTCCCCTTTGGCCGCTTTCCAAGTCTATGGTCTGTAAAAAGGCATTCTCACCATCGCCTTCCAAAGTGATAAATACATCTCCTCTGATTTTCAGCAGCTGTCCGCCTTCCTTATTATCAATTCGGCCAAGCTCAGTTCCCTGTGAATCATATATTTCTATGGTACTTCCTGACTCCAGAATCAATCTGCCATCTTCCGTACAGATAAGGGAATTTACATAATAATATTCATCCGGAGACTGGTTTTCATTCAGCCAAAGGGTAAACAGCTCCTGGCCCTCCGGAGAGTGCCCCTGCAAATATACCCGATAATCCTCATTTCCATCATCTCCTGTGCCATAGTGGCTGTAGACCGAATAAATATTTCCCTGACTGTCTGCAGTCATACTTCCCGGCCCGCAATTAGCAGGAAGTTTATTTTCAAACCGTCTAAGCTGATTCCCTTTCAGATCATAAGCCGTAAAAACCAGGATATATCCTTCCTCAACATTTTCGGCAGCCCCCGTCTCTTCCCCAGTATCAGCTTCTTCCAGCCTTGCAGCTCCCCCACTCATGCTATAGTTTGCTTCCTCGGTATAGATGGTATCCCCAACCACTGTAATCTGCATCAGATTATCCACATTATCGGTCAGTTCAAATTCTTCTTCCCGGAAAACATACTCCTTATTGAACAGGGATTCCTGCTGAACTTCATTTTCCTTTGTTTTCTGTCCGCCACAGGCTGTCAGTGCCATGGCAAGGGCCAGCAGTCCTGCTGTCATTCTGATTCTTTTTTTCACTTCTTTCTTCCTTCCTCTTTTTTTCGGTTGTTTAATTTTACACTGTAATCATATAGCTTTTCTCTTAAACGGAAAACTTTTTCCCTCAGGGGCCGGTGTCTTTTCTTCCAAAAAAGAATAAGGCTTATTCCCCCAAATAGACTAGGATAAATCAGCAGTACTGCCTTAAGAATAAGGATCAGGGCAAAAATATCCTCGTAGCCTCTGGCCATGTTTTCCCAGTAAGGGTAAATAATCTGCTGCTTCGACATGCTCCTGGTTCCAAAGCCGACAATAATCTCCAAAAGTGACAGGCTTTGAAACCGTGTACTGTTTTCTACAAGATGAACCTGTTTCTTTTCTGCCTCTAAGGCTTCGGAAAGAGCCGTCCGGGCAAAGCCCTTTACCGGATTTGGCATCAATACCTCATAGCAGTAGCCTCCATTTACCATGCCATACTTCAAAAGACTGTCTATGGACAGATAGCAGACCGATTTATCCAGTCCTGCCGCCTCGGCTATCCTACCGGAATCCCGTCTGACCACTCCTGAAATATAATGGGGCACCTGGCCAAGCATCACCTGCATTCCCGCTACATCACTGGAGCCGAAAAGCTGCCATGCCGTTTCTTCATCGATAATGATTCCATCCTGCATCATGCTGTTTAAATCGAAGAAGGAGCCCTCCAACAGCATAAGGGGATGAAACTGAAAAAAATCTCCCTTTACCCCAAAAGCGGTAAGCTCTGTACTCCTGCTTCCATTGCTTAAGGTGACCTTCCCCGGAATGCTGATGGCATCTATTCTTAATCTGGCCTGCTCATTAGGTGCTGTCAGTGAGGCTTCCGTCAGCTTTTTATCCAGAGTCATTCCAATACCGGTAAAATAATCAGGACCATCTACTTCTCCTGCCGCAAAAAAGGCACTGACCTGTGAAACGTCTTTATTTTCCGACCATCGGGCCGCCAGCTGCTGATCATACAGGCCATTTTGGATAGTCTTCTCCGTCAGAGTAATGATTCCGAAAAGAAGCAGACAGAGTATTCCTGCACCAAACAGGAAAATCCTCTTTCCCGTTAATTTATCTCTCCACTTATTCACACTTCTCCTCCGGTTCTAATTTTCTGCAAGCCGTACCTGCTTTCCTGCTTCTACAGGCTTTGTTGATGTGGTAATCACATACTCATAACCGTATAGCGGTGCATTGATTGCTGTATTGACATCATCCGAAGCCAATACCTCCACATCTACTCTGGTGGCAATATACCGATTACCCAGGGGTGAATTTCTGGATTCCACGATCAAAATAAATTTACCGTTTTTATCTTCCCTGACGGAACTGTTAGGTACGATCATGTCATAATTAGCACTTTTTTGTCCAATAGACAGGCTGATATTCTGTCCCGGCTGTACCTCTCCCGCTACATTAAAGTAAAGCAGCTTTTTCTGCCCGGGATTTTCTGTATCCGGACGAATAGCGGTAAGGGTGGCCTTCACATCGCCGTAAAACCAGGAATTTTGCAGCTCGGCCACATCTCCCACGGAAACCTTTTTTGCCTGATCGTTAGTTACGGAAAAGCTCATGCTGTAGCCCTTTCCTTCCGGCAGCATAGTCACCAGGGCTTCATCCGGCACAGTGGTTTCTCCTGCTGTTTTGGTGATGCTGCTGACGGTTCCTGCCACCGGTGCCACAATGGTGCTTCCCTGTGCCTTATCTCTCAGCCTCTCCACTTCCTTCTGCTGCTCGCGAATGGTATTGTTCTGATTGGAAAGCCCCAGCTCCTTGCTCACATCGGTAAGAAGCTGCTTTAGCTCATTTTCCGCTGTTTTCAGGGCCTCATCTGCCCCAATTTTGCTTTTGTCCAAATTAGCCTTCTGCTGATTGGCATTAATGGTATTGTTATTAATCTCATTGGTCAGACTTTGAACCAGGGTACTGCATTCATCATAATAATTCTGAGCCTTGCTTACTGCTGATTTCAGCTGCGGAAGCTGTTTACTCAGGCTGTATTTTTGATTCAATTCCGTCTCTGCTTTTTCCCGGTCTGCCTTTGCTGCCCGGTACACTTCAAAGGCACTTTTCATAGCGGTAAGCTCAGCCGATACATCCGCTCCGCCGCCAGCCTTAATCTCTTCGATGATTTTACTCAGTGTCCCCAGGTATTCATTCCAGTTGCTTTTTTTTGCCAAATCCTCCACGGTTATGGGGCTCTTTCCCTGGGTGGTAAGTTGGTTATTGATGGCTGTTTCACAGGCCTGTCTGGCATTCTCGTACTCAGCTTGCCTCGTCGCCTCCGCCTGTTCCTTCTGTAATTTATCGTCCGTCAATTGAGTGGCATCAAACCCACCCAGCTCCGTTTGGGCAGAGCTCAATTTGGTCTGTGCCGCAGTCAACTGTTCTGCCGCCTGACTCTTTGCCGCTTCCGCATTTTTTAAGGCAGTCTCTTTATCCGCACTGTCATTGACGCCTGCTGTGGTAATGGCAATCTGCTTTGCCAGAGAATCCACTGTGGCCTGTGCACTCTCCACCTTCTGTCTGGCCTCGTTAATACGGTTCTGATACGTATTTGTTCCCGAAATATTCCCACTTTGGATATTCTGATAGGACTGCTGGGAAATATCTCCTGAAAGCAGCTCCGTGGTATAAGCCAGGACCAGTTCATTCAGCTTATCCTCTGCCGCCTTCAGTTCCTCACTTTCCTTATCCTCCAGATAGAACAGTACCTGATCCTTTTCCACCACATCCCCTTCCTTAACTGCCACACTGGCAATCACACGGCTTTCCTGTATACTCACCTTGTAAGGGTCATCTGCCGTTAAGGTACCTGTTCCCCGTATCTTGGCTGTAACCGTTCCCGGCTCAACCATTGCCGTAGCCACCTCCGGCAGAGAATAATTCATAATGCTATTGGAAAAAAAAGTCAATACCAGCATGATGGACAGAAAAATTATCGCAATATTTTTTATCCAGTCTTTTCTCTTGTTCATAGTCTCCTCTCATTCCTGCCGCCTGGCGGCCTGTTATCCTTTTATTCCTCCCTGGTAGGCAATACCCTCTACCAGATATTCTTCTCCATACAAAAATACCAAAAGAGTGGGTACCATATAAATGGTTGCCACTGCAAAGGCCAAACCGATTTCCCCGGAATTGATTTTGGATAAAAATACCGACAGCGGGTGCATCTGTTCATCCGACAAAAGAATCAACGGCTGCTCCACCATATTCCAATAATCAATAAAAACTAGAATTGCCACACTGCTTAAGGCCCCTTTACACAGCGGCAAGCAGATTTTCCCAAAAATCTGCCACTCTCCTGCCCCGTCAATTTTAGCGGCTTCAAACATGGATGAAGGTATCCTTCTCATATACTTGGTCAGCAAGAATACCGCATAAGGTGAAAAAACTCCCGGAAGCCAAATAGCCCATCTGGTATCCAGTATATTCAGCCAGCCTGCCACTAAAAAATTAGGTACAAGGGTTACCTGATAAGGCATCAGCATCAGAATAATATAGGAAAAAAATATAATCTCTCTGCCCCTTCCCCTGTATCGGGTGAAGCCATAGGAGGCCAAGCAGGCCACCGCCAGCTGAAAGACCACAATAGGCGCCACCAGAATAACAGAATTCCAAAACTTAATCAAATAGTCGGGACTTTTCAATAAAACGGTTATGTACTGGCTGAAGGAAACCATATCCGGAATAAATTTCAAATTGACGGTTTCCGAAATAAACTGTTTTGCCCCCGTTTTTGATACCGAAAAAATCATTCCGTAATTGGAAGTAATTTCTGCTTTTCCCATAAAGGAATTACAAATTGTAAATACAATGGGAATAATGAATATCCCCGTGAACACAATCAGAAATACGGTCAGCATACCCAGCCACAGCTTTTTTGTCATCCGTTTTCTGACCCTTCTTTTTATCCGGTCACGCATCTTCCATATCCTTTCCAAAATAATATTCTGTTAAAAAAAGGATACCAATAATCACAATCATGAACAGGCACATAATAATTGCCGCTGCCGAAAGCTTCTGATAGTCCAGTGAGCGAAAGGTATTATTCATAAAATGCTGCATAAGATACAGGGAATCAAAGGGATAATCTCCCGTCAGCATATATACCTCACGAAAAACCTTGAAGGAATTAATTAAGGATAATATCGTTACGAATAAAATGGTTGAGGACAGATATCTAAGCTTAATGGAAAAGAATATCTGCCAGCCCCTGGCACTTTCCAGCTGGGCCACCTCGATAATTTCCTTAGGGATATTACTGATGGCTGCCATAAAAAGAATCATATTATATCCCAGATTTTTCCAGATAAACAAAAGTACCAGAATCACCTGTGCATATTCCGATTTAAACCAGTCAATCTTATTAGTGCCAAAGTATTGCATAAACTCATTGACCACCCCGTTATAATGGAACAGCACCTGCCAAATCAATACTACCGAAGCAATGGGAACCATCATGGGACTGAGCAAGAGTGTCCGAAAACGACTTTTCCAGGGAATGGCCTGTTCCAGCGCAAAGGCCATTATCATGGATAAAATCACTGCCAGCGGCACGGCGACAACCGAAAACTTCAGTGTATTTTGCGCAGCCAGACGAAAGGCTGAATTGTTCCAAACGCTGATAAAATTATCCAGAAAAACAAATTTATGCTGAATCGGATTATTTACTACGGAATAAAAGCCTACCACACCGAATGGGAGTACAAAAAAGAGAAGCACACCCAAAACACTGGGCAAAAGAAACAATAAGCTTTTTCTCTTAATCTTATCCTGTCTTATATTTGGCCTTCCTTTTTTTCTTCTTACTAACTTTTTTTTCACTGTATTCTATCCTTTTTATCTTTCACATTTCCAGAAAAATGCACTATAGCCCGGCAAAAGACTTCCTCCGCCGAAATCATGTTCACTGCCGGTAAGTAAATCCACTGCCCTGCCGCAGCCTGCATCAAAATGGGCTGTATAAGCTTCACTGTCCGCATTTATGGCTACCAGCACCCTTTCTCCTTCTGCTTTTCTCTCAAAAACACACTGCTTATTGGTCAATACTACCGAGCGGAAGCTGCCGTAATTCAAAGCATGAGAATTTTTCTTTGCTTCTGCCAGCCGGGAAATAAACTCCGTCAGTTCATTCCAAAGGGGTGCTTCGTAGCTTAATCGCAGGGAAGGGTCTCCCTGACTCTTATCTCCTTTGGCTCCCCACTCACTGCCGTAATAGACACAGGGAATCCCCGGCATTCCAAAGGCAAGTGCATAAACCAGAGGAAGATGGGCTTTATTCTGCAGTATGGTGGCAATCCGGCTTACGTCATGATTATCCACAAAGGAAAGCAGATGCTTTCCCCGATATAAAGTCCAATCCTCCGGCCCGAACTGGCGCAGCAGAGAATGATTGATTTCAAACATATTCATACTGTTAAAGCTGGAATAGAGGCCCTTATAGCACTCATAATTGGTTGCCGAATGCAGCATCTCATGGTTTACCAGCACCTTATAATCTCCGTGAAGCATTTCTCCCAGCAGGAAGAAATCCTGCTTCTTCTCCTCACAAAATCTGCGCAGTCGGCGGACAAAGTCATGATCCAGACAGTAGGCCACATCCAATCGAAGCCCATCGATATCAAATTCCTTAATCCACAATTCTATACTTTCAAAAAGATACTGAATTACCGGCTCGTGCCTTAGATTCAGCTTCACCAAATCGTAGTTGCCCTCCCAGCCTTCATAATATAATCCGTCCTGATAAGGGGAGTTGCCGTTAAAGTCCAGATGAAACCAGTCTCTATAGGGAGAATCCCATCTGTTTTTCAACACGTCCTGAAAGCCGAAGAAGCCCCTTCCCACATGGTTGAATACTCCGTCCAGAACTACCTTTATCCCTTCCCGATGCAATTTATCCACAACCTGTTTAAAATCCTCATTGGTCCCCAGACGGCAGTCCAGCTTCCGGTAATCTCTGGTGTTATAGCCATGAGTATCGGATTCAAAAACAGGAGAGAAATAGATGGCATTACACCCCAGCTTCTTTATATGAGGAATCCACTCCTCCACCTTTAAAATACGGTGATTCAGCACTCCGTCATTGTCGAAGGGAGCCCCGCAAAATCCCAGGGGATAGATTTGATAGAACACACTTTCATAAGCCCACATAACTCGTCCTCCAAGTTTACATAATATGTATTGACTGATGCGGTATTTTTACTATTTTTCCCAATCATTTCCATATACCTGTGGATAACTCTGTGGAAAACTAAAAAAAACTATTTTTTTAGAGAAATCCACCGTTTCCACATAGTTATCCACAGCTTTTCACCTGTCTAAGGTGTATAAAATCAGTGTCAATACCTATGACATACATGTCATAATAGCAATTTCAAGATAATTTTAAGCAAAATATGGTTACAAAAGCATTACTATCCACATCTGTCGTTCCTGTTCAGTATATCCTACTTTAGGACAAGCTACAACCATTCATTCCAGAATTTTTCCACTTCATGGGAAATGGTATCAATTCCCGTCTTGCGGTATTCCTTCCACTCCCTGGGAAACATTTTGATATAGCTATGCTGAAGGAAACGCTCATCCAAAAGAGCTACGATCCCCAAGTCCTGATTCGTCCGAATTACTCTTCCTGCAGCCTGTAAAACCTTATTCATTCCGGGATAGCGATAGGCATACTCAAAGCCCATCCCCTCTCGTTCCTGAAAGTATTTTTTCAGAATTTCCCGTTCAGTGCAGACCAGGGGCAGCCCTGTTCCCACCAGAATGGCACCGATCAGACTGTCTTCCTTTAAATCAATTCCCTCACCGAAAATTCCTCCCATAATACAGAAGCCCAGAAGACTCTTTTCCTCTGTCTTCGCCGACGGCATAAAATGCTTTTCTACCTTTAGATGCAGATTACCTGTAAAATGTTTCAAAAAATTTTCTTTTTCTTCTTCTTTCATAAATTCTTTTTGCTTCAGGCATTCTGTCTCTCCCTTTTGATTAAAGCTTTTTTCATAAATTCTGCTGATTTCCTCCAGCATTTGATAGGAGGGAAAGAAAACCAGATAGTTGCCCTGCCTTTCCTTCACAATCTGATGGATATAGGAGGCAATACGATAATATTCCTCCGGCCCTCTGCGAGAATACTTGCTGGTGACATCCCGTGCAATAAACAGGCCGCACCGGGAAGGATTAAAGGCTGTGGGGGCATAGATTTCATAATCCCTTTCTTCCCCGCCCAGAAGCTTCTTATAATATTGTATGGGAAGCAAGGTGGCGGAGAACAGAATACTGCTTCTTCCCTTATCCATACAGCTCTTTAATTTTTGTGATGGATCGACGCAAAACAGCTTTAATTTAAAATTGTCTGTTTCAGTCAACTCACTGTAAATCACATACTCATCCTGGATTCCCTCATAGATAAGCAGAAAGTGAGAAACCTGAAAATAAAAGGACAATATCTCCTCTTTGACCGGCGTATCATTATGATTTTCCAGATACTCTGCTATCCCGGAGGATAATCGGTTTAAAGCACGAATAAAGTCTTCGATGCTTTCCCATTCCTTTACTCCTCCTGTCTCCCGTTTCAGAGAAAGCAGCTGACGATTACATTTCTCCAGTTGTCTTTCTATTTTAGCACAATAAGGCTTAATCTGCCTTTTCAGCGTAAGAAAATCCTCTTTTATCAAGGAAGCGCTGTACATTTCTCTTCCCCTCTCCACCAGATTATGGGCTTCATCAATCAGAAAGATCCCTCGCCCTTTTCTTTCAGCAAAAAAACGCTTTAAATAAACATGGGGATCGAAAAGATAATTATAGTCACCGATTATCCCATCGGCAAAAAGGCTGCACTCTAAACCCAGCTCAAAGGGACAGACCCGATATTGTTCAGCATACTTTTCAATAATTTCTCTGGTAAAGCTCTCCTCTGCGGTAATCAGGGCATATACTGCTTCATTAATTCGATCGAAATGTCCCTTTGCATAAGGGCAGCTGTCCGGATTGCACTGAACCTCATCCTGAAAGCAGATTTTATCCTTAGCAGTCAATATAATCGTTTTAAACCTCAGTCCTTTGTGAATCAGCAGTTCAAAGGCCTGCAAAGCGGCTGTCCGGGTAATGGTCTTGGCTGTTAGATAAAAAAGGCGGTCTCCCAGTCCCTCTCCCACAGCTTTTACTGCCGGAAAAACGGTAGACAGTGTTTTTCCCACACCGGTAGGGGCTTCCAAAAACAGCTTCCTTTCGTGGTAAATGGTTCGGTATACGGCAGAAACCAGCTCCTTTTGTCCCTTTCGATAGGAATAGGGGAAAGTCAATTCCTGGATGGATTTCTGTCGTATTCCCTCCCACTGAACCTGATAGTCTGCCCACTTTTTATATTGACTAATAAGGTCATCAAACCAGCTTTTCAATTCCTTTATGCTGTATTCCTGAAAAAAATACTTAGTTTCTTCCGTATCCATATTACAATAGGTTATTCGGACACGAATGGTATCCAAATGGGTTAATTTCTGCAGTGTCTGGATTTTCTTCCCGGACTCTTCTTCTCCCTTCTGTTCTTGAATCCTGCAGGCATACAGATGAGCATAGCATTTAGCCTGGGCCAGATGTACCGGCTCAGGCTCTGTGATCTTTGCCAAATCTCTATAGGTTCCCTTAATTTCATCAATGGTTATCTGATCCGGTAAAAGGATGATCCCGTCCGCTCTTCCCTCCACCAAAATCTCATATTCCTCGTTTACCTCCCGAAAGCTTAGGGGTATCTCTGCATGATATTCGCTGCCCATACGCCGCTGAAGCATACGGTGTATCCTTCCGCCTTCTAACATGGCATTTTCCACCGTTATCCTTCCCCGGTTATCCAGATCGCCGCTTCTTAGAAGAAATTCCACCAGATTGCGGACTGATATGCGTATTTGTTTGGTTGGAATCGTTGTCCGCGTTGACATAGGCACCTCTCTACTCTTGTTCTTCCATAAACTCAATCATATCCGACCTGAATCGTAAAGGCAACAGCTGCTGTTGAAGCTTCAGATTTTCTCTCTCCTTAATGGAGACAGAGTGAACAAAACGGCGAAACAGCTCCTGTATCTGTTCTTCCTTATGAGAATAAGGAAGGGGGTGCTTCTGTGGCTTTTGTTCACGGAATAAATAATATTCTCTTCCTCTCTCATGAACCAGATATATTCCTCTTACCTTATCCCTGATCATAAAATTTTCTCCCGGAAAGCGATCCGCAAAATGCTCTCCCAGGAAGGGAAGCACCTCATTCTGGGGCTCTATTTCGCTGTATAATACTCCGCTCTCCAGTTCAGCAAACCGTACAAAGCCTTTGTAATGATGGGCTTCATTACAGACCTTCTGCCTAAGCTTTGCTGTAAGATTCACATAGGGGTCCTGCAGATAGTACATCAGCTCCCCTGTATAGGCGCCTGCCAGACCGCGGGCTATGGTATGATAAACTGCATCTCCCCTTTTTTCATCATCACTTGCCATGGCATACCAGAGACTTTCTACCGTATAGCTGCTGAACCTTCTGCGAAGACTTCGGTCAACCTTGACCGCCTTTTTTCGGTCAGTCTTTATCTCTTTGTAGTCTGAAAAAAGCTGATAGTTTTCCACTTCCCCTAATTGAAGGTGCGTGGTATTGGGATTCAGCTTCCATTCGTAGGCTGTGTAAACCCCGGTGAGAATCCCCTCCGAGGTGGGCTGACAAAGCAAAATCGTTTCTGTCATTTTCCCCCTCCTTCTTTCTCGAATAATATGGGTTAGCTTCCGCTTGCCCTGCCAGACAAAGTTTCCTTTAACCGTTGGAAAAGCTTACGTCATCGAAGAGCGACAGCTGGCGATAGGTAACTGACGAGACATCAAAGGGCAGACGTTCCCCTGCATTCATCAGATTTCGGGTAATATAATCCTCTTCTATCTTAGTGGGATACATCATTCTGCCGTTACAGGTAATAAAATACAGTGCCCGCTTCAGCACCACTCCGATTTTCTTCAGATGCTCGAAGGTAAGGCTTCCGTTTCGTCTGGCCCGTACAATCCTTCCTGCACTCTTTACTCCAATACCGGGAATCCTAAGCAGCATTTCATAGGGAGCCCGGTTAATCTCCACCGGAAACAGCTCCAGGTGCTGCAGAGCCCAGTCCGCCTTAGGATCAAGGAAAACATTAAAATTGGGATGCCTCTCACTTAAAAGCTCCCCGGCTTCAAACCCGTAAAAGCGCATGAGAAAATCTGCCTGATAAAGCCTGTGTTCCCGAAGCAGAGGCGGCCCCGAAGTTAATGCCGGTAGAGTCTTATCCTCATTCACATTAATAAAGGCAGAGTAGAATACCCGTTTCAGCTGAAACTTCTTATACAGGCTCTCTGCCACCTGTACAATCTGATAATCACTTTCCGGTGTGGCACCGATAATCATCTGGGTGGACTGACCTCCACTGACAAATTTAGGGGCATGGCGATATACCACCAGCTCCTGTTTATTCTCCTTAATTCCCTCCTGAATCTGACGCATGGGGGCTAAAATCGTCCTGCGATGCTTGTTAGGTGCAAGCTCCTGCAGCGACTGAGCCGTTGGAAGCTCCAGGTTCACGCTCATTCGATCCACCAGATAGCCCAGCTGCCTGATTAGCCGGGGACTGGCTCCCGGTATCCCCTTCACATGAATATAGCCATAAAAATGATGTACCGTTCTCAGCAAATAAATGGTTTGATACAGAAGCTCCATCGTGTAGTCCGGTGAGCCGATTACTCCTGAGCTTAAAAACAGGCCTTCAATGTAGTTTCTTCGGTAAAATTCCATCGTCAGTCCGGCAATTTCTTCCGGGCTGAATACTGCCCGTTCAATATCGTTGGATACTCGATTCCTGCAATATCTGCAGTCATAAATACAATAATTGGTCATGAGTATCTTCAGCAAGCTGATACAGCGACCATCGGCGGAAAAGCTGTGGCAGATTCCCGACGCTACCGCATTGCCTGTTCCGCCGCTGTTACTGCGGCCTCCAAAGCGACCTGCCCCTTCCTTTCCGCTTCGATCCACACCGCTGGAGGTACAAGCCACATCATACTTGGCCGCATCTGAGAGAATGGCCAGCTTCTTTTGCAGATTTGTGGTGTCATCCAGAATATTCACCTGTGGTTTTGCAAATTTCCCTATCGGTATTGGATTTGCCCGATTGCTTCTCTCTTCCATATCCCTGATTCCCCGCTCCTCTAAGTATTCCTCTTCAGTCGAAGAACATTTGTTCTTATTTCATTCTAGTACATATGTTCTGCTTTGTAAAGGGGAATCCGGGATTAATCTTATCTTATTTGTAAAGAAAAACCGGAAATCCATTTTCCGGTTTTTCTACTGTTCAAATTACAATGAACGCTGGGAACTTTGTAATTATCTTTTACCCTTTAATTCTTCCATGTCAATGATTCTTTCCGCCCGCTCTGCCATTATAGTACTGTGGGTCACCATAATCACCGTTTTGTTATACTTTCCGGACAGATTTCTCAGAAGCTCAAAAGAATTGTCTGCTGACACAGAATCAAGGGCTCCCGTAGGTTCGTCCGCCAGAACCAAATCTCCCGGCTTTACCAGTGTTCGTGCCAGTGCTACTCTCTGCTGCTCTCCTCCTGATAATGTATTTACTTTTGCATCTTTTAAAGGCAAAAGGTTTACTTTTTGCAGCACTTCTTCAATTTGCCCAAGCTTTTCCCTTCTGGAGCAATCCACAAAATTCATTGCCAGATAGAGATTCTGTGAAACAGTCATCTCTGCTATCAGTGCAGATGACTGGAATAGATAATTAATCGTATTTCTCCGCAAATATGCGGCTTCCCTGCTTTCAATTTTAGGCATACGTTTTCCGTAAATCATTATTTTCCCTTTATCATAAGTTTCAAGGGCACCAATCATATTTAATAATGTAGATTTTCCACATCCTGATGGTCCGACCAAGGCAACAAATTCTCCTTGAAGAATAGAAAAACTGATATTTTCAAAGATTATACGCGAGCCAAATTTTTTGGATATATTTTTTACTTCTACCGCTTTTATCATAATACCATTACTCCCCTTTAAAAGCTGATAACACTCTTCTAAGTTCATTTCGTGACATATATTTTGTAAAAATCGCTGCCTGTAGCAGGAAAATCAGCAGCATTAAAAGAAATCCGAATTTAGAGTGCAGGATCAGCATTGTAATAAGCTCAAGAACGGTCACACTTACAAGGAACAGAATCGGTCCCCGGTAAAGCTGCCAGAAATTGAATCCCAAAAACTTTTTTACATTTATTTTTTCCTGATTTGCGACCCGAAAAATCGTTGCCAGGATAAGTAGCAGTCCAAGTAAAATAAAGAGTAGAATCAAAAATACAATCCCAAACCATGACATGGTTACCCACAACTCTTTTTGTAACCCATCAATATAGCTTTTTACCTCTGAAAATACAATTTTATTATCAGATAAATTATATCGGGCAAATTCAGATTCAGCTGTGTAGAGTTCTTTAGTTTCTCTATCCGAAAATTTTATATATCCGTTAAAGCCGTTTGCTCTCAGACTCTCTGTCTCAAAATATCTCATATTCTCGGGTGTTGCTATATATATAACCGGATCTTTGACTGTTGAAGAATACTTCGACATCGCTGACCATGTAAAAAGCTCTGTTTCTGCCTGGTAATCCACATAATCAAATTCAGGATGCTTTGTAAACTCTGTCTGAATATCAGCACTACTGAGATTTTTCGTAGTATTCTCTTCAATCCAGCCTTTCATTTCTTCACGACTTTTCTTCGTCATATTCTCGGGGAAAAGGTATATCCTGGTTCCATTTTTTGCTTTGGAAAGTATGTTCTCCTCCACATGGATTCCCAGCTGTTCCAGATAATTCGGTGATACTGCATAATACCAGAATGGTTCATCTGGGACGGATTGGTAAAAATGACTCTGTTTCCATAATGCTAAAACTTCATCATCATAATACGTCGTGTTGACAAGGTATACACCGTCTTTATCCGCAATGTCTGAATACCAGTTATAAATATCCTGATTTAGCTGATTTGAACGCCCGGCAAAAGAATCTGAATCTTCTCCTACGGAAATTGTATTAAGAATTTCATACCTCTCTACACTTTCCCACTGTTTTTTTAGCTTCATATTTTCTGATATATACTGAATCGGCTGATCTACATAGCTCCCTCCAAAAACCAGACATGCACTAAGCAGAAGATAGCCGACAATTCCCAGAATATAAAGGGGCTGTTTAGGTATCCTCCCCCTTATGGCATCAATCGGCCTTGTCAGAACGATTACGATTGAAGCTGTCATTATTTCCAGCACTATGAGTAACACGTTAATCAAGGCTGACAGCATAAAAAAACTGAATATCGTTACAGATATCCGATTCCATCCTGAAAGAAAATATCCTGCAATTACCAACGCGGGAATACACCCAAGGGTAAAGAAAAAATTCTTTTCAAAAATCCCCCATATGAATGCACCTTTTGACCAGCCTAACAATGCCAGTTTTCCTTGCTTGTCAAGATTTTGCATAGTAAGCACAAGCAATGCAACTGTATTCAGAATGATTTGAGCTGCTAAAAATGCAAGCAAAATATCTCTGGCAAAACTGTCATCCTGTACTTCACCGCTCATTGGTGTCAGTAATTTATCCTTTGATATTCCTGTGATCTCTTCTAATCCGCTTAAAAATTTATCCGAAGCCTCCGGCTGCCCGTTCACTATGTATATTCCATTTACAGTATCACTTTCTGCGATTATCTGCGATAATTTCTTTATTACAATCTTTTCCCCAAAACGAAATCGGGAAATATCCGTAAGCATATTTATGCTACCATCATCCACTCCCAGAGTACTTTCCCTGTTCGATGAAGTAAGCAGCTGGTCTATCTGTACGGAACTTACAACATCTATTCCCATAAACGTCATTCGCGTATCCACATATGAAGTTTCTCCGAAGATACCAAATTTATATCCTAAAAAGCTTCCGTCATTTTTCAGCAAAGAATCTCTTCTTGCAATCAATAAATCCTCTTCTGCCGACTTTTCATAAATATATTTTTCTATATCCTGCTTACTCTCCCTAGACGTGTCTCGTAAATAGATCACTATACTGCTGTTTTCATTTAAATAGTTTTTCCAGGCCGCCATATACCGCCTATTAAGAAAAAATATTGTGGGCAGGGCAAGTAATATGCCCTGCATCACAATCAATATATTGACTATGTGCCATATCCTTCCAACAAACGATATCTTTTTCACGTTTTTTCCTTTCCTACTATCTGCAATTCCAATATGCTACTGCCGTTCCTGTTCCCACAAACTGTTCCGCATATGCAACCACTCCTGGATTTTTCCATCCTGAAGACGTTGCATTTGCAGTTGCCGAATGTTCATAAATAGTTGTCTGCACTTCGGAAAAACTAATTACAGCGAGTTTCCTCCCATAATTCCAATAAACGGCATCTCCTTTATAATAAACAGTTGCTGCCAATGCTGGAATCGAACTTCCTATCACCAATACTAATGCCATAATAATACCCAAAGCTTTTTTCTTCATATCGTTTCCTCCTTCTAACTGACGAATAAGATATCACCTATCAGAAGGCTATCTGCACATAAAATGCCTAATTACAATTTATTAGTATATACATACCTAAAGCTTATTTCCGCAACACTTTCTTATTTAACTTCTCTTTTTTATATTCACGATCCGCATTATTTTCTCTTATTTCCTTAGGAATCTCTGGGTCGAACATACCTAGAACCATACATTTCCCGATTGAATGCTTCCCTAGATTAATTACAAAGTTTCCAATGTTCCATTTTACATTTCTATTCATTTTTGTCCCCTCCTCGTTTTTGTTGATATTTTTGATACCCTTATCATAACCTATTCTTCTACAAAACCTTAATATTGATAATAAAACGCATCTATGACCGAAAAAGTGTGTTATAAATAAAATGTTTCAACGTTTATTCGGTAGTAATCGTTGATTTCGTGTAGTTCGAGTAATATAATGAAGCTAGATTGTTTATATTGTATTCTGAAGGGTTTTAATGAAATGAAGTCGTTGCAAATACTCTCCTATTTTTTTAATATTTTTCCATACTTGATTCCCATTTGCTGCTTTCTTCCCTTCAAGATGAAAACCGGGCAAAAAGCAGTCCTCTCTCTCATCCTACTGGTTAATATGCTTCTTATGGGCTTCGTTCTTGGAAATATCGGTGTTATAGTTCTTATATTGAGCGTTTGTGCTTATATTTACTTACTTGATTCAAACCGGCTGTTAAATATCTGTATCTTTATTCTCACTTACCTCTTCTGTGTTCTATTGGATAATCTATACGCTTTATTATGGGATATATTCATCTATCCCATTGCTGATTTACAATCTCATGTGGCATATTATATCGTTTATATTATTTCCTATACTGCATTTTTAACCTGCATATGCCTATTAATCAGCCGATCTCTCCATCCGATCATTCAAAGAATAAATTCCGGTCATTCCCGACAGCTTCTGTTGCTAATCACTGCAAATCTGACCACTTGCCTGTTTATTTTTTTATTCAATATTTTCATAGGAGAATCCATTGGATATAGCCGCAAAATAGTACTGTTTAACTGTGTTTTATTCGCCTGCTACTTTATCGTCAGTACAGTTTTAATCATAAATATCGTCAAAATCCGCCTCGAAAAAATGTATCTTGAAATGAAACAGGATTCTTATAACAAGATGCAGGAATATACCAACCAAATTGAAACCATGTATACCTCTCTGCGTTCCTTTAAGCATGACTATTCAAATATTATGCTTTCCATGTCCGGATATATCGAATCGAACGATATAGATGGCCTAAGAAACTATTTTGACACAGAAATTCTCCCTCTAAGCAGAAAAATGACAAAAGACACTGTTCATGTAAACCAGCTAATGAATATCGGAATTACCGAATTAAAAGGTATTCTGTCATCCAAGTTGCTGTATGCAATGGAACTGAATATCCATGTCAGCATAGAGGTCACAGATGAAATAATCTCCCTTCCAATGGATACATTGGATTTATGCCGCATCATCGGAATCTTCTTGGATAATGCGATTGAAGCCACATTGGAAACGGCTTGTCCAACCATTTGTTTTGCACTGATTGATTTGGATACAGAATATCTCTTTGTTATTTCCAATACTTTTTTGGAAAAAGAAATTCCATATACTGCATTATCAAAACCAGATGTTTCTACAAAAGGGGAAAATCGTGGAATAGGTCTTTATAATGCCCATAAGATTATTTCCAGATATAACCACATATTTTTAGACACTGAAATTCAGGGGCAAACATTTATACAGCGTCTTCAGCTTACAAAGCCTCATCTATAAAAGCTAATCCATTCCCCTCTTCTTTATATATGGAGGAAAAAGCGATAACGTTTCAAATACTACCGCAATAAATAACAAATACGGAATTCGTCTTATCATAATGTCCGCTATAACTGTCGTGAACATATATGATAAAATCCAGAAGATAGTTCTTTTTTTTAATTTCTTATAATGCTTTTCTGAAATAGGATTATTTTCAGTTCCTTGCGGTCCAACTATAATCAGAATAATAAGGCAAATTATATATATAATAATAATGTGGCATAATATTATGTTTAATTGTCGGGAGATCCAAACGCCTACTCCCACAAATGTCCCAGTACCGATAAGACAAGATGAACTCTTTTTAAAATGTATCCCACCTGCAGACGTTTTAACTATCCCATATGCTAGTAAAAGGATAGATGCCTCTATCAGTATACCAATGATTTTTGCCACGAAAAGAATCGTTCCAAGCATAATAGCATTATGAAGTAATATTTGGATACCTAACATCATATGCATTCGCTCAATATCATTCCAATAATCTTGGTCATCGCCTAGATATTTTACAATTTTATACGCTATTGTTTCCATACCCGAAATCTCCTATTCCTATCCTATCATACATGGAATAGCTTCACTGTATTTTTGTAATAACCGTTGATTTTAGCAGAATAAGTGTTGCTTTAAATTCATTTATTCTGCTATGGATGACGCTTATTCTTTTTCTTCAGTAATCGCACAATATATTGTATAATAAGTATCATATTCAAAAGAAGGAAGGGAAATCGCATGATTGACATATTTATCTGCGAAGACAATAAAAAGCATCTGGAAATTTTTCAGAAATGTATAAATAATTTCATTCTTATGGAAGGATTTGATATGCGGATCGTTCAGGCCACCTCAGATCCCCATAACATTCTCAAGGAGATTCTGAATACCCAAAATACAGGACTTTTCTTTCTTGATATTGATTTAAAGTCTGATATAAACGGGCTTACTCTTGCTCAAAGGATACGGAAGATTCAGCCTCGCTGTTTTATTGTTTTTATCACCTCTCATTCCGAAATGAGCTTCCTTACCTTCCAATATAAAGCAGAAGCTCTTGATTTCATCGTAAAAGATACTGCTGAACACATAAAGTCAAAAATTCGTGAATGTCTTTTGGACGTAAACAATAAATACACTTCATTAAATAATGGCATTGTTAAAACTTTTACAATAATACAGAACTATAAGCATATTGTCATCGAATATAACGACATTATATTTTTTGAAACATCCGGGAATATCCATAAGATTATCCTTCACGCGAAAAAACGGGTCATTGAATTTACAGGACAATTAAAAAACATCGAGCAGCAGCTGGATCATCGTTTCTACAGATGCCATACATCCTATATCATTAATAGAGATAATATTTCCAGTGTGGATTTTAAGCAACTGATCGTCCATATGAACAACGGTGAATTCTGTCCTGTGTCCATAAGAAAAAAGAAGAGGTTAAAGGATTTGATCACAGCCTGCGGTCTTCCATATCGTCCTTGATTTGTGCCATCATCTGTCTAGGTGTCGTTTACTGCTTGTATCGCCTTTCTAAACTTCCTTTTTTCAGTAAAATCTATTGAACTTTCCAATGTCTTTATCCTACCGTTCCATCTTTCCATGGAAAGTAGCCGAAGAAGGAGTATCCCATTGCTATCCTTCTCCGGCTATTTGTGCTACTTTCAGCAGCTTTCCTGTATATTCATATTTGGGATAAAATAGACCTGTTCGATTTTACCCTGCTCCACAATGTTTCTCTTAAAATCCCTACAGCTTCTGATCCACCATAGCTCCCTTGATGTCCTCTGCCACCAGGGCCATTTTATCTACAATTTTTTCTACCTCCTGCTTAATATCGTTTTTTACCTGAGCAAGATCAAGCATTTCCTCTACAGGCATATCTTCAAAAACTTCATCGGCTTCCTTCCGTTTCTCCTTCTGTGCCTCAATAAATTCTTCAAGCTGTTCCTGCTTTTCTTTGAGCTTCTCACCCTTTTTGTCAGCCTCTTCTTTTTTCTCATCAAGGTATTCTTTGGCCTGTTCCACCACCATACCTACAATTTCATCGGCAGCTGCCTCCCTGATAGCCTTAGCCTCATACTGAGCTGCCACCATAGGATCACTTTTTAACCGCTCCAGTCTTATCCCTCGGATAACTGCATTTTCCTCAATAATAGTCTGATTATTCTCATCCACAGTGGATTGATAAATACTTTTTGCTTCATCCAGCTGCAGCTGCTTTGTCTGATAATCCGTAAGCCCCTCTGCCTTAAGCTTCATCACATAATCCAGCTCTTCCTTTGTCAGGCTGTCTCCTCCACTGAGCTTACCACGCATCTCATTGCTTAACATCCTGTTATATCGGCGAATCAGCTCTAAATCCTGCTGCTCCTTGCTGTCATCGCTAATCCCGTATTCCTCTTTCAGCTCATCCTGCTGTCTTATGATTTCTCTGATTTCCCGTAGTGCAGTCTCATTGTCTTTTCCCAGCTTATTGAGTAAATCCCATCTTTTTTGCAAATCATCATCAATTGTTTGGTCACCCGCCCAGGCATCACCTACTACCTGCATGGCCTTTTTCTGTGCTTCTTTTTTCTTTTCCAGAATTTTATCAGAAAATAATTCCCCATTCAGGCTGCCGGCAAATATAGCGTCTTTTTTCAGCTGCTTATCCTCTGCAATTTTCCCTCTTTTGCCCTCCGCTTTATTGGCTGTGCTGTTACCGAATTCTATCCCTGCAAAAATAGTAACATTCTTCGATATATTCATCTTTAGCCTCCCTTTTCTGACTTCTGTGATTTCACTACATCCCAATCGTCTTTATTGGTAAGTCTGACTTCATACGATTTTCTGTTTATTATATCGGCTAAAGACTGAAATTCTGTAGCTGTAACTGTCCTTCTAAAGCTCCTTCTAAAGCCGAAGCTGTAACCGGCGTTCTAAAGCTGTTTTATCCTTCTAGAACCGAAGCTGTAGTTTCCTATTGTATGATATGGTTACCCCTACTAATCCTTCCACAAGAACGTTCCGGCCTCTCCTCTTTCCTCCCCACTTATTGAGCATTTCGGCCTTTCCAGTCGGTCCACTCCCCCGCTCTTCTCCCCACTTATTGAGCATTTCAGCCCTTCCAGTCGGGGCGCTCCCCCGCTTTCCTCCCCAATTATTGAGCATTTCGGCCTTTCCAGTCGGGCCACTCCCCCGCTTTCTTCCCCGCTTTTCAGGCTTTCCAGCTCTTCCAGTCGGGCTGCTCCCCCGCTCTTCTCCCCACTTATTGAGCATTTCGGCCTTTCCAGTCGGGCTGCTCCCCCGCTTTCCTCCCCACTTATTGAGCATTTCGGCCTTTCCAGTCGGGCTGCTCCCCCGCTTTTC
>JBJFFP010000082.1:0-11147 GCA_051891855.1 Lachnospiraceae bacterium | reverse complement strand
CTCCCCACTTATTGAGCATTTCGGCCTTTCCAGTCGGGCTGCTCCCCCGCTTTTCTCCCCACTTATTGAGCATTTCGGCCTTTCCAGTCGGGCTGCTCCCCCGCTTTTCTCCCCACTTATTGAGCATTTCAGCTCTTCCAGTCGGGCTGCTCCCCCGCTTTCCTCCCCACTTATTGAGCATTTCAGCTCTTCCAGTCGGGCTGCTCCCCCTACATGCCGATAAATAAAAAATAGTCGGAGCAGGTGCATTTTCTCACCCTTCTCCGACTATTTGGGCCGCCTCCAGCAGCTTCTTTGTATACTCATGCCTGGGATGGAAGTAAACCTCCTCGGTTTTTCCCTGCTCCACAATCTCTCCTTTTTCCATAATCATCACCCGGTCACAGAGCTGATAAACTACCCGCAGATCATGAGAAATGAAGAGTATGGACAGCCCCATTTCTATCTTCAGCTTCAAAAGCAGCTCCAACACCTGCTTCTGAATGGTAACATCCAGCGCCGATACCGGCTCATCCGCCAGCACCAGGCCCGGATGCAGCATCAGGGCCACAGCAATTCCCACCCTTTGACGCTGCCCGCCGGAAAGCTGATGGGGATAATGCTCCATATATCTTTCTTCCAATCCCACCTTATTCAGCATTTCAACGGCTCTCTTATAGCGCTCACCCGCTTTCAATCCGGTAAGATTGCGCAAAGGCTCCTGTAAAATCCAGCCAATCTTCTTTGAAGGATTCAAGGAACCGAAGGGATCCTGAAAAATCATCTGAGGATGAATATCTGTACAGTGAATTTCTCCCTCATAATCCTTGAGCATGGAGAGAATGGTTTTTACCAAAGTAGATTTACCGCATCCACTTTCCCCTACCAGCCCCAGAATTTCTCCTTCCTCCATTTCAAAGGAAACATCTTTTAAAATCCGGATTCTCTCTTTTTTGTTTCTTCGTCCCTTGTAATAAGCATTAACCTTCGACACTGTTAATATCTTACCCATTTTGCCTCCCCTGCATATCACACGCTGTCTGCCTGTATTCCCT
Source organism: Lachnospiraceae bacterium (assembly GCA_051891855.1). GTDB lineage: Bacteria > Bacillota > Clostridia > Lachnospirales > Lachnospiraceae > SFDP01. The sequence continues at coordinate 10,113 of JBJFFP010000082.1, read as the reverse complement.
GCATGATCTCCCGCAAGCTTTTCCCTGGTTCACAGCCGGGAATCGCTTCCACCAGCTGTCTGGTGTATGCCTCCCCGGGATGCCTGAAAATTTCCTCTGAAGCTCCGCTTTCCACCACCCTGCCGGACTGCATCACTATCACTCTTTCGCATAGACTTTTCACCAGACTTAAATCATGAGAAATAAATAAAATTGCAGTTTTTTCCGTTTGATTAAGCTTTTTCAGAAGCTTCACAATCTGGGCCTGTATAGTTACATCCAATGCGGTAGTTGGTTCATCGGCAATCAAAATTTGGGGCCTACAGATCATGGCGGAAGCAATCATCACTCTCTGCCGCATACCACCGGACAGCTCATCCGGGTACTGATTATAGACCCTCTCAGGATCACTGAGCTCCACTCTTTCCAGAATGGAGAGCACCTGCCTTTTAATTTCCTTTTTCCCCAAATCCGTGTGTATTCTCAAGCTTTCTCCTACCTGCCAGCCAATCTTTTTCACCGGATTCAAGCTGGTCATAGGCTCCTGGAAAATAACACTTATGTCATTTCCTTGGATGGCACGAAGCTCTGCCCTGGAACAGGTCAAAAGATTCTTACCGCCAAAAAGAATTTCTCCCGTTTTTTTCATATCATGACGGCTAAGCAGACCTGCAATGGCATGGGCCGTCATACTTTTCCCGGAGCCTGACTCTCCCACAATTCCCAGAATCTCTCCCTTGGCCAGAGTAAAATCCACATGGGATACCACGGTTTCCGGGAGCAGTTTATCCTGAAATTCTATGCTTAATTCTTTGACCTCTAAAAGCATCCCATCCTCCTTATTCCTTCTGCAGCCCTTCTGCCATCAGCCCAAAACCCAGAATCATCAGAATAATCATCAGACCTGTTCCCAAAGCATACCAGGGTGCAGAAAAAAGATAGGTCTGGGCAGAGGATAGCATTTCCCCCAGACTGGCATCCGGAGGCTGTACGCCGATCCCCATATAGGTCAGTCCTGCTTCTGCCAGAACCGCATTATTGAAGCCAATCATAATAGAAGCTAAGAGCACCCTCCTGATATTGGGTAAAATATGAACAAACATGATCCGAAGATGAGAGGCCCCTGCCAGTCTTGCACTTTTCACATAATCCCTATCCCGATTGCGCATATATTCACTGCGGACGATTCTGGAAAAGCTGGGAATAAAGGCAATTCCCAAGGCTACAATCACCTGATACTTTCCCCTTCCCAAAAGGCTGACAAAAACCAGAGCCAAAAGAAGGCTGGGAAAGGCGAACAGGGCATCCATAATCCGCATGAAAACCTCATCCATTACCCCACCGAAATATCCTGTAAATGCTCCTATCAGCAAACCAAAAAAGGTTCCGATAGCCACCGTTCCCACAGCCACCACCAGGGTAGTTGCACAGCCCTTTAATACCCGGCTGAAAATGTCTCTTCCGAAATTATCACAGCCCATAATATGGCTTAAGGATATTCCTGCCAGCTTTCTTGAAGCATCCATTTCCTCGGGATCATAAGGAGTATAAAAAAAGCCAATCAAAGTGAGAGCAAGAATCATAGCCGTAATCGTACAGCCGATAATAAAGGTATAATTCTTTCTCTTTTTGAAAGGCTTATGCTTTTCCTCTTTCTCTTTTTTCAGGTTGAACATAATCTATTCTCCCGTACTGATTCTCGGGTCAATTTTGCGGCAAAGTACATCTGACAGCAGATTTACCACCACAACGATAAGAGCCAGCAAAACAATAATTGCCTCTACCACAGGATAATCTCTGTTGGAAATTGAGGTCACCAGGATTCTGCCCAGACCCGGAATGGAAAATACCTGCTCTACAATTACGCTTCCCGCAATCATATCCGTCAGGGTCATGGCAAGAAAAGTAACTACAGGAATCATGGCATTTTTTAACAGATGAAAATAGAACACACCATTCTTACTGTTGCCTTTACTGTAGGCCGTCCGCACATAATCCTTTTTTGCTTCATCGATTAGCGCGCTTCTAAGCAGCTTTACCGTCATGGCAATTTTGGGAATGGCTATGGCCAGGGCAGGAAAAATCAGACAGCCTAAAAATTTTCTTATACTGGTCTCATAGGAAATAAAAACTCCCGGCTGAAACCATTTTAACACCAGACCAAAAATATAGGTAAGTAAAATACCGGCAAAAAAAGGAGGAACAGCCATAATAATCTGGTTGATGACCAAAATGATGCGGTCCAGCCATCCTCCTTCATGCTTTGCCGTATAAATCCCCAGGGGAAGGGCACAGACTACCACCAGGACAAAGGCCATAAGGGTCAGACAAAGGGTAATAGGAAGCTTATCCAGTACCATCTCGGAAACCGAAGCCCCATAGCTGTAAGAAATTCCAAAATCACCTTTAAGAGCCTGAATCAGCCATGTTCCGTACCGTTCTAAAAAGGGTCTGTTCAGCCCCATCTCTTCCCGGAGTGCCTCCAGCCTTTCCGGCGTTGCCTGCATCCCCAGCTTGGATACTGCCGGGTCTCCCGGAATCACCGTAAAAGCTAAAAAGACCAGAAAGGACACAATCAGCAGGGTGATCAGCATACTGATTATTTTTTTCCCAAAAAACTTCATCTGTCCTCTCCCTCTTCTTACTACTTATTTCACATACAAGGCTGCAAAATCCTGCACATACAGCGGATAGAAGATATAACCGCCGTAGTTGCTGTTTAAGGCTACCATACTGGCCATATCCTGAATGTAGACATTAGCCGCTTCCTTGGCCAGAATCTCCTCACATAGTTTATAATATTCCGTCTTCTTGGCATCGTCTGTGGATGTAATGGCTTTTTCAAAAGCCTCATCATATTCTTTACTGTTAAAATTGATAAAGTTCTTATCGTTGTCGGAGGTAAATCTCTCCAGCAATGCTCTGGCTGTCAGTGTAGAAGCATCTACACCTACCACGGTAGATTCAAACTGTCTTCCGATATAGGTCTCGGAAACCCAGGTATCCCATTCCACCAGATTGATTGTGGCATTTACATTGACCTGCTTTAGCTGCTCCACAATGATCTGTGCCGTATCCACATGGGGCTGATAGTTAGAAGGAACGGTGATGCTGAAGGTCAAGCCCTCTCCATAACCGGCCTCTGCCAGAAGCTCCTTTGCCTTTTCAATATCTGTAGGATACAGGGAAGCCAGTTCCTCCATATAATACTTTCCGAAGGCCGGAAACATAGAGCTTCCGATCAGGGTACCCTTTCCCTCAAAACCAAGCTCCAGGATTCCCTGAGTGTCTACCGCATAGCAGAGAGCCTGACGTACCCGCATATCCCGGAAAGGTTCAAAATCATTGTTCAGATAAAGGGCCTGAACCAGATTCATGGTTCCCTCATAAACATCGAAGCCATTCCCTGCCAGCTCATTTGCCTGGTCGGTAGTCAGTCGGCAGAACATGTCAATAGCACCACTCTTTAAGTTGGTAACAATCATATCGCCGTCAGCTACAATTTTTAAGGTGATATCCTTAATGTTGGCCTTCTCTCCCCAATAATCCTCAAAACGGGTAAGTACGATATTATCCTGAATGCTCCGGGATACATACCGATAAGGGCCGGTTCCCACAGCATTTTTATCCGGATCGGTATTATTTTTAGGAATAATGGCCACTGTCAGCTCACTGATGAACTCCGTATCTGCATCGGTAAGATAGATGTTCACCGTTTTTTCATCTGCAATCTCTACCCTCTCAATATTAGAAAAGGCCGCTACCAAAAGGGTACCCTCCCCACTGGTATCGGCGCATCGTTCAATTGAATACCGGATGTCCTCTACCGTTACAGGGGTTCCATCATGGAAGGTAATACCATCCCGCAGGGTGAAAGTATATACTTTTCCCTCGTCGTCCATGGTATATCCGCTTGCTACGGCAGGCACCATATTACCATCACTATCCGGCTTTACCAGACCTTCATAAATATTAAACAGAATTTCCTTAGTTCCTGCCGCTACTGCTTTGTGTGGGTCAAGACTTTCTTCCAAATCCTGTGGTATGCCGATGGTAATCGAGGATTCATCCAGGGCTTCACTGCCTCCCTGATTTATGGCAGCTTCGCTTCCCGATGATTCACCTGCCTTGTCGCCCGAGCAAGCACTCAGTGCAATAGTTAGTGTCAGCAACACAGACACTAAAAGAATACTTCTGATTCTTTTCTTCATGTGTTTCTTCTCCTCATCATAATCATTCTTATTTAGTTTTCCGCATCAGCTACATTATATCTGTTTTTGGCTAAAAAGCAAGCATTAGTTATAATCTGTCATTGACTATAGGAAAATTCTGGTCTATGATAAACAGGATTATTAAATATATCTGCCGGTATGATTTCCGGCAGTCTACATGGTTTTATTTGGAGGACAACAATGGCAACAAAAATTCCCGACAACTACCAATCCGCCCTGGATTTGCACGATACCCAGGTGGGAATTAAAACGGTAAAAGATTTTTTTCAGAACCTATTGGCTGAACGCCTTAACCTTCTTCGTGTATCAGCTCCCCTGTTTGTGGACCCTGCATCCGGTCTCAACGATAACCTGAATGGGGTAGAACGTCCCGTAACCTTCGGAATCAAGGAAATGAATGACTATCAGGCTGAGATTGTACACTCCCTGGCAAAATGGAAACGTTATGCGTTAAAAAAATACGGATTTCAAAACGGTGAAGGCCTCTATACCGACATGAGTGCTATCCGTCGGGATGAGGACACTGACAATATTCACTCTATTTATGTGGATCAGTGGGACTGGGAAAAAATCATTTCCAGAGAAGAACGCACTATGGACACTTTACAGGAGGTTGTCCGTACCGTATACAAGGTGCTTCGCAAAACGGAAAAATATATGGCTATCCGTTATGACTATATTGAGGAAATCCTTCCTCATGATATTTACTTTATCACTACCTCCCAGCTGGAAGAAATGTTTCCCGACAATACCCCCAAGGAGAGGGAATACTACATTGCTAAGGCAAAGGGTGCTGTATGTATTATGCAGATTGGCGATAAGCTGGCAAACGGTAAGCCTCATGACGGACGTGCTCCTGACTACGATGACTGGGCATTGAATGCGGATATCGTGGTTTACTACCCTGTTTTGGATATTGCCCTGGAGCTTTCCTCCATGGGGATTCGTGTGGATGAGAACAGTCTAAAGGAGCAGCTGGAAAAGGCCGGGTGCACAGACAGAGCCAAGCTTCCCTTCCAGAAGGCTATTCTGAACAAAGAGCTGCCCTATACCATCGGCGGCGGCATCGGACAGTCCAGAATCTGTATGTTTTTCTTAAGAAAGGCTCATATCGGCGAGGTGCAATCCTCCCTATGGCCGGCAGAAACCGTTGAAATATGCCAGAGCAAAGGTGTACATCTGCTTTAGGAGGAGCTTATGACCATCAGACCGGCAGCTAAAGAGGATATCCCCGGGATTCGCAGACTCCTTTTACAGGTAAATCTGGTTCATCACCGGGGACGCCCGGATATTTTTAACTATGGAAAAGGAAAATATGATGAAGAGCAACTTAAGATTATCCTTGATGATCCCCTTCGTCCTGTTTTCGTGGCTATAGATGAGCAGGGTCAGGTAGTGGCCCATGCCTTCTGCCTCTTTCAGCAATATAAAAATGACCCTGTGCTGACTCCCATCAAGACTCTGTATATCGATGATATCTGTGTACTGGAGAGCTGCCGGGGACATCATATAGGCCAGAAAATGTATCAGTATGTTGTAAATTATGCCAAAGAAAAAGGCTTCTACAACATTACTTTGAATGTGTGGAGCCTGAATGAGTCTGCCATGAAATTTTATGAGTCCTGTGGACTAAAGCCCCAGAAGGTGGGCATGGAAATGATTCTATAAAACCTGCATTCTCTGCCCTCTAAATAATATAATTATCTCCTGAGGATGTTCCTACAAGATCTGCAATAGTTATTCCATCCAGATATTCATTAATCATCTCATAAAGCCGAGTCCACATCGGCAGTGTTTTACACTCTGCCGCCCGTTCACAGGGATCTGCCTCTTCCTCCAGGCATGGCACCGGAGCCAGGGAATTTTCGGTCACACGAAGGATATCACCTATCCGGTAATCCTCCGCCTCCCTGGATAAACGGTATCCTCCCCCTTTTCCGTGAAGACCTTCAACCATACCATTTTTTGACAATGCCGCCATTATGCTTTCCAGATACTTCCTGGAGATGTTTTGCCTTTTGGCAATGTCCTTCAGGGGAACAAAGCTGCTTCCTCCATGCTCTGCCAGATCGATCATTACTCTAAGTGCATATCTTCCTCTGGTGGATACCATCATAATTCCTAATCTCCTTCAATAGCCTATCAACAAATCCGACTTTTTTCCATTTGACATATATGTCATTTTTTTAATTTTATTCTGCAAAAAGAGGGGTAGATAAATATCTGTCACCTGTGTCAGGGAACAATACCACAATGGTCTTTCCCTGATTTTCTTCTTTTTTAGCCTCTTGAACAGCGGCCCAAAGTGCAGCTCCCGAGGAAATCCCCACCAGGACTCCTTCCTTATGCCCAATCAGCTTTCCGAAAGCAAAGGCATCCTCATTAGCAACCGTAATAATTTCATCGTAGATACCGGTATCCAGAATAGAAGGCACAAAGCCTGCTCCGATTCCCTGAATCTTATGCGGACCGGGCTTTCCTCCGGATAAAACGGGAGAGGCCTCCGGCTCTACTGCCACAACCTTTACCCCGGGCTTTTTGCTTTTCAGATACTGTCCTACTCCGGTAACCGTTCCTCCGGTACCTACGCCGGCCACAAAAATATCTACCTCTCCGTCCGTATCCTCATAAATCTCAGGACCGGTGGATTCGAGATGCGCTTTGGGATTGGCTCCGTTATCAAACTGTCCCGGGATAAAGCTGTTGGGAATGGACTCTGCCAGTTCCTTTGCCTTGGCAATAGCACCGCTCATTCCCTTGGCCCCTTCTGAAAGAACCAGTTCTGCCCCATAGGCCTTCATCAGCTGTCTTCTTTCCACGGACATGGTATCCGGCATCACAATAATAATCCGATAGCCTCTGGCTGCCGCTACACTTGCCAGACCAATTCCGGTATTTCCTGAGGTGGGTTCAATAATGACGGAATCCTTAACCAGCTTCCCCGTCTTCTGTGCATCATCCAACATAGCCTTTGCTATTCTGTCCTTTACGCTTCCTGCCGGATTAAAATACTCCAGCTTCGCCAAAATTCTTGCCTTCAGGCCAAATTCCTTTTCAATATGGGTCAGCTCCAAAAGGGGAGTCTTTCCAACTAACTGATCTGCTGATGTATATATCTTTGCCATAATTACCTCTTTTCCTGCTGCTTTAACAGCATTTTAATCTAAATAATTGTTTCCTTCTATTTTACGGCTTTGAAGCCCGCCTCCAAATCTTCCAAAATATCTTCAATATGCTCTGTTCCGATGGATAAGCGTACCGTATTCGGCTTAATTCCGCAATAGGCCAGTTCCTCTTCATTCATCTGTGAGTGGGTTGTACTGGCAGGATGAATTACCAGAGACTTCACATCTGCTACATTTGCCAACAGGGAAAACAGCTCCAGACTTTCTGTAAATTTCTGTGCCGTTTTCGCATCTCCTTTAATTTCAAAGGTAAAAATAGAGCCTGCTCCCCCAGCAAAATACCGCTCATACAGCTCCTTCTGTTTTCCTTCAGATAAGGAAGGATGGTTTACCTTCTCCACCTGGGGATGCTTGACCAGAAAATCTACCACCTTCAACGCATTTTCCACATGTCTTTCCAAACGCAAAGACAATGTCTCAAGCCCTTGTAACAGCAGAAAGGAGTTAAAGGGAGAAATGGTCGCTCCCTGATCTCTCATCAGCGTAGTTCTTAATTTTAGAATATAAGCAAGATTTCCGCAGGCCTGGGTAAATATCACACCATGATAGGAAGGATTGGGTGTGGAAAGACCAGGAAATTTATCGTTGGATGCCCAGTCGAATTTTCCGGAATCAACCACTATACCGCCCATTACGGTACCGTGACCACCCATAAATTTGGTCGCAGAATGTACCACAATATCCGCTCCGTGTTCAATAGGACGGAGTAAATAAGGGGTGGCAAAGGTATTATCCACAATCAGAGGAATCCCCGCTTCATGAGCAATGGAAGAAAGGGTTTCCAAATCTGCAATATCGCTGTTAGGATTTCCCAAAGTCTCCGCATAAAGCAGCTTGGTATTGGGCTGAATAGCCCTTCTGATTTCTTCTACATTTTCCGGGTCTACAAAGGTGGTGGTAATCCCCTGTTCCTTCAGCGTATTGGCAAACAGGTTATAGGTTCCTCCGTAAAGATTCTTACAGGCTACAATATGGTCTCCTGCCAACGCAATATTCTGAACCGCATAGGTAATAGCCGCCGAACCGGAAGCGGTTGCCAAAGCTGCTGCTCCCCCTTCCAAAGCTGCTACCCTTTGTTCAAATACATCGGAAGTGGGATTCATTAATCGGGTATAAATATTCCCCCCTTCACTCAGAGCAAACCGGCCTGCTGCCTGCGCAGAATCCTTAAAGACATAGGATGTTGTAGCATAGATAGGCACTGCTCTGGCATCCGTTGCAGGATCCGGATTTTCCTGACCAACATGTAACTGCAGGGTTTCAAATCTGTAATTTTTTCTGCTCATTCTTCCTTCCTCCTAATATCAGAAACCATATATGAAAGCTATATATTAACCCATTAAACCTTAGGGTTGATACAATCATACGCCTATTAACCCACCATGTCAATAGGTAATTTAAAAAATCTTAGTGCTTTTTCCTGTTTTATTACTCTGTATGAGCAAAAAAACGACCACTATCTGTATATCAACTGATAGTGGCCGTTTCACTTCACTTCTGTGTCCAACGGTTGTTCCTCTTTCTGCAAAAGCGGGGCTACAATCATCTATTTCAATCGAATCATAATCAAAAAGCAAATTCCCGCTCTCACCGTTTAATCCTATATAGAATCTATAATAAAGGTTTATTTTTATTCCCGACTCACAAATAAAATTTGCTTAGAGAGTTTCATATAGATTTTCTTTTTAACAATTTAAAATACTGCCCTGTAAGAAAAGTTTCTTTACACTGTTCCTACTTTTTAAATTATTGTGGTAAATATTCAATATGAGTGCCAGCTGCTATATACCTCTTCTTCTGCCTCTTTCTCCGAATGCAATTAAAGGGTCTCTCTTGTCAGGAACTGCTGTACATTACCACTCTCATATTGAGTTTAACTGTCGATTGGTCCCATTGGATTATACCTCCAATCCTCCTCTTTATGGTTCTAATTACTCTGTAATTAGTGTGGTTTGTTGTTAATAGAATAATAGCATGGCAGCTTTTATTTGTCAATCTATTTTTGTAAATTTTATAAAATATTTTTTCTATTATGTTTTTCATTGTCTAATTGTATATATAATTTAAAATATAAGTCTAATCTATCCAACTTTTTCATCTGCTTTTATGCTCATTTCCATTCATAGACCCGACCATCCAGCTTAACCTCTACCAATCTGTCACTGCCGTCGTAGACCAGCTTCAAAGAAAAAAAGTCCTGTCTTTCCTTCAAAAGCCGAAAGAAAATCTTATCTCCTTCCCAGATATTCAATTCTTCTATTCTATCGATTTCCACCCATTCCAGCTCTCCTTCATCGCAGGGAATCGCCTCCCCCACAAAGCCATCTGCTGTGAAAAGAGACATATATTCCGTTACTCCATTACCTGACACAAAGGTGACCAGGCCCCGATAGCGGTAAGAGGTCAATGTATACCCGGTCTCCTCCTTTACCTCTCTTAACAGACATTCCTCCGGGGACTCATCCGCCTCAAAATGTCCTCCCACGCCGATCCACTTATCCTTATTCACATCGTTCTTCTTTACTGTCCGATGCAGCATCAGATATTTCCCCTCTCGCTGGATGTAACAGAGTGTGCTTAAAGCAGTCATCTTTTCCTCCCTTTCTGCAAAGCTGCTCTTCCTTCAGCTTTGCTCTCCAAATATGGATAACCAAACATTCCGATACATCACTGCTGCCTTTTCCAATCGCTTAAGGCAATAGTCAAAAAAGGCTTTG
>JBJFFP010000081.1:0-25466 GCA_051891855.1 Lachnospiraceae bacterium | reverse complement strand
AATTTCTCAGCACCTACACCACACATAGGACATTTTTCAGGAGCAGTTTCTCCTTCATGAACATAACCACATACAGAACATACATACTTCATAATCTTTTTCTCCTTTTCTTAAAAATTTGTTGATTAATTAATTATAACACTTTGGATATTTTTCGCAATGGACTGTCTTATAATTTATACTAATTTAATTAATTTTAATTCGTTAAACCAGCTTTAAGACAAGCATTGCATTTCCCATAAAAATATGCTACATGGCCTTCAATCAGACCATCACACTGACCACTGGCTGCTTGGTTAAAAGATTCCACAACGGGAAGATTCAAGTCATGGACTGAACCACATTCCTGACAGATAAAGTGGTAATGCGGAGTAGTAATAGCATCGAAATGATCGACCCCATCCCCCACGCGTATTCTTGACAGCTCTCCCATATCAGATAACAGTGTCAGATTACGGTAGACGGTTCCCAGGCTTATGTTTGGAAATTCTTTCCGAACATTCATATAAACTACGTCGGCAGTGGGATGGTCTTTTCGGCCCATCATAAATTCCTTAATAGCCTCACGCTGTCGGCTGTATTTCAAAGCCATAGAGTCTCCTTTCAAAAACAGTAATCATTATCGATATTGCTAATATACAGGATAAAAAGACATATGTCAATTACTTTTTTCAAAAAATTTCAAAAAAAATTTCTCAATAGGCTTTATAGTTTTTTTAGATAAATATTTATATATCTTTGTTTCCAGGAAAAAAAATGTGGTAGAATATAACTGTTCAGAGCCAAACTTTGGACAGTTACTATAGTAGAGGAGGTATTCCCTTGAAATTCAGGACAAGGTTGTGGATTACCTTTGCCACAATTATTATTTTGCCGGTAGTATTGACGATAATTGCTTTTGGAGCAATCAGCTTCTATGTCATTAACAGTGAGGGAAAAAGCTATGGGATAGAAATCAGTGACTATACTATGCTGTCAGACTCTCTTTCCTCCTTTGGGAAACTGACTGATGAAGTTTTTTATAAGCTGAGAGCCCAGGTGAATCTGGATTCCTCCCGATTTTTGGACAAGGGCTATTTAAGCCAGATCAATGAGGAAATTGCGGATACTGCTTCTTATTTAGTTGTAAGAAAAGGTGATGAACTTTATTATACCGGAAACCCGGTAGCAGCCAAGCAGCTTTTTCTTCGGTTGCCTGAATATGGCAGCGGGTATGAAGAAGCAGATGCGGGTTATTATTATAATGATATGAAAAAGCTGGTGAAACAAATTGATTTTTGTTTTCCTGACGGCTCTGAAGGAAGTATCTTTATTGTAACTAAGGTAAGCAGTGTTATTTCCAAAGCGTTAATTGTTTATTTGTTTACCTCCATTATATTGATTTTGCTGTTTACCAGTATTATGCTGACACAGTGGATCAGGAAAGGTGTATTTCTGCCTCTAAGTGAAATGAATGTAGCCATGCAGCATATCGCCAGAGAGGATTTTGATTATGTACTGGAGCGCAAGCCTACAGATCACAGCGAAATGGGTGAGCTTTACCGAAGCTATGAGGATATGCGGCTGAAGCTGAAGGAATCTAAGGAGGAAATGCTGGAAAACGAGAAACAAAATAAGGAGCTGGTCAGCAATATCTCCCATGATTTGAAGACACCTATCACTTCTATTAAAGGATATGTAGAGGGGATTATCGATGGAGTGGCAGATACACCGGAAAAAATGGATCGTTATATTAAGACCATTTATACCAAGGCCTGTGATATGGATCGGCTGATCAGTGAGCTGACCTTTTATTCCGGAATTGATTCCAATCGGATTCCCTACCATTTTCATTGTATAAATGTGACGGATTATTTTAACGACTGTGTAGAGGATGTGGGCTTTGAGCTGGAATCTAAGGATATTGAATTGAATTATACCAATCTTTTGGATCCGGGAACCCAAATTATTGCAGATCCGGAGCAGCTGAAAAAGGTAATCAATAACATTATCGGAAACAGCATCAAATATATGGATAAGGATAAGGGAGTAATCGATATCCGTCTTCTGGAGGATTTGGATTCTATTCGAGTAGAAATTGAGGATAATGGAAAAGGAATAGCCAATAAGGATCTGGGTAATATCTTTGAACGGTTTTACCGTACAGATGCTTCCCGTAATTCCTCTCAGGGAGGGAGCGGTATTGGCTTGTCCATTGTTAAGAAGATTATCGAGGATCACGGAGGCTATATCTGGGCAACCAGCAAAGAGGGTGAAGGCACCTGTATGAATTTTGTTATTCGCAAATATAAGGAAAGGCAGGAGGAATAGAATGAGTAAGATTTTGATTATTGAGGATGAAGTTGCTATTGCAGATTTGGAAAAGGATTATCTGGAGCTAAGTGGCTTTGAGGTTACTATAGAAAATACCGGAGACAGAGGGCTTCAGAGGGCGTTGGCTGAGGATTTCAATTTGGTGGTTTTGGATCTTATGCTTCCCGGTATGGATGGATTTGAGGTATGCAAGCAGATTCGGGAGAAAAAGGATATTCCTATTCTGATGGTTTCTGCCAAAAAGGATGATATTGATAAGATTCATGGGTTAGGTCTGGGAGCGGATGATTATATGACCAAGCCTTTCAGCCCCAGTGAACTGGTTGCCAGGGTAAAAGCCCATTTGGCAAGATATGACCGCCTGGTGAATACCAATCAGAAGAATAATGATATTGTGGAGATTAGGGGAATCCGCATTGATAAAACTGCCCGAAGAGTTTATGTGGAAGGGGAAGAAAAGAATTTTACCACTAAGGAATTTGATCTTTTAACCTTTCTGGCAGAAAACCCCAATCATGTATTTACCAAAGAGGAGCTGTTTAGAGAAATCTGGGATATGGATTCCGTGGGAGACATTGCTACGGTAACGGTTCATATTAAAAAAATACGGGAAAAAATCGAAAGTAATTCCAATAAACCCCAATATATCGAAACGATATGGGGAGTAGGATATCGGTTTAAAATATAATCATTATGATTAAATGGATGGGGAAAAGAAGTGGAGATCAAAATCCTTTATGAAGATAAAAATATGCTGATTTGCCTTAAGCCTGTGGGAGTAGCCACCCAGACCTCAAGACCGGCAGACCAGGATATGGTCAGCTTAATGAAAAATTATCTGGCAAGACAGGAAGCGTTAAAAGACCCTTATTTAGGGGTGATACATCGCCTGGATCAGCCCGTAAGCGGAATTTTGGTATTTGCAAAAACAAAGCAGGCGGCGGCCTCTTTAAGTAAGCAGGAGATGAATAAGGAATATCTGGCACTTTGCTATGGAATGCCGCCGGAGGAAGAAAAGACCCTGATTCACTATCTGAAAAAGGATGGTCATTTGGCAACGATAACGGATGAATGGGATAAAGAGGGTAAGCGGGCAGAGCTTACCTATCGAATGGAGGAAAAAAGGGAAAATTCTGCTGTTCTTCGTATTTGGCTGAAAACAGGCCGTTTTCACCAGATTAGGGCACAGCTTTCAGCCATTGGACATCCTCTGTTAGGGGATAGAAAGTATTCTCTGCCGGAAAGCGAAGCAGAGAGCCGCTGCAGGGGAATTAATTCAGTGGCTCTTTGTGCCTGCGGCTTAGGCATTATCCATCCTATTACGAAAGAAAAAATGAAGTTTACTCTAGACAGGGAGGATTTACCTTTATGGTACAGCGAAGAAACAGCAAGATAAAACGGACACTGCGGTTGATGAAGTTTAACATTTTTCTTTATTTAAATGTAATGTTGGGGCTTTTCCCTCTTTTTTTTCTGAATCAATATGAAAAAATAGGGACATTAAAATATACACTTTTCTGGTACAGTTCCCTGATTTTTCTGGGCATAAGTGCAACTCTGATTCTGATAAACGGTGTGGGGATATTAAGAGATAAAAAGGGATCGGGGCATATTGTTGTGGTAGGAAAAAAACGTTTCTATGCTCTGGAGCTTTCTTTTATGGACAGGGCGATTTTGGTTTACGGCGGTTGTGTATTACTTTCCTTTGTTTTCAGTGATTTTAAGGAGTTTGCACTTAACGGTGCTGATGGATGGCAGATGGGGCTTTATGCACAGCTGATTTTTATTGGAATCTATTTTGTGTTATCCAGATATAGTACTTGGATAGAGGCGGTACTGGGCATCCATTTTCTCGCTTCCGGATTAGTATTTTTATTGGGGATTCTTCATCGCTTTGATATAGATCCTATGGGGATGTATCCCGGATTATCGGTTCTGCAAAAACAGGAATTTTTATCCACTATTGGACAGGCTACCTGGTATTCCAGTTACGTCTGTACCGTTTTTATTCTGGGTGTTTTGATTTTTTATTTTGGAAAGAAGCCCTTGTACCATTTAGGAGGTGCCGCGTATACCATATTAAGTTTTGCCACCCTGGTCACCCAAAACAGTGACAGTGCATTTCTGGCCATCGCGGGAGTAATGCTGCTGTTGGGACTTTTTTCCTTTAGTGAGCCGGGGCGGTTAAGCCGTTTTCTCCAGGTAATGGCCTTTATGTGGGGAACCTTTGGATGTATGGGGATTTTCCAGAAAATTTTTGCTCACCGAATGATTCCTCTGGATAACCTGTCTTTGTTCTTCTCCCAGAGCCCCATAAGCTGGATCTGTTTGATTCTTTCCGTAATGGGTTATATAGCCCTGGAGAGGATGGGGGAAGAAAAAGTGCTAAGGTGGCTACCTTTATTGAAAAAAATTTATATAGGCTTTCTTATCACGATTGCCGTAATGATAATAGGAGTCCTCCTATTTATTTTTCTGAATACAAAGGGTTATTTACTGCAATGGTTCGGTTATCAAACCCATAACCTGTATTTCTATTTTGATTACCATTGGGGAAATAACAGAGGTTCTACCTGGATGATTGCCTGGCAGCAGTTTAAGGAGATGCCTTTGCTCAATAAGCTTTTCGGCGTGGGACCGGATTGTTTTTCTGCTTATCTGTACAGTGTAGAGGAAGCAAAGAAGCTTCTGGAAAGTCTTTGGGGTAGCTTGACCCTGACCAATGCCCATAATGAATATTTGAATCATCTGATCTGCTATGGAATAGGAGGACTTGCAGCCTGGCTTACCGTCCTGATTGGAGGAATCCGATATTTTTACATAAAAGCCCAAAATAATCCCTATCTGATTGGAGCGGCCTGCTGCATAATTGCCTATAGCTGCCATAATTTCTTCTGCTACCAGCAGGTATGCTGTACTCCCATCCTCTTCATCATTATGGGATTGGCAGAAGGTTTGACAAAATGGGGAAAATCACCTACTATCATAAAGAATAAGAATAGAAAGAAACGTAAAGCGTAATAAAGCTTTGTCAGAATGGAGGAAACAATGGCAGATAAGGAGAATAAGAAAAAAGTAGAGGCCATTACATCAATGGATGTGGATTTTGCCCAGTGGTATACGGATGTGGTAAAGAAGGCAGAGTTAATTGATTATACCAGTGTAAAGGGATGTATGGTACTTAAGCCGGCGGGCTATGCAATCTGGGAGCTGATTCAGAGTCAGCTGGATGCACGATTTAAGGAAACGGGAGTGGAAAATGTTTATCTGCCCATGTTTATTCCGGAAAGTCTCTTACAGAAGGAGAAGGATCATGTGGAGGGCTTTGCACCGGAGGTTGCCTGGGTTACCCATGGCGGTTTGAACCCATTGCAGGAAAGACTTTGTGTAAGACCCACTTCCGAGACTCTGTTTTGTGATTTTTACAGTAACGATATCCATTCATATCGGGATTTACCCAGGCTCTATAATCAGTGGTGTTCAGTGGTGCGCTGGGAGAAGGAAACCAGACCCTTCCTTCGCTCCAGAGAGTTTTTATGGCAGGAGGGTCATACAGCCCATGCTACAGCCCAGGAGGCCGAAGAAAGAACCATTCAGATGCTCAATGTCTACGCGGACTTCTGTGAAGAGGTACTGGCTATGCCGGTAATCAAGGGAAGGAAGACGGATAAGGAGAAGTTTGCAGGAGCAGAAGCCACCTATACCATAGAGGCCCTGATGCATGATGGTAAGGCTCTTCAGTCCGGCACCAGCCACAACTTTGGTGACGGCTTTGCCAAAGCTTTTGATATCCAGTTTACTGATAAGGATAACACTTTAAAATATGTTCATCAGACCTCCTGGGGAATGACTACCCGTCTCATTGGTGCCATTATCATGGTTCATGGGGATGACAACGGATTGGTACTGCCTCCCTTAGTGGCTCCTGTTCAGGTAATGATTGTTCCCATTATGCAAAAAAAGGAAGGAGTGCTTGAGAAGGCAGAGGAATTAAGGAAGCGTCTGGCCAAAGTGGCAAGGGTGAAGGTGGATGGCAGTGATAAGAGTCCCGGATGGAAGTTTTCCGAGCAGGAAATGAGAGGTATCCCTCTTCGCGTAGAGATTGGACCTAAGGATATTGAAGCAAACAGATGTGTAATCTGCCGCCGTGATAATGCAGAGAAGCTGGAAATTTCTCTGGATGAACTGGAAGCCACGGTTGAGAGGCTTTTAGTGCAGATACAGAAGGATATGCTTGAACGAGCCAGAGCACATCGTGAGGCCAATACCAGTGTAGCCATGAATCTGGATGAGCTGGGAGAGATTCTGGATAAAAAACCGGGCTTTGTTAAGGCCATGTGGTGTGGCGATCAGGCCTGTGAGGACGTGATTAAAGAGAAGTTTGCAGCTACCAGCCGCTGTATGCCTTTTGAACAGGAAAGGATTTCTGAAACCTGTGTCTGCTGTGGAAAGCCGGCCCGGAAAATGGTATATTGGGGGCGGGCATATTAAACGGAGAGAACTGCCTATGACAATAGCATTGCCGGAGGATGTCAGCAGAATATTGAAAATCATACAGAGTGCCGGTTATGAGGCCTACGCAGTAGGCGGCTGTGTAAGAGACAGCCTATTAGGGCGTAAACCGGATGACTGGGATATTACTACCTCAGCTCTTCCGGGAGAAATCAAGGTACTCTTCCCGAAGACCATTGATACCGGGATTAAGCACGGAACCGTAACGGTGATGATGAACCGAGTAGGCTATGAGGTGACCACCTACCGGATTGACGGGGAGTATGAGGATGGCAGACATCCCAAAAAAGTAACCTTTACCCCCAGCCTGATTGAGGATCTGAAGCGGCGGGATTTCACCATTAATGCTATGGCATATAATGAGGAAATGGGGCTTGTGGATGTATTTAACGGTACTGAGGATATGGAAAAAAAAATAATCCGCTGTGTGGGAGATGCCCGCTGCCGTTTTGAAGAGGATGCTTTGCGCATGATGAGGGCTGTCCGTTTTTCAGCCCAGCTGGGATATAAGATAGAAGAAAGCACGGCAGAAGCCATCAAAGAAATGGCTTCTACTCTGGCAAAGATAAGTGCTGAACGAATCCAGGTAGAGTTGGTGAAGCTTCTGGTATCTGCTCACCCGGATTATCTTCGGACTGCCTGGGAGAATGGTCTGACAGAAATATTTCTTCCGGAGTTTAATCACGCTATGGAAACTGAGCAGAATCACCCCCATCATTGTTTTTCGGTAGGAGAGCATATCCTCCATGCTTTAACGTATTCGCCACCGGACAGGGTTTTGCGTCTGGCTTTGCTGATGCATGATCTGGGAAAGCCGGTTGTGCAGACACGGGACGAAAAGGGAACGGATCATTTTTACGGGCATGGTGCCGTAGGGGAAGAAATGGCAGGACAAATTTTAAAGCGGCTGCGGTTTGACAATCATACCACCGAAAAGGTATGCCGACTGGTGAAATACCATGATCTGCGGATTGAGCCCTCCCCCAAAAGCGTGCGAAAAGCCATGATTAAAATCGGCCCTGAGCAATTTTCTACCTTTTTGGAGCTTCAACGCGCGGATGTTCTGGCACAGTCAGAAGAAAAAAGAGAGGAAAAGCTGGATACATTGGCAAGACTTAAACAGGTCTACCAGCAGATTCTTCTGGAAAAAAATTGTCTGTCTCTCAAAGAGCTTGCCGTTTCCGGCAAGGATTTAATGGAGCTTGGGATGAAGCCGGGTAAGGAGCTGGGGGAATATTTAAATCGGCTGTTGGAGCATGTAATCGATCAGCCTCAGGATAATCAAAGAGATGTACTGCTTAAGCTGGCTGTAAATTGGCAGGTAAAGTAGCAGAAAAAATTCATAAAAGCCTTTTTTTCCTCATAGTATAACCTATGACTGAAAAGCGGTGTATCGGTGCACCAGGGAATGAGGAGGGAAAGGTATGAATGACAGAGCTGTCAGTGTGCTGGAAAAATACGATATCGAGGTGCTTCGTTCCTGGAAAGGACGGGGCGCCATTCTTTGTGAAACGAAAACAGGAGTAAAAATCCTGAAGGAATATAAAGGAAGCAGTGAACGTCTTTTATTACAGCAGAAATTACTGCACAGTATTAAAGAAAAAGGCTATACCCGTATTGAAGGCATTCTTCCCACCAGAGAGGGGGATTTACTGGTTAGGGATGAGGATATGACGGCCTACTATCTTAAGGATTACTTTCCGGGAAAGGAATGCAACAGTAAGGATTTGGAGGACTGTGAGGGGGCTATGCGACAGTTGGCCTTATATCATCTTGCAGCTGCTTTACCTGAGTTGGCGGCAGAATGCAGTCCGGGTTCATTCTCTCATATCCGGGAAATGGAAAAGCATAATCGGGAATTAAAAAGGGTACGAAAATATTTGAAAGGAAAAAGTCAGAAAACAGAGTTTGAGATGGTGCTTTCCAAATACTATGATTTTTTTCAGGAAAAGGCAGCAAACGTAGCATCAGAGAGCAGTAAAATGAATCAGGATAAGAGTAAAAGTGATTCAAGGCTGTTCTGTCATGGGGACTTTCAGCATCATAATTTATTATTTTCGGGAAATCACATATTTTTAATAAATTTTGAAAAGTTTGCTCTGGATACTCCCGCCAGAGATATCAGCCTTTTTTTTCGTAAAATCATGGAAAAAAACGGTTGGTCAACGGTCTGGGGACAGAGGCTGCTTGGAGCCTATGAAGAATATAAACCTTTGACATCAGCTGAGAAGATGGATTTGTATTACCGGCTTTCCTATCCGGAAAAATTTTGGAAGATTGTCAATTTTTATTATAACTCCGGTAAAGCATGGATTCCGGCTAAAAATCTGGAAAAACTGGAAAAACTGTTAAAGCAGGAGGAAGAGAAAAAGCAGTATTTGGAAGAAAATTTTATGCAATGGGTATTGCAATAGAGCAGGACAGTTCCGTATACTGTGTGTTAAGAAGGGTTTTTAAAGAAAAACAGGGGATCGGAAAAAGGAATGTACAAAGGAAAAAGAGGGAGGATGGCAGTCTGTGTGCTGCTTTTACTCTGTAGCTTAGGGCTTTTGGCCTGTAGCAATAAAGTTGAGAATCAGGAAGCACAGGTTGCCGCAGAGCAGGAGAATCCTATAATAACTCTGGCTGCAGGTGCATATGACAGTGGAGATACGGCCATACTGGTAGAGAAGCAGGAAAACAGAAATCAATTGGTCTTTTTGAATCTGATTAAAGGAAAAGAATATTATCTGGAGTATAATGGAAGCTCCCGTTTTTATGATAAGTACGGCTCAGCGGTTTCTGTCAGTCAGCTGGCAGAAGGTGAAGTGGTAGAAATTCAATTTTTGAAGGAAAATCGCATGCTGAGCAGCCTCAAGGCCTCAGATAAGGTCTGGACTATGGATGGAGTCAGTAAGTTTGAGCTGGACAGAACCAATGGGAAAATTAAAATCATGGATGAATGGTATAACCTGTCCCAGGATGCACTGATTTTCTCTGAGGGGAAGAAGGCAGAGCTGATGGATGTCAATGCAGAGGATATTCTTCAGATTCGCGGTGTAGAACATGAGGTTTACAGTATTGTCATTGAAAAGGGGCATGGTTATTTAAGACTGACCAATGACGAATACTTTATTGGCGGCTGGATTGAGGTAGGCCAGAAGGTCATTCGCCGGATTGAAGAGGATATGCTTCTTGTGGTGCCGGAGGGAAGCTATGAGGTATACCTGTCCCATTACGGAATTGAAGGGATGAAGCAGGTTGAGATACTTAGAAATAAAGAGTCCTTACTGGATGTGGGAGATATCCGAAAGGACGATCTGGTGAAATACGGTACTTTGATTTTTACCGTGGAACCGGCGGCGGCAACCGTTTATCTGGATGGGAAAAGTGTGGATACCAGCCGAACCGTAAAGGCGGAATACGGACTTCATCAGGTTATGGCAAAGGCAGAGGGATATCAGACCGTTATTCAGTATATCAAGGTAAGTCAGACAGCGGCCAATGTATCTATCATTTTGGATAAAGAAAAGGATCGAACCGTATCCTCTAACTCTGCGGTGACTACCACCTCCGGAAATTCTGCCGGTGCAGCCGGGAATACCAATAACAAAACGAACTCGTCTGTTTCCGGCAATACAAGCTCTACAGCCACTGCAGGCTATAAAATATCCATTGATGCACCAAAGGGAGCAGAGGTTTATCTGGATGGAAGCTATATTGGAATTGTTCCTACCAGCTTTAACAAAAAGGCAGGAACCTATCAGATTACTCTCCGTAAAAGTGGATATAAGCCGAAAACCTATACCATTGAGCTGGATCAGGAGCAGACAAATTACAATTATTCCTTTTTAGAATTAGAAGCTGCCGAATAGAGCAAAAACGTGGAAAAACGGGTTAAAAAGGCCTAAAAAGCCTTGACAAATAAAGGAAAAACCTCTATATATAGATATAGACGTTTTTAGCGTATTAACATTCAGTTAGAGGAGGAGTTCACAAATGAACAAAACAGAATTAGTAGCAGCTATGGCTGAGCAGGCAGGATTATCCAAGAAGGATGCAGAAGCAGCATTAAAGGCTTTCACTGATGTTGTTGCAGATGAATTAAAGAAGGGTGAGAAAGTACAGTTAGTGGGCTTCGGTACTTTTGAAGTATCTGAGAGAGCAGCAAGAGAAGGAAGAAATCCTCAGACCGGTGCAACCATGAAGATTGCAGCTTCTAAGGCTCCTAAGTTTAAGGCCGGCAAAGCTTTAAAGGACATGGTTAACGCGTAAGCAGAAGCAGTGAATGAAAAGGGGCTGTCATATCGGATACCTTTCCGATGCGACAGCTCTTCTTTATGGTTAAAGAGTAAGGAAATGAGGGTATATAATGAGACTGGATAAGTATTTAAAGGTATCCCGGCTGATCAAACGAAGAACCGTAGCCAATGAGGCCTGTGATGCGGGAAGGGTACTGATTAATGATAAGCCGGCGAAGGCTTCCGCAAATGTAAAGGCAGGGGATATTATTACCATTCAATTTGGAAATAAGGAAGTGAAGGTAGAGGTTTTGGATGTTCAGGAAACGGTAAAAAAAGAGCAGGCAGCTGAATTATTCCGATATCTGTAATAAATTTATCCTCTCGTTAATATAATGGTAAAGACCTGACAGGAGTAAAGAAGAATGAGAGGACAACATGGAAGATTTGATAAGTGGGGGAAAGGGACAGCATAAATTGACGATGGCAGGAAGAAAAACCTGTAATCTGACCGGAGTTATCGATGCTATTTCCTTTGACCTGAGTGAGATACTTCTGGAGACAGAACTGGGAATATTGATGATCAAGGGCAGCGATCTCCATGTTAAACGCCTTACCCTGGAAAAAGGGGAGGTAGACTTGGAGGGAAGAATCGACAGCCTAACCTATTCCGAACATACCACAATAGCTGCCAGGGGAGAATCTCTGCTGCGCAGAATGTTTAAATAAGCGGTGGCGGGCAATATTCAATGGGAGTGGACATTCCTGCTGTTGACCATCCGGCTGGGAATGGAGATTACCCTTGCTTATGATCTTCTTCGGATTATCCGCCTGCTGGTACCCCACCATGCGGCTGTGGTTTCTCTGGAGGATTTGATTTTTTGGCTGGGCTGCACTGTGGTAATATTTCAGCTGCAGTTTGAACAAAATAATGGAATCAGCAGAGGTTTTTCTATTCTGGGCTTGTCTCTGGGAATGCTTATTTACAGCATTTGTATAGGGAAATGGCTGATGAAATGGGCCAAATTGGTAACAGGACTTCTGAAAAGAGGGTTGACTAGAATAGGAAAATTCTTTAAAATAATATTATGTAAACAAAGGAAGTATTCCCAATATTTAAGGAGTAAATATGGCAAAGCGAAGGATTCGGGTTCGGAAAAAAAGGCAGAATCGGGTAGGCATGGCACTGGTGCTGACGGTACTGCTTCTCCTAATGCTGGTGGTTTTCACAAGCCGCAGACAGCTGGAAGAAAAATTAGCTTTTTATCAGCAAAAAGAAGAAAGCCTGATGCAGCAGCTGGAGGAAGAAAAGGCACGCAGCGAAGAAATTGAAGAATTTAAAAAGTATACCAAAACTAAGAAGTACATAGAAGAAACGGCAAGAGAAAAGCTGGGTTTGGTATATGAAGATGAAATTTTGATTAAAACAGAGGAATAAAGTCAATCCTTACCGGGGATTGACTTTTTCTTTTTTTGCCGGGGACTCCCTGATTTGACAAAAGGTGCAGAGAAAGTAGGGTACAATTAAGACAAAAGAGGGGAGAGGGAATGGAGGTTAGGATATGAGGCATAAATTAGATGAGCGGGGCAGAGAGGCTTTTTATCTGCTGGAATATGAGAAGAAGAAGCTGGAGGACTGTGCAGGGTCTTTAAACAGTCTGGCCATGGCTTTTTTAATGGATACAGGAGATAAAACAGAGGAAAAGAACCGTCAGACTCTTCTTTTTGAAAAACAGCTGGAGGAAAATCGTCAGCTGTTTTCAGGGCAGCTGACGGAAATGGCTAAGGTTCTTAAACGAACCAGCCGTGAGTCGGTTCGGATTATTCGCTTGGGAAAAAAGAAGGAAAAGCAGATAAGCAGACTGCTTCTTTTAGAAGGCCTGGCTCTGGATGATTTTTATCTTCTGGAAAAGGAAAACGGAAGGCGGGAGGCGGCAGTCAGTCTTCATCTTGCCTCCAATCGAAAAAAGGGAGTGGTGTGCTCCGCTGAGGAGGTGGCAGGCTTTCTTTCCGTACTTCTGGAAAGCAGGCTGATTCCCACTGAGAGACCGCCTTTTTTTGTCACCAGAGAAACACAGACCATGTATTTCCAGGAAGAAAGCCGTTTTACGGTACTGACCGGCTTTGCCAAAGCAGTAAAGGAAAAGGAAAAAATGTCGGGAGATAATCATTCCTTCTTTGAAACTGCAGAAGGAGATTTTTTTGCTTTACTCTCAGATGGAATGGGCTCGGGAGAAAAGGCCTGTGCCGACAGCACATTGATATTGAATATGACGGAGCGCTTGCTGCAATCCGGTTTTTCCCAGGAGTTGGCTGTAAAGCTGATTAACGATGCCCTGATCGTCAGCGGAGAAAATAAAAATATGTCCACTATGGATTTATGTAAAATTAATCTGCATACGGGGGAAGTGGATTTAATGAAAATCGGCTCGGCCTCTTCTTTAATCCGAAGAGACGGCTATGTGGAGGAAATCACCTCCCAAAGTCTTCCTCTGGGGGTATTTTCCCAGCTACAGCCTATAAGATGCAGACGGAGCCTCATGCCGGGGGATTATATCTTTTTACTCAGCGATGGAGTCACCGATAGCTTTGATAGTGAAGAGGGAAAAGCATTTTTAAAGCAGCTGGTGGCAGAGATTCCCTACCGCAGACCCACAGAGATGGCAGGCTATTTGATGAAATATGTTATTGGAACGGCAAAAGGAAAAATTAAAGACGATATGACTGTTTTGGTCATCGGAGTATGGGAAAATGAGGAAATGGAATAAAAAATGGGGGAATGATTGATTTTTCAGGGGTTTCTATGGTACGATGCTCACATGATGGAGAAAGTATTAGGTTTTATGGAAGAACAGAATATGATTGAACCCGGTGATCGGGTGGCAGCAGGTGTTTCAGGGGGAGCAGACTCGGTATGCCTGCTGTTTTTACTGCTGGAATATCAAAAAAGGATACCCTTCCATCTGGCAGTGGTTCATGTTAACCATGGAATCCGAAAAGAGGCGGCACAGGATGCGGCCTATGTAGAAAAGCTTTGTGAGAAACATCAGCTTCCCTTTTTTCTATATGAAAGAAATGTACCTCAAATTGCCGCAGAAAGGAAGCTGTCCTGTGAGGAAGCGGGACGCCAGGTACGCTATGAGGCTTTTCGGGAGGTACTAAAGCAATGGAAGCCGAAGGAGAAGCTGCCCTGTGAGGATGCAGCCGGCACAGTCCCGGGAGAGGGAAAGATTGCGGTTGCCCACCATCTTCAGGACAGTGCAGAAACCCTTCTGTTTAATCTTTTTCGGGGAACAGGAGTATGGGGACTTACCGGAATAAGACCTGTTCGTGAAGGAATTATTCGCCCGCTTCTGATTCTTAGGAGAGAGGAGATTGAAGCTTACTTAAGACAAAACAGGATTTCCTGGTGTATAGACCCAACAAATGAAGAGGATACTTATACCAGAAATAAAATCCGAAAACGAATTTTACCCTATGTGGAAAACGAAATCGTAAATGGAGCCACAGAGCATATCGGGGCAACTGCCCGGGAAATGGCCGAATTAACGGATTATCTGAAGGAGGAAATCTGTAAGGCATCCTCACTCTGCCTGAGGGATGAGGGAGAAAAAGGAGTTATCCTTCGTTTGGAGGATCTTCAACAGCTTTCTTCTTATCTGCAAAAGCAGGTTATTCTGTCGGCTCTTCAGCTGGCGGGTGGAACAAGAAGAAATATTGGCCGGGTACACATAGAGGCACTGCTTAAACTGATGCAAAAAAACGGATATAAGCAGCAATATCTCCCAGGGGGGATTATAGCGAGCAAGGAATATGGAACCTTAAGGCTGCAGAGAAAAGGAAATCCGGGGGAGATTTTCTGTCAATCTCCGGAAATCAGTGTGCAGATTCCGGGGACATATTCACTGAATGACGAAAGCTTTTTTGAGTTTTCCCTAATCAAAAAGGAAAAAATTGACAGAATAAAAGAAAATCAGTATACGAAATATCTGGATTATGATAAAATAAATAACTGTCTTACTCTGCGCTTCAGAAGGCAGGGAGATTTTTTGACCATAAACGAAGCCGGACAGAAAAAATCACTGAAGGAGTATATGATTCAGGAAAAGATTCCTGCTCCTTTGCGGGATAGGCTTCCTGTCATTGCTGATGGGAGCCATATTTTGTGGATACCCGGCTATCGCATCAGTGCATATTACAAAACAGATGAGTATACGACAACTTGTGTGCAGATGAAGGTGTTAAAGCAGCAGAAGGAGGAAGGTATGGCAGAAAAAATACGTGTAATGTTAACAGAGGAGGAAGTAGATAAACGAATCAATGCCATGGGCGAAGAAATCAGCCGGGATTATGCGGGTAAAAAGATTCATTTAATCTGTGTGTTAAAGGGTGGAGTATTCTTTATGTGCGAGCTTGCCAAGAGGATTTCCGTACCTGTTTCCATGGACTTTATGGCAATTTCCAGTTATGGCAGCAAAACCGAATCCAGCGGGATTATTAAGATTATAAAGGATTTGGATGAGTCCATTACGGGAGAGGATGTTTTGGTGGTAGAGGATATTGTAGATTCCGGGCGTACCCTGAATTATCTTCTGGAAATGTTAAAAGACAGAAAACCCAACAGTCTTCGTCTTTGTACATTGTTGGATAAACCTGACCGCAGAGTGGTTGATGTCAATGTGGATTATACCGGATTTCAGATTCCGGATGAATTTGTTGTGGGCTATGGGCTTGATTATGCACAGAAATATAGAAATCTTCCTTATATCGGTGTAGTAGAGCTGGATGAGGAATAGGCAGGAGGAAATTCGTGGCAAAGAATAACAAAGGTTTTAACCTTACTTTTATTTTAATTTTGCTTATCGTCTTTTTTATGATGTTTACACAGGGGCTGAGAACAACGGACGAAAGCTATACCAGAGGAGCTCTGGTTCAGGACCTGGAAAATGGGAATGTAGTATCGGCTGCGGTTCAGCCTAATGAGGAAGCCCCTACCGGTTCTGTCAGAATTTTACTTAAGGGTGGAGAGCACAAAACACTTTATGTGACGGATACGGAAGAGATTCAGCAGCTTCTCAGAGAATATAATCTGGATCCCATAGTAAGGGATATTCCCAGGGAGAGCTGGCTCTCAGCCTATGGAATACCTCTCTTACTGGCAGTGGGTGTAGGTTTGTTCCTGATCTATCTGATCAATATTCAAAACGGCGGCGGGGGTACAAATGCCAAAATGATGAATTTTGGAAAGAGCCGTGCCAGAATGACGAATGGTGAAGGTAAGATTAATTTTGGGCAGGTTGCAGGATTGAAGGAAGAAAAGGAAGAACTGGAAGAAATTGTTGAGTTTTTAAAGGAGCCTTCCAAGTTTACTAAGGTAGGAGCAAGGATTCCCAAGGGTGTACTTCTGGAGGGACCTCCCGGAACGGGTAAGACCCTTTTGGCCAAGGCTGTGGCAGGGGAGGCAGGCGTACCCTTCTTTAGTATTTCCGGTTCGGATTTTGTGGAAATGTTTGTAGGTGTGGGTGCATCCCGTGTCAGAGATTTATTTGAGGATGCCAAGAAAAATTCCCCCTGTATCGTTTTTATTGATGAGATCGATGCGGTGGCAAGACGGCGTGGAACCGGTATGGGAGGCGGTCATGATGAGCGTGAGCAGACCCTTAACCAGCTGCTGGTGGAGATGGATGGCTTTGGCGTAAATGAAGGAATTATTGTGATGGCAGCCACCAACCGTGTGGACATATTGGATCCGGCAATTTTGAGACCCGGACGTTTTGACCGTAAGGTAGCTGTGGGGATTCCCGATGTAGGAGGCCGTGAGGACATTCTGAAGGTTCATGCAAAAAACAAGCCTTTGGGCGAAGATGTGAACCTGGAGCAGATTGCCCGTACTACAGCCGGATTTACCGGGGCAGATTTGGAGAATCTATTGAATGAGGCAGCTATTTTGGCGGCAAAGGATGACCGTGCATATGTAATCCAGGAGGATATTAAGAAGTCCTTTATTAAGGTTGGTATCGGTACAGAAAAGAAGAGCCGGATTATTTCCGATAAGGAAAAGAAAATTACTGCATATCATGAAGCCGGTCATGCCATTCTTTTTCATGTGCTTCCTGACGTGGGGCCGGTATATACCGTTTCCATTATTCCCACAGGGATAGGGGCAGCAGGCTATACTATG
Source organism: Lachnospiraceae bacterium (assembly GCA_051891855.1). Taxonomy (GTDB): domain Bacteria; phylum Bacillota; class Clostridia; order Lachnospirales; family Lachnospiraceae; genus SFDP01. The sequence continues at coordinate 8,240 of JBJFFP010000081.1, read as the reverse complement.
CCTCTTCCTGAGCGGGATGAAATGTTTATGACCAAAGGAAAAATGCTGCAGAATATTATGGTTTCTTTTGGTGGGCGGATTGCCGAAGAGATTATTTTTGATGATGTAACAACAGGGGCTTCCAATGACATTAAGCAGGCAACCAAAATGGCAAGGCGAATGGTGACCCGTTACGGTATGTCCGCCAGTATCGGTATGATCAATTATGACAGCGATGATGAAGAGGTCTTTATCGGAAGAGATTTAGCACATACACGGGCATACAGTGAGTTTATGACAGGGGAAATCGATAAGGAAGTTAAGCTGATTATTGATAAATGCTATGCTGATGCCAAGAAGATTATTCTTGAGCATAAGTATGTTTTGGACAGCTGTGCTGAGCTTCTTTTGAAGAAAGAAAAGATTACAAGAGAAGAGTTTGAAGCGTTATTTGTTTAACATTGATAAAAATATATCTATGCTAAAATAATGTTTGTGCAACTTGTGGATTTACCCAGTGGGTGGGTTCTGCTATTATAATCGTGTAACCCCCCAATACATTATATAGTTTTTTGCTATACCCCATAAGAAAGAAATACCTTCTCTAAAAAGGACAGCAATCCCCTTGCTGTCCTTTTTACTTGCAACAAATTATTGAATTTCTTATAATATATTTATTATGGTTCAGAGAGACAGAAGATGTTGAAGCCTTCTTTGAATAGATTTTATAGTAAAGAGGAATATATTTATGGCAAATATGGATTATGAACGATTTTCCAGGCTGGAACGGCGGCAGCAATATATTAATGATATGCGTCCGTTATTGGATAAGCAGGCATTGTTCAGTGATACTACAGAGGATTACCTTATTCCCTGTGAACCCAATCCCTACTCAGGTATTAAAGTAAGATTCAGGACGGCAAAGAACAATATTGATCACGTTTTTTTTGTCTGCAGGGGACAGAAGGAGCTGATGCTCAAGGCCTCTTCCGATGATTTATTTGATTTTTACGAGGTAGAATATCAGCTGGATAATGAAAGAATATCCTATTATTTTGAAATAAAAACAGGACGTCTTACCTGTTATTTTGATATGAGAGGGGTAGCCAAGACTGAAAATCCCGATTTTGGATTTGTAGTTATTCCCGGCTTTAAGACACCGCAGTGGGCAAAGGGAGCCGTAATCTATCAGATTTATGTGGATCGGTTTTGTAATGGAGATCCCTCGAATGATGTAAAGAGCGGTGAATATGTTTATATCGGGGAAAAGACGGTTAAAGCAGAGGACTGGTATCAGTATCCTGCCTCCATGGATGTAAGAACCTTTTATGGTGGTGACCTTCAGGGTGTTTTGGATAAGCTGGATTATTTGGAGGATTTGGGAATAGATGCCATCTATTTTAATCCGCTTTTTGTTTCCCCCTCTAACCATAAGTATGACAGTCAGGACTATGACAATATCGATCCCCATATTGGTAAGATTGTTTATGAGGAAGGGGAGGTATTAAGAGAGGATCAGAGTGAAAACAGGGATGCTTCTCTCTATATCAGCCGTGTGACCAACAGAGCCAATTTAGAAGCCAGCAACCGCTTGTTTGCCCAGGTAGTGGAAGAGGCACATAAGCGGGGAATTAAGGTGATTATTGACGGAGTGTTCAATCACTGTGGTTCTTTTAATAAATGGCTGGACAGGGAGAGGATTTATGAAGCTGCCGCCGGTTATGAGAAAGGCGCCTATGTGGATAGGGAAAGTCCTTATCATGATTTTTTTCAGTTTTATGAGGATAATAAGTGGCCCTATAACGGAAGCTATGACGGCTGGTGGGGACACGATACACTGCCTAAGCTGAATTATGAAAGCTCCCGTCAGCTATATGATTATATTCTTCATATTGCCAGAAAATGGGTATCACCACCCTATAATGCAGATGGATGGCGTTTGGATGTGGCTGCGGATTTGGGACACAGTCCGGAGTTTAACCACCGTTTTTGGCAGGATTTCAGGAAAACGGTAAAAAGTGCAAACCCGAATGCCATTATTCTGGCAGAGCACTATGGAGATCCTTCCCCCTGGCTGCAGGGAGATCAGTGGGATACGGTGATGAATTACGATGCCTTTATGGAACCCATTACCTGGTTTTTAACAGGAATGGAAAAGCACAGTGATGATTATCGGGCGGATATGCTGAATAATGCCAAAAGCTTCTGGGGGGCCATGCAGTATAACGGAAATCATCTATCCATTCCCTCTCAGATGGTGGCAATGAATGAGCTTTCCAACCACGATCACTCTCGCTTTTTGACCAGAACCAACCATAAGGTAGGAAGAACCAATACACTGGGTCCCCAGGCTGCCAATGAGGGCGTGAGCAAGGCTGTTTTACGAGAAGCCGTATTATTCCAGATGACCTGGATAGGAGCACCTACGATTTACTATGGTGATGAGGCAGGCCTATGTGGCTTTACCGACCCGGATAACCGTAGAACCTATCCCTGGGGCAGAGAGGATAAGGAGCTGATTGCCTATCATAAGGCTTTGATCCATATTCATAAGAGTAATGAGGAATTGAAAACGGGAGCATTGAAATTTGTGCTGTCAGAGCCCGGGATTATCGGCTATGGACGAATGAAAAAGGATGAATGCTGTCTGATGCTGATTAACAACAGAGAGGAAGAGATCAGCAGAGAAATCACAGTATGGCATCTGGGTGTGCCTATGGAGAGTATCATGGAAAGGCTGATGCTTACCACAGAAACCGGGTATGATGATGGGGAAGAGGAGTATTTTGTGATTGCGGGAAGAATAGAAATTACCCTTCCCAAAACCTCTGCAATTATTTTGAAATATAGAGCCAAACCGACAAAAAATTTCTTGCATTTTCAGTAAGACTGTGTTTTAATTATCCTTGCCGGGTTTCTGGTGAAACCCGGAATACGGATGGATTCCCGAGTGGCCAAAGGGGGCAGACTGTAAATCTGTTGGCAACGCCTTCGAAGGTTCGAATCCTTCTCCATCCATTAACCAATCAGATCAAGAAAGAATTGATGAATACGCAAATCCTCGTCCAGTTCAGGATGGAAGGAGAAGGCAAGCTGATTCTGATATCTTACAGCAACAACATGTCTATCTACCTTTGATAATACCTCTACACCCTTTTCCACGCTACTGATATATGGTGCACGAATGAAGGTCATGGGAACCATGCCGATTCCCTTTACCTCTCCGCGGGTATAAAAGCTTCCCACCATTGCTTCTCCCAGGTCTTCAGAAAGTGAAGCAATTAAAGCGGCATCGGTATAATTGGTTACCGCCTTTACAATAGCGTTTGCCCGTTTTTCAGGATTTCCGGATTTAAAGATACCGGAGCCTACAAATACACCTTCTGCACCTAACTGCATCATTAATGCTGCATCTGCGGGAGTAGCAACACCTCCTGCAGCAAAGTTGTGCTGAGAAGAATATATGGCCGTTTCTGCTTCTATTCTTCTGATTTACATTTTTATATTTTTTCATTATAATAAAATCTGAACATAAAAAAATAATCATTTTAAATATATTCAAAATAGTCAGATTGGGGAAAAGGGCAGACATGTTGACGTATTCTTTTGCTGATTTAGGGTCAGATTCACTCTATGAGCATTTGTATAAATGTATTAAAAATGACATTTTACAAGGGAATTTACCTGCAGGAACGAAGCTTCCATCAAAACGCAGTTTTGCAAAAAATCTGGGTATAAGTACTATTACAGTAGAAAATGCCTATGCACAGTTAATTGCAGAAGGGTATATCTATGCAGTCAGCAAAAAAGGATATTACGTTACGGATATTCAATCCACGATTCATTCTGTTACCCCTTCCTTATCCATGGAGAATATTCAGCTGACGTCAGGAAAGTCTGCTTATCTTGCAGATTTTACCAGTAATCAGACCTGTTCGGAAAATTTTCCATTTTCCATATGGTCCAAACTGATTCGTGAGCTGCTAAGTGATAACCAGATTGATCTGATGACTAACCCGCCCTGTGGAGGAATACTGCCTTTGCGGCGGGCGATTGCCCTGCATTTAGGTGAATTTCACGGTCTGCAGGTTTCTCCCCAGCAGATTATCATTGGTGCCGGTACAGAATATTTATATGGGCTCATCATACAGCTTCTGGGAATGGGGAAAAAATATGGGGTAGAAGACCCGGGCTATGGTAAGATCGCTAAAATATACAATAGTCATTGTGTTTCCTGTGAGCACATTCCCATGGATGATTCCGGGATTAGAATATCAGAATTGGAAAATCATGAGGTGGATGTGGTTCACCTGTCCCCAGCCCACCATTTTCCCACAGGAATCGTTATGCCCATCAGCAGAAGGTATGAGCTTTTGGGATGGGCGGCTAAATCCGATTCCAGATATATTATTGAAGATGATTATGATAGTGAGTTTCGGCTGACCGGACGGCCGATTCCTACCCTGCAGAGTATAGATGTTCAGGAAAAGGTAATCTATATCAATACCTTTACCAAAACCCTGGCCTCTACCGTGCGTATCAGCTATATGGTTCTGCCTAAGCATCTGATTAACGAATTTTATGCTAAGCTCTCCTTTTATTCCTGTACAGTTTCTAATTTTGAACAGTATACCCTGGCACACTTTATTGAAAGAGGATATTTTGAAAAGCATCTGAACCGATTGCGCAATTATTATCATAATAAACGGGATTATCTGCTGTCATATATACAAAATAGTCCTCTGGCCTCTCATGTTTCTATCTCTGAAGAAGATGCAGGCTTACATTTTTTAATGAAAATAAATACATCGCTTTCAGATGAAACGTTTTGCCGGAAGGCAGAGCAGAATGGAATCAAAATATCTTCCTTATCTCAGTATTATATGCATGCACCCGCAGAAGTGGAACATATATTTGTCATCAATTACTCTTCACTAAATGAAGAGATAATTCCGGAGGCTATCCAACGCCTGTATCAGACGTTTAAAGTGTAGAAGATATAGGCGGGTTGTTTATTGACAGAGAAAAAAAAGAATGATATTATAATAATAATGAGAATCATTCTCATTTAGGTTATAGGAAAAGGATAAAAAAACTAAGGAGGACAGGACAATGAGCAAACATTTATCACCGGAAATCAGAGTACCCATAGAAAAGGATAACGTATCCATTCAGCGTTGGGAAGAAAAGTGCATTAAGTGTGGACAATGTAAAAATATTTGTGCAGACTATATTACTGTTTTGGGACACTATGATTTGGAAAAAACTAATGATACGGCTGTCTGTATCAACTGTGGACAGTGTGCAAATGTCTGCCCCGTAGGCTCTATTACGGAACAGTACGAATTTGGACAGGTTATTCAGGCGATTGAGGATCCGACAAAGGTGGTCATTGTCAGTACCTCCCCCTCGGTTCGTGTAGGATTGGGTGAAGAATTTGGCATGCCGGACGGAAGCTTTGTTGAAGGTAAGATGGTTGCATTATTAAAGAAGCTGGGTGTGGACTATGTACTGGATACGGCTTTCGGAGCAGATTTGACTATTGTGGAAGAAGCCAGTGAATTGATTGAACGAATCACTAAGAAGAATAAGCCACTGCCGCAGTTCACCAGCTGCTGTCCTGCCTGGGTAAAATTCGTGGAAATATATTACCCCGAGCTTAGGGAAAATATTTCTACGGCAAAGAGTCCCATTGGTATGCAGGGTCCTACCATTAAAACCTATTTTGCCAAAAAAATGGGAATTGATCCGAAGAGTATTGTCAATGTTTGTCTTACTCCCTGTACGGCTAAGAAATATGAGATTCGCAGAGATGAGATGAAGGCTGCCGGAGAATATCTTGGTATCGAAGGTATGCGGGATATGGATCAGTGTATTACTACCCGTGAGTTAGGTATGTGGGCAAGAATGAAAGGGATTGACTTTGCATCGCTGGCAGATGAACCTTATGATTCCTTTATGGGAGAAGCTTCCGGAGCAGGTGTGATTTTTGGTAATACAGGCGGTGTTATGGAGGCTGCTGTTCGTACTGCTTATGAATTTATCACCAAAGAAGAGGCTCCCGATTTATTATTTGATCTACAGCCGGTAAGAGGTCTGGATGGAGTAAAAGAGGCCAGTCTGACTGTTGGTGATATACCGGTTAATGTTGCCGTTGTTTATGGTACGGGAAATGCCAGAAAAGTAATCGAGAAGCTGAAAAAGGGTGAGAAAGACTATCACTTTATTGAAGTAATGACCTGTCCCGGAGGCTGTATCGGCGGTGGCGGACAGCCAAAGGACAAAGAGTTTAAGGGAGACGCTCTTCGGGAAAAACGTATTGAGAACCTCTATAAGCGTGATACCGTTCTGGCAAATCGTAAGAGCCATGAAAATCAGGAAATCAAGGCACTTTATGAGGAATTCTATAAGGAGCCGTTAAGCGAGTTGGCAGAAAAGATGTTACATACCTTTTATGTTGACAGAAGCAGTGAGCTGGGATAGTCTGCGGGTAAACAGGAAGAGAAGATTTCCGTAGAAATGTTTAATCAAGTACCTTGTCAAATGATTAACAAAGTAGTGTAATAGAATTAACTTAATAAAGGGCAAAGCAGGGGTGACCCTGTGACGCAAAGCTATAGGGTCTTTTACAAGACAGCCAGTTGCAGAATTTAAAAGGTAATCGTTATAAAACGACATTGTAGAGACCTATCTATGATGTCGTTTTTTGTTAAACTACCAGGGAAAAGGCAGTCTGGCTCACAGAGCCCGGCACACAGAGCGGTAGGCAGAAAAAGCAAAGAGAAGCGGGGGTGAAGAGATGGATAAGTTAATATATAGTGAATTAATCTTATTCTGTATTTCCGTACTGGTAATTTTACTCTGGAATGACAGTCGCCACGAAAGAGGACCTATGTTAATTGGACAGGGAGTATTCCGTTATCTTATGATCGTTAATATCGTGGCTATGTCTTTTGATATAGCTGCTATCTGCTGTAATGGAATACAGGGAGCAGGAAGCCGAATATTGATGTATACCAGCCTGTGTCTCTATTATATGAGTCATTCTCTGGTAAGCTATCTGTTTATGCTGTACATTGATTTTGAACTGTATCCGGATAAGGATCGTTTTAAAAAAAGGCTGCCTTATTATTCAATATTTACCGCGATTAATCTGCTTATGTCAGCATCCAGCCTTTATACAGGATGGTTTTACATTATTGATGAAAATAACTACTATCATAGGGGTTCCATCTGGTGGGTTCCCGCAGTTTTATCCTTTGCCTATGCCATATATGCTATGAGTATGGTGCTGAATTGGGCAAAGAAGAACCGACTTAACAGTAAATCGGAAAAGGAGCTGTTTGGCAGATTGTTTCTTCTGCCTATCCTGCCTTGTCTGGGATACCTGATTCAGGGAGCTTTGCCCGGAACTGCATGGATATTCCCCTGCACGACGTTAACTATTTTAATTAATTATATTGCTATTCAAAATGGGCAAATGTCCAGGGATCATCTTACGGGCCTGTATAATAGAGGCCATTTGGAAACCTTTATCAATAATCAAATTCGTAATCTGAAAAAGGGAAATAGTGCTTTTTTAATCTTACTGGATTTGGATTATTTTAAGGCGATTAATGATACTTACGGCCATTTGACAGGAGATGATGCTTTGATCTCGGCAGCTAAGCTTTTACGAGATCATTGTAAGCGTAAGCGTGATTTTGTAGTTCGTCTGGGTGGTGACGAATTTGTTATTATCGGACAGTGCGAGGATGTAAGTACGGTTCAAAAGATTATTGAGCGTATGAATAAGGAGATTGCAGACTTTAATGCCAAAGGGAAAAAGCCGTACCAATTAAGCTTCAGTGTGGGTTATGCCATCGGGGAAGCCGGTACCAATACCACTTTGGATAAATTGATCAATGTTGCAGATCAGATGATGTACAAGAATAAACGGGAGAAGAAGAAAAGAAGAGAAAAATCTTAAAGAGGTATTGACAAGTAAGGGAATATGTTATAAAATCTGCTGTGTTGTGAGTTTGCGGCATAGCAGATATGCCCAGATAGCTCAGTTGGTAGAGCAGAGGACTGAAAATCCTCGTGTCACTGGTTCGATTCCGGTTCTGGGCATCTATTCATCATTACATGCGGGTGTAGTTCAATGGTAGAACACTAGCCTTCCAAGCTAGATACGTGGGTTCGATTCCCATCACCCGCTTAAAATGTGCGAAGCACATTTTAATTTGCGAAGCAAAGCATAACGAAGTTATGAAGCGGGT
>JBJFFP010000080.1:0-78230 GCA_051891855.1 Lachnospiraceae bacterium | reverse complement strand
CTTCCGGTTCCTGCCAGTATGGCAAGGGCCAAAATCAGAGCCAGTAATCGCTTACTTGTTCTTCTCATTGTGCTTCTTTCTCCTTTCAACCTTTGTAAAAATCTATATAAAGCGTTTTCAAAACGCACTGTACCTTGAACAGATTGTGAACAGATTATAACAATTTTTTTGGGTTTTGGACACCAAATGTAAAAAAAAGACGTCTGGATGTAAAAAAAAGTCATGTCCCCATTTTTTCTTTCGCAGCTTGCAGATTCGGCTTTCGCAAATTTGACCACATCCAGATAATAATTTGAATAGGGATTCCCAGAAGAAAAATAGGCCAGATTTTAAAACCCTGCATGGAAAAGGTCAGATACAGGGCCCCCAATAAGGACCAGACCATCAGGGATACAATGATAAAATTTCCATGAGGATTGAACCATATGGAATTAAATACCAGCCATACAATCATAGCTATGGGCACTGCATAGGCATAACACAGCCAGGGATAGTCCGTATGGGGAAAGATCTTAGCCAGAATGATATACAGTAAAGTAGCGAAAATAGCCACCAGAAAAATACTGGTGGCTGTAATGATATAATAGTTTCTCTTCTTCTTTTTATCCAACGCATTTTTTGACAGGTAAGCCTTATCCCGATGTTCTTCTTCCACCAGATAATCCAGTGTTACCTCAAACAAATCTGCAATTCCTTTTAATACCGTAATATCCGGAAGTGACTCTCCCCTTTCCCATTTGGATACTGACTTGTCCGAGTAATTTAGCCGTTCTGCCAGCTCCGCCTGAGTCATTCCCTTTTCCTGACGTAAAGACTGTATATTCCTTGCAATAATAAACTTTAGCTCCTGCATACTTGCTCCATAAGATTTTATCTCATTCCTTTTAATTCTGTAGTCATTATATCATTCCTTCCCCTGTCTGTCATATTATATTTTCAGTTGATGGATTAACAGAATCCAAGCCAGTCCGTAATAGGAGATTACGGCAACCAGATCGTTTATGGTGGTAATCAGGGGGCCGGAGGCAACCGCCGGGTCAATTTTTAATTTGTGGAAAAACATGGGTATTACTGTCCCCACAAAGCTGGAAATCACCATGGCACCTAAAAGAGAAATACCCACACAGCCGGATACGGCAAAGGAAAAGGCAAGGGCATATTTTTTAATCTTCCAGATATAAAGACCAATAAGCAGAAAAGAAAGAGTTCCCAGCAGGAAGCCATTGCAAAACCCCACTCTCATTTCTTTAAACACCAGATTCAGCTTCTGAGAGGTTTTCAGCTGTTCGTCCATCAATACACGAATGGTCACCGCCAGAGACTGGGTTCCCACATTTCCTGCCATATCCAGAATCAGAGACTGGAAGCATACAATAATGGCAATTTGAGCTACTACCGCCTCAAACATCCCCACAACGGAGGAAACGAAAATCCCAAGTCCAAGCAGGGCAATCAGCCAGGGAAGTCTCTTTTTCATACTTTCCGGAAGAGATTCCTTTAAATCCTCCTCCGAAGTCAAACCGGCCAGCTTCGCATAGTCATCTCCCAATTCATCATCTACAACTTCAATAATGTCCTGAGCGGTAATTACTCCCAAAATATGCTTCCCTTTATCCAATACCGGAATGGAATCCTCGGCATAGTCTTTGATTTTTTCCAGACAATCGGAAACCCGCTCATGGTCATAGACATAGGGATAGGCCTGGCTGATAAACTGTTCCAAATCGGTATGCTCTCTGGCTGTAATTAAATCTTTTAAATCCATCGCTCCATAGAAGGTGGAATCTTCATTACAGACGTACACCGTATAGATATTATCATTTTCCTCTGCCTGGGCAATCAGCTTCCGCATTGCCTGCTTAACGCTCAGTCCCTTCTTAATCATAATGAAATTGGTGGTCATTTTACTTCCAATCTCATTCTCATCATAGGACTGAATCAGCTTAATATCCTTCGAGCTTTCCGTATCCATGAGGCTGACCAGCTGCTGTCCTGTCTTCCTGTCCATGGATTCCAGAACGTCAACGGCATCATCCGAATCCATTTCCTCAATAATGTGTGCAGCTTTCTCCAGCTCCATTTCTTTAAAATAGGAAGAAGCATCCTCCAAATAGGCAAAAATTTCTCCTATTCGTTCATTGTCCAGTGCTTCATACAGCTTTAGCCTGTCTTCCGGCGTTAGATACTCCAGGGAATCAGCAAGATCATTTTCATGATAATGCTCCAGAAGCCCCCGCAGCTTATCCGCCTCTGTCTGCTGGATCAGCTTTACAATCTCTTCTACATAGTTCATTTTCATTAAATCCATTTCCCGATACCTTCCTTTCATCATTGCTTTCCTCTTAAGCATGGGTGAAAAAGGCATAAAAAATCCATCCTATGCCTTCCCTAACATACAACAACGGCTGCAATATTCAGGTCTGCATACGATGGTAAATAATGAAAATCTGATTTAATGACAGAGGTCAGCAAAAAAGGGCCTGAACAATCGTCGGCCTGCAGAATACATATTTGCCATCGCACATGATACTTCGACCGCCATAATCACAACTGTCCATATTGGCCTCCTTTCTGAAATGCTTCTTCATTTTCTGTGATGCCTATATAGTATACACGTATTATCTAAATTATTCAATCCCCTTCTTCCCGCCTTGATTTTTCGGCCTTCTCTACTGTCAGGAGAGTAGTAGATTTTTAAAGTAGGTAGTAGGTTTTTTATCCAATGGATATACTTTTTCCATCAGAAAAGCAACAGGAAGGTGTGACAAGCAATGACAAGAACGAAATTATGCGACCGGGTACTGCCGGATTATACAAAAGGAGAGGAGCTGTTAAATACATGGTCTCATATTGCAGGGGCTGCCTTTGGTGCAGCCGCCCTAATTATGTGTCTGGCTGTTTCCATATCCGGGAAGGATGTTTGGGCCATCATCAGCAGTGTCATATACGGCACCTCCCTGATTCTTCTTTATACTATGTCCAGTGTCTATCATGGTCTCCCCACAGGTACGGCCAAAAAGGTCATGCAGGTGATTGACCACTGTACCATTTATATCTTAATCGGTGGAAGCTATACTCCCGTTATGCTGTGTGCAGTACGGCCCATTTCACCGGCCTGGGCCTGGACGATTCTGGGCCTGGTATGGGGCTGTGCCATCGTAGCCATCGTTTTAACAGCAATTGATTTAAAAAAATTTGCAAAATTTTCCATGACCTGCTACATCGGTATGGGCTGGTGTGTGGTTCTGGCCATTAAGCCCACCATGAAAGCCGTTCCCATGACCGGTATTTTATGGCTGTTGATAGGCGGAATCTCCTATACTCTTGGCGCCGTCCTTTATGCTCTCGGAAAAAAGCACCGTTATATGCACTCCTGCTTCCATTTTTTTGTACTTGCCGGCAGTGTATGTCACTTTATTTGTATTTTTCAATATGTACTTTTATAGAACTCATAAAAAGCCGATACAGTCTGTCTGCATCGGCTTCTTTCTTATTGCTCCATCTGTTTTCCCAAAAATCCTGCGGCAGCCTGAATCAGCTTCAAATCACTTTCATTCATCTTCTTTTTTACTTCCTGCTCCAACAAAACTACAGCCCCTATTACATCTCCTTCACTTAAGATAGGGCAGATTGCCTGATAAGCGTATTCCTCTGAGCCGCTTTCCGAAATCGCAATGAATCCTCTGTCCCCCTTGGCGGCCGTAAAGCATTCCCGCTTTTCCATTTTATCCTCCAGCTCTTTACTGATTGATTTTCCCAAGATTCCTTTACTTCCTCCCGCTGCCGCAATGAACTGGTCTCTGTCTGCCACCAGAGTAATTCTCCCGGAAACCTGACTTAAGCTTTCCGCATATTGCTTGGAAAAATCCGCAAGCTCATTGATGGGTGAATATTTTTTCAGAATAATCTCTCCCTCTTTTCCGGTATATATTTCTAAAGACTCTGACTCCCGTATACGCATTGTCCTTCTGATTTCCTTAGGAATAACCACCCTTCCCAGATCATCTATTCTTCTCACAATTCCTGTTGCTCGCATCTTTTCTTTTCCTCCACTATTCTCTATTGGTAATGTTGCTTTTTCTATATCTTTCTTGTGGAGTTAGTATGTGGAAAAATAGAGTAATTATACACAACAGTATTAATGCCGCTTAGGTATCGAATACTATTTATTTTAGGATTAATTACTATTTTTATTATTATTTTCTTCATTTTATCTTGCCTTTTCTACAAATAAATGGTAAAATTGGACACAGACGCAATTCAAAGTCAATAGCGAGATATCAAGCAAAAAATTATATTAGAGGAGGAAAACAATATGAATATTCTCGTCTGTGTCAAACAAGTACCGGATACTACTGAAATTAAGATTGATCCGGTAAAAAACACCCTTATCCGTGACGGTGTTCCCAGTATCGTAAATCCTTATGACGGCTACGCGCTTGAAGCTGCTGCCCGTATTAAGGATAAGGATCCCGATACTAAGATCGTGGTTCTTTCCATGGGACCTGCCCAGGCAGTAAATGCTCTTAAGGAATGTCTGGCAATTGCTGCTGATAAGGCTTATTTGGTTTCCGGCCGTCCTTTTGGCGGTTCTGACACTCTTGCGACCAGCTATATCATCAGCCAGGCTATTGCTAAGGTTGAAGAGGCTGAAGGTAAGTTTGATGCTATCTTCTGTGGAAAACAGGCTATCGATGGTGATACCGCTCAGGTAGGTCCTGAAATTGCAGAGCATCTTGGTTTGCCTCAGGTTACCAACGGTGTTGAGACCGAAGTTGATGGTGACGGATTAAAGGTTAAGAAAATGACTGACGATGGATTTGAAGTTGTTGGAATTAAATTACCTTGTCTGGTTACCTTTACCCAGCCCGGCTACGAGCCCCGCTATCCCAGTATTAAGCGTAAGTTAGCAGCCAATCGTGCTGAGATTCCTGTGTTCAGCGAAGCTGAGCTTCCTTCTATTGACCTTACCCGTGCGGGCCTTAACGGTTCTCCCACTAAGGTATTCAAGAGCTTTGTACCTCCCAAGAAAAGCGGCGGTGTGAAGATTGAAGAAGAAACTGCTGAAGATTCTGCCAAGAAGCTGTTTTCCATGCTCAATGCTGCAGGTATCATGTAAGGAAAGGGAGGAATAACAATGGAAGCAAAGACCAAAGACCTTTGGGTATTTATTGAGACTAATGAAGATGGCTCCGCGAAAAATGTGGGCCTTGAATTGCTTAACCCCGGTAAAACGCTGGCCGGAAAGCAAGGTGGAAAGCTTGTAGCTGTCATTATCGGTAATAATGTGGCTTCTGCCATTGATGCTGCATCCGAGCATGGCGCTGATCAGGTAATCGTTGTAGAAGGCGAAGAATATGCTAAATATACTACTGATGCTTATAGTAATGCTTTAGTTGCATTAGTTGAGAAATATGGTCCTAAGAGTATGATGATTGGTTCTACCAATAACGGTCGTGATCTTGGACCCCGTGTAAGCTGCCGTTTAAATACCGGTTTGACTGCAGACTGTACCTCTTTGGATTACAGTGAGGAAAAGGATATTATCCTTTGGACTCGTCCTGCATTTGGCGGTAATCTGATGGCTACCATTATCTGTCCTGACCACCGTCCCGAAATCGGTACTATTCGCCCCGGTGTATTCAAGAAGAATCCTGTTGGCGGTAACGCAGAAGTAATTCGCGAAGACATTCATGTATCTGCTGATCAGATTCGTACCCAGGTTCTTGAAATCATCAATGAAATGGGCGCTGAGAAGGTTGACCTTGAAGGTGCAGAGATTATCGTTTCCGGCGGACGTGGTGTAGGAAGCGCAGAAGGCTTTGAGACCATACGTGCTCTTGCAAAAGAGCTGGGTGCTACTGTAGGTGCTTCCCGTGCGGCTGTTGATGCAGGATGGATTCCTCATGCACATCAGGTTGGGCAGACCGGTAAGACTGTTGCTCCTAAATTATACATAGCTTGCGGTATCTCCGGTGCCATTCAGCATCTTGCCGGTATTAGCGGTGCTGATTGTGTCGTTGCCGTAAACAAAGACCCCGAAGCTCCTATTTTTGACAGAGCAGACTATGGTGTTGTTGGCAACCTCTTTGATGTACTTCCCGTATTATTGGAAGAGATTAAGAAAGCTCGCGGCTAATCGGTTTAATTTCTTATGGTATTATCTCCCGATTGGTTTTACAGTCGGGAGATAGCAAATAAAATAATTTACAAAGAAAAGGAGAAAGGTATGAATTTCAAATTCAATGAAGACGAGCAGTCTGTAATTGACATGCTCAAAGACTTTGCCATCAACGAAGTAGCTCCTATCGCTGCAGAAGTTGATGAAAATGAACGTTTTCCTGAGGAAACCTGGCACTCTCTTGCCGATATGGGGATGATGGGGATTATCTATCCTGAAGAGTACAATGGAGCAGGTATGTCTTATCTTACCTACATTGCGGTTTGTGAAGAATTAGCTAAATACTGTGCTACTACTTCCGTACTTGTATCTGCTCACTCTTCTCTTTGTACTTGGCCTATTGCTGAATATGGTACAGAAGAACAGAAAAAGAAATATCTCACCAAATTAGCAAGTGGTGAATGGTTGGGATCTTTTGGTCTTACCGAGCCCGGTGCAGGTACTGACGCTGCTGGACAGAAGACAGTTGCTGTAGACAAAGGGGATCATTGGGTATTAAACGGTTCTAAGATCTTCATTACCAATGCAGGCTATGCTAATGTATTTGTTATTTTTGCAATGACTGACAAGTCCTTAGGAACCAAAGGTATCTCTGCATTCATTGTTGAGAGAGATTTCCCTGGCTTCAGTGTTGGAGCACACGAGAAGAAGATGGGTATCCGTGGTTCATCTACCTGTGAATTAGTTATGGAAGATTGTATTGTTCCCAAGGAGAATTTGCTTGGTGAATTAAACAAGGGCTTCAAAGTTGCTATGACTACTCTTGATGGCGGACGTATCGGTATTGGTGCTCAGGCTCTTGGTATCGCTCAGGGTGCTATTGATGAATGTGTTAAGTACGTTAAAGAGCGTACACAGTTCGGCAAACGTATCAGCCAGTTCCAGAATACTCAGTTTGAGTTAGCTGCTATGCAGACCGAAGTTGATGCAGCTCGTCTGTTAATCTATCGTGCAGCTCAGGCTAAGCAGGATCATGAGCCTTACAGCCACTTAGCTGCTATGGGTAAATTAAAAGCCTCCGAAGTAGCCAGCGATGTTACCCGTCGTTGTCTTCAGTTAGTTGGTGGTTATGGATTTACTCGTGAATATCCTTTTGAAAGATTTATGCGTGATGCTAAAATCACCGAAATTTATGAAGGAACCAGTGAAGTTCAGAAGATGGTTATCTCCGGATGGATGGGAGTTAAATAATTACATCCAACAAAAGACCTCGGTGCAAGATCCGAGGTCTTTTTTATTACATTTATTTCTTTTCTTCTTCTTTTTGATCAAAAGAATAGGTTCTCTTAGGATTGCGAGGAAACCATCCCTTTTCCACACGTTCTTCCTGTTCCTTCAGCTCTCCTATACTCCAGAAGAAAGAACATCCCAGAGAACCCAACAGGGCTGAAGCCAGAAAATTATCCACTATCAGTGATATGACAAAAGAAATGATTCCGCCTACCATAAAGAGGGGCCATATTCCTTTTGAAAAATAATATTCACATTTTATAACAATTGGGTGGAAAATTCCAATAATCAGAAAAGAACATACCCCAATAACTATACCATACCAATTCATTAATTCTTCTCTCCCCTAAAATAATTTTAACCTGTCTGTATTTCAGGCAAAGAAAGTAAGGAAATCAGATGCCCCAGACTTTTTGCTACTTTCACGGAAGGAAGAGTATCCAGCAGCTCCTCAATTCTCTTCCTATGCCCCTCAGCTGTCTCAATGGCAGCCTTAAATCCACCTGCCTCAATAATAATTTCATCCAAGCGATCAAGCTCTTTATTTCCAATATTTCCAAGCTTAGCTAAACCAATTAACTGCTCAAGCTCTGCCCTGTACTCTTGATTGGATAAGCAAAAAACTACGGGAAGGGTTAGTATCCCTTCTCTGAAATCCATACGCACAGGCTTTCCATCCTCTTCATTTTTCGGAAGAAAATCAAGTAAATCGTCGCGAATCTGAAAGAGATAACCCAGATGCAGTCCTATTTCTCCCATGATATGAACCGTTTCTGTACAGCAGCCACTTTCCATACCTCCGATTTTGCAGGCAGTGACAAACATGGAGGCAGTCTTACCATAGATATTTTCATAATATTCATCCCTGGTAACATCAGCTTTATAGCGACAGTCAGCCTGTGTTATCTCTCCCCTACACATGTCCTGTATCGTCCCGGCAATTAAAACTCCGGCTTCCCTTAAGTTATCCTTTAACAAAACAGACATCACCTGGCCCAGGATCAAATCACCGGTAAATACTGCTGTTTCCTTCCCGAAACGTGCCTGAATTGTAGGATTACCCCGTCTCAAAAGAGAATCATCAATAATATCATCATGTATCAAAGATGCCATATGGACAAATTCAATCAACGCACCAAGACGATAAAGTCTTGTACTACAGCGGGGATATTCAGGCCCCATTCTTCCCATCAACAAAAGAAGACTGGGACGATATCCTTTTCCCCTTCCTGCCAGTACAGACTCGATAATTTCACCAACTGCTCCCTGATTCCATGCAGAAGGAATTAATCTCTCCATTTCATCTGAAACATGCTTTAATTCCTCCTTTAATCCGGGAAGGGCATTAAAAAACATAGTATTATCTCCTGATTTATATCCAGATTTTCGTTTAGTAAAGAAAAATTATATAAGCAGCTAACATCATAGGAGGGGCAATTACCCCTCCCTGATTAATTTTTATATCTTCTTCAGCTGATTTTAACCGTGGCGGAATTCTACTCCCATTCCTCCTTGAGGATGGTTCCAGCTCTCAACCACCTTGCCGCCGCTAAGCACACGACAGGTTCCACACTCCAGACATCCTTCATGGTTAAATCCGATTTTGCCATCATTATAGCTGTAAAGCTTTGCCGGACAGGCCATTACAACTCGTTCAATTTCCTTTACATCTGTAAAATTCTGATTAACCGTGATATGAGGATAGCTTTTATCCGCATGGAAACGGTTTAAACCTAACTTATCATCAATTGACATTGCCATATTACATCGCCCCCATTCCATTCATTCCATCTTTTAACAGGTTCATCATTCCAACCTTCTTTACTGCCTTCATTGCCTTCTTCTTAAATTTCACAGGCTCTTGACCATACATAATGAAAAGCTCAGACATGATTTCATCGATCATCGCAGGATACTGTCCATGAATACGATGATTCTCAATAAACTTCGGCATCTTGCTAAAGTGCTTCATATCCTTCATTACAAAGCTGTTATCCAATGCCGTTTTATACTGTGATAAGGTAGCTGCACTATAGTCACCCTTCTGTTTCGCAGCAATAATCGTTTCTGCTGCAAGACGACCGGATTCAATAACCAAATCCATACCACGGATGGTGAATCCCAGGTTCATAACCAATGCTGCTGCATCTCCGGCAACCAACACATTATCTCTATATAGTGTAGGGATCATATCATATCCACCCTCTGTAACCAGATGAGCCGCATATTCAATGGTCTCTCCGCCTTTAATCAAGGGTGCAACAGTAGGATGTGCTTTCAACCGTTCCAGCATATCACGAGGTGCTAAATCTATACGTCCGATATCCGAAATCGTTGTTACAATACCTACCGAAAGGCTGTCCTTATTTGTATAAATAAATCCACCGCCTACGTTGCCTCCGCAGACATCACCGGCAAACAGCCATGCCGTACCTTCTTCATTGGAAGCTGCACCAAAGCGGTCATTAATTTTTTCTTCACCTAGTTTAATGATCTCTTTAACACCAACGGCAACCTGATGAGGATCCAACTCTTTTTTCATCCCCAGCTGCTGTGCCAAGAGGGAGTTAACACCATCAGCAAGAAGAACTACATCTGCTTCCATTTCTTCGCCACCGGCAATAACACCGCAGACCTTGCCATCCTTAACCAAAACTTCATCTACGCGAATACCGGTAACATACATCGCACCGGCTTCTTCAGCCTTACCTGCCAACCAGGGATCAAAGTGTCCTCGGCAAATAGAATATGTAGCCTTTCCCTGTTCTCCCAGCTTATCAGCTGCATATTCAACTGTAGTAGAACTGTCTCCCGTCAGGAAAGAAATTCTTTCTTTGGTAATTTTACGCTCCACAGGCGCTTCCTTAGCAAAATCCGGAAAAATCTTCTCCAGGCTGTGGCTGTACATTCTACCACCAGTTACGTTCTTACCACCGATAGTCTCGGCACGCTCAATTACCAGTACCTCCAGACCGGCCTGAGCCATGAGATAAGCCGCAGTATTACCTGCCAGACCGGCACCCACGACGATGACGTCAAATCTTTCTTCACTACTCATTGACTTAAATCCTCCTTATACATTATAAATACCATTTTACCACTTTTTCTTCTTCAATCAATAAATATACTTTCTCAGCAAGATTTCATAGAAAAGTAGAAAATTTTACAAAAATTATACTCCATAGCTGTGTAATCCACCCATGAAGAATGATACACCAAGCAGGGTGAATAATACACAAGCAAAGCCAATAACAGATAAAAAGCAACCTTTACGCCCTCTCCATTCCTTCTTCGGATGTAAATGAAGATATACCGCGTAAATAATCCAGGTTATCAGTGCCCAGGTCTCCTTCGGATCCCAGCTCCACCAGGAGCCCCATGCATCCTCAGCCCAAATAGAACCGGTAACGATTAACAGGGTGAGGAATACGAATCCCACTACCACTGAGTTATACATCAATTTTTCCAAAAATTCTCCACGTTCAATCTTCTCCTGCGGCAACCCGCCTTCAGGTGCTTTGGCAGGAATGGTACACAGATAGCAGATTCCCAAACCGAAAGCAATGGCAAAAGCACTATAGGAAATAATTGCCGTGAAAACATGAGCCACCCTCCAGTTACTCTGCAGGGCAGGCATTAAAGGAGTAGCACTGTCAGACAGACCAAAGCTTATTCCCAACAGAATAAAGGTAACCAACAAGGTAAAAGCACTCAATCCGTATACCTTTACCTTTAACAGCCAGAACAGACTGAAAGCCAGCATGACCAGGCAGAAAAACAGGATAAATTCATATACACTGTTTACCGGCAGACTTCCGGTTTTCTGCATTCTCATAATCACAGTAATCAGCATTACTACAGTTGCACAGGCAGTAAGTACCGTACCTGCAACGGGCAGCCATTTGATTTTCAGCCAAAGGTATAAGGCTATACAGGCAGTTGCCATAATGGTCAGCAGAAATGCCAGATAATCCAGATTTTCTGTTAATGTTAACATGTTATGTATTCTCCTTTTTTTGCTCTGCTTTTTTTCCAAAGGCGTATCGTATTACCAGCCCTGTACAGGCCAGAAAAAAACCGCCGAAAATGACAGGAATGCCCGGATCATATTTAATCTGCAGTCCTGTATAATAATCATATTCATCAAAAGTGATTTCCAGAGTTTCAAAAATCGTACCCGATTCACCTAAAGCCAATACGTCAGAGGCAACAGGCGTCTCTCCCCTGCTGACTACCCAAAGAATATGGGGATTGTTGTCTCTGTTGCTAACCAGCTGGGCCATACCATCAACCTGGGCGTAATCCGGGTAAAAAGCAATGCCTAAGGAAACCGTCTCATCTCCATCTTTAAAAAGAGTGATCCATTCATCATCCATTACCTGAACCTGCTTACTGGCAGTTTGGGAACTTAAGGTAATGGTTGTCTGCCAGCCATAGGACTGTTGAATAATCGTGATCCCATCGTATTTCCCCGGATCATTCACCTCTACAGTCATTGACTTTGAATCCCCGCCTTTTCCCTTTAAGGTAATATCACTGATGTATTGCCTGGGGGTAACTTCATCCTCATAATATTCGACCTCAAAATCATCAACGGTCAATTCAAAGGTTCCGGATCTTCCGGAAACATTTGCCGTTTTTCCTACAGGGATTTCATAATAAATCTGGTGTCCCAGACTCACACTGAGCACTGCTCCTACCAAAATGACACAAAGCCCTACATGAAGTATAGGTGAGCCCCAGGCATCAATTCTGAACTTTGTCCTTGAAACTGCACCCGCCCATTGGAAACGCTTCCATGTGCAAAGCGAAAGATTTATGGCAAAAATCATTCCCACAATATACATCCAGAAAGAGTTTAATATATTATCAAAGCCCAAGCGCTGGATAAACGCCGCCATAAACTCCCCATATTTCTGTACATAAACGGTTTCTGATTGATTCTGGGGGATAAAGGTACACAGGATACACAGAATCGCAATAGCGATCAGTAAAGCAATCGCCAGTCGGATGGAAGTTAGGAATCGATAAATTTTGTTGTTTTTCATCTGTTATTTGCTCCAATTTCCCGCCCGACAAAACCGCCGGGCGGGACTTTAGATTCTACCTGATTAAATTATGTATGATTAACTTACTGTCCTAACTGATTGCTGGGAACGTTTTTGTAATCCATGTATTCGTTCTCACCTGTAGTAGTCTTCAGGAATGCCACAATCTTGTTAACGGTATCATCGGAAGGATTAGGGGTAGGAGTATTGAAACGGAACATGGTCCGAACTGCTGCCTCTAATGTCATATGTGTACCATCATGCATCCAAGGCCCGGTAAGCTCTACATTACGCAGGTTGGGCACCTTGAATTTGTACATATCATCTTCTACTCCGGTGAAGCCAAAAAGACCCTGGTCATCTCCGGTGATTTCCGTACCTCTCTCTTCATAGTAAACAGCAGCATCTACAACTGTACCCAGCTTCTCAAAGCTCTGTCCACCCATACTTGCACCAACGTGGCAGGTTGCACAGTAATTCTTCTTGAATAACTCATAGCCCTGAATCTCTTCTTCTGTTAATGCAGCTTCATCACCTAAAAGGTACTGATCAAGACGGCTGTTAGGAGTGGTCAGCAGACGCTCAAACTCCTGAATCGCACCGGTAATGGTTTCCTGATTGATACCTTCGTTTCCGTATACCTTTTCAAAAGCAGCTACCATTTCTTCATCTGCTTTCAGCAAGGCTGCAATGTCATCAAAGCTCTCATGGCCCATTTCAACAGGATTCAACGGAGGTCCTGCTGCCTGATCTGCAAGGGTCTGGGCACGTCCGTTCCAGAACTGCTGAATATTGAATACTGCATTATATACGGTAGGTGCATTGATTCCACCAACCTGGCTTGCAATACCCTTTGCAAACTGAGAACCATCCTGTCCTGCATTGTTCAGAGGATGGCAGGTTGCACAGGACACCGTAAGGTCAGCGGATAATCTGGTATCATGATATAATGCCAGACCCAGCTCAGCCTTATCTGCATCAATGTCATACATAGATGCATCGGGAACTACCTGAACAGGCTCACTGATTGCTGAAGCAAGAGTTGCATCATCAAAGGTATATCCGATTTCCTCTGCAATACCCTGAACATATTCCATTCTCTTTCCTGCTACCCAATCATAGATAATCTTCTGCTCCTGCGTATTCAGATTGGAACCCCAGTGAACGGCAGAATACTGAATAACAGGCATAGCATTGTTTAAGGTAGCCTGTTCCAGCTTAGCCACATCTGCCACGGTAATATCGCTGCCGCCGCTCTTAATCTGCTCAACAACAGATTCAAGATCGATAGAGCGATAGCCGTTAGTCATATCCTTTTCAAAAAGGCCGGATACGAGGGGCATCTTCTGATACCAGAAGGGCTTAGGATCTGCTGCATGACACTGAAGACAGCCGTTATTCTCAATAACCTGTACAAACTGATCATCAAGATTATCGGCGGTAATCGCGCGTCCACTCAGCATGATTGCCGCATACACGATGATTGCTGCTACCAGAACCACCGGTATGGCGATAAGTACTTTTTTGTTCTTCATACTTTACCTCCAATTTTTATGACTTTTATCATTTAGTATATATATCACCTTCTCTTTGACTACTCCCCCTTTCACCGTAATATCCTCTATTCTGTCCACAAAAAATGAATTGCGGAAGAATTTCGCTGTAGCAAATAGCAATAATTAATAACTCAAAACGCTAATCATTACTATTATTAGTTTGTTTTACTACTATACCAGATTTTTACCTATATTGTCAATTTCTTTTCTTCTGCCGCAGGCCTTTGTTTTTTTTTACTTTTTTACAAAAAAATCTCCATAAACATACGTTTTTCAAGTGTATGTTTATGGAGATTTTTGAGCTGCTATTGTTTTCCAATTGAGAATCACTTACAAAGATCCAATACGGCTTTTTTCGGAATGGCTCCCAGCGAGCGGTTGGTCTCCTTCCCCTCCTTCATCACTACCAGAGTAGGGATACTCATGACCTGAAACCGTGCTGCCAGCTCAGGCTCCTGATCCACATTAATTTTACCTACCTTAACCTCTGTCAGCTCCTCTGCCACCTGATCTATGGTAGGAGAGAGCATTCTGCAGGGCCCGCACCAGTCAGCCCAGAAGTCCAAAAGGACAGGCTTACTGCTGTTGATTACCTCTTCATCAAAATTATTCTTGGTTATGGTTAATACCGACATTATTTTTCCTCCTTGATTATCTTTATTAATCAGTTTACCTTGAATTGTTTAGACTATAACAAAATGAACCTTTTTCTTCTGTGACCAAGTTACCAACTTTCTGTTTTAATTGACAAAACCAATCCAATTTCATAGAATATTTTTTAAGAATAACGGTCCTGAATAATGTCCCTGAAAGGAGAATGCTTCATGCTTACCAGACAAGAAATCAAACAGCAATCCAGAGAGCAGATCAAAGGAAATATCGGAATAAGCTTTTTATGTATAATTATTTATCTGGCTATTAATTTTTCCTTATCCTCAATCCCCTTAATTAACTTAATTACCATCTGGATCCTGTTGGCTATTACTTCTCCCCTTGTTTTGGGGCTTACCAAGGTCTTCATGGAAATTTCACGGGGAAATAAGCCTGGCCTATCTACACTCTTTGCAGGCTTTTCTCAGTTTAGCCAGTCCTTTCTGTGCTTTTTGCTTTTGTACATTCCAAGCCTGATATACACCTCTTTGTCCATCATCCCTGCAGGGGTCATCATCCTTACCAATAGCGTTGAAGCCATTCCTCTGTTTACCATCTGGATGATTTTTTTATATGTAATCTATCTTTATATCTACCTTTCTTTTTCCATGATTTATTATATCATGGAAGAACAGCCCCAGCTTTCGGCCATAGATGTTTTTAAGGCGAGCCGGCAGATGATGAAGGGGCGTAAATGGGACTATTTCGTATTCCAGCTTTCTTTTATCCTCTGGTATTGCCTGGGTATACTCACTCTGGGAATTGCCTATATTTACATTATTCCTTACATCAGTGTGGCAACAGCCAACTATTACCATAATATTAAGGGCTTTCAGTCTGTGTATAATCCATGGCCCGAGGAAGTACCATCCACGACTGAAGCAGCTCCCCTTGAGGAAGTACCGTCCACGGCTGAAGCAGCTCCCCTTGAGGAAGTACCGTCCACGGCTGAAGCAGCTCCTATTGAAGAAGTACCACCCGCAGCTAAAGCAGCTCCTATTGAAGAAATACCGCCCGCAGCCGAGGCAGCTCCTATTGGTGAAGAGGAAGAGGAGTGGAGCTGGGAGAATCTGAACAAATAAACGCTTAGGAGAGAGAATCTATGTCTATTGAAATCGTAAGAGAATATTTTCGCAGCTTAAATCTGGAGGACCGGATTCGGGAATTTGACGTTTCCAGTGCTACCGTGGAGCTGGCAGCCAAGGCTCTTAACTGTGAGCCCTGCCGGATTGCCAAGAGCCTGTCCTTCTTAGTGGGGGAGGCTCCGATTCTGGTAGTAGCCGCAGGGGACGCCAAAATCGATAACAGCAAATACAAAGCTCAGTTTTCCTGTAAGGCCAAAATGCTTTCCCCTGAGCAGACACTTCAGCTAATCGGCCACGCTGTAGGCGGTGTCTGCCCCTTTGTCCTCAAGGATGGTGTAAAGGTCTATCTGGATGAATCCCTGAAACGCTTTGAAACCGTATTTCCTGCCTGCGGAAGCAGCAACAGTGCCATTGAGCTGACCATTCCCCAGCTGGAACAGGCTTCACAAAGTCTGGGCTGGGTAGATGTCTGTAAAAACTGGGAGTAGTTCCTTATATCAGCACATCTTCCATATTCTGCAGAATTTCCTCAGTCAGAACCAAAAGCTGTTCTGCTGCCTTTTCCACTAATCCCGGCTTTTTATAGCGGAAGGTAAAATGGGGAATCCCTTTTGCCGTAAATGCCGCTTTCCTGGGATATTGATCTAATACCAGAGGGATGTTTTCCACCTTGATGGGAGCATCCTCCTTTAGATAAATCACAATCTTTTCCTGCTTACCCTTAATTTCCGTAATAAAAATCTTATGGGCTTTTACCCTAATCAAAGAAATGCGTAGTAGGTTTTCCACGCTTTTGGGCACTGTTCCGAAGCGATCCAGAAGTTCTTCCCTCATTTCTTCACTTTCCGCCTGATTCTCAATAGCAGCAATTCGCTTGTAAATATCCAGCTTCTGTACCTCATTTACAATGTAGGAAGGAGGAATAAAGGCATCCACATCCAGATCCACCAGGGTATTAAAGTTCTCCATAAGAGTGGATATCCCCTTTAAATTCTTTACTGCTTCATTGAGCATTTTACAGTATAAATCGTAGCCTACCGCTTCCATATGTCCATGCTGCTTTTTCCCTAAAAGATTTCCGGCACCGCGAATTTCCAAATCCCGCATGGCGATCTTAAAGCCGCTTCCCAGTTCCGTAAATTCCCGTATGGTCTGAAGACGTTTTTCTGCAATTTCCTTCAGCATCTTATCCCGTTTATACATGAAAAAGGCATAAGCCACCCGATTGCTTCTTCCCACACGTCCCCGAAGCTGATAAAGCTGAGAAAGCCCCATTTGATCCGCATCATCAATAATCATGGTATTCACATTGGAAATATCCATACCGGTTTCAATAATGGTGGTAGAAACCAGCACATCAATGCTGCCGTTAATAAATTCATACATGATTTTTTCCAATTCCTGTTCCTTCATCTGGCCGTGGGCAAAGGCTACATTGGCCTCCGGTATAAGATTCTGAATGGAGGCTGCCACATCAGCAATGGTATTTACCCGATTATAGACATAGTAAACCTGACCACCCCGGGACAGCTCCCGAACAATGGCCTCTCTCACCATTTCCTCATTATATTCACAGACATAGGTCTGAATTGGCAGTCGTTCTCCCGGCGCTTCCTCCAGCACGCTCATATCCCTTATTCCTACCAGACTCATATGAAGGGTACGGGGAATAGGTGTTGCAGACAGAGTAAGAACATCCACATCCTCCTTCATCTGCTTGATTTTTTCTTTGTGCCCTACACCGAAGCGCTGCTCCTCATCCACAATCAACAGGCCCAAATCCTTAAATTCCAAATCCTTAGAAAGCACTCGATGGGTTCCGATGACGATATCCACCAACCCCTTTTTGGTCTCCTGTAGTGTCTTTTTTTGTTGGGCGGCACTTCTGAAGCGGGAGAGCAGGTCAATTCGGATTGGAAAATCCTTCATCCGCTGAATAAAGTTATTATAGTGCTGCTGTGCAAGAATCGTTGTAGGCACAAGAAAAACAACCTGTTTACCGTCCTGTACCGCCTTAAAGGCCGCCCTGATGGCAATCTCCGTCTTGCCAAAGCCTACATCTCCGCAGATAAGACGATCCATAATCCGGCTGCTTTCCATATCCCGTTTGGTGGCCTCAATAGCCGTAAGCTGATCCTCTGTTTCCTCATAAGGAAAAAGCTCCTCAAACTCCTGCTGCCAAACCGTATCCCTGCTGAAGGAAAAGCCCTGCTTTTCCTGGCGCTTTGCATAAAGCTCTACCAAATCCTTTGCAATCTCCTGTACTGCTCCTCTAACCTTGGTTTTGGTATTTCCCCACTCTTTGCTTCCCAGCTTGTTCAGCTTGGGCTTTCTGGCATCTGCAGAGGCATACTTTTGAATCACATCCAGGCCTGTGGCAAGAATATACAGGTTTCCTCCGTCCCGGTATTCAATCTTCATGTAATCCTTGACAACCTTTTCAATTTCTACCTTTTCAATTCCTCTGTAGATACCCAGTCCATGACTTTCATGAACCACATAATCTCCTACCTGAAGCTGGGAAAAATCCCGTATTTTTGTTCCTTCATACTTTTTTATTCTCTTTTTTTTCTTTTCCTTACCAAAAATATCTCCTTCGGAAATCACCACAAATTTAATCAATGGATATTCAAATCCACGCTTAATACTGCCGTGGTAAATCTGAACCTCTGAGGGCTGCACCTGTCGGAAGGGATCCTCTGTATAAAAGGCCGTTAAGCCTTCACTCTGAATATCTGCTGCCAGCCGTTTTGCCCTGGTTCGGGAGGGACACAACAGAATAACCCTGTACCCTTCTTTTTTATAACGCTTTAAATCCTTGATCAGAAGCTCAAAGCTGTTATTATAAGGGGCAATACTTTTAGCCGTAAGATTATAATGATGCTGGGTTTTTACTAATGTCCCCTTATCCTCCATAAAGCCGATTTGGGCTATGGGAAAGGGCTTCATTTTACGAAATACCTCTTCCCTTCCCCATAGGATTTGCGTCTGCCCCGGGAGTACGTATCCCTTCTCCAGGCGGTGGCTCATGCTTTCTTGAAATTCCAGCTCAACTCCTGAAAGATGTTCTCCAATACGAATAGGCTCATCCAGAAAAACGATACAGCTTTTACCGGTAAACAGCTCCATAAAAGACTGGGTTTCAGGCAAAAAATAGTGGATATAGCTTTCCAGATTGATGTTACTCTTAAATTCCAATACCTCTTCGGAAAGCTCTTTAATATGGGTGGTCAGGCGATAAGCCTCCTCGGTTAGAAACTGTTCCCTCAGCTTCCTGCTCTGCCTTTCTCCTTCCTGTTTGATTCTCTCCATTCCGCTCTTTAACTCTTCGTCAGTCAAAATCAGCTCAGTGGCCGGATAAACCACTATGGATTCCAATTGTTCAATGGAGCGTTGACTTAAAACATCAAAGCTTCTTAGGGATTCCACTTCTTCTCCCCAAAGCTCGATCCGATAGGGATTCTCCTCCGTCAAATCAAAAATATCCAAAATTCCGCCCCGGATGGAAAACTGTCCCGGCATCTCCACCTGATGCACTTTTTCATAGCCCATGGTTACCAGCTTAGCTGCCAGTTCTCCTTCATTAATTTCACTTCGTTTGTCAAAATGGAGAGTATACTCCTGAAAACGTTCCAGAGGCATCATGGGAGACAGCAGGGTACTGAAGGTAGTAATCAGCGTCAGGGGCTTTCCCTGGGAAATTCTCTTCAAGGTCTTAATTCGTTCTCTCACCAGCTGCTTTCCCTGAATATCCGCCTGATAAAAGATAAGATCCTTTCCCGGGTATACACTGACATTTCGATCATAGAACCCAAAATCTTCGGCAATCTCCCTGGCCCGTAAATCGCTGGCGGTCAAAATCAGCTTTATTTTAAATTTTTCTCCCAAACCGGCAATCAAATGAAGCTTCTGAGAATCCACGCAGCCGCTTATGGAAAGCGTCTCCTTTTCCTTCTCAAGAAGCTCTTTTATTCTGTCGTATTCAGCCAATTCCCGTAAAGGCAGCATCAATCCTTCCACTTAATCCACCTGCTTTGCTTTTTTATTATAGGTATTCATTGCTCTGTCAATTTCTCCTGCAATTATTTCCCGAACAGCATTTACGGCCGCTATCGAAGCCTCTTCCATAATTCCTCGCTCTTCTTGGGAAAAGCGGCCCAATACATAATCTGCCAGATCATATCCCTTAGGCTTGTCTCCCACTCCTACTTTAATCCGGGGAAAAATATCATGCCCTAAATGGGCCAGAATACTTTTCATTCCGTTATGCCCTCCTGCACTTCCCTTTTTACGTATACGCAGCTGTCCCACATCCAGGGAAATGTCATCATAGATGATAATCAGCTCCTCTTCTTCGTCTATCTTATAATAATCTACCAGCTCCCGCACACTCTCCCCGCTTAAATTCATATAGGTCTGCGGCTTTGCCAGAATCACTTTGGTTCCATTAATCATCCCCTTACCGACCAATGCCTTGTGTTTTTTTTCCAGCACATCAATGGAATAGCTTTCTGCAAGCTTATCTATGATGGCAAAACCGATGTTATGTCTGGTATTTTCATATTCCTTCGTTGGATTTCCCAGGCCTACAATGATATACATATCTCTTTCTCCTTTTCCTCTTACGGATTACAATATAACCAAAGTCAGGTCTTACCGTCAAGCAGGGATTTCTCTAAAACCAAATATACGCTCAAAAAACCGGAGCATATGGACTCAACGCTCCGGTTTTGTTCTGTATTCCGATTTATTCTTTTTCTTCTCCCGGACTGTTTTTCTTACAGCCCCTTTACTACTGTCTATTCTTCCTGAGTCATAACCTCCTCATATGCCTTGAGAATCCTGCTTTGAATCATTTCTCTTGTAGAGGAATTGATGGGATGTGCAATATCCCGGTATTCTCCATCCGCTGCCTTCTTACTGGGCATGGCAATAAACAGTCCTTTTTCCCCTTCAATTACCTTGATGTCATGAACAACAAATTCATTATCAAGTGTGATGGAAACAATAGCCTTCAGTTTCCCTTCTTTGGTAACCTTACGTACCCAAACATCTGTAATAGTCATTAAACCCCCCCTTACCTTTTGTTGAACGACAATCAGTCGTTAATTAAATCATGTATCGATCACTTTTTTCTATCACAATCTTAATCTGGTTCTCACCCTTATGATAGGAATTAGCCTTAATGGTATCTCTGCTTTCTACAATACAGTTTTCAATATAGGTATTGTCTCCGATATACACATTATTCAGAATAATGGAATTCTTAATCACACAGTTATTTCCAATAAAGCTCTTCTTAAAAACAATGGAATCCTCTACCTCACCATTAATAATACATCCACTGGAAATAAGGCTGTTCTTAACCTTTGATCCCACATTATATTTAGCCGGAGGCAAATCATCCACCTTGGAATAAATGTCCGGATAGCTTTTAAAGAAATACTCTCTGATATCCGCTTTTAAAAAGTCCATGTTAGTAGAAAAGTAATCCTCTACCGAAGCGATATTCTTCCAGTATTCCTTAATCTTATATCCGAATATCCGCTTCTGATCCTTATGGCGAATCAGTACATCTTTCACAAAATCATATCGATCCTCTGCCGCACAGCGTTCAATCATCTCAATCAGAAGTCTCCGGCGAATGACATAAATACCACAGGAAATCGTATTGGATTTAGCCACAATCGGCTTTTCCTCAAACTCCTCGATTCGGCATTCTTCATTCATCTTGACGGTTCCGAAACGCTCAACACATATATCCTTCGGCATCTCCTTACAAACCACCGTCACATCCGCTTTCTTTTGGATATGGTATTCCAATACCTTATTGTAATCCATCTTATAGACACAATCACCGGAAGCAATCACCACATAGGGCTCATGACTCTTTTTCAGGAAGGAAATATTCTGGAAAATAGAATCTGCGGTCCCTCTGTACCAGGTACTGTTTTCCGCCGTTACCGCCGGAGTAAAGACGGTCAGCCCTCCCTTCTTACGCCCGAAATCCCACCATTTAGAGGAGCTCAAATGTTCATTTAAGCTTCTGGCATTATATTGAGTAAAAACAGCCACCTTTTTAATATTGGAGTTAGACATATTACTGAGAGAAAAATCAATACTTCGATAGCTGCCTGCGATTGGCATGGCACCTACTGCCCGCTTCTGTGATAATTCCTTCATCCTGTGATTGCTGCCGCCTGCTAAAATAATCCCAATTGCTCTCACTATTCATCACCCGCCTTAATTAATGTTTTTCCGCTGGCAAGAGTCAGATTCTCATAATCGGAGACATCCGTCTCACCGAAAATACAAGCATTCTTTCCCACCGTCAGTCCTTTTGGCAGAATACTCTTTTCTCCGATACAAACCAACCCGTGATTGTAAATATGAGGATGGGTTTCATTCTTTACTTCTGCCCCTATTCCCAGCTTCACATTGTCATTCACCACAACATTTTCTGCTATAATGGCCTTATTCAGTTCACATCCGGCACCGATTACCGTATTATTCATAATAATAGAGTCCCGAATTACACTTCCCTCTCCAATGGTAACTCCACAGCCGATAACCGAATTATAAACCTTTCCGTAAATATCTGTTCCTTCTCCGATAATACTCCTCTCCACTACACTGTTTCTGGACAGATACTGGGGGGGAAGAATATCGCTTTTGGTATAAATCTTCCAATATTCCTCATACAGATTAAATTCCGGAACAATATCAATCAGCTCCATATTGGCTTCCCAATAAGAGCTTAAAGTACCCACATCCTTCCAATATCCGTTAAATTCATAGGC
Source organism: Lachnospiraceae bacterium (assembly GCA_051891855.1). Classification (GTDB taxonomy): domain Bacteria; phylum Bacillota; class Clostridia; order Lachnospirales; family Lachnospiraceae; genus SFDP01. The sequence goes on along the minus strand of JBJFFP010000080.1, from coordinate 55,679 downwards.
ATACAGGGGAGCCCCCTGAGCATGACAATAAGGAATAATATGCTTACCGAAATCCAAAGCCGGCTGTTCAGACATTCGAATCAGGGCTTCCTTAAGAGTCTTCCAGTTGAATATGTATATACCCATAGAGGCAAGATTGCTTCTGGGCTTCTCCGGCTTCTCTTCAAAGTCTACGATTTTACGGTTTTCATCCGTAATCATAATACCAAAACGACTGGCTTCTTCCATGGGAACCTGCATAACCGCAATGGTACACTCTGCGTTATTCTGCTTATGGAAATCCAGCATTACCTCATAGTCCATCTTATAGATATGATCTCCCGACAGGATCAGTACATAATCCGGATTATAGGTCTCCATATAGGCCAGATTCTGATAAATAGCATTAGCCGTTCCCGTATACCACTCACTGTTGGTGCTTCTTTCATAAGGCGGTAATACGGTTACTCCCCCGATATTGCGATCCAGATCCCAGGGAATACCGATTCCAATATGAGTATTCAGACGGAGGGGCTGGTACTGTGTTAATACACCTACAGTATCCACTCCGGAGTTAATGCAGTTGCTTAACGGGAAATCAATAATACGGTATTTTCCGCCAAAGGCTACTGCTGGCTTGGCAACTCTTGATGTCAATACCCCTAAACGGCTTCCCTGACCGCCTGCCAATAACATGGCTATCATCTCTTTTTTAATCATGTCCTCACCTCTAACTCTCTTCTCGCCTGTAATGCGTAGTAATAATTATAACATACAGATTCTAATAAGTGAATGACTTTTACAAATATTTTGTTTATTTTTCCAAATAATTTGTGCATTTTTGATATATGAAAACATTTTCCATTTCTTTTTTCGTTATTAAAATAAAATTTTCTGTAATAATTATCCATTTTTTCCATTATTAGGTTAAAAACATTTACTTTTCCTTATTATTTGAAAAACTTTCCCGATTTTTCTCTTTCTTTTTCCCTAACTAATATAAGGAAAATATCTTTGTTTTTTCCCTGCAAAAAGGTATAATGGAAAAAGAAAAAGGCTGCCCCATGCAGCGGAATTGAGGATATCATGTTTACGATTGATTTTAAGAAACCGATTCATGTCTATTTTATGGGAATAGGCGGTATCAGTATGAGTGGTTTGGCACAAATTCTTCTTTCCCGGAAGTTTACCGTTTCCGGCTCTGATATGAAACAATCCCCTCTTACCCAGCAGTTGGCTCTGGAAGGGGCAGACATTTATTACGGTCAGCAGCTTTCCCATATTGACCCTTCTGTGGAGCTGGTAGTCTATACAGCTGCCATTCATGAAGATAATCCGGAATTTCAGGATGCCCTTAAGCGGGGTATTCCCATGCTCAGCCGGGCAGAGCTGTTAGGGCAGCTGATGAAGAATTATGAGCTGCCGGTGGCAGTCAGCGGAACCCACGGAAAGACTACCACAACCTCCATGATTTCTGATGTTTTATTAGCCTGTGATACAGACCCCACTCTTACCATTGGCGGAATCCTTCCTTCTATCGGCGGAAATATCCGTATCGGCCATTCTCCCTATTTTGTAACGGAGGCCTGTGAATACACCAATAGCTTTTTAAGCTTTTTCCCTAAGATCGGCATTATTTTAAATATAGAAGAAGATCATATGGATTTCTTTCACAATCTTGAGGAAATAGAGGAGTCCTTCCACCGTTTTGCCGCTCTGTTGCCGGAGGATGGATGCCTGATTCTCAATAACGAAATCAAGCATCTGCCTTCCATTACCCAAAATCTGTCCTGTCAAATACTGCGTTACGGTTTTACTAAGGACTGTGATTATTATGCTTCCCAAATCACCTATGATGACAAGGGTCTACCCTCCTATCGGCTAAATCGACGGGGTGAAGAGGTTGCAGTAGTCTCTTTGGGAGTCCCGGGAAAGCATAATGTCTCTAACAGCCTGGCTGTCTTTGCTCTTAGTGATATCCTTAATCTTCCTTTGGAGAAAACACTGACAGCCCTGTCCCGGTTCAGCGGCACCAAACGGCGTTTTGAATATAAGGGAAATCTTGGAGGTATCACCATAATTGATGACTATGCCCACCACCCCACGGAAATAGCCGCTACTCTGGATGCCGCCCTGGCCAGACCCCACAATCGGTTAATTTGTCTTTTCCAGCCCCATACCTATACCCGGACAAAGGCATTCTTAACCGAATTTGCTCTGGCTCTTTCTAAGGCCGATCTGATTGTCCTCTCCGATATCTATGCGGCAAGAGAAGTAAATAGCATTGGTATTTCCTCCCTGGATTTACAAAGAGAGATTGAAAAGCTGGGAAAAACCTGCTACTATTTCCCTACTTTTGATGAGATAGAAAATTTTTTATTAGAAAATTCTATCAACGGCGATTTGTTGATAACTATGGGGGCAGGAGACATTGTAAAAGTGGGAGAAAATCTTCTTGGAATTTAGTTATCCACCATATCCACAGTATATTCTTTTTCTTATGTAAAAAATAACTGTGGATATTTTTATTTTTCTCCTGTTTATTCACAAAGTAAAAATTACAGATTTTATCCGTATTATTTTTATTTGTATAAGCATATCCACCTGTTTATCCACATTATCCACAATTTCCACCTTTCCTAAAACTCCTTTATTTCAGAGGGATTACAGGATTTCGCCGCTTTCCTTTTTTTCTCTGCTATGATATAATTTCGTTGCTTGTAAAGATTGCTTTAGGAAATAGGATGGGATAAGGATGAGCCAGTTAAAGATTAAAGATTATCGAAATATGGAACACACCAGCGTGTCCAATCAGTTTATTGACTGCTATATGGCCGATGCCAACGATGCCCAGCTAAAGGTATACCTATATCTTCTCCGCCACAGCAAAAGCAAAGAGAATACCAGTGTCTCTGCTCTGGCGGATTATTTCAACTATACGGAAAAGGATATTTTAAGAGCCCTTTCCTATTGGCAGGACAAGGGTGTATTAAAATTGGATTACGATGAACAAAATCAGCCTGCCGGAATTATGCTCTGTCAGCTGCCCATACCGGAAAAAAAGGCTGCTGCTTTCAGTAAGCCGGACTACAGTCTTGAGCAATTAGCTGCCTTCTCAGATAATGCTTCTACCTCCCAGCTTATTTTTATTGCCGAATCTTATCTGGGAAAGACCTTGAGCTTTGGTGATATCCGTTCACTCCTGTTCATTTCTGAGGAGCTTCATTTTTCTTTTGATTTAATCGACTATCTTCTGCAATATTGTATTGAACGGGGAAAGAAGGATTTTCGCTATATTGAAAAGGTGGCCATAGCCTGGGCCGAAGCCCATATCTCTACACCGGAGGCAGCCCAGCAGCAAAACAGCCGCTACTCCAGGCAGGTATATACGGTAATGAATGCCCTGGGAAAATCTGCCACTCCTACCCCCCGGGAAGTAGAATACATTACCAAATGGTTTAAAGAATATGGTTTTACTGCAGATATTATTCTGGAGGCCTGTGAGCGCACCGTCTTGGCTACGGACAAGCGCCGCTTTGAATATGCGGACAAGATTCTTACCAGCTGGAAGTCTGCCGGTGTACTCCATAAATCGGATATTTCACGGATGGATGCTTCTTTTGCTGCAAAAAAGAGGACTCCCTCCGCTCCTTCTTCCAGGAATAAATTCAATCAGTTTCAGCAAAACGATTATGATTTTGAGCTTCTGGAAAAGGAACTTCTCAGTAATTAGTTTAAACGGGGGTAAGACGTGTCATTAACCAATTTACAATATAATGCCATTATGAAAACCTATGAAGAGCAGCAGCTTAGGGAAAACCGACGTTTAGAGGAAAGAAAACACAAGGTTAATCTCTTGGTGGAAGGCTATGAGGAGCTGACCCACCGGATTGCGGCCCTGGCAGTGGAACATGCCCGACTGCTTCTGGATGGAGATGATTCTGCTTTAACCACATTAAAAACCTCTCTCAGAGCCCTTGAGCTGCGTCAGCAACAGCTCTTAGAAAGGTCCGGTCTTGGCAGTGATTATCTTAATCCCCAATATGGGTGTGAAGACTGCCGGGATACCGGTTATATCGGCCAGGAAAAATGCCACTGCTTTAAGCAGAAAATCATTGATTTACTATATGAGCAATCCAATATGAAGGAGCTTCTTAAGCAACAGAATTTTTCCCAGCTGTCCCTTGAATACTATGAGGGTGAGGATTTACTGCGTTTTCAAAAGGCACTGGAAGCCTGCCGTAATTTTATCGAAAGCTTCGACTCTGACTACCATAATCTCTTTTTTTATGGTACAGTGGGTACGGGAAAATCGTTTTTATCCGGCTGTGTGGCGAAGGAACTGATTGATTTGGGCCATTCTGTAATTTATTTCAGCTCCATTGCTCTCTTTGAACGGATTGGCCGGCATACCTTTGACTATCATGCAAAGGATTCCCTGAGCGAATTATATGACGATTTATACTCCTGTGATTTGTTGATTATAGATGATTTGGGAACGGAGGTAACAAATGCCTTTACCGCATCTCAATTTTTTTCCTGCTTAAATGAGAGGATTTTGAGAAAAAAATCCATTATCATATCCACCAACCTCTCACTGCAGGAGCTTAGAGATCGTTATTCCGATCGTATTTTTTCCCGAATAACCAGTAATTTTGATTTATGTAAAATTACCGGTCCGGATATTCGTATGAATAAAAAGCGTTTAGCAAGCAGAAAGTGAGGAGATTATTCATGTCAGTACGTGAAGAAAAAAGAGATTTGCAATCCATCCCGGTAGGTTCACTGGGTATGATCCCCCTGCAAAGCTGCATGGAGCTGGGTAAAAAGGTAGACTATTATCTGGTCAAATGGAGAACCGAAAGGGAAAATGAGCACAAGGACAGCCTGGCTTTTGCCGGTTATCAGCGTCCTTCCTATATTCTGTCCTCTCAGACTCCCCGTTTTGGCTCCGGTGAAGGTAAGGGTGTCATTCTGGAATCCGTTCGGGGTAGTGATCTTTATATTATGGTAGATGTTTGTAATTACAGTATTACTTATTCCCTGAGCGGACATGCCAATCACATGTCCCCGGATGACCATTATCAGGATTTAAAGCGAATTATTGCAGCTGTTGGCGGTAAGGCCAGAAGAATTACGGTCATTATGCCTTTCCTTTACGAGAGCCGCCAGCACAAGCGTACCTCCAGGGAATCTCTGGACTGTGCTCTGGCTCTGCAGGAGCTGGTAAGTATGGGTGTAGACAATATCATCACCTTTGATGCCCATGATCCCAGAGTGCAGAATGCCATTCCTCTCCACGGCTTTGAGACTGTACAGGCTTCCTACCAGTTTATTAAGAATCTTCTGAGGAATGTTTCCGATCTGCAGATTGACAGTGAGCATATGATGGTAATCAGCCCTGATGAAGGGGGTATGGGAAGGGCCATTTATATTGCAAATGTTTTGGGTCTGGATATGGGTATGTTCTATAAACGTCGTGATTATACGAAAATTGTAAACGGACGTAACCCCATTATTGCCCATGAGTTTCTGGGAACCAATGTAGAAGGCAAGGACATGATCATTATCGATGATATGATTTCCTCCGGAGAAAGTGTAATTGAGGTTGCTGCTGCTTTAAAAGAACGTAAGGCAAACCGCATTTTCGTTTTCTCCACCTTTGGTCTTTTCACCAATGGACTTGCTAAATTTGATGAAGCATATGAAAAGGGCTATATTACCAGAGTTCTTACCACTAATCTGATATACCAGACCCCTGATTTATTGAGTCGGGAATGGTACATTAATTGTGATATGAGTAAGTATATCGCCTATATCATTGATACCTTAAATCACGATTCCTCCATCAGCGATCTCCTGGTACCCAATGAACGTATTCAGAATGTGGTAACCCGCTACAAGTCCGGGGAAATTCATCAAAAATAATCTAAAGAAGGCTGCTTAAGCAGCCTTTTTATTTCAGATTGGGGAATAGTATCCCTCGATACCGATTCAGAGCAAAAAGCAGGCACATTCCCAGTATGCCACAGGAAATTACCTCGCCAATTCCTACTGTCAGAGCAAAATAGGGCAGCGTCCCGGGAATCTGATAGACATAGACTAAAAGCAGCGGTACAACAATTATATTGGCTGCAATAGGTGGTATAGGTGCCATCCATTTATACTTTCTTAACCTATAGGTTACCAATGCCCCTATTAAGGTTGCCAGACTGCCAAAGATTACATCCTGAGGCAATGCTCCGGTAAGCAGGTTGCTAAGCAAACAGCCTGCAAACAGCCCCGGCACAGCCGCCGGGGTAAAGTAGGGTAGTACCGTTAATGCCTCTGAAAATCTTACCTGAATGGCCATATTGGCCAATCCCAAAGCATTGGCAATGAGAGTAAGTACCACATACAGAGCCGCAATCATTGCTCCCTGTGTCAGATACAACGTCGAGTTTCCTGTTTTCTTTTCCATATTCTTTTTTCTCCTTAGTTTTGTTTTTTTCTTCACTGTTGTTTTCACAGACAGTGTTTCGGTCAGGATGGTTGCGAACTGACCTTATGATTATTCCTCCCGGCGCACGTAAGTAATAAAGCGGTTCCCGCCCTCTTCAAACATGGTTCGGGAGTCATTCATCCCTTTTTTATAAACGGTACCGGTAGATGGGTCCATCAGTACCACATTCTGCTCATTAAAGCCGATAATCAGAACCGTCTTTCCCTCTTCCAGTATAGCCAGTACCGGAATATCCCTATCAGGATAGTAAAGAACAGAATCCAGACTGCAGCCGGATAAATCCAGGATATCGGCATCTCTTAAATTACTTTCCAAAATGGAAAAAGCATCCTCTCCCCGTTCCAGCATAGGCTGTGTCAAACGGGAAATTCCTTCATACTGTAAAATAGTATCCAGGCAAACTGCCAGTGCGGATTTTTCATCATCTGCTTTCTCGCCTTCTATAGCCATAATCTGATTTCGTGTAAAATAGCGTCCCTTTTTCCAGATATAATTACCACGGGAATCCATCACTGAACCTGCCGCTTCATAGGCGTAGGAAACTGCCTCTGCCGGAGAACTGCATACATGCTCTACTCCATAGGGACCATAAACATAATGCTGCAGGATTTCACTTTCTGACTCTAATACAATTTCTCTTCCTCCCTCAAAAATAACTTCTCTGGGGGTGAGTACCTTAAGTGTTCCCGCTTCAACCCGATTTTTTAGCAGAATCTGTACAATGGTTTCATAAATTTCCACTGCTACAGTATTAATCTGATTAACCCGGCTTTCTCCCACATCATTACTGGCAATCTGATCATTCTGTATTGCATTATACTTCCCTTCCTCTGATTTTTCAACACGATTCAGCGTAATCTGGTTATCCTCAATTACGCACCCAATAACATAAATATCGGCTTTTTCATATACTTTTACATTATGACCATCCGAGTTACGGATAATGACTTTATAAGCCGGAAAGAGTGTATTCCCAATCCTGTCTATAGTCATGTCACTTTTTCTTACCAGGCCAAAAACCAAATCCTCTCCCATAAATCCCAAGGGAGTGATATATTCATTTATTCCGGCTCTAATCTCCTGCTGTTCGCCGTTACTTAAGTTTCTCCAGATTAAAACTGTACTTGCATAGGGTTCATTTTCCTTCAGCCAGACGATTGAACGTCCTGAGTCCGATACCTTGAAGGTGTCTTCCACCAGACCGGAAGCAATAATTTCATAGGTCTTCGTATCCAGTGCAATATCATAGAGATTCCCCCCCAGCAGAAGAAAAACATGACTATTCATGTTAAAATAGCTGATGCTTTCCACCTCTTTCATTAAAATGCCGGCAGCTTTTGTATAGGGAATGAAAATCTGTTCCTCCACCAGATTGGAAACGCTGTTATAATAATAAATGGCAATCCCCACTTTCCCTTCATGTATCCCCCGGTTCATATAACCACTAACCATGAAGGTAAGGTTTCCCCCATCCTCCATCTTCAAGATTTTTATGGAAAACTCTCTATTGCTTGTCCTTATATCAAAATTGCTTTTGTCATAAAAGGAAAAAATTTGTGCCAGCTTATTTTCTACCGTATTGTATAAAAACAGCCGATTACTGCTGACAAAAGCAAGAATCTTTCCTCCTTCCGTTTCCTCTAAAGGAAAGTCCTCAGCCGTAATCCCCATTTGTATCCTGTCGTTGGCAAAGGATCTTCCTTCTGCTGCAAAATACTCATCCATGGTTCGCTCATAATCCAACAGGTAAACCCGTCCCGGTGTATACCGTATACGAAAATACTCTTCAACATGATAATAGTCTGTAGTTTTTCCACTACCGGTTTTTACCGTATATTGCAGACAGGCTCCCATAGTCTGCTCAGTAATTTCCCTGATCAGAATTACAGGCTCATCTACCTTCTCCACCTTCATCTGATTCCACATTACCTGCTTAAGACTGCTGTTTATGGTAACCTTATGGAAGGTTTTGTTATTTCCCTGTGCGTTTGACTCTAAATACTTACGAAGCTCTTCACCGTCGCCTCCCTCGTAGACCGTATCATGAAACCAGGTAATATAATCCAGCTTTTCTGCCTCGTAATAACCTTCCTGCTGGATAAATCTGGCGTAATAATAAGACCGGCTCCCATCCTCCATGGTTAATATGGTGATAAAAGAATATTCTTTATCTTTTTCAATTAAATCCTTTAGCTGCAGAGAAAACCCTATCTGTTCTCCCTGCTTCCGGAAATCCGTAATCTCTCCTCCCTCAATCAATCTCTCTCCATCAATGCTTCGTACCTCGTAGGCAATGGTACTGACCTGGGTTTTGAAGGTATCCACAACCAGGGAAATACTGCGGTCAGAGGACACGGGCGTAAGGGTATCCTTCATATAGACCTCTTCCTGCCTTGAAGTATATCCATACATCGTATTCACTTTATAATCACCAAGCTGTACGGATACCACAGGTAAGGTGGCTGCCGGCATTTCCATCGTAACATCGGTATTTTTTTGATTCATTACTGCATCAATTACCAGCAGGGCAGCAAGAAATACCACTGCTGTAACTATTTTTTTTATCAGTGATTTTTTCATTGACTTAACCATTCTTCCATTCTTCTGCATCCAACAGGTTCTGTAATGTGCTTTTCACCCCTAAAAAGTCTGTCATTTTTTCTATTCCGGTAATCTTTCTGTCCCCGGTTTCATCCTTAATTGCCCGGATTAAAATATTTTTGGGTGTATGCTCCATATCGATAAATTCCATTACCTGCACACGGTATCCCTGCTCTTCCAAAAGATTTGCTCTTATTCCATCCGTAATTAAGGCTGCCATTCTTTCCTTAAGAAGGCCGTATTTCCACACAGGCTGCAGTATTTCATTCCCAATCTGCTTATTTACTTCATGCTGACAGCAGGGAACCGAAAAAATAATTCCGGCCTTCCATTTTATCGCCTTTGCCAGTGCATAATCGGTGGCCGTATCACAGGCATGGAGGGTGACCACCATATCTACCGGTTCCTTTGCCTCATAAGCCGCCACATCGGTACAGCCAAAGCTTAAAGAATCATAGCCGTATTTTATTGCCAGCCGGTTGCAGTCCTCAACCACCTTTTCCTTCAGATCCAAACCAACGATTTTAACCTGCCGCTTACATAGAATTTTCATGTAATAGTACAGGGCAAAGGTAAGGTAGGATTTACCACAGCCAAAATCAATAATATGAATCTGCCTGTCTGTTGGAAGTATGGGCATAATATCTGCAATAAATTCCAGATAGCGATTAATCTGACGAAATTTATCGTAGCGGCTTCTTACAATTTTCCCCTCTTTCGTCTGTACTCCTAAATCCTGCAAAAAGGGAACCACTAATCCCTCCTTTAAAATATATTGCTTTACCCGATTATGTGATAAATCCGGCTCATCTGCTTTTTCCTGCTTCTTCTTTTTAATGGTGATTTTTCCCTTCTTACTAATCAATACTGTAGCCTGAAGCTGCCTACAAAGAAACTGTGCCTGCAAGAAATCCTTTTTCAGGTATCCGATGATACTTTCAATAACCTCCTCTTTATCCAGGTTGGAATGGAAAATCTGGGTTCCTTTTGTCTCACTTACCTGATAGACCAGCCTTCCCTTAAGCATAAGAGGGCGAATTTTTGCCTTACTGATTTCGCTATCTCTTCTGCTGTTGCTGATAACGATTTGATATAAATCTTTTCCTATACACTCTTCACATAGCTTTCTGATTTCTTCCATGCTTCTCTCCATTCTGTTAATCAGCAAAAGCTTCTTCAACTAAACTGCTTTTATCAGTGTAATCTTTTTTCTTTGAAGAAACAACTATATTTTTCGGTTTAATTCTTTTCTGCGTAGCAGCTCATCCAGAAGAAGTACCTGAATAAGACTTTTTTGAGTTTCTCTGGAAATATTATTTCTTATGGGAATCTGTCTGAGTATTCCTTCCGTCAGCCGCAGTATCGTCATCTGATCCGGATATTCATCATAAAAATAGTTTTCCTTAAAATCAATCTGGTCCAGTACTCCCACAATAACTGCCAGATACTGTTTTGCCTCCAAAGGATACAGCTGGCGCATATATTCTCTTTCTGTAAGTTTTTCATTGTTGTCAGGGGCAGGAACTGCTGAAGGATAAGCCATATAAAACGGCAGCGGAGTTTTGCTGTCCATATTCTCTTCCTTTTTTCTTTTAGGATATGATAAAAGGCAGGTAATTGACCTGCCTTTTTAACAAAATCGCAGTTATTTAATTGTATTGATTCTCGCCATAGCCCGCTGCAGGGCAGTTTCTGCTCTGGCAATATCGGTATCTCCCCTGCCTTCCCTAAGCCGAACCTCAGCCCGCTCTCTGGCCGCATGGGCACGCTTAAGATCAATTTCCTCCGGCCATTCCACTGTCTCTGCCATAATCGTTATCTTATCCTGTAAGATTGTGGCAAAGCCTGCATGCAGGGCAGCTTGTTTTTTTTCTTCACCGGTAATAGTCAGCACTCCCGGCTTTAGGATTACCGTCAAAGGAATATGATTACGATAGATACCGATTTCTCCCTCTGTGGTATTAAACTCAACCATCAGTACCCGGTCTTTATAAAAAACGCGGTCAGGAGTAATGATTTCTAACTCAAAATATCTCTCATCAGCCATTTTTTCCTCATTTCCCGCTGCACTTTTTGGGCACCGTCAATTATTTTACTCTTGCCAGTACATCATCAATGCTTCCTGCATTCAGGAAATAGCTTTCAGGAATATCATCATGCTTACCTTCCAGAATCTCTTTAAATCCACGGATGGTTTCATTAATGGGTACATACTGTCCGCTAAGACCGGTAAACTGCTCAGCTACATGGAAGGGCTGAGACAAAAATCTCTGAACCTTTCTTGCACGGGATACCACCAGCCTGTCTTCCTCAGACAATTCATCCATACCCAGAATAGCAATAATATCCTGCAATTCTTTATATCTCTGTAAAATTTCCTGTACTGCACGGGCTGTACGATAATGCTCTTCACCCAAAATTCTGGGGTCCAGAATACGGGAGGTAGATTCCAGAGGGTCAACCGCCGGATAGATACCCAGCTCCACAATGGAACGGGATAAAACCGTAGTTGCATCCAAATGGGCAAAGGTAGTTGCCGGGGCCGGATCCGTCAAGTCATCTGCCGGTACATATACCGCCTGAACGGAGGTAATGGAACCGTTCTTCGTGGAGGTAATACGCTCCTGAAGGGCGCCCATTTCCGTCTGCAGAGTAGGCTGATAACCTACTGCTGAAGGCATACGTCCCAACAGTGCAGAAACCTCGGAACCTGCCTGAGTAAAACGGAAAATATTGTCGATAAACAGCAATACATCCTTACCACCCTTATCACGGAAATATTCTGCCATGGTAAGTCCTGTCAGACCCACTCTCATTCTGGCTCCCGGCGGCTCATTCATCTGTCCGAATACCATTGTTGTCTTGTCTATAACTCCCGTATCCGTCATTTCATGATATAAGTCATTTCCTTCACGGGTACGCTCTCCTACGCCGGTAAATACGGAGTATCCACCATGCTCTGTTGCAATATTGCGGATCAGCTCCTGGATTAATACGGTTTTACCTACACCGGCACCGCCGAAGAGACCGATTTTACCACCCTTCTGGTAAGGGCAGAGAAGGTCTACAACCTTGATACCGGTTTCCAACAGCTCCGCTTCTGTTGCCTGCTCGGAGAATTCCGGTGCCGCCCTGTGAATAGGGTCATAGGACACTGCCTCCGGTGCAGGTTTATTATCAATGGGCTCACCCAGTACGTTAAAAATACGACCTAAAGTATTTTCTCCCACGGGAACGGATATGGGTGCTCCTGTAGCCACAGCATCCATTCCTCTTACCAGTCCGTCCGTAGGGCCCATGGCAATACATCTCACAATATCATCACCCAGATGCTGTGCTACTTCCACAACCAGAATTTCACCGTTTTTTCTGGTAATTTTGATTGCTTCATTAATTTCAGGCAAATTTCCCTGCTGGAACTTTACGTCTAACACGGCACCGATAATCTGCGTGATCTTTCCTATGTTTGTTCCTGCCATCACTGTTTCCTTTCTATTTGTTTTTCTCCTTTACTGCGGGATAATCAAAAGATTGTACAGACAACCTCTATGAAATTGCCTGTGCCCCTGCAATAATTTCTGTCAATTCCTGTGTAATGGAACCCTGGCGGGCCCGATTATACAACAGGGTCAAATCACTGATCATTTCTTCAGCGTTACTGGTTGCGGAATCCATTGCCTGCATTCTCGCACCGTTTTCACTGGCTACCGCTTCTACCATTCCACCATAAATCAAACTGGTTATATATTTGGGAATCAGCAATGCCAATGCCTCCTCTTCTCTGGGTTCAAAGTTCATGGGAATGTTATCTTCTCCCTGAACCTCTTCCCCCGCTGCTGCCTCAACCGGAAGAAGCTTCATTAAAACAGGCTCATGGACAACCGTATTCTTAAAATGGGTATAAGCCAGATAAATTTCTCCCACTTCACCCCGGGTATAAATCTCCAATGCCTCATTTGCAATTTCCATAGCGTCGGGATAAGACGGATCCTCAATTACATCCGAATAATCTCCGGCCAGCTGGTATTTCATCCTGGCCATGGCATCCTTTCCCTTTTTACCGATAGTGGTAACCATAACCTTTTCCTTCTCAAAATCCCCCTGTGTAACCAACTTTACAATATTGGAGTTATATCCTCCTGCCAAACCACGATTGGAGGTAATCATAATGACCAGCTTTCGGTCTGAACCTGTGGATTTGAGATAGGGATGATCGATATTACCGGATTTGGCAAGCATCTTCTGTACCGTTTGGTACATTCCCGTAAAATAGGCCTGAGACTGTTCTGCCCGCTGCTTTGCCCGCTGCAGTTTAACGGTGGAAACCAGTTTCATCGCTTTTGTGATCTGCTGGGTACTTTGTATACTACCCTTACGCCTTTTTATGTCTCTCATGGAAGCCATAATCTATCACCTTTTTCCTAATTAAACTGTTTCTTGAACTCTTCAATCGCCTTTTTCAACGTATTTTCCGTAGCATCGGAAATCACTTTTTCATCAGCGATAGCCGCAGGAACCTCAGGGTATCTGGTATCCAAAAATTCAAAAAATTCTTTTTCAAAGCGGGTAATATCCTCTACCGGCACATCCAACAGATACTTGTTGGTTGCCACATAAATGATGATTACCTGATACTGTACCGGCATAGGCTGATACTGTGGCTGCTTTAAAATTTCCTTGATTCTTTCTCCCTGTGCCAGCTTTTCTTTAGTATCTGCATCCAGCTCGGAGCCGAACTGGGAAAAGGCTGCCAGCTCACGATACTGTGCCAGCTCCACACGAATAGGAGCAGCAATCTTCTTCATAGCTTTAATCTGTGCAGAGCCTCCCACACGGGATACGGACAGACCGGCATTAACCGCGGGCCGAAAGCCTGAGTTGAACATTTCCGTTTCCAGATAAATCTGTCCATCGGTAATGGAAATAACATTGGTAGGAATATAGGCAGATACATCACCCGCCTGAGTTTCAATAATGGGCAGTGCAGTCAGGGAGCCTCCACCATACTCCTCATTCATTCTTGCCGCTCTCTCCAACAGTCTGGAATGGAGATAGAAAACGTCACCGGGATATGCTTCACGTCCCGGAGGTCTCTTTAACAGCAACGACAGTGTACGATAAGCTGCCGCATGCTTACTTAAATCATCATAAACTACCAGAACATCTTCCCCTCTTTCCATCCACTCTTCTCCAATGGCACAGCCGGAATAAGGAGCAATATACTGCAAGGGAGCCAGCTCACTGGCAGTAGATACTACTACTGTGGTATAAGCCATTGCTCCGGCCTCTTCCAGTGTCTTAACGATGTTGGCAACGGTAGATGCTTTCTGACCGATAGCTACATAGATACACTTAACTCCCTGTCCTTTCTGGTTAATGATGGTATCAATGGCAATAGCCGTTTTACCGGTCTGTCTGTCACCGATAATCAACTCTCTCTGCCCTCTTCCGATAGGAACCATGGAGTCAATGGCTTTGATACCGGTCTGTAGAGGCGTATCTACGGATTTTCTGGTAATAACCCCGGATGCAACTCTTTCAATCTGACGATATTTATCCGTTGCAATGGGGCCCTTTCCATCAATTGGCTGCCCTAAGGAATTTACTACTCGTCCTGACAATGCATCTCCCACAGGAACCTCCACTACTCGTCCCGTAGTTTTTACGATATCCCCTTCATTAACGTTCTTATGGTTTCCTAATAAAACCGCACCAACGTTATCCTCTTCCAGGTTCAATACCATTCCGTATACTTCACCGGGAAACTCCAAAAGCTCTCCCTGCATTGCATTTTCCAGGCCGTGTACACGAGCTATACCGTCGGCCACCTGAATAACGGTACCCACGTCAGATACTTCCATATCTGCGGCATATCTCTTTATCTGATCCTTAATGACTGAACTGATCTCTTCTGGTCTTAAATTCATGGATCTTACGCACCTTTCTTCTTATTTACCTTTTACGTTACTATTGCTTCTGCTAAACCTGCAGATTCAGCAGTTCTTTCTGTAACCGGTTCAGTTTTGTCTGAATACTGCTGTCTATTACTCGATCTCCGATTCGGATCTGCATTCCTCCCAACAACTCAGGATTCACTTCATAATGCATTTCCATTTCCTGAAAAGAAGTAGTACTCAGTAATTTTTCCCGGATTCGTTCTTTCTTATCGATTTTGAGTGTTTGGGGAGTGGTCACATAAGCAACTCCGATTCCCTTATATTCCTTCATCCTGTCGATAAAATAATCCAATATCTCAAAAAGCGAAGTACTTCTGCCCTTCATAATGATTAGGCCAAAAAAACCTACCAGCCCTTTGCTGATTCTTCCGGTAAAAATTTCTTCTGTTGTTTTTACCTTTTCTTCAGCTGGAATTCTGGGATTCGTTAAAAAACGAAGATATTCCGGATTATCACACAGTACCTGACGAATGCCGGTGATTTCTTCCAGCACTGCATCTGCTGCGGATTCTTCTACAGCCAGTTCAAACAAAGCATCACCATATGTTTTCGATATTAGCTTAGCCATGTACTGTCACCTATTTCCTTCAATGTTTCATCAATCAGGCCATCCTGTATTTGTACATCTATAGAAGATGCCACTACCTTGCCTGCCATCAGCGCTGCTACAGAAACAATCTCTTTTTTCACTTCGTCTGCTATTCTCTGCTTCTCCAAATCAGCTTCCTGCCTTGCACGCTCCAGAATGGCTGCTGCCTCTTCCTTTGCTTCAGCAATAATCCGATTCTCATTGGCAAGTGCTTTTTTTCTGGCTTCACTTAAAATTTCTTCAGCCTCTTTGTTAATGTTCTTTAACTTAGCCTCATACTCTTCACGAAGTGCATTTGCCTTTTCCTGATTTGCTTCGGCATCATCCAGCTGGGTTTTGATTTTTTCCTGTCTTTTCTGCAGAAAGGCTCTGGCCGGATTGAACAAAAAATAAGACATGATCAAAAACAGAGCAAATACGGCAATAATGGTCAATAGAGCATCTGCCAACAGCTGAAAATCCAAATCAAACAATCTGGGCTCCATAACTGCCTCTGCAAGTACACTGGCGGTACTCAGTAATCTATTCAAGTTGCTGCCTCCTTTCGTTGTGATTTAAGCTTAAGAAGGCTT
The DNA here is from genome assembly GCA_051891855.1 of Lachnospiraceae bacterium. Classification (GTDB taxonomy): domain Bacteria; phylum Bacillota; class Clostridia; order Lachnospirales; family Lachnospiraceae; genus SFDP01. The sequence continues at coordinate 39,479 of JBJFFP010000080.1, read as the reverse complement.
ATGGTAATAAAGGCTTTACAAATAACAGAAGCATTGCAATCAACAAACCATACAAACCGGTTGTCTCGGCAACGGCCTGTCCAAGTAACATGGTAGAAGTAATGTCTGATTTTGCACCGGGATTACGGCCTACTGCTGCTGCTGCATGACCTGCCGCAATACCCTGACCTACACCGGGACCGATACCTGCAATAACTGCCAGGCCTGCACCAATTGCTGAACATCCTAAAATAAAGTTTTCATTAAATTCCATTTTGTTTTCCTCCTGAATCTTGTTTTTCATTTTCTCTATTCTGTTGTCATTGCATCTGAAATATAGGTCATGGTCAGCATGCAGAATACATAGGTTTGAATTGCTCCGGAAAACAAATCAAAATATACATGCAAGGCTGCCGGCCAGATTATGGCAATTTTTGACAATAGTCCGTATACCAACGCCATCATTACCGTTCCGGAAAGGACATTGGCAAACAAACGTAAAGACAGCGAAATGGGTACAGCCACATCACCGATCATATTGATAGGCGCCCATATCGGCCAGGGATCGCATAATCCCTTAATCACTCCTTTAACCTTCTGATATTTAAACTTGTTGAAATGAATCAGTGTAAATGTCATTAGGCCCAGAGGGAGAGTCACTCCGTAGTCTGCTGTAGGGGGACGAAGTCCGAATAACCCCGAAATATTGCTGATTAAAATAAAGATAAAAATGGTTCCGATATAGTTGAGAAACTTCGGAGCATTTTTCCCCATTGTACTTCCTACCATCTTATCCAGCATTTCCACAATCAGCTCGACCACATTCTGAAAACCTAAAGGCACATCCGTCGCCCGTTTCATCACCCGGCCTGCTACAATGGAAAAAATAATCAATATCAAAAGCACAATCAGCATGCAGACATGCGTAGTTGTTATCCACACTGTGTTTCCAAAGAATTCATAAGAAAAAACTCCATGAATCATAAAATCAATGTCTGCACCGGCAGATAACAAAACATTTTGTCCCATAGTTTCACCTCCTTTTTTCTTTGGTTATCTTCCCATGGATAAGCGGCTGGAGATAGGCACCTGCTTTCAAGCCCATTATCCCAATAAATGCCGCAATCGGATCGCCTATATGTGTAATGCAGATTACACCATAGATAATCACAATTCCCACATAACGAAGCATATTTTGCGAAATGATATACTTTGTAGCCTGAGCTCCCAAATCCATCCCCCGATCCAATGTTCTGGCCATATGCCAGCCGGAAATACAGGCAACAGCAATTCCCATCCATAAACCTGTGGTGAAGAGAATTTTATCGGAAACAAACCAAATCCCCACAAGCCAGATTACTCCTCCAAAAAGAAGAATACCCAAAATCATTTCCATTAATGTTTCGTTTGATGTAAAAAATTTTTTCATGATCCATCTCCTTTTCTCTTTTTTCTTTTCTTTTGATTGGCAGCATAGCTTTCTGATGGTCTGGTAGAATCGCTGTCATATACTTTTCTGGCCAGACGAAAAACGTTCCGCCCTCCTGCCAGTGCACCGATAAAAAAGAAAAAAATGAACCATACTTCGCTACCCAGCTTCTGATCCAGCCAGTATCCGAAAAAGGAACATAAAAAAATGGGAACCAGCATGTGCAGTGTAAATTGATTGAAAAGTGCCAACAATCGAAAGACATTGTTATTCTGGTTTTTCACATGTGGTTTCCTTTCTTACATACTATTTTGATTATACCACTTTTCCAAAAACTGTAAAGAAAAAATAGCCGTCTCTATGATTTACAAACAAACTTGTGAAAAATAGATTCGGCTATTTGGGCTGTCATAACCGGTTAATAAAAAATATGATTTCCGATTCTGATTCCTGTCAATCCTTCAATAGGTGTCCTGAAATACACGCAATTTCCCACATTGGTCTGTCCTGCCATCGCTTCATCAGCCGCTTTGTAACAGGCCGCCGTTGCCCGGTCCTCTGCCAGAGCCAGGGCCAGACGTCCGCTTCCTGCGGGAGAAAATTGAGACTTCTGATAGATTACCTCCACTATCGTTCCGGGATAAACACTGCTGAGTACCCGATTGATTACCACTGCACCTACTGCCAGCTGTCCCGCATAGGGTTCACCGCCGGCTTCACAGTAAATCAGATTAGCCAGCAGCTTTCGGTCCCCTTCCTCAAAAGTAACTTCTGAAATATCCCTCCAGCTTGACTGTGCAGCCAGCTTGGACATAGCCTGTTCTTCGGCAAGCTTCTTTTTCAGGTATTCTATATTGGCCTCCTGCTCCTTAATTTTGGCTTCCTGCTCCAAAACCTTCTTTTCTGCATCGGATATCTGTCCGGAATAATTGCTGATGCTGGAAGCGGTCTGCTGAACATAAGTATTAACCAGCTTCTTCTGAGCTGCCACTTCCTCTCTTAGCTTTTCCAGCTCCTCCATTTCCTGCTGCAGCTTTGCCTCTTCCTCCTCAATGAGGATTCTGGTCTCTTCATATTCTTCCAGCTTTTTTCGGTCATAGGCTGTAATCTGTTCGATATAATCTGCCTTATTCAGGGCTTCACTAAAGGAGCCGGAAGCAAATATAGTCTCCAAAAGGGCATAGTCACTGCGCTCATACATGAACCTAATCCTGGCCTTCATACTTTCGTACTGTTCTTCTTCCGTCTGTCTTGCTTCTTCCAGATTGGCCATTGCAATCTCTATCTCTTCTTCCTTTACGGCAATCTGTGCATCCAAATCATTGAGATTATCGCTGACCTGAGTAAGCTTGCTGTTTAAATCCTCCAGCTCTTCCTCGAGTGTACCTTTAACCTCTTTTAAATCCTCCAGATCCTCCTTAGTCTGATTCAGCTGGGACTTGGTTTCTTTATTTTCTTTTTCCGCCTGCTCCAGCTTTTCCTTCGTAGTGGTGGCATATGCATTTCCCACAGGGATGATTGCCACACAAAATGCCAGTGCCAGAATTATGGCGATTCTACGTCTGTATATATCTTTTATCCTCACTAAGCATCCTTTCTGTGGTTAAAGCTCCATCGTCACCAGACGACCCGTCCTCTGGTATCTGCGATATTCTACTCCCGCCGCATCAAACATTCTGCGGGCAGCAATACTGGCCGGACTATCGGCATATTTATCATCATCATAAATCACCAGCTTAATCCCGCTTTGTATAATGGCTTTCGCACACTCATTACAGGGAAACAAAGAAACATAAAGCTTTGCCCCCTGCAGACTTCCTCCACGATAATTTAAAATTGCATTCAGCTCACTGTGGGTAACATAGGCATATTTGGTCTCTTCCATATTCCCCTCTCTTTCCCAGGGGAACTCCTCATCTGAGCAGCCCAGAGGAAACCCGTTATAACCCATGGAAAGGATCTTGTTGTCTTCACTGACAATACAGGCTCCCACCTGTGTATTGGGATCCTTGGAACGCATTCCCGAAAGCAGGGAAACTCCCATAAAATATTCATCCCAGCTGATATAATCTTTTCTCTTCATTTTCTACCGTTTCCTCTTTTAATCACCCGGTTATTCTATTGGGGTATACCTTACTATTTTGTACCAAAAATACGGTCGCCTGCATCTCCCAGTCCAGGAACAATATATCCGTGGTCATTCAATTTCTCATCCAGTGAGCCAATATACATATCCACATCAGGATGGGCCTCTTCCATGGCTTTTATCCCTTCCGGTGCGGCAATAATACACATAAAATGAATCTTTTTACAGCCTCTGTCCTTCAGCATCTGAATGGCTGCCACAGAAGAGCCTCCGGTAGCCAGCATGGGATCCACTACAAAAACCTCCCGTTCAGCACAGTCACTGGGAAGCTTGCAGTAATATTCCACCGGCTGCAGGGTATCCGGATCTCTATAAAGACCGATATGTCCTACCTTTGCTGCCGGAATCAGATTCAGCACACCGTCTACCATTCCCAGTCCTGCCCGTAAAATGGGAATAATGGCCATCTTTTTTCCTTTCAGCTGCTTCACCGTTGCTTTACAGATTGGAGTTTTAATTTCCACATCCTCCAGCGAAAGCTCCCTAGTAGCCTCATAACAGATCAGGCCTGCAATTTCAGAAATCGTATTTCTAAAATCCATCGTTCCCGTATCTGTTTTTCTGATATAGCCAATCTTATGCTGAATTAACGGGTGATCCATAACCACTACTTTTGCCATTACTCTTCTCCTCTCTTTAGTCCTCAATTAATGCGATTCTTCGTATATGGTTCTCGCCCTGAGAAAACTCCGTGTTTAAAAATACCTCTACAATTTCCAAAGCCATATTTTTTCCGATAATACCGCCTCCCAATGCCAGAACATTGGCATCATTGTGGAGTCTGGTCATCTTTGCACTGTACGAATCTGAGCACAATGCTGCCCGTACTCCCTTTATTTTATTTGCCACCATGGAAATTCCGATTCCCGTTGTGCAGATCAGGATTCCCTTTTCGCATTTACCATCGGCTACCGCCTGTGCCGCAGCCCGTCCAAAATGGGGATAGTCACAGGAGGTTTTATCATAACAGCCAAAATCCTCATAAGGAATATTCTTCTCCTCCAGATAATCTATCACTACTCTTTTTAAATCGTAACCTCCATGGTCACAGCCTAATGCTATCATAGTTTTCCTCCGTTTATTTATGAAATATTTAACAGCACCAGCCGGGCTAAAGCTGGATCACCCTGTGTCCTGCCGCTTTCAGCAGACGATTCATTATGGCCTGTCCTATCCCGTATTCCGAAAAGCTCTCCGAAAAAATCACTTCTGTTTTTTCTTCATCAAACTCCCGTAATATTCGATACAGCTGTTTTGCAATCTCCTGCCCATCCTGCCGTCTACCCAGACTCTTTATACTATCTGCCCGATAAAAAGACCGGGTTTCCTCCACGCAGATTACTCCGGTCTTCTTCCCCCGAGACCTGCTTATGTCCGTCAGCTCATTAATCCGCTTTGTTACTTCCCCGGGCTTTCCCCGCACAATGGTCAGTTCTCCCCTTGGTGCATAATGGCGATAGCGCATTCCCGGAGCTCTGGGTGGTTCCTCTCCTTCCTTCCCCAGTATATTGGGATCCGCTTCCACCTTTTCCAGGACGCTTTCCAACATGGCCGGTGTAATACAGCCGGGACGTAAAATCATGGGGATGGGAACCGTGAGATCAATAATAGTGGATTCCAGTCCTATACAACTATCTTCTCCCGCCAGAATCATTTCAATTCTGCCATTCATATCTTCAATAACATATTTAGAGCAGGTTGGACTGGGACGGCCCGAACAGTTGGCGCTGGGTGCGGCCACAAAGCCTCCAGCCTGCCGAATCAGCTCAAGAGCCACCGGGTCAGAGGGCATTCTTACTGCCACTGTATCCAATCCTCCTGTGGTTTCCTTTGGTACCCCTTCAGCCTTTTTTAGAATCATGGTCAGGGCACCGGGCCAGAAATGTTTTGCCAAAAGCCAGGCCGATTCCGGAATTTCCCGGGCCAGGAGGGATAAATCCTCCAGGCGGCAGATATGCACGATTAAAGGGTTGTCTGAGGGCCTGCCTTTAGCCGCATAAATTTTTCGTGCGGATTCAGGATTCAGGGCATCTCCACCCAGACCATAGACAGTTTCTGTAGGAAAGGCTACCAGCTCTCCGTTTTTAATCCTTTGACCTGCCTCCCGTAAAATGGACTGGCTCAACCGATTCTGATGAATTTCAACAATTTTCGTTTCCATAAATTTCCAAAAATCTCTTTCCTTGCGGCTTTCATTATACCTTGATACAGCCTGTTTGTAAACGCTTTTCCCCGTTTTATAAAGGAAATCTGTCCCATTAAGTACAAAAGAGGCCGCCCGTGGGCAGCCTCTTTTCCCTTTATTTAAACAGTCCTTTTTTCTTTTTATGACCATTGGATTTGTCCGGCTCATCTCCACTGACTCTTTTTGCCGCATTTAAGCTGTCGCCGGTCTCTTCATCAAACTTGCGAAGCAGCTCTTTTGCCTCGTGGGAAAGCTTATCCGGAACCTGTACCACCAGTGTAACGTAGTGGTCTCCCCTTACCTCCCGGTTTCTTAGGGAAGGTACACCCTTTCCTTTCAGACGGACACGGGTATCTGTCTGGGTTCCCGGCTTCACCTCATAAATCACCTTTCCGTCTACCGTATCAATAACCACATCACCGCCTAAAGCTGCTACAGCAAAGGATACGGGTACGGTGGAGTAGATATTATATTCCTGTCTCTGGAAAATCGGATGACGGCCTACAATAACCTCTACCAGTACATCTCCTCTGGGGCCTCCGTTAATGCCCGGCTCCCCCTGGCCGGTCAAACGTTTACACTGACCGTTGTCAATACCCGCCGGTATATCAACCGCAAAGCGTTTCCGCATGGGAATATAACCGGAGCCGTGGCAATCCGGACACTTTTCCCGAATTACCTTACCGGTCCCCTGGCAATCGGGACAGGCCTGTACGTTTCTTACCGTTCCGAAGAAGGACTGCTGGGTAAAGACCACCTGTCCCTTACCGCCACACTTACTGCAGGTCTCCGGACTGGTTCCCGGCTTGGCGCCGGTACCATGACAGGTCTTACACTCATCCTTCGTATTCAGTTCAATTTCCTTTTCGCAGCCAAATACCGCTTCTTCAAAAGTAATCCTTACACTGGTTCGGATATTGCTTCCCTTCATGGGGCCATTACTGCTTCTGCCGCCTCTGCTACGTCCGCCACCAAAAAAATCTCCGAAAATATCTCCAAAAATGTCTCCGAAATCCGTTCCGCTGAAATCAAATCCGCCGAAGCCGCCGCCACCGGCTCCTCCGTCAAAAGCAGCATGGCCAAACTGGTCATACTGCCGTCTCCTTTCCGGATCGCTCAATACTGCATAGGCTTCAGAGGCCTCTTTAAATTTCTTCTCTGCCTCAGTATCTCCCGGATTCATATCGGGATGATATTTTTTTGCCAAAACACGATATGCTTTTTTTAAAGCGGCATCATCGGCATTCTTATCAACGCCTAGGACCTCGTAATAATCTCTCTTTTGCTCTGCCATATTAATCTCCATTCCAAAAATTGTCTTTCTTCCTGACAATCTTTGCTACTATAAAAACCGATTAATGGCTGCTCCGGCAAAAGCCGGGCAGCCTTAAATAAAGGATTAAACCTCTCTGAAATCTCCGTCAATAATATCATCCTCAGGAGTGCCGGAAGTCTCTGCCGTTCCTCCCATACCGCTCATATCGGGACCTGTCTGACCTGCTGCCCCCTGTGCCTGCTCATACATCTTTGCAAACAGAGCCTGTGCACCACTCATCAGCTTCTCCTGTGCTGCCTTCATTTCAGATACCTGGTCAGGAGTCATCTCCTGATCCTTGGTTTTCTCCAGAATATCCTTCAGGGCATTCAAATCAGCCTCTACGGAAGCCTTTGCGGAAGCATCAATCTTATCTCCTACTTCGTTCAGAGCCTTTTCCGTCTGGAATACGAAGGAGTCCGCTTCATTTCTTGCATCAATAGCTTCTTTTCTTGCCTTATCCTGTGCCTCATATTCTGCCGCTTCCTTCACTGCCTTTTCGATTTCATCGTCAGACATGGAGGAGCCTGCGGTTATGGTAATATGCTGTTCCTTACCGGTTCCCAAATCCTTTGCAGAAACGTTTACGATACCGTTGGCATCAATATCAAAGGTAACCTCAATCTGAGGAACGCCCCGCATTGCCGGAGGGATTCCGTCCAGACGGAACTGTCCCAGAGATTTATTGTCCTTGGCAAACTGTCTTTCACCCTGTACCACATTAATGTCTACTGCGGTTTGATTGTCCGCTGCAGTAGAGAAAATCTGACTCTTCTTGGTAGGAATAGTTGTATTTCTCTCAATCAGTCTGGTGGCCACCCCGCCCATGGTCTCAATGGACAGAGACAGAGGAGTAACGTCCAGAAGCAGAATTTCACCTGCACCTGCATCTCCTGCCAGCTTACCGCCCTGAATGGAAGCACCGATGGCCACGCACTCATCAGGATTCAGTGTTTTACTGGGCTCATGGCCGGTCAACTGTTTTACCTTATCCTGTACTGCCGGAATCCTTGTGGAACCGCCCACCAGCAGTACCTTGCTTAATTCAGAAGCATTCAGACCTGCATCCTTTAGGGCATTCTGAACCGGAACTGCGGTTCTTTCAACCAGATCATGAGTCAACTCATCAAACTTCGCTCTGGTCAGATTCATATCAAAATGCTTAGGACCTTCTGCCGTTGCGGTGATAAAGGGCAGATTGATATTGGTGGTGGTAGCAGAGGACAATTCCTTTTTCGCCTTCTCTGCTGCCTCTTTTAATCTCTGGAGAGCCATCTTGTCATTAGACAAATCTACCCCTTCCATTCTCTTAAATTCTGACAGCATATAGTCGGTGATCTTCTGATCAAAGTCATCACCACCCAGTCTGTTATCACCACTGGTTGCCAATACTTCAATTACACCATCACCAATTTCAATAATGGATACGTCGAAGGTACCGCCACCCAGGTCATAAACCATAATTTTCTGCTCATGCTCATTATCCAGACCATAGGCCAGGGCTGCCGCTGTAGGCTCATTGATAATACGCTTCACATCCAGACCTGCGATCTTTCCCGCGTCCTTGGTTGCCTGACGCTGAGCATCATTAAAGTAGGCAGGAACGGTGATTACCGCTTCGCTTACCTTTTCCCCTAAATAGCTTTCTGCATCTGCCTTTAATTTTTGCAGAATCATAGCAGAAATCTGCTGGGGAGAATACTTCTTATCATCAATGGTTCTGCCCCGGTCTGTACCCATATCTCTTTTAATGGAAGAGATGGTCTTTTCCGCATTGGTAACTGCCTGACGCTTTGCCGGCTCACCTACCAGTCTTTCTCCTGTTTTTGTAAATGCTACCACAGAGGGGGTGGTTCTTGCTCCTTCTGTATTTGCAATGACGGTGGGCTTGCCACCTTCCATAACAGCCACACAGCTGTTGGTTGTACCCAAATCAATACCAATAATCTTACTCATAACTATTTCCTCCTTCTATATCAACATTATTCCACTACTGCTACCATGCTGTGCCTTACCACAGTATCTCTATACTTATAGCCCTTCTGTAGTTCCTGGGCTATGAAGCCGCTTTCAAATTCCTCACTTTCTACCTGCATAACCGCATTATGGAGATTGGGATCAAATTCCTGTCCTACTGCTTCAATGGGAGTAACTCCGATTTTTTCCAGCTCATCCAAAAGCTGCTTATGAATCATACACATACCTTCATAAAAGGAATCCTTATTATCCTCTCCTATCGCTGCCAGACCTCGTTCAAAATTATCTATGATCGGTAAAATCTTTTCAATAATACTTTTTGCACCGGTTTCAAACATCTGGGACTTTTCTTTTTCGGTACGCTTGCGGAAGTTATCAAACTCAGCCATCTGGCGCTTGGTCTTATCCTCCAGCTGGGCAATCTTTTCCTCCAGAGCTGCCGTCTTCTTATCTGTCTTCTTCTGGAAAAATTTCTTATCCCCTTTTTTAGCCGTTTCGTCCTCTTTAGCGGCTTCATCTGCCGCCTCACAGGCCTCCAGCTCTTTGTCTGCTCCATCCTCTGCCGTTTCTGTCTCTTCCGTTCTGTTATCTGCAGACTCTTTCCTCTCTGCTTCCTGTCCGGCACCGGCTGCTCTTTCCTTAGCCAGTTCTTCAGCCACCATATCCTCTAATTCTTCTTCAAAAATATCCTGCACGACTCTCTTTCCTTTCTATTCCTTTCTGTATACTGCATCCAACTGCCGCATGACATTTCTTAAATTATCCACCACTTTGTCGTAGTCCATCCGTTTAGGGCCGATAATACCAATGGTTCCTTTCATTCCCTCCCCCAATTCATAGGTTGCGGTAACGATACTGCAGTCATCCATATTTTCCAGGGGAGACTCCTTCCCGATATATACCTGAATCCCGGTCTCCCGGTCTTCGGAAAGGGTTTCCTTTACCAGCTCCGTCAGCTCCTTTTTTTCTTCAAAGGCACTGATCAATTCGCTGGCTCTCCGGTTATCTGCAAGCTCCGGATACTTGAAAATATTATTCGTCCCACTGGTATAGATTTCCAGATTATCATCTGCCTTAATGGCTTCTGCCACAGAGTCGATTACCTCACTGATTATCTCACTGTGGATTCCTGCCTGTCGTTTAAGTGCCGTAATCAAAGGAAGATTGATTTCCTCAATGGCCATTCCGTTTAAGTGGGTATTCAATAAAATATTCAGCTTCAACAGGGTTTCATCCGTAAGAACCTCATCCACATTCAGAATCGTGTTCTTAATTATATTTCCTTCAATGACGATTACCGCCAGCAGCTGATTCTCCTCCACCCGGGAAAGCTGGATGAATTTCAGCTTGTTGTGATACATACTGGGAGCGGAAATCATGGTGGCGTAATTGGTGTTTACTGCCAGAAGCCTAGCTGTCTGCTTTAAGAGATTATCCAACCGATCCTCCTTTTCCAAAAGAACCCCCTTAAGCTCCTCTACCTCCCGTTCCTTCTCCTCCATCATCAAATCTACATAGAGGCGATAGCCGGCATCGGAAGGAATCCTTCCTGCCGAGGTATGGGGCTGCAAAATATACCCCATCTCCTCCAAATCCGCCATCTCGTTACGGATGGTAGCACTGCTTAAATTTAAATCGGTATACTTGGAAATGGTTCTGCTTCCCACCGGTTCTCCGGTTTCCAGATAGTTGCGGATGATGGCCTGCAGAATCTTCATTTTTCTCTCATCTAATTGCAATTCCATCACCCCTTTCTTTTGTTATTAGCACTCTCTTTGTTTGAGTGCTAATATCTTCTTACCATAAAATAGCACTTACCATTGTTATTGTCAACAAGTTAAGGTTAAAATATTTCTAAAATAATTATTAAACACAAAAATTTCTCAACTTCTCCCTATTCTCTATGAATGTACCACTTAAACTAAGAATTCCTCTGTCCTAAATTGGGGTTGATCGTTACGATTGTAGATTTTTATTTAGATTTGTTCTGAATGGATTTGCTTAAATCGATTTTAAATAAGTCGAGAATATCCTCTACTTTACCTTTGACTTTACCTTTGACTTCGCCTTCGCTTCACTTCCTCTATGCTTCTTTGAAGCTGTCCCACATACTCATCTGCATAGTCTCTGGTCTTATGAGCCTCGCTCTCCCGGATAAAGGCGAGAAAGTGAAGTAATTCAACAAGAATCTACAACAGCTCCATATCCATCTGGCTATGGTAGTAGCGGCTTCTTCGGGGAAGCTCAGCTTTCCAGAAAGCAGAGCAATCCTTTGATCTGCTTGATTATGAAACACATTTTGTCGTCGTGTTCTGTTCACCGGAACAAATGTACTCTTTGACCGTGCAATATGCACTACATCATCGGTATTTACAGTTATCCCTCTCCATAAGAATATATATCAATTCTGTCATATGTACCATCTTCATATTTTTGAATAACTAGCAAGTGTATTTTTAATAAGCTCTTCATCACAATTATGGAATGATATTTCGCAAACAAATTCGTAATTTGCATATACGGCGCTTGTCCATTCTTCATCATTATAAGTTTTGTAAGAAAAGCATTCCCATAGATAATCCGCATCGACTTGGTGGATATTATATAAATTAGAGGGAAATCTTGCTCCGAATTCAAAATTACCGTTCTCACTCGCATCTATCATGAAAACACAAATTCGCACTTCAGATTCCCCGACTGAATATTTCCCTGTAACTATATCTTCAGCAGATGTAACAAAGGAAATATTCTCAGCCAAAGAATATAAATAGGAGTTATCCAACCAATACCATCTATCTGCCGGGAAAAATCTTTGTGCTTCATCATACGATAATTCAATCTCTGATATCCTATTATCCTCCCCTGGGTTTGAATTACCTGATTCATCTTCCAAGATGGCCTCTTTTTCCATTGCTCTACTACTACCATTGTTAGAGCCTCCCTTATAAACATATCCTTGCTCATTAAGTATAATCTGTAGCTTTTCTTCCTTCACCTTTATTGTAGATTTTGATTTATTTTCAGTTTCTAAGATTTCATTCTCTACACTCTTTTCTATTTTTAGTGGCCGTGTTTTTAGAGAGGCTGCCATATCTAGGGAATTTCCGCACCCCAATAAAATTGATGTTACCACTATAATTGCATACAAAAGAAAAATTTTTTTCATGAAATACCTCCTTGTATAATATTGCTGTGCTGGATAAAATATATACATTAACTTCGTTTGTAGAGAAGTTACACTAAAAATGTAAAAAATACCTAACTCTCCCTTGTGAAAGTCAAGTAAACCAACGGTTTTCACTAAAAAACAATATGTATATATTTTGAATGACCAGTCTAAATAATTAAAATCACCTTTTCATTTATTATTGTAATCAATTTACATAATAATACTCCAATATGAAAAGGTGATTTTAATATGTATCTATTTACAAACTAGAATGCTTCTTTACATACAAAATTCAAATTTACACCATTTAATAGTTCATAATATCAATATTAAAATTTCATATCATATTTATAGTTTCCATTTGAGTCACTACCTACATATTGTGTAATATTGTAGGTTCCTGTTGGTGTTACAATTCTAGCCTTTATTTGATATTTAGAGATGCCCGTTGTTTTTGCACTTGAATAAGTGTTTTGACTATAGGATATGGTACTATTTGCAGAATCCCCAAACTCATAATATGCATTTCCTGCTGTACACCAAACATATGTATTGTTAAAATGGAATGTGCCTACTACTTCAGATCTCCAGTCCAAATCCACTCCATTAGGTTTCATTAATTTATATTCATATGACTTATTTTGCACATATTCTGTGGCATATGTGCTAATTCTTGGCTTTGTTTCAATAGTCGTTTTTATCGTCACCTGTATCCGTCTTCCATCAGATAGACGAGCTTCATAAATGCCATCAGCCCCCTTATAATGTTCTATGTCCTCAATATTATTCAAAACGATAACCCTATTACTTTTCAACTCATTTGCTGAAACAAAAATAGAATTTGCTAATATTGTCATACATACCATCAGTAAAGTTAAACTCCGCTTTAATATCTTGGCTTTTTTCATGATAATTCTCCTATTTAAAAATAAAATTTTCTTTTGTGTAAATTTGAAAAATGTTTATATTGCTTGTAATGGATTTAATGATTTATCCTTGGGCACACCAATTTCTGGTTTGCAATATATGATTATGCGATGGAATAAATATCTTCACCTCCAACTATAAAGGTACAGCCGAGATTATAATGTCCTGTTGCAATTAGATTTTGGCTCACATATTTAACACATGCCTACGAACAAGTAAGATTTTTCTTATCACCTGAAAAACTATAAATACATGAAGTAGGCTGATATCCTGGATAAGCTCTTATATTCCAACCACTATCTCCAAAATCACCCGTATATATGGTTGAACCACTTACTGTTGTCGTATACGCTGTAATAAATAAAAAATCAATTGCTTTGAAATCTTCTAATGTTAGCTTCTCTACTTCTGGCACATCATCTGGCAAATGCAGCTAATGCTGTATTTCCCCCCCCCAAATATTCTAGTGATTGTCGCAACTGCTAATACCAACATAATTTTCTCTTTTAATTTCTTAAACCTCTTCTGTTACCTCCCAAATAATTATATTTTCTGTAAAATACATTTATAAATGAATATTCTTGCGACTCGAAATCGGAGTTCCAGTACTCGGAAATCATCTTTTTTGTGATTAATTACAATTTCATTTCTATGGGAATATTTGTCAAGGCCTTACCGCATTTGCGGTGTGTAGTAGCCTTTACGAATATCCCTGTAGAAATTATGATTCAGTATGCACAAAAGCGAATCTAAAAAGTGATTTCCATACGCCGGACAGGTGATGGATTTCTCTCCGGATTATTCATTAATTCTTTTCTTTATTGCTTTTGTACTAAAAATACAAGGAAATTGTAAGCCTGCAGATAATATTATTCCTATGGATACACATATTGAATATTTCTCCCATTTCCCAAAATAAAGTAATACTGCCACCAGCAAAAATAAACTTGTCCAGATTGCTGTCATCTTCTTATATTCCCTGCATTCCTCCCAATTCAGTTTTCTATTTTCATTATCTATAGGACTAAAATAAATCAGACTCATTTCTGCTATGGCTGCCATCATGATAAGAAACAATCCACTCTTTATGTAAATTGATACCATGATGCACAAAAGCAATAGTAGGCTTGACCATAAAAAACAACTCCAAGAATTCTTAGTATGATATCCTCCGCCAAATTTTCTGATGACTGCAAAAGGGATTATAATAGCCACACTTTTGTCCACTTCTCCTATGACAGCTCCAAAACAAGCAGCAAACAGTAATGGGTAAATGGATAAAAGGACACTGTATACAGCGTACTGATATAATTCCCTATCCTTTTCCTCTATTGCATCACAACGAATTAGCCATCCTACTACCACATTTGTACACTTCTTTGTCATTTCTTTCTCCTGAATCTTGCCAGTTCTTTCGGCGCCTTTGGTTGATAGGCTATACAACATGCTGCTGAATTAGCATCCACACGTAAAAAAGTATCCAAAACTGATACTGCACCTTTTGCAATTTTCTTGTTTATCTTTTCCTTCATCGCAAGCTCCTCCTTCCTGTCAATTTATGTTGTTCATCATAATCAATTCCAAAGCAGAAATCTAGTGTTTATGCATGAAACGACATATTTATATCGATTTTGGGCAAAAAGAGGAGGATTTTTTCTTTTCCATACCCAAAATTTTTAAAAAATTGTCTTTTCATCCTATTTCTTTGTTTTTCTGTGTTATTTATTGTACAATGTAAAAAATACAGTTAAACGAGGGTAAAAATGAGAATATTAATTTGTGATGATGATGTGTTGATGATTGAACAGCTTAAGAAATTAATTACCAGTTACTTTCAAGAACGCCATATCAATTGTCCCGAGTTGTCCTGCTTCTCTGATGGGGAATCCTTACTGGCAGATACAAAAGAAAAAGATATTCTGTTTCTGGACGTAGAGATGCCCGGAATGAATGGCATTTATATTGGGAATGAACTAAAAAAACACAATAAAGATATCATTATCTTTATTGTTACATCTTATTCTCAATATCTGGATGATGCTATGCGTTTTCATGTCTTTCGCTACCTATCCAAACCCTTAGACCGCCAACGTTTCTTCCGGAATATGAAGGAGGCCATTGATCTGTACCATTCCATGACAGTTAAGCTCCCCATCGAAACCAAACAAGGGGTACACACCCTTCTTGCTTCTTCCATTATCTTCATAGAAGCCCAGGGCAGAAAAGTAATTGTCCATACCCGGGAGAGAGATTTTGAGTCAATACACCCTATCCGGTATTGGCAATCTGTCCTTCCGGGTAACTCCTTTTTTCAAACACACCGCAGCTTTATTATTAACTTAAAGTATGTCACCGATTTTGACCGCACAATTATTCATCTGGCAAATAACCAATTTCAGGCCTATCTGACCAAGAGGAAATATAGTGCATTTAAAGAGTCCTATCTTCTGTATTTAGAAAGTACGAGGTAGATCAGATGAATAATTCCCTATTATACTTTTTCAGTTTTGTTGTTGAGGCCTTTATTCTTTGGCAGTATGCTTCTACACTTTTTTATCCGAAGCACTCTCCTAAAATAAGAATTTTTGTGTTAAGCAGTTTTTATCTTTTTCTCATTCTTATCTCTTTGTTTGAGCTTAAGATTTTAAATCTACTGCTTTATTTTGTTTTTAATTCTATTTTTTTATTTACACAATATAAATTAAAATCCTACCTTGCCATTTTCCATTCCGCTGTAATAGGTGCTGTTATGGCAATGTGTGAGTTGGCAACCTATAATATCATTCAAAGGTTTACTCCCCATTTTTTTGCAAAAGTAAATGACTTTTACCATATGGCTGTTTTTGTTATATTTAGTAAAATAGGTTTCTTTTCCATCATTTGCATTCTGATGTATATGTTAAAGAAACAACAAAAATATGACCAGCAAAATGATAAGTCTGTATTTTGGCTTGTATTTATTCCCCTGGCAACCATGTATATTATGTATGTCTTTATTATGATAGGAGATACTTACGATCTATCCCCATTTCTCAACTGGCTGGTCACTTTTGGAGCTGTTTTCTTATTAGTGTCCTCTTTGCTTGTATTTGGTATCAATCAATATAATCAAAGAAAAAATCAGGCATTTATGGAAATGCAGTTATTAGTCCAAAAAGAGTCTGATTTGGCAGAATACTATAAAATGCTGCAGATACAGTATGAAAATCAACGGATATTAATTCACGATATCAAAAAACATCTGCAATCCATTGATTTATTAAATCAACAAAAAGAGCAGGATAAAATCACTGCTTATATCCACCAATTACTCCTTTCCTCTGATTTGAAGGAGGCTTCTCACCTGTGTGAACATGAGCTGCTTAATTCTATTCTTTGTCGTTATATGTACCAATGCCGCGATAAGCATATCTCTTTTTATACCGATATACGAAGCGGCACTACTAATTTCATTGCGGATAATGACCTTACTTCTCTATTCTGTAACCTGCTGGATAATGCTCTGGAAGCTGCCATTCACCTTCCAGATTCTTTTATTGAATTAACCACAAGCAAACGGGAAAATACACCTTTCATCATTATTACTTTAATTAATTCCTGCCGAAAGAATCCATTTTTTAATCAGAGTGGCCTCCTAATGACAAATAAAGCAGATAAGCACAAGCATGGCTTCGGAATGAGAAGTGTCCGTAAAACAATAAAAAAATATAAAGGAGATATCCAGACCTATTACAATGATACTACTCTAACCTTCCATACCATTATTACATTAAAGACACAGGAAACTATGGGGTAAAGATACCTCTCCTTTTATATCTTTTTTCTGTTTTGAATCTTTCCCGTGTTTACTTCTCTAGATAGGTCAAGTGAACCATACCATAGTCACTTGACCTATCCAGTTATCCCTTTATGCTTATTTTAATATCGGACAATCTGAATAATCGGATTTTTTTCTTTCACAAAACAGGATTTTTGAATGATGAGAAATCAAGCATTTACATAACAAAAACCTCATCAGCTTCTACTGATGAGGTTTCGTAGCAGGGCTACAAGGATTCGAACCTTGAAATGACGGAGTCAGAGTCCGTTGCCTTACCGTTTGGCGATAGCCCTATATTCATTTGCCACTTGGCACTTGAATATCTTACTACATTACAAACGATAATGCAAGCCCTTTTTTCATTTTTTTCTTTTAGATTTCAAACAGTAAATCTGCATAGGTAGGGAAGGGCCATACCTTTTTATCTACCAGCATTTCCAGCTTATCCGCAGGAAAACGTAAAGCATCCATACATTCACGAACCACTTCCTTATAGAAGAAAGCCTGTTCCCGCCCCTGCTCCATAAGTGCTGCCTTTCCTTCTGCTACCTTCAGGGCCGTCAGTGCATCTTTCGTTTCCTTAAGCAGACTGCTGATTTCCGATAAAAGCTCCTTTTGTACCCCGGCATCTGCCCCTGCCTGGGTCACGGCAAGCACCGTATCTGCCAGAGTCTTTGTATACGTTACCACTGCCGGGATAATCTGTTTGGAGGCCATCTCAATCATGGTCAGGGCTTCAATATTGATGGTCTTTGCATAGGTTTCATAAAGAACCTCCTGGCGGCTTTCCAGCTCGGCTCTGGTAAAAATACCAAAGCGTTCAAACAGCTTTACTGCCTTATCTGTAGTCAAAGTTTCCACTGCTTCCACCATAGATTTAATATTGGGTAATCCCCGTCTTTCGGCTTCCTTTACCCATTCCTCCGAATAACCGTCACCATTGAAAACAATCCTCTGGTGCTTAGTCATATACTCCTTAATTAAATCATGTACCGCCAGATCAAAATCCTCTGCTGACTCCAGGCGATCTGCAGCCTCACAGAAGGCCTCTGCCACGATGGCATTCAAAATCGTGTTGGGACTTCCGATAGAATCCTCACTGCCCACCATACGAAATTCAAATTTATTTCCGGTAAAGGCAAAGGGAGAAGTACGATTTCTGTCGGTAGCATCCTTTTCAAAATCCGGCAAAGTAGAAACACCGGTTTTCATCACATCCCCTTCAATCAGGCTGGAAGCCACACCCGTCTCCACCAGCTGCCGTACCACATCCTCCAGCTGTTCTCCCAGAAAAATGGAAATAATGGCAGGAGGCGCCTCATTGGCCCCAAGACGGTGATCATTACCCACATCTGCCGCACTCTGACGAAGCAGATCTGCATGGGTATCCACCGCCTTCATCACGCAGGCCAATATCAGTAAAAACTGAATATTCTCATTGGGAGTATCTCCCGGATCCAGAAGGTTCATTCCGTTATCCGTAGTAATGGACCAATTATTGTGCTTACCGGAGCCGTTTACACCGGCAAAGGGCTTTTCGTGAAGAAGACAGCGCAGCCCGTGATGCCCTGCCACTCTTTTCATGGTTTCCATCACAATCTGATTATGATC
This sequence comes from Lachnospiraceae bacterium, assembly GCA_051891855.1. Lineage (GTDB taxonomy): Bacteria > Bacillota > Clostridia > Lachnospirales > Lachnospiraceae > SFDP01. The sequence continues at coordinate 20,921 of JBJFFP010000080.1, read as the reverse complement.
TACTGCAATATTTGCTGTTTCATAAATGGGTGCCAGCTCATGCTGGGCAGGAGCTGCCTCGTTATGCTGAGTCTTAGCCGTTACTCCCAGCTTCCACAGTTCCTCATTCAAATCCTTCATATAGGCACCGATACGCTCTCTGATCACCCCAAAATAGTGATCCTCCAGCTCCTGTCCCTTAGGGGCCGGTGCCCCAAAAAGCGTTCTCCCGGAGAATAACAGATCCTCCCTAAGAAGTGCTTTTTTCTGATCTACCAGAAAATACTCCTGCTCTGCACCCACGGAAGGAGTCACCTTTTTTGCCTCTGTATTTCCAAACAGATGGACGATTCTCAAAGCCTGCTCATTTAATGCCTCCATAGAACGAAGCAGGGGAGTTTTTTTATCCAGAGCTTCTCCCGTATAAGAGCAGAAGGCTGTAGGAATACACAGAATGGGCCCCGTTGCCGCCTCCTTAATGAAGGCCGGAGAGGTAATGTCCCATGCCGTATAGCCTCTTGCCTCAAAGGTGGTTCTAAGGCCGCCGGAGGGAAAGGACGAGGCATCCGGCTCTCCCTTAATCAACTCTTTTCCCGAAAACTCCATCAGCATTTTCCCTCCCTCATCGGGATGGGTAATAAAGGAATCATGCTTTTCTGCCGTAATTCCTGTCAGGGGCTGAAACCAGTGGGAAAAATGGGTTGCCCCTCTTTCCACTGCCCAATCCTTCATGGCCTTAGCCACAATATCCGCTGTTTCCAGCGAAAGCTCTCCCCCCATTTCGATTACCCGCTTTACTTCCTTATAGGCATCCCGGGGAAGGCGTTCTTTCATTTTATTCATGGTAAAAACATTCTGTGCAAATATTTGCTCCACATTAATCAGCTGGCTCATTTTTCCTCTCATTCTGCCGATTTTACGGCTTCTTCCTTTGGGTTTTGTACACGCAGCAGATCATATTGACTGGCTTTTGCATCCAAATCCAGATACAGAACCTGCCTGGGATGAGGTGCAGAATCTACTTCCTGCCCCTTCTCATCATAAATGGCTCTTACCCTTGTCTCAATGTTTCGTCCATCCGGCTTCATCAGCTCAATGACATCACCCTTCAAAAACTTATTTCTCTGTTCAATACGGGCAAAGCCTCTTTCGTCCACACTGCCCACAATTCCCAGATATATATATTCATTAATATAAGTATTATTGTCATAAATCTGGCTTGTCTCATCCGTTTTTCCAAAATAAAAGCCGGTGGTAAACTGGCGATAGGTACACTTCCCGATCTCCGACTTATACCACTCCATATTGGCCCGATATTTTTCCTCAGACTCCTGATAATCATCCAAAGCTTTGCGGTAGGTTCTGGTAACCGCTGCAACATAGAGGGCTGTTTTCATCCTGCCTTCTATTTTCAGGCTATCAATCCCTGCCTCCAGCATTTCAGGAATGTACTCGATCATACACAAATCCTTAGAATTAAATATATAGGTTCCCCGTTCATTTTCATATACCGGCATATACTCACCGGGACGCTGTTCCTCCACCAGCGAATATTTCCAACGGCAGGCATGGGTACAGGCTCCATGGTTAGCATCTCTGCCGGTCATATAATTACTCAAAAGGCATCGACCCGAATAGGCCATACACATTGCTCCATGGACAAAGCTTTCAATTTCCATATCCTCCGGAATATGCTCCCGAATCTCCCTGATTTCCCGCAGAGAAAGCTCTCTGGCAGAAACCACCCGTTTTGCTCCCTGTCTGTACCAGAAATCATAGGTCAGATAGTTGGTATTATTGGCCTGGGTGGAAATATGCAGCTCCATATCCGGACAGTGTTCCTTTGCCAGCATAAACATTCCCGGGTCTGCTATAATCAGGGCATCCGGACCAATTTCCTTCAATTCCTGAAAATACCTGGCCGCTCCCTCCAAATCATAATTATGGGCCAGGATATTCGCTGTTACATATACCTTCACCCCATGCTCATGGGCAAAGGCAATTCCTTCCTTCATCTCTTCGGGAGAAAAATTCTTTGCTTTGGCACGGAGTCCGAAAGCTTCTCCTCCTATGTATACGGCATCTGCTCCAAAGATTACTGCTGTTTTCAGTACCTCCAGATTACTGGCCGGAATTAACAACTCTGTTTTTCTCATTTTTCCTCTATTCTAAAGTGTTTTCACACTCACCGTAACTCCATCACCCACCGGCAAAATATCCGTTACCAACTGAGGATGGTGTTTCAATTCATATAAATATTCCCGCATTCTGGCATGAATTGTGCGGTTGCGCCGGGTCAGAGCAAACCGGGATTCGATCAGCTCTCCCTCCTGCAGCACATTGTCAGATACCAGAATCCCCCCTACAGACAGAAGCCTCAGCACATCCGAAAGGAAATGGATATACTGTCCTTTAGCTGCATCCATAAAAATAAAATCATAGGGACCCTTCAGATTTTTAAGAATATCCGCTGCATCCCCCTCTAAAAGAGTAATCTGCTTTTCTTTTCCTCCCCGAATAAAATTTTCTTTTGCCCGGGGGATTCGTTTTTCATATTTTTCTATAGTAGTAATCCTGCAGTCCGAGTCAGCATACTCACTCATTAGCAGAGCCGAAAAGCCGATAGCCGTTCCTACCTCCAAAATGTTCTTCGGTCTGTTCATCGTCAATAAGAGCTTCAGAAGACTCTGCATGGCGGGACGAATAATGGGTATCCTGTCTGCCTTTGCTTCTCTTTCCAAAGCAGTTAAAAATTCACTGTTTCCGGAATCCATAGAATCAATAAAGACAGCCATTCTCTCATCAATAATCATTCCTCTTAATCACCGCTTTCACTTTCCCCTTTTCCGGCTGCCATAATTGCCATCATTTCTTCCGCAGTCATGGAGGTGTTCAGCTCATAGGTTCCTGACTGCAGCTTATTCCTGTATTCGGAAAGCAGCTCCTGGAGCTGAAACAGACGTCTGTCCCGAATCAGTCCTTTCTTTTCCAGCTCGGCACCAATCTCCTCTGCTGTACTTCCTTCTACAATAGTAACACGAATGGTTCTTCCGCTCCCGCCGGTAACCGGAGGCTCATTAAACACTCTCTGCCCATATTCATAGGCCGTTACTGATCCTTTGTACACTAACATAACAATAATGATTGCCAGTACCACCTTAAAGGTGGTGGCAAAGATGGATACTACAATTTCCTTTGAATTCATGCTTCCTCTCCTACAGCAGGTCCATATCAATGTCGATAACATCGGTAATTGCCGCATTAATTTCCTGAATCCTGCGGCAGATTTCCAACTCGGCTGCCAAATACTCCCTTACTACCGGCTCTTCTTCAAAATTGTTAAATTCCTTCTCAAATTCATCAATCTTTTCAAATAAATCATCACCTTCATAGTTCTGAAATTCAAAACGGCGTTTTCTAAATTCATTAATTCTTTCCGAAAGTCCGGGATACTTTTTTATCCGCTGCTTCTGATATTCATAATCTTTATATGCTTCACTGGACTTTATCGCTTCCAGAAATTGTTCTAAAGCCTGCTGTAATTCCATACACATCCAAACTCCTTTTTAAACTTCCAGAATAATGGGAAGAATCATGGGACGTCTCTTAGTTTTTTTCCATACAAAATCACCCAAAACATCCTTAATCCCCGACTTGATCTTACCCCAGTCAGAAATTCCCTTGTCCAGATAGCCTTCCACCGTATCATACATCAGGCTTCTGGCCTCTTCCATCAATTCATCCGACTCCCGGACATAGACGAAGCCACGGGATACGATATCCGGGCCGGACACCAGATAATTGCTCTCTCCATCCAGTCCCAGCACTACAATCATTATACCATCTTCTGCCAGATGCTGTCTGTCCCGTAAAACAATGTTTCCTACATCTCCCACACCCAGACCATCCACCAGAATGGCTCCTACCGGTACTTTCCCGGCAACCCGGGCTTTTTCGCTGTTCATTTCCAACACTTCTCCGGAGGAAATAATAAACACTTTTTCCTTCGGGATTCCCAAATCCATAGCAAGGCGGGCATGGGCCTTCAAATGCTTATACTCTCCGTGAACGGGAATGGCATATTGCGGTTTGACCAGAGAATAAATCAATTTGATTTCCTCCTGACAGGCATGCCCTGACACATGGGTATCCTGGAAGATTACTTCTGCCCCCAATCTGGAAAGGTCATTAATCACCCTGGTAACCGCTTTTTCATTTCCCGGGATGGGGCTGGAGGAAAAGATAATCGTATCCTTCGGACCAATGGAAATTTTCCTGTGCATATTGCTGGCCATCCGACTCAAAGCAGCCATGCTTTCTCCCTGACTTCCGGTAGTAATAATTACCGTCTTTTCCTCCGGATAATTCTTCAGCTGTTCAATAGAAATCAGCGTATTATCCGGGATTTGAATACAGCCCAGCTTTGAAGCAGTCTCGATAACATTAACCATGCTTCTTCCCTCAACCACTACCTTCCGGCCGTACCGGTCTGCGGAGTTGATGATCTGCTGTACCCGATCTACGTTGGATGCAAAAGTCGCAATAATAATTCGGGTATTGGTATGCTGGGCAAAGATGGTATCAAAGGTCTTTCCCAAAGTACGTTCAGAAGCCGTAAAGCCCGGACGTTCTGCATTGGTGCTGTCGCACATCAGCGCCAGTACCCCCTTCTTTCCCAGCTCTGCAAAGCGCTGTAGATCAATAGCGTCCCCGTATACCGGGGTATAATCCACCTTAAAATCACCGGTATGAATAACCACACCTGCCGGTGAATAGATGGCCAGTGCAGCTGCATCCACAATACTGTGATTCGTTTTAATAAATTCTATCCGAAATTCTCCCAGATTGATGGTCTGTCCGAATTTAACCACCTTTCTCTTAACCTGGTTCAGCAGATTATGCTCTCTCAATTTATTTTCAATCAGCCCCATAGTCAGCCGAGTGGCATACAGGGGCACATTCAGCTGCTTTAAAATATAAGGCAGCGCACCAATATGATCCTCATGTCCGTGGGTAAAAACAAAGCCCTTTACCTTATCTGCATTTTCCAGCAAATAAGCAATATCAGGAATAACCAAATCCACTCCCAGCATATCATCTGCCGGAAAGCATAATCCGCAGTCCACCACAACAATACTGTCTCCGCTTTCAAAGGCAGTAATATTCATTCCAATCTGCTCCAGCCCTCCCAGGGGGATGACTTTCAGCTTGGCCTCATTATTTATTTCTTTTTTCTTTCTCAAAACAACAATTCCTCCTATTTTTTTCCGCACACAACAATAAAGCTTCTTCCAAAAGCCTTGCTTCCCAGAAGCCTTCATTCACCATGTTATTTCCTGTATAAAATCCGCCACCTGCACTACACAAGCTTAACGTCCTCCAACAGGTCTTCAAATATACCCGCCAATGCCTCCAGCCTGGTCTCATCTGAGACAATGGTATATATGCTTTCCGTATCCTCCGGCTCAGCCAGATCCTCTAAAATCAAAGCCTCACCGTCACCGTCTTCACAATCTGTGACAAGAAGATAATTTACTCCTGCCACTCTGGTCTGTTCCAACACATAAAAATCAACGGGTTCATCCCCGTCCGGACAAAATGTAATCTTCTCCTGCTTCATCCTGTTATTCACTCCCAATATCAGCCTGCTGATTCCTCCGATAATCCAGATATGCCTGGAGAATCAGCACCGCTGCCAGCTTGTCAATCTGCTCTTTTCGCTCTTTTCGGCGAAGTCCCCCTTCAATCATTGCCCTATCTGCAGCCACGGTAGTCAGCCTTTCATCCCATAAAATGACAGAAAGCCCGGTCCGTCTTTCCAGATGTGCCTTAAATTCCTCTGTTTTCTCTACTCTTTCTCCCAGAGTATCGTTCATATTCTTGGGATAGCCCAGCACCAGCTCTTCCACCTCGTATTCCACAATCAGCTCTTCAATTCTTGCCAGTGTTTTTCTAAGCTTATTCTCTTCTTTTCTTCTGATAATCTCTATTCCCTGAGCGGTAAGGAATAAAGGGTCGCTGATTGCCACCCCTACCGTTTTTGAGCCAAAATCCAAACCCATTATCCGCATAGTTCTTACCTGTAGTTATACCCAATGATTATTTCTGATATACTCTTTAAACAGTTCTTCCACCAGCTCATCCCGCTCAACCTTCATAATAAGACTTCTGGCATTTTTATAACTGGTTATATAAGTAGGGTCTCCTGACATAATATATCCCACAATCTGATTAACAGGATTATATCCTTTTTCGCTCAGTGCCTCATAGACAGCCGAAAGAATTACTTTCACTCCTGTCTCCGGTTCTGCTTCAACCTTGAAAAATTGTGTATTCCCTAAATCCTGCATGTTTCCCTCATTTCTGCCGACGAGTCGACACCCTTTCTTCTATGGAATAGTATTATCTTACCGCAAAACACCCGAAAATTCAATCTCGGTTTACTATTTCCAGTAATAAATATTCTCCTGCTACCAGGTCTGCTGCCCTTCCCGTGAGGATTTGTCCGCTTAAATCCTCTTTACAGTCAATTGCCGCCTTAATATAAGCAGGTGTAAAGCCCACCTGATAGACTTTACCCTCAATCTCTTTTTGCTCCTCAATGAGAACCTCCATTTCTTTGCCTAAAAAGCTTCTTCGATACTCCTTGGAATATCTTTCGGCCATTTCCAGAAGCTTACCGCTCCTTTCCACTTTTATCCGTTCTTCTATCTGATCCTTTCTGGCAGCTGCCGCAGTCCCCTGACGTTTAGAGTATTTAAATACATGCATATCATAAAAACGAATTTCCTCCAAAAAGGAACAGGTATCTGCAAATTCCTCCCGGGTTTCTCCCGGAAAACCTACAATCACATCAGTGGTAATCGCCGGATGGTCAAAAATTTCCCGCAAAAGCTCCACTGTCCTGCGAAACTCCTCTATGGTATAATGCCTGTTCATCCGCTTCAGGGTGGCATCCGAGCCGCTTTGGAGGGAAAGATGAAAATGGGGGCAAAGATGTTTAATCCCTTTCAATCTCAGTGCAAATTCCCGGGTAATGATTCTGGGCTCCAGGGAACCCAGACGTATTCTTTCAATCCCTTCTATTTTGTCGATTTCCTCCAAAACCTCTGCCAGATAGCCCTTTTCCCAGGTCTTTTCCCTCAGTTGGCGGGTAGCCAGATAATCCCCGAACTTTTCCTGTCCGAAATCCAGACCGTAGCTGCTCAGGTGAATACCGGTAATCACAACCTCCTTATAGCCTGCTTCAGCCAGTCCTCTTACCTCCTTTAAAATATCCGGAAGTCTTCTACTGCGTACCCGGCCTCTGGCAAAAGGGATAATACAGTAGGAGCAAAACTGATTACAGCCATCCTGAATCTTAATATAGGCTCTGGTATGTTCTCCCGTATGAGTAAGCATCATTTCCTCATATTCATGATTGCCGCTGTTTAAATCGATAAGAGTCGAATCACCCAGAGTCTTATCTTCCTGCCATGCAGCCTCTGTGCCGGCTTCCCTCTCCTCTTTCCGCTTTAAATATTCCTCCAGCAAAGGAACAATATCTTTTTTTCGGTTATTTCCGATAGCCAGGTCAATGCAGGAATCCTGCTTCACCTCTTCGGTACCTGTCTGAACATAACAGCCTACCGCTACCACCACTGCTTCCGGATTCATCTTTTTTGCTTTATGGAGCATCTGCCGGCTTTTTCTGTCTGCGATATTGGTTACCGTACAGGTATTAATAATGTAAATATCTGCTCCCGGAACAAAGGGTACAATTTTATATCCCTTTTCTTCCAGCTTTTCCTGCATAACTTCTATCTCATAAGAATTTACCTTGCATCCCAGATTGTGTAATGCTACTTTTTTCATGGTATTCCTCATATTTTTTGTTTGGTTTTTTTATTGACTTTTCTGATTTAGCCCATTAGTATTATGGTTAAAGACAAAGAAAATTTATAGGAGGATAACAAATAATGAAAACCGTACAGATTTCTTTGAATTCTATTGATAAGGTAAAATCTTTTGTAAATGATATTACCAAATTTGACTGTGATTTTGACTTAGTATCCGGAAGATACGTTATTGATGCAAAATCCATTATGGGTATCTTCAGTCTGGACCTATCCAAACCCATTGATTTAAATATCCACGCAGAGGATAATCTGGATACCGTTATGGATGTATTAAAAACCTATACCGTATAAACAGGACTACATACATTCTGTAAAATAATACCGCTGCCTTAAGTATCCCTTAAGGCAGCTTTTTCAGTTCTATCCTTTTCCCATTTTCTCTACTCTTCTTCGGGACGCACAATTAAAAGCTCCTCTGTAGAAAGGGCCTTCTCCAGAAGCTCCCCGATTATTTCGTTCAAGTTTTCCTCATGACGTTTAATATACTCCAGATTGGGTTTTGTCACGGGATGCTTTGCCACAAAAATAGTACAGCAGTCCTCATAGGGCTGAATGGAGGTCTCATAGGTTCCTATTTTCTCCGAGATTTCCACAATTTCCTGTTTATCCAGCCCAATGCAGGGGCGATATACCGGTAAGGTACACACCTCATTGGTAGCGTATAGGGAATGCATAGTCTGGGAAGCCACCTGACCGATGCTTTCTCCCGTAATCAAGCCCAGGCATTCCGTCTCTTTGGCAATTTTTTCTGCAATTTTCATCATGTAACGGCGCATAATGATTGTCAGCTCCTCATGAGGGCATTTTTCATAAATTGCCAGCTGAATATCGGTAAAATTGACTATGTGCAGATAAATCGGGCCGCTGTAACGGGAAATCTGTCTGGCCAAATCCACCACCTTCTGCTTTGCCCGTTCACTGGTATAGGGCGGGGCATGGAAATAAACTGCGTCAATTTTTACCCCCCGTTTACTGATCATATATCCCGCAACCGGAGAATCAATCCCGCCGGAAAGCAGCAGCATGGCCTTCCCGTTGGTTCCTACCGGCATACCGCCGGGGCCCGGAATAATCTGTGAGTAAATATAAATTTTCTCCCTGATTTCCACATAAAGGTTAATTTGGGGATTGTGTACATCTACACGCAGCTGCGGAAAGGTATCCAACAGTATCCCGCCAATCTCCCGGTTCAATTCCATCGTATCTAAGGGATAGTTCTTCCTTGCCCTTCTGGCCACTACCTTAAAGGTCTTATTCTTATCCGGGTAAACCTGATTCATATAATCAATAATGGTTTCCGACAGCTTTTCAAAGCCTTCATCCTCCACGTAAACTACGGGACAGATGCCACAGATTCCGAAAACCGTCTGTAGATTTTCCACCGTTTCCTCAAAATCAAAGTCTCCTACCGCATCCACATAGATGCGCCCCTGCGCCTTACGAATCCTGAACTCTCCTTCACATCGCTTCAGTGCGTACTTCATCTGCTGCACCAGGGCATCCTCAAATAAATATCTGTTCTTTCCTTTTACGCCGATTTCAGCATATTTAATCAAAAAAGCGGTAAACATGTTTCTCCTTACTCTGTTGCCCGGGGCAACCTTACAATCAATGTCTGGTATACTTGCGAAGCATGGGGATTATATCATACAATACCTGTAATGTATAGTCGATTTCTTCTTTTGTTGTAAAAACGGATAAACTAAAACGCAAAGTAGAATCCAGTAATCCCCTCTCCAGTCCCATGGCCTTCAGTGTAGCCGAATAAGCCGGCTTATTGCTGGAGCAGGCACTTCCCGCCGACACATAGATTCCTTTGTCCTCCAGGGCATGCAAAAGCACCTCACTTCGGACACCTGTGACGGAAATGCTGATAATATGAGGAGCGCTGTCCAGTCCTGTGCTCCCATTCAGACGGATGTTCGGTATATTCATTAATCCTTGAAGGAAAAGGGATTTTAAGTTTCTCATTCTTTCCACATCTGCATCCAGATTGGCGTAGATTTCTTCACAGGCTTTCCCCAGCCCAGCGATAGCAGGTACATTTTCCGTTCCTGAACGAAGTCCCTTTTGCTGCCCACCGCCGAAAATTACCGGAAGAATTTTCACCTTCTCCCGGATGTAGAGAAAGCCCACACCCTTGGGACCATGAATTTTATGGCCGCTGACTGACAGCATATCTATTCCCATTTTTTTAGGGAAAATCCGGTATTTCCCATAGCCTTGTACACCATCTACATGAAAAATAACTGCAGGATTATGGGCCTTTATTATGCTTGCAGCCTCCTCCACCGGTTGAACCGCTCCCATTTCATTATTGGTATGCATAATGGACACTAAAATCGTATCCGGTCTCAGGGCCGCCTCCAGTTCGCGAAGAAGCACCCTGCCTTCTTTGTCTACAGGAAGATAGGTTACTTCAAAGCCCTGGCTTTCCAAAAACTTCATGGGCTGCTTCACTGCCGGATGCTCAATACAGGTGGTAATCAGGTGTCTGCCTGCCCTTCTGTTGGCCATTGCAGCACCAATCAAAGCCAGATTATCCGACTCCGTTCCCCCGGAAGTAAAATAAATTTCTTTCTCATTTACCTTCAGATTCCTGGAAATAACGCTGCGGGCATTTTTAAGATATTGTTCCGCCTCCATTCCTTTCCTGTGCATACTGGAGGGATTACCGTAATCCTCCCTCATTATTTTTATCATCAGTTCCGTTACAGAGTCAAAGCATCTTGTGGTTGCTGAATTATCCAGATAAACTTCCATATTTCCTCACATCCTGTTTTTCATTCTCCTGAAAAATTCCTTTTTCTCTCTTTATTCTATGTTTTTTCCTTCCAGTTGGTACATTATCCAGGATAAAACAGTAAGTCCCGCCGTCTCTGTCCGTAAAATCCGTTTCCCTAAAGTAATCGGAACAATTCCGGCCTGCCCAGCCATCTCTATTTCTTTTTCTTCAAAGCCTCCCTCCGGGCCGATAAACAAAGCAATCTGTTCTCCTGCTTTCAAGGAAGAGAATATACCTCTTGTGGTCTCCATGCCATCTGCCAGCTCATAGGGAATCAGCTTAACCTCCATATCCCGGCAATACTCCACTGCCTCCTTAAACGTCATAGGCTCTTTGACCACAGGGATAAACGCCCGTTTGCTCTGCTTTGCTGCGGCCTCACTGATTCCCTGCCACCTGACATTTTTTTGAGAAGCCTTTTTTCCCTCCAGCTTGACTACTGCCCGTTTTGTAGCCATGGGAATAATTTCATGTACTCCCAATTCCACTGCCTTCTGGATGATCCATTCCATTTTGTCCGCCTTGGGAAGCCCCTGAAACAGATAAATTCGGGATGGCAGCTCCACTCCCTCTTCCTTGATAAAACGAAGCTCACAGATAATCTGTTCTTCCCCCAGGCTCAAAATCCCGCAGCGATATTCCTTTCCATCTATGCCGTTGCTGACGGAAAGCTCCTCACCGGGCTGCATCCGCAGTACATTACGGATATGCTTTACATCCTTGCCGATAATGATAATCTGCCTGTCCTGAATCTGTGACGGCTCTACAAAAAACTGGTGCATACTCTATCTCCTTTAAGGCTTTTGGGCGGTTATACTCACCCATTCTCCCTGATAAGTCACTTCTAAAACCTCCAGACCGGCCTTTTTCACCGCTTCCATTACAACCTGCTCTTTATCATCAATAATACCGGAGGTAATATAGATACCCCCCGGCTTTAATTGGCTGATGATTACCGGAGTAAGGGGAAGAAGCACATCCGCCAGGATATTAGCTGTCACAATGTCATAGTGCTCATACCCTACCTTATCCTGTATCTCTTTATCCGTGATGATATTACCGATTATCATGGTAAAGGCCTCATCCGCAATTCCATTGGCCTCCTTATTTTCCTGTACTGCCGCAGCGGCATAGGGATCCAAATCCGTTCCCACGACCGCCTTCGCCCCAAACATCAGAGACAGTATGGCCAAAATTCCGCTTCCCGTCCCCACATCTAAAAGTCTGGTCTCAGGCGTAACGTATTTTTTAAGCTGCCGTATACACAGCTGGGTCGTCTCATGCATCCCCGTTCCGAAGGCTGTTCCCGGGTCTATATGAAGAATCATCTTATCCCGGTCTTCCGCCTTCACCTCTTCCCAGGAGGGCACAATAAGTACATCATCAATCATAAACTGATGGAAGTACTTTTTCCAGTTATTGATCCAGTCCAAATCCTCCGTTTCGGAAAGCTGAATGCTTCCCTCTCCGATATCCATAAAGCTTTTTATACTGTCCAGTTCTTCTCTGATCTGCCTTACCAGCTCTTCCAGGTTGACTTCATTTCCCTCTTCTACAAAAAAACTGAGATAGGCAATTCCGTCATCCTCTTCAGTCTGGGGTGCAATATCCACAAACATCTGCTCCCTTTCCAGGGGTGTCAGGGGAAGCTTATCTTCAATCTGTGCTCCCTCCAGTCCCAAATCATAAAGGCTGCTGATAATGATATCCTCTGCATCGGTGATGGTCTTAATCTGTATTTTGGTCCACTTCAAGATCATGTCCCCCTTCCAGAACAATTATGTCATTTTATCCTTTTTATCCTATTTCTTTTGTTGCTACTATAGATTATAACAAATGAATCGTATACTTCAAGTTTCTCTTTTTAACCCTTTCCTGATAAAGCATTATTTCTCTTCTGCCATCATATACTGCTTATTGGTAAAGCTTTACAGGCTTAAACATATCTTTTCAGGAGGATGACCTTTTTCATGCCCAAATTAAAGCAAATCATTCCTTTTACCCTGATTGCCGCGTGTTTTTTTATCAGTATCTGGTGTTTAACCCCCTCCTCATTCACCCTTACTAACAGTGAAAATGTCCGCTTCTCCCAAAAGGAGCTTCCTTTGGTGGTTATTGATCCCGGGCACGGGGGAGCTGATCCCGGTAAGATTGGCGTATCCGGCAGCTATGAAAAAGAGATTAATCTGGAAATTGCTCTGATATTGAAGTCCATGCTGGAGCAGCAGGATATTCAGGTTATTATGACACGCAAAGAAGATACCCAGCTTGCAGGAACTGATTCCGGCTGGAAAATTGCTGATATGAAAAAACGAATTTCCATTATTAATGAAGCCAGTCCCGATCTGGTTATCAGTATTCACCAAAACAGCTACACTACTCCCGATATCCTGGGTGCCCAATGCTTCTATTATACGGGGTCCGAAAAAAGCGGACAGCTGGCTGAGCTTTTACAACAGCAGATCATTACTTCCACTAATCAAACAAAGATTCGTGAGATCAAAACCAATAACGATTACTATCTGCTGAAAAAATCCCAGCCCCCTACCGTTATTGTAGAGTGCGGTTTTCTTTCTAATCCCGAGGAAGAGAAGCTGCTAAAAAATCCTCTTTATCAGCGAAAAATGGCCTGGGCTCTCCACCTGGGTATTTTCCGCTTTCTTAAGCAAACATAATGGCTGCCGCAGAATCTGCAGCAGCCGCTGTTTTTAAGAATTGATATAGGCCTCGATTATCTTCCAAATATCCTTAGTTTCAAGGCCCAGCTTCCAGGCAGCCACACCGCCCAGATCGTATTTTTGCATAATGGTCAGCTTGGTCTCGATAGACTTGGCATCCTCCAGCCATACCTGGTAGAGAGTGTCTCCTTTCTGGATTTCTCCATAATTCTGACAGGTCTCTTCATCCCACCAGGTAGTAACATTATTGTTGGAAATAAAATTGGCTGCCGTCTCCATATCCAGCGCCTCACTGGTCACTGTTCCTTCCTTCGTCTTCCATACCCGTGTATAGAAGGGAAGAGCGTTAATTACCTTATGAGAAGGCACCTCCTCTATAGTCTGTATGATTCCATCCTCCACAAAACCGATGGAAGCCACCGAGCCGGCTACTCCTCCACCTCCCCAGTGCTCATCATAGCCCATAATGATAACATAGTCTGCTACAATCCCCTGCTCCTTTCGGTTATAGTGAGCAGTAGATTCTCTGGGAACATAATTATCTACAGACAGCACAATCCCGGCTGCCCTGCACTGTATGGACAGCTCCCGCAAAAACTGAACAAAGGGCTCCCCTGCATCATAGCTTAAATCTTCAAAATCCACATTTATCCCATCAATGCCATAACGCAAAATCTCACTCATAAGATTTTCAATCAGTCTCGTTCTGCTGCTTGTCCTGGAGAGTACCTCATAAGAACTAACATTGGCATCAAAATTGTCTACCAATGCCCATACCTCAAGACCCATATTATGAGCCTGATCCACATAATTCTGACCGGCAATACTTCGGATCCCGCCCTCATTATCCGTCAGAGAAAACCAGGTGGGTGAAATCACGTTCATTCCGCTGGTCCTGCTTACCACATCATTCAGGGTACTGTTTGCCGCTTCCACCGTTACCTGATGCCAGCCCAGATTTATTTTGTACTCCCGGGTTAAAGAAGTATACTCCGGTTCCTCATAGTGTGTGGCAGGAATCTCTTGAATGACTGCTTCATTTGTCAGCATTTTATTTTCCACATAGCCGATTATGGCATCATTGGTTTTAACCTTTGACCAGCTTTCCATCTTTTCCAGAACGGTCACCTGCTCTCCTCTACTCAACTGGCGCAGGATATCACTTTTTATCCCACCCCTGTAACGCAGCTGGGTATTCCTCTTCACTTCGGCTGTTGTAGCCTCTCCCCATTGGGTGGAAAGCTGTATTCGATTGGGCTGGGTAAAGGCCTCATAGGAAAAATTGGTAAACAGCTGAACAAAATCCAAAGCAACATACAAAGCTTCTCCTTCATAAAAAGAAAGGGGATACTCTGTCTGAATCTCTTCCGCACCTTGAAGATAACTGCTGCTGCCGATAGCAGTACGGATAATTTCTGTAGGTGTAGTATACAGAAGAAGCATTTCGGCTGCATCTTCATAGAAACGATCATTTAACAGCTTCTGAACCGAATCAAAGTCCAAATAATAGTAGCCTTCAAGCAGCTTAGCCTTGGTTTCAATCTGCTCATCCTGCAGAATAATTGCTACTTCATCCTGTTTGGAAACAGCAAAATACTCCTTTAAATCCATTGCGGTATCGGAATAAGAATATTTCTTCAAAAACAGGCCCAAAAGACCTACTCCGCCAATTACTATAATCAGGGCAACGGCGATTAAAACCGGAATCACTCTCTTTTTCATTTTCTCTTTCCTTTCTGACCTTCCGTTTTCGCAGGATTGCCCTTAATTATAGCAAACTATTTATTTTCCGTCATTACCTATTTTGACAAAAAACGATTCCTTTTGCTGGAAAGCAGCCATATACGGGGAGTACCTTCTGCTTTCCTTTTTTCTTCATATTAATTTGTTATTTTGTTTTTCCGATAGGAGGCATTCCTATTCCGTTTTATCTGCCATTTTCATACCAGATTTCCTTAAGACGTCCTTTCTCATCTACCACAATAAAATCCGGTATATACGCCATATCCTCCTTTACCCAGGCCGTATGAGCAATATCCGCTACGGAAACCTCCTTGTCTCCCTGATAGATCAATACACCCTCTTCGGCCGCAGCTTTCAGATCCTTTACGTATTTACGGCTCATTTTATTCATTTTTTGTCCTTTCCTGAGTGTCACCTATTCAACCTTATTAACAAGCTACGTGATATACTAAATTGGATTGAACCTTTATCCCTTTTTCAAGGTGTAAAACCCTGGAAACTGTCTATACTAAAACAGATAGGGAAGAAAATAAACAGAAAGATGTACCGAACCGTACCTAAAAAATTTACCTGCAATTGAGTAAAATGAATTGTAAAGTAATTATGATTAAGGAAAAATAATACGAACAGGTGATGATAACCTGCAAGACTCTACATGACCTGTTGTCAGAATAAAAAGTGAGATCATGTTAATAAATTGCCTAAGATAAATTAAGAAATATTAGATAGTGTCTGTTTTAAAGAAATGATGAACGTACAGCCTCCTTTCCGGTACTGACTGTCCGATGCATCTTCTTAGCACATTATACTGGAATAAAACAAACTTGGCAAGAAGAATCTTATTTTTTTATAAATTTTGACAAAACTCCCTATTCCCATACTTGACTTACCAAACTAAGATGTATACAATACTTTTACAAATCCAGAAACAATTTTTTGGTAACTTACAACCGGATTCCCTGCATATGATAAATAAGTGATATTTTATCCGATTGATTTGATAGAGAATTGGGGAAAGGAGACAGGTATAGAAGATGAAAATCGAAAAAGTAAATGATCATCAGATTCGCTGCACTCTGACCAGAGCCGATTTGGCTGACCGTCAGTTAAAGCTCAGCGAACTGGCCTATGGAACAGAAAAAGCCAAAGACCTTTTTCGGGATATGATGCAGCAGGCCTCAGCCAAATTCGGCTTTGAAGCTGAAGATATCCCGCTAATGATAGAAGCAATTCCTTTAAATGGAGACTGTATTGTTTTAATTATCACTAAGGTGGAGGACCCGGAAGAACTGGATACCCGTTTTTCCAAATTCGCTCCCTCTCTTCACGATTCAGATGAGGGTACAGAGGATTTTCTAAACAGTGCAGATGCCGCAGATGAGGTTTTGGATCTTTTCAGAAGGGTACAAAAGAGTCGCCAGGAAAAAAGCGGAACCGACATCAAGCAGCCCGCTTCCCTTATTTCAAAAGAAACAGAATCCACAGCGGAGGAAGAGCAGGAGGATTTTGTACGGCTTTTCTCCTTTGACTCTCTTTACCATCTGACTACGGTTTCCCACCAGCTGGCTTCCTTTTACCAGGGTGTAAACAGTCTTTACAAGGATTCTGCTTCTGCCAGATATTATCTGGTCATCAGCCAAAAACGGCAGGAGCCCGAAAACTTTAACCGTTTATGCAATATTCTGTCTGAATATGGTCAGCTGGAACGCTACTCAAAGGCCCATGAAGCCTTTATGGCAGAGCATTATGAGCTTTTAATTGCCAATAATGCCATCCAGGCACTATCCTGCATGGAAGAGGCTTCTCTTTAAAAAACACTTTTCCATCTTAAAAATTTAAGGCTGTTGTAAACTCTATGAAGAAGTTTACAACAGCCTTTTTTATTTCTTTCTACGGAAACAGGTGTTTATAACGCTTCAATCTTACTCATCAAATCATTAACGTCCACACCATGAACCATAGCTGCCTCTTCCAGAGACTCACTCTGCGCAGAAGGGCAGCCCAGGCAGTGCATTCCGATTTCCAGCAAAGCACTTGCTGCCTGGGGCTTTACCCTTAAAATTTCACCGATAGTCATATCCTTTGTTACTTCTGACATTGTATATTCCTCCTTTTACGTATTATCAATGGAATGATAATGAGGGGCATATTCTATTTTTTCCCCGATTATATATTATAAAACATTTTTTCCCATTTGTATATAAAAAAGTACATATCTTTGCTTGACGTTGTGAAATTCTTAACATATAATCAAACCGAAGATTACATAGTGTTTATACTATTATCTATACTATTTTACAGGAGGCATTTTATATGAGACCAGAATGGAAAGATTTCGTAGGCGGCAAATGGGAACATGACATCAACGTAAGAGATTTTATTCAGCGTAACTATCATCCTTATGATGGCGATGAAAGTTTCCTTGCCCAGGCAACACAGGATACCAAGGACTTATGGGATATGGTCCTTGAGCTGCAGAAAAAAGAAAGAGAAGCAGGCGGTGTACTGGATATGGATACCAAGGTTGTTTCCAACATCGTTTCTCATGGTCCGGGCTATTTAGACAAGAGCAAAGAAAAAATCGTGGGCTTCCAGACCGATAAGCCTTTTAAGCGCTCCTTACAGCCCTATGGCGGTATCCGTATGGCAGAAAAGGCTTGTTCTGACAATGGCTATGAAGTGGACCCCGAAATCAGCGAGTTCTTTTCCGTTCATCGTAAAACACACAATGCAGGCTGCTTTGATGCCTACAATGAGGAGATGAGAAACTGCCGTTCCTCCCACATTATAACCGGTCTTCCTGATGCTTATGGCCGAGGGCGTATTATCGGCGACTATAGACGTGTGGCTCTGTATGGTATTGACAGACTGATTGAGGATAAACTGGCCCAGAAGGATTCTACCGGCAGAGTGATGACCGATGATATTATCCGTCTCCGGGAGGAATTATCAGAACAGATTGTAGCTTTAAAGCAGATGAAGCAGATGGCCGCTTCCTATGGCTGTGACATTTCCAATCCTGCCACCAATACCCAGGAAGCCATTCAGGCTCTTTATTTCGGTTATCTGGCTGCCGTTAAGGAACAGAATGGTGCTGCAATGAGTCTGGGCCGTACCTCTACCTTCCTTGACATTTATGCTGAAAGAGATTTGGCAAACGGTACCTTTACCGAAGAGCAGATCCAAGAGTTTATCGATCACTTCATTATGAAGCTAAGACTGATTAAATTCGCACGTACTCCTGAGTACAACCAGATTTTTGCCGGAGACCCAGTATGGGTAACTGAATCTCTGGCCGGTGTTGGCGTAGACGGACGGCATATGGTGACCAAAACCTCCTTCCGTTACCTGCACACCTTAACCAATCTGGGACCTTCACCTGAACCTAACCTGACCGTTCTCTGGTCGGTAAATCTTCCTACCAACTGGAAGAAATACTGTGCTAAGATGTCTATTGAGACCTCTTCCATCCAGTATGAGAACGATGATTTAATGAGAGCTGACCACGGTGATGACTATGGTATCGCCTGCTGTGTATCCTCTATGGTAATCGGTAAGGAAATGCAGTTCTTCGGTGCCCGTGCCAATCTGGCAAAATGTCTGCTCTACGCATTAAACGGCGGTGTGGATGAAATTACCAAGAAACAGGTAGGACCCAAGTATCGTCCCGTTGTGGGAGATAAGCTTGACTTTGATGACGTAATGTCCAAATTCACCGATATGATTGAATGGCAGGCTGACGTTTATGTAAACACTCTGAACATCATTCATTACATGCATGATAAATACTGCTATGAAAGAGCGGAAATGGCTCTGCACGATAAAAACGTTAAACGTTATTTTGCTACCGGTATTGCAGGCTTATCCATCGTTGCCGATTCCTTATCCGCAATTAAGTATGCTACCGTTAAACCTATTCGAGATGAAGACGGAATTATCGTTGATTTTGAAACCACCGGTGAATTTCCCAAATACGGTAATGATGATGACCGTGTAGATATGCTGGCCCAGAAGGTTGTGCATACCTTCATGACAGCGGTAAGAAGGCACCATACTTACAGAAATGGTATCCCTACTACATCCATTCTGACCATTACCTCTAATGTAACCTATGGTAAAGCAACCGGTAACACTCCTGACGGACGTAAAAAAGGCCAGCCTTTTGCTCCCGGTGCAAACCCCATGCACGGACGTGATACCCACGGAGCAATCGCCTCCCTGGCTTCCGTATCCAAATTACCTTTCGTGGATGCACAGGATGGTATTTCCAATACCTTCACCATTATTCCCGGTGCATTAGGTAAAGAAAATCAGGTGTTCTCAGGTGATATCGAAATCGATTTAAGTCAGATTTAAGAAGGTGTCTATGGACAAAGATAAAATGATTGAAGACTTGGTTGCCATGCTGGATGCCAGTATGGCAAAGGGAGTCGGCCACATCAATGCGGATGTGGATGCCAGTATAGATGGCGGAAAACAGGTACAGACCATGGGTTGTTCGGACTGCTCCAGAACTCCCCTGGCCTGCAGCGTTCCTACCCTGGAACAGGGGTTAGATGATTACACTACATTATAACAAAAAGGAGGATTTTTACTTATGGAAAACACAAACAATGCTCAGATCGACAACCTGGTTACTTTATTAGACGGTTATGCCACCAAAGGCGGACATCATCTCAATGTTAATGTATTAAACAGAGATACCTTACTGGACGCTCAGAAGCATCCCGAAAAATATCCCCAGTTGACCATCCGCGTTTCCGGATATGCTGTTAATTTCATTAAATTAACGCCTGAACAGCAGACTGATGTTATTAACCGTACCTTCCACGCTTCTGTTTAATAAGCGCAGCAGATACCGGCTCGGATGGGCCGGTATCTTTTTTCAACCGGTACAAGAGTACTAGGAGGGAGAAGGAATAAAGGGGGAAGTATGAAGGGAAAAATTCATTCACTGGAAAGCTTCGGTACCGTAGACGGACCGGGCGTAAGATATGTAATTTTTGTACAGGGATGTCCTATGCGCTGTGCCTATTGTCATAACCCCGATACCTGGGATTTTGATAATGGACAGAAAATGGAGACTGCCTATCTTATTGAACAATATGAGCGAAATCGCGACTTTTACAAGGATGGAGGAATTACAGTAACCGGAGGAGAGCCTCTCTGCCAGATGGATTTTTTAATTGAGCTTTTTACTCTGGCAAAGGAAAAAAAAATTCATACCTGTATCGATACCTCCGGCATTGCTTATGATCCGGACTCCAAGGAATTTAAAAAGAAGCTGAAAAAGCTGCTGGAGCTTACGGATCTGGTTATGCTGGATATCAAACACATTAACAACAGTCAGCATAAAAAGCTTACCGGAAAATCCAATAAAAATATTTTAAAGTTTGCCCGCTATCTGAATAAAAAGAAGGTTCCAACCTGGATTCGTCACGTAGTAGTTCCCGGAATCACGGACAATAAGGAATCTCTCATGGCTTTGGGATACTTTATCGGCGGACTCTCCAATCTACAGGCCCTGGATCTTCTTCCCTACCATGTAATGGGTGTAAAAAAATATGATGAACTTGGACTGGAGTACCATCTGCAGGATGTTCCTCCTATGGACAAGGAAAAACTAAGAGAATTAAAGCTTTACATCCTTAAGGGAATTAAAATCCGCAGAAACGAAATGGACGATTATGTTAATGTAGTATCTGATTTAATACATTAAATATCGATTTTTCTATTGTATAATTACAGAGTTTGTATTAAAATTAACATGTAGGAATGAAACTAAAGGAGGATTTTATTATGGCTTATGTAATTAGTGATGCTTGTATCATGTGTGGT
>JBJFFP010000079.1:0-25586 GCA_051891855.1 Lachnospiraceae bacterium | reverse complement strand
GTATAGACCAATTTCAAGGATTAAGCAAGGTTTTATTTGCGGCTCCTAATCCCTCCTAATCCCTATACTCCGAAATAGGCATCAAAAAGCCGTTTGGCAATAGGAACCGCATAATCTCCTCCTGAGCCGATTTTCTCTACAATAATGGTTACGGAGATTTCCGGGTCCTCACTAGGTGCAAAGCCGGTAAACCAGGCATGCGAATCCGCCTTCACCTTACTGTATTCCGCAGAGCCTGTTTTTCCTGCTGCGGTATAGGAAAGGCCTTTTAACCGGGTAGCCGTACCGGACTGAACCACGGAAATCATCAATTCCCTTAAGGAAGAGGCTTCTTCAGCAGTCATAAATTCCTTATAGCTTTCCGGTTTGAAGGTTTCTACCACATTCCCTTTGGCAGAAACAATTTTATTGATCAGACTGGGCTTCATGGGCGTTCCGCCGGTTGCTATGGCATTGGTAATCAGATGCAGGTGCAGGGGAGTCATCTGTACACTGCCCTGGCCGAAGGAAATCTGAATCATATCCTCATCAGAAACCGTTTCATCCACGGTCAGATTGCTTTTGCTGTAATTAAAATTTACCGGCAGACTTCCGTTAAAGCCCAGCCGACTTATGGTATCATGGTAAATCTCCCGATCCAGCGTAAGTCCCATATTGGCGAAAGAGCAGTTACAGGATTTGGCAAAGGAGGAGATAAAATCCACGCTTCCGTGAGCAGTTCCGTGATAGCAGATAATCCGGCTGTTTCCATAGTTAAGGGAGCCGTTGCATTGATAGCGGTAGCTGCTGTAGTCCCCGTTATTCTGCCTTAGGTAAGCCAGAGCCGTAACAATTTTAAAGGTGGAGCCGGGGGGATAAATTCCCTGTGTAGCCCGATTCAGCAGAACTGAGCTGTTCTCATCCCCTACATAGCCTTCCCAATCCTCCGCAATGGTTTCCGGATCAAAATCCGGCTTGGACACCATAGCCAGTATTTCTCCGGTTTTTACGTTACTGACCATGATAGCACCCTGATAAACCCCCAATGACTTACTGGCAATTTCCTGTAAATCCAATCGCAGCGAAGTGTAAACGTCATCTCCCGGATTCTTTACCCCGGCCACCTCATTTTCCACCTTAGAGGATAAGGGAATACTGGATTGAATCAGCCAGGAGTTTGCCTCTGCCTCGATTCCGGTTTTTCCCTTGGTGGAAAATCCTACAACATGGGCAAACAGATTCCGGTAGGGATAAGAACGGACTTCCTTTCCCTCCTCATCCGTAAGAGTCTGGGCAAGCACCTCTCCCTCTGCCGAATAAATACTTCCTCTGGTATTCTGACGGGCCAGAATATATTGGCGGGAATTATAGCTGTTGTTAATCAGTTCCCTGCCATTCTCCTGTACAAAATAAATATAATAGCCGATCATAGCGATAAAAAGCAGACTGAAAAAGGCGCCGGTAAAATACAGCTCTCGATTTCTCTTTGTCTTTTTATTTATGAGCCTGTTCTTCTTTTTATTTTGATGCAGCATATCCTTCCTCTTCTTCCTCATCGTCCTCTTCTTTTTCAGCTTCAGTCTCCTGTTCATTCTCAATCAGCTGAAGTCCCTGGATAACAGCAAACATAATTAACGTAGTGAGTACACTGCTTCCTCCATAGCTGACCAGGGGCAGGGTTACTCCGGTTAAAGGAATAAATTTCATTCCTCCTCCCACAGTAAGAAAAATCTGAAAAATGTACATAACGGCCAGACAGCAGCCCACCAGTCGATAAAATTGATCCTCCAGCTGCATGGAAAGCTTCAGAAAGGCCAGAAAACAGCTTAGGCAGATTAAAATCAGGCAGACTGCCACAATTCCTCCCAACTCCTCCGCCACGGCCGAAAACATAAAATCCGATTCCACATAAGGAATATCCGCCGGTGTTCCCTGATACAGTCCCATTCCAAACCAGCTTCCGCTTCCAATGGCAAACAGCGACTGGGACATCTGATACCCTTCGTTATCGATTACCGTAAAAGGATCCAGAAAGGCCTGCACCCGCACCCGTACATGTCCGAAAAGCCGATAAGCTACCATAGATGCCAGTGTGCCGGCAATAAGACCTCCTCCGAAATAAGCATAATTTCCTGTAGCAATCAGCAGCACAAACAGATAACCCACAAAAAAGATTAAGGAGCTTCCCAAATCCCTTGAGGCCACCAGAATCAATACATGGATTCCCGCAAAAAGGGCAGATAAGGCGATCTGCCAGAAGCTTTTTGCCTTGTACAGCATTGCTGCCACAAAAAAGGCAAAAATCAGTTTAACAAATTCAGAGGGCTGTAAAGTAATTCCTGCGACAGTATAGCTGATTTTCGAGCCCTGCGTTACCTGTCCCAGGATCAACACCACCGCCAGGGCCAGAATCCCCACCAGACCATATATCCATTTTAAATGCTTCAGTATCTTCAGCTTCTCCACCAGATAGGGAATAATCAGAGCCAGAATCAGTCCTACAACTACAATGAAAAACTGTTTAATCGCCTTCTGATAGTCCAGCCTGGTGAGCATGATAAAGCCGATACTTAAGAGCATGCACATATTATTCACAATCAGCTGATTCACCCTTTCATAAAGCATTCGGTATAAAACCATAGTGGAAAATAAAGCAATCTGCAAAAAAGCATAGAAAAACAGATATTCTATCTGTCCTGTCTGCAGGCACATACTTAAATAAGCCAAAAACTGAAACAAAAAAAGTTCCACTCCCTGGCGGATAAAAACACCGTTTTTTCTGCTGTTCTCTTTTCTTCTTAAAGCAATATAGCATTCCAGAGTATACAAAAGGATTAAAAAAGCGATTGCATACTTGGAAAGCTCAACAATATAGTAATACATGGGATTTTTATAATGCTCCTTTTTTATAATGCCCCGTGGTATATTCCTTCAGGAAAGAAAAATCGTACTTTTTTCCCGAAAGAAAGTTCTCATATGTGTGTATGATTCGTTCAGTTTCCTCCTGTGATTCCGTGGTGAAATCCAAACGAAGGTAACCTCCCGGCAGTAATCCTATTTCTTCCAAATAACCATGAAGGGATAAGGGCACTGAATTATAAATGATATTATAGCAATAATCGCAGTTCACCTGAACCGGAAATTCAGCCTTATATCGATCCTTCAGCCTCTCTTCCATGGTCACACCCTTATCACGGCAATGCAGCTTCGTTTTCCGTATACAGTTGGCCGTAACCATCATGGGAATACGTCCATAGCACAGATAGGCAAAGCCCCGATGCTTTAGTTCCTTCCACTCCCCTCTGTTGATTTCCAGGGGGGCGGTAAAAATAAGGCTTTTATCCTTCCAAAAATTCAGACTCTCCCGATTCCAAAGGTAAAGATGATGATCCAAGGCCAATTCACCCCCATATCTTTTATGCAGCAGGTAACCGTAGGTCTCCAGATTAGATATCATCATTCCGGTTGCAAAATCGGAAAATCGGCTTAACAGTTTATCGATCAGCCCATAGTCCTTCCTTCTTAACACCTCCGGCAGCCGAATCCATACCCGGCCTCCCTTTGAAGCAAATTCCCTGAGAGCTTCTTCTGTCTTATCCTGCTCATCCAAAAGAAGATGGGAGGCGACAAAAAGGAGATTCTCCACCGAAGTCCTACAGGCTGCGAGGCATTGTTCCGGGCTGGAAAGGGTGAGAAGCAGCCTTTTTTCCCTTTCCCCCTTTCTGCTGGTAATATCCTCTTTTAATCCGTCCGGCTCTTCCGATAGTTTAGCAGCCGTTTTTTTAAGGGCCTCTCTTCTTTCCTCCCTGACTTTGGCATTTAATTCCCTTTCCAGAAGGGAAAATGCCTCTCTTCGGATTTCATTAAAGGCTTTAAGCGGAAGGAAGCAATCCTCCTCCATGGTTATCTCCAGCCTTTGGAAAATAAAAGGGGTATTGCCGGTCTTTTTCAGCTGTTTTTCCACATCCTCCCGGGATAAGGGACGTTTTGAAGCCTGCTGTGCCACTGCTCCCTTACAAGTGATTTGGATATCCTTATAAAACAAATTCAAGGTGAGAGGTTCCCCTTTTTTTACCACTGCGTTACCCACAACCTCTGCCCTTAATTCCTGATCAATGTAACGGCCTTTTATTTCTTCCGCCAGCTGATCATCCGTACCCAAATATCCCGGCTTATCCATAGTCACCATCTCAGGAGAATTTTGACGAAAATAGTAGCCCTCCTGAATCTCGGAACGAATATACAGCTTTTTAAGCTGCTCCCAATCTCCCGCTTCCACAGAAAGCTCACGGCAGCCTGTTTCGTAATAGAGATCAATATATTTGCGATAAATGGCGGTTACTCCGGCAGCATATTCGGGCCGTTTCATCCTTCCTTCAATTTTAAAAGAATCTATTCCCCCTTCAATCAGCTGCGGCAGCAAATGAAGAGAGCACATATCCTTAAGGCTTAAGGGATATTCCTCCTTCTTCCCCTTCTGCTTTTTTTCCTCTTTCTCATGGGAAAGCTTCACCTCATAAGGCAGTCGGCAGGACTGTGCACATTTCCCCCGGTTTCCGCTTCTGCCTCCCAGAAGGGAGCTGAAAAAGCATTGTCCTGAATAACAATAGCACATTGCTCCGTGAACAAAGGTTTCTACCTCCAGACCCTCCTTTTTTATTTCCATTATCTCCTGCAGGGAAAGCTCCCTTGCAGGAACGATTCGGCTGGCACCCAGCTTCTTCAATTCTCTCACTCCATAGGCTCCGGTAATGGCCATCTGGGTACTGATATGTATCTCTAAAAGAGGAAAGCAGCGCTTGATATAACTCATCAAACCCATATCCTGAACGATGACCCCATCCAAGCCTTCCAGATAAAAGGGTCTTAAAAAGGAATAAACCTCCTTAAGCTCTGACTGCTTCACCAGAGTATTCATAGTCAAATACACTTTTCGTCCAAACAGGTGGGCATAAGAAATAGCCCTGCAAAGTGTTTCTTCATCAAAATTATCTGCAAAGGCTCTGGCACTGTATTTTGTTCCTCCAAGATAAATTGCATCCGCTCCTGCATGAACAGCCCCCAAAAAGGCTTCATAATTTCCGGCAGGAGCCAGTAATTCAACTTTTTTCATCTTTCTTATCATAAAAGAAGCTGTCTGTGACAGCTTCCTTCGTATTATTTTCCTTTATTTTCTTTCAATTCAGTTTCCAGTCGGATAACCCTTTTTTCGGAATCATTCAATTCTTTATTGGCATTTTTAAGGCTCTTTTCCGTACTTTCCAGCTTAATCTGGGCTGCAATCAGCTGGTGCTTCAAATCGTACAGCTCTTTCTCCTTATTTTCCAATTCCTCTTCCAGAGAAAAAATCTGCTTCTTAGCCTTGAAATAATCGTCTGCAATATTCAGCTGAAGAAGAATATTCTGCATATCTACCGGCTGTCTGCGAAAGCTGTCAACTTTGTTATACTCAGCCATCTTATTATTAATGTAGGATGCCACCTTCTGTAAATATTCTTCACTTTCATAACCGCAAAGAGTTAAGACCTTACCGCCGATAATTACTTCTGCATCTGTTTTCCCTGCCATATGCACCGACTCCTATGTGTGGATTTAGCTATCTTGACGGATTATCATAAAAGGCTGAAAAATCCGAATAGTTATTATCCATTATATAAAAACCAGCTCTATATTTCAAGTCCCAAATGCTTATACGCATATTCAGTAACCACTCTTCCCCGGGGAGTACGATTCAGAAAGCCGTTTTTAATCAGATAGGGCTCATAGACGTCCTCTATGGTTCCCGAGTCCTCACCAATAGCTGCTGCAAGCGTATCCAAACCCACCGGGCCGCCGGAAAATTTCTCAATCATGGTTACCAAGATATTTCTGTCGATATGATCCAGTCCCATCCTGTCCACATCCAGAAGATCCAGGGCCACTGCGGCTACCTCTCCGGTGATTACTCCATCATATTTTACCTGGGCAAAATCCCGAACCCGTTTTAGAATCCGATTGGCAAGACGAGGGGTTCCCCTGCTTCTCCTTGCCAGCTCCCTGGCTCCCTCCTCTTCAATCTCTACATTAAGAATCCTGGCCGAATGCTGTATGATCAGCTTTAATTCTTCTACGGAATAAAATTCCAGGCGATGGATTACCCCGAATCGATCCCGTAAGGGGGCTGTCAACAGACCGGCTCTTGTGGTTGCTCCCACCAGAGTAAATTTAGGCAGATCCAATCGTATACTTCTGGCAGTAGCTCCTTTCCCAATCATAATATCAATGGCAAAATCCTCCATTGCCGGATAAAGTACCTCTTCCACCTGCCGATTCAGACGATGGATTTCATCTACAAAAAGTAAATCCCCTTCCTGTAGATTGTTCAGAATAGCCGCCATCTCCCCCGGCTTTTCAATGGCCGGTCCACTGGTCACCTTCAGATTAACCCCCATTTCATTGGCAATAATGCCGGCAAGGGTAGTCTTCCCCAGACCCGGAGGTCCGTAAAACAATACATGATCCAAAGCATCCTGTCTTTGCCTGGCCGCTTCAATATAAATTTTCAGACTTTCCTTTGCCTTCTCCTGCCCGATATAATCCTTAAGATACTGGGGGCGAAGGCTGCCTTCAATCTTAATATCTTCTTCCTGTATATTGGTTTCTATTACTCTTCCTGCCATATGAGCGCTGCTCCTTTACCTTCCTGTCACTATCAGGATGTATGCCCAAAGCTAAAACATCTTTTTCAGGGCTGCTTTCAGAATGGCCTCACTGTCCATCTCCTCTGTAATCACAACTGACGAAACCGCCTTAAGACTTTCTGATGCACTGTAGCCCAGTGCCGTAAGTGCTTCTACCGCATCATTACGCGCTGTACGGTGCTGATCTGCGGCTGTCGAAACAGGAACTGCTTCCTCTGCCCTTCCGAAAGTATCCTCAAAGCTTACCTTTCCCTTTAAATCGATCAGCATTCTCTGTGCTGTCTTGGCTCCGATTCCCGGAGCCTTAGAGATTGTCTTGGCATCCTGGGAGAGAATTGCCACACGCAGCTCATTAGCGGAAAAAATCGATAAAATTCCTAAAGCCCCTTTGGGGCCTACTCCACTTACTCCCAATAAGAGCTGAAACATATTCAAATCATCTCTGGTCAAAAAGCCATATAATGCCAGAGTATCCTCTCTCACATAGGTATAGGTATAAAGCTTAAGACTATTGCCTATACAAGGTAAATCCTCCAGTACTCTGCCGGATACCTTAATTCTGTATCCGATACTGTTGACCTCCATAATCAGGTAATCCTCACCTGTCTCTTCCAACGTGCCCTTCAGATATGCGATCATCTGCTTTCTTTCCTCTCTTCACTTAAACCGGACATGAGCTTATACAGCCTGTCTCTTTACCTACTGAAGTATAGCATGCCCGAACATACGTTTCAAGAGTCTTTAACTTTCTTTTCCTGACCCAATCCCTATTCTTCAAAAATAAGAATACGGTTTCCCTCTGCAGAGCTAAAACGTTTAATTACCTTAATTCCCAGTTCCTCAACCATTTTTACATGGTCCTGGATATTCACACGATTATCTTCATATTCCTCCACAGTACAGTCTAAAAGTGCATACTCCGGCTTCGTTTCCTGATACAGGGCATCACTGGCAATTCCTGCCATATAGCCATGATGAGGAATTTGGATAACGTCGGTTTCCCAGATTGCTGACTCAGCATCCGCAGTGAGCCGGATATCCTTTAAGGTAGCTTCTGTCATATCCCCTGTAAGCAGCAGCGTAAACTCTTCATAGGAAAGGGTAAAAACAAGCGAATTGGCATTCACATCCCGGCGTGTCGGCTCGAAGGAAGCAAAGCACTCCAACAGCAGTTCATCCAATAAAACGCTGTCTCCCTGCTCTAGAGGAATGTATTCCACCCAATCCGCAGTTGCTTTCTGTACATCTAAAAATTCATAAAACAGAATGGCCTTGGGATTATTCAGGATTTGATAAATTTCCGGATCCTTTTCTTCCTCAAAAAATTCTCTGGTAAAGGGTGAATAATATACCTTATCTACCTTGCTGCTGTTCTCTTCCATATAATCCAAAAAGGCACCAATATGATCCACATGGGGATGGGTCAGAATCCACCCCTTAACTTTTCCTCCGTGCTCATCAATATACTGGGTAATCCTTTCTCCGTCTTCTCCCTGAAAACCACCGTCCACCAGATATAAATCTCCATCGGGAGTAATAATTGAGTAGGCCTCTCCTCCCCAAAACGTAGGAAAGGGAAGCTGGGTAATCTGATAAGCCCGATCTGATTTTTCTCCATAGGAGATTGTACTTCCCGTTTCTTTTTCTTCCAATACTATGTTCGCTTCCTGCTTTATCTGTCCGGCTTCTTGCAAGCCAGCTTCCTGTAAGCCAGCTTCCTGTAAGCCAGCTTCCTGCGGGACGGTTTTGGGAGCAGCATTACAGGCAGACAGAAACAGGCATATGGAAAGAAATAAACTCCCTACTGCTGTCTTCAACATTTTCTCTTTACCCCACCTTATCCAAAATTGATGATTATCATTGTAAAATTATGCTGAATCTGTTGTCAAGATGATTTTTTTAATGCTCATTTTTTATCCTCCGTTTTTCCTTTTTGGACTCCAGCAAATGGCGTATTGCCAATACGGGATGATAGAGAAGCATTCTTGGGCCGGAATAGCGCATCACCTGTCTGATTCTTTCTCTCATCTCAGGCTGATAGCAGTGTACCCTGCAGTTTGAACAGAAGGTTTTGGTCTCCATAAAAGGACATTTTTCATTTCTCATCCTGGCATACTCTGCCAAATTACTGCAGTCAGGACAAAGCTCATTTCCCTTATGCTGTTTCCTGCAATACAGGGCTATCATCTGTTCGATAACCTGATTTTCCTTTTCACCCTTGCTTTTTATCTCTTTTCGCATCAGCTTACTCTCCCTGTTTTGGATAACTCATCCATAGAATATAGAGTATCAGTAATACACATGGTGGCAATTTTTTCTCAAATAAAAAATGGACAGAAGACAGCCCCATTTTGACGTCTCTCCGTCCATTTTTCGCTTATTCAGCGGGAATCCATCTCACTTTTGGTTGATGTAGTTCACCAGACCCTCGCAGGCAATAATTTTTTGCATAAAGGGTGGAAATGCCTGCCCCTTATACTCTTTATTCTGGGTCAGATTTTTAATGATACCGCTATCGAAATCCACTTCTACCAGATCTTTGTCCTGAATTTCCACCGCCGCTTCCCTGCACTCGATGATCGGCAGACCGATGTTGATAGAGTTTCGATAAAAAATACGAGCAAAGGTTTCAGCGATAACACAATCGATTCCTGCCGCCTTAATGGCAATGGGTGCATGCTCTCTGGAGGAGCCGCAGCCAAAGTTTTTGGTGGCAACGATAATATCTCCCTTCTGCACCTTTTTTACAAAATCCTTATCAATATCTTCCATGCAATGGGTTGCCAAATCCGCAGGATCAGATGAATTAAGATATCTGGCGGGAATAATTACATCCGTATCTACATTGTCACCATATTTAAACACACGTCCTGATGCTTTCTTCATATTTTCCTCCATTCTAAAGCTTTTTTTGCTGATTAAGTTATTTTCGTTTACAGTCTGCAGGGACAGGAAATAACACCACTGACCGCACTGGCTGCCGCAACTGCGGGACTTGCCAGATAAATTTCAGAGGTAATGTGGCCCATTCGGCCTACAAAGTTACGGTTAGTGGTAGATACACATCTTTCCTTTTCTGCCAGAATCCCCATATATCCCCCCAGACAGGGTCCACAGGTGGGCGTACTGACCACTGCTCCGGCTTCGATAAACGTCTGCAGAAGTCCTTCCTTCATGGCCTGAAGATAAATGGCCTGGGTAGCCGGAATGATAATACAGCGAAGCCCCTTCTTAACATGGCGTCCCTTCAGAACCTTAGCAGCCGTTCTTAAATCATCCAGCCTTCCGTTGGTACAGGAGCCGATAACCACCTGATCCACCTTAATGTCCTGGGTAATCTCATCAATAGTCTTGGTATTTTCCGGCAGATGGGGAAAGGCGATTGTAGGCCTAAGTGCAGATAAATCAATGGTATACTCCTCATCATATACCGCATCCTCATCAGCCTCATATATCTTGTAGCTTCTCTTGGAATGCTCTTCCATATAGGCTATGGCCTTTTCATCCACCGGAAAAATTCCGTTTTTTGCTCCGGCTTCAATGGCCATATTGGCTATGGTAAACCGATCATCCATCGTCAGACTGGCAATTCCGTCACCCGTAAACTCCATAGAACGATACAAAGCTCCGTCTACTCCAATCATTCCGATAATATGTAAAATTACATCCTTACCGCTTACCCATTCGGAGGGCTTACCGGTCAGATTGAATTTAATGGCAGAGGGAACCTTAAACCAGGCCTTGCCCGTAGCCATTCCGGCAGCCATATCTGTGCTTCCCACACCGGTGGAGAAAGCCCCCAGGGCGCCATAGGTACAGGTATGGGAATCCGCACCGATAATCACATCTCCGGCTACCGTCAGGCCTTTCTCCGGAAGGAGTGCATGCTCAATTCCCATTTCCCCTACTTCAAAATAATTGGTGATTTCATTTCTCAGAGCAAACTCTCTTACGCATTTACAGTGCTCTGCCGACTTAATATCTTTATTGGGGACAAAATGGTCAGGAACCAAAGCGATTTTATCCTTGTGAAAAACACCATCCACCTTCATCTTTTCCATTTCATGGATGGCAACCGGGCTGGTAATATCATTCCCAAGAACCAGATCCAGATCAGCCTCAATCAGCTGGCCTGCCTCTACATAATCAAGGCCCGCATGTGCTGCCAGAATTTTCTGTGTCATCGTCATTCCCATTTGGATTTCCTCCTCTAACATTTTTCTTTATTCATTATACCATTATGATAAGCATGAATACAATACATGTTATTTATGCTTGCCATAACTTACTGTTATGCTATACTGTAGATATCTGTACAGTCTTAAAATAATCATAGAAAAACGAGAGGAAATCATGGAAGGGAATTTAAATTTATACTATATTTTTTACACCGTTGCTGCCTGCGGAAATATTTCGGCAGCTGCCAAAGAACTGTATATCAGTCAGCCGGCCATCTCCAAGGCCATTTCCAAGCTGGAGCTAAGTCTTCACACCACTTTATTTATCCGTAATTCCAGAGGCGTGGTTCTGACTGAGGAGGGAGAATATCTGTATGAGCAGGTAAAAACTGCTTTTACCTGTATTCAGCAGGGTGAAACGAGAATCAGGCAGATGTCTCAGCTGGGAGTGGGCCATATCAGTATCGGTGTAAGTACGACCCTTTGTAAATTTGTACTGCTTCCCCACCTGAACCAATACGTTAAGGAGCATCCCCATGTAAAGATTAAGATTTCCTGTCAAAGCTCCGGTGAGACTATAACTGCTTTGGAGAACGGTACCGTGGATTTAGGAATCATTGGCCTTCCTGAAAAGCTGAAGGGCTTTGTTTCCTCTCCTCTATTGGAAATTCACGATACCTTCGTTACCACCGACAGCTACCTCAATAATTTAAAAATCCGAGAGGGCATTACCAAGGAAAATGTATTAAAAAATGCTGTTTTTATGATGTTAAACAGTGAAAACCTCACCCGTAAATATGTAGAAAGCTATCTGGAAGCCGGACATATGGAGCTGACGGAAATCATTGAAGTGGGAAATATGGATCTGCTGATTGAATTTGCCAAAATTGATTTGGGGATTGCCTGTGTCATCCGTGAGTTCGTTCAGGAGGAATTAGAACGAAAGGAGCTAAAGGAGGTCTCCCTGGGAAGAGCCATTCCCAAACGGGAGGTGGGCTTCGTCTATTCTGCCAACACTCCCAAGGATAATCCCGCCGTAGCAGAATTTATGAAGTATATCCTGGATTCTTTAGAGCATTAAAAAGAAAAAAGCAGCCGCCAGTTATCTGACTGTCGGCTGCTTAGCTTTAATGACTTAATTATTAATCAGCTTATCTTCTTCGTTGTTCCAGCTGTAAAGCTTACGAATCTCCTTACCTACAACCTCAGAAGGATGCTCCGCTGCCAGCTTACGCATTGCTCTAAAATGAGCCTGCCCCCCTGCAGGAGACATATCTAAGAGGAAATCCTTTGCAAAGGTACCGTCCTGAATATCTGCCAGTACCTTCTTCATCGCCTTCTTCGTATCCTCCGTAATAATCTTAGGTCCGGTAATATAATCGCCGTATTCAGCCGTATTGGAAATGGAATATCTCATTCCTTCAAAGCCGGACTGATAAATCAAATCCACAATCAGCTTCATTTCATGGATACACTCAAAATAAGCATTTCTGGGATCATAGCCTGCTTCAATCAGCGTTTCATAGCCGGCCTGCATAAGTGCGCATACACCGCCGCATAACACTGCCTGCTCACCGAAAAGATCCGTTTCGGTCTCGGTGCGGAAATTGGTTTCCAGTACGCCTGCTCTTGCTCCGCCAATAGCCTGTGCATATGCCAGAGCCTTATCCAGTGCCTTTCCGGTAGCATCCTGATGAACCGCCACTAAACAGGGAACCCCCTTTCCTGCCTGGTACTCACTTCTTACCGTATGACCGGGGCCCTTGGGAGCAATCATGGTAACATCCACATTTGCGGGAGGAACGATCTGTCCGAAATGAATGGCAAAGCCATGAGCAAACATTAACATATTGCCCTCTTCCAGGTTAGGCTCAATATCCTTTTTATACATGGCTGCCTGCTTCTCATCATTAATAAGAATCATGATAACATCTGCCTTCTTTGCAGCTTCAGCCGCAGTATATACCTCAAATCCCTGCTTCACTGCCTTATCCCAGGATTTGGAGCCCTCATATAAACCAATGATAACCTTGCAGCCGGACTCCTTTGCATTTAACGCATGAGCATGACCCTGGCTTCCATAACCGATAATCGCAATGGTTTTTCCTTCCAACATGGAAATATTACAATCTTCCTGATAATAAATTCTTGACATTTCTTCCTCCATTCTGTCGTTTAGCGACATCTTAAATCTAAACTAAAGGTTACCCCAAAAGTTTCACTATGTAATCTACAGATAGACAATATCCTCTGTTCCCCGCCTCAGGCCGGCTATACCGGTTCTTGCCAGCTCCAGAATCTCATATCCGTCCAGCAGCTTGATAAAGGCATCAATCTTATCCTGATTTCCGGTCATCTCAATAATCAGACCTTCCTGGGCCACATCAATGATATTGGCACGGAAAATATTGGCTATTTCAATAACCCCCTGCCTTTTCTGGGCACTGGCTCTTACTTTAATTAAGGCAAGTTCACGATATACACTGGATTCAGGCCTAAGCTCCTTGATGTCTCTTACATCCTCAAGCTTACCCACCTGCTTTTCAATCTGTTCCAGTATTTCATCATCACCACTGGCAACAATGGTGATTCTGGTAATATTGGGGTCTGCGGTAGTTCCTGCCGTAATGCTTTCAATATTATATCCCCGTCTGGAAAACAAGCCGGAAATACGGCTTAATACACCTGAGGTATTATCCACCAATAACTGAAATACTTTCTTTTTCATACCAATCTCCCGCCTTTTGTCTCTGCCACTGGGCAGACAGCCTTATCTCTTCTCCTAATATAGCAACTAAAAATGGCAATGTCAACGTATGAAGTCCCGGAATACAGGATATAACTTCAGGTTATAAGTTGGAAGGCTATAATTACTTTGTTTCACAGCATTTTTTTAACGCCACCGTACCTGTTCTTGCCACTTCAACGATACTGATTCCCTGTAGCAGCTTCAAAAAAAGCTGAGTTCTTTCCGGAATATCGCATACCTGGATAATCATATGGCTTTTGGAAAAATCCACCACATAGGCGTGCTGATTTTCCATATTCATCATCTTACAGATTTCCATAATATCCTTACGATTTCCTTTATTGTATTTTACCTTTACCAGCATCAGTTCCCTGCTGATGCTCTCCTCTTCCTCAAAGGTATTTACCTTAATGACATCAAGCTTTTTATTCAGCTGTTTTTCGATCTGTTCGATGGTACGGCGGTCACCAGTGCTGACAATGGTCATACAGGATACGAACGAGTCATCGGTTTCTCCCACCACCAAAGAATCAATATTGAAATTTCTTCTGGAAAAAAGCCCGGCAACCTTGCACAGCACACCGGAACGGTTTTCCACCAAAACGGAATAAATTCGTTTCATTCGCATTTCCTCCTATTTTGCCAGATCCGTAGGATCAATAAGGCATTCCATCAAAACCAGGCCTTCCGTACCTAGAAGCTTTTCAATACCGGCTTTGGCCTCTTCCATCTTTTCCACGCGAATAAAGGGAATACCATAGGCCTGGGCCAGTTTACCGAAGTCGGGCCCTCCACTTAAATCGATAACGGTATAATTGTCTTTATAGGAATAATGCTGATACTCCCGCACCATGCCCAACACTTTATTATTCAAGATAACCATCTTTACCGGAACATTATGCTGAACCATGGTTGCCAGCTCCATCATGGACATCTGAAAGGAACCGTCTCCGCAAACCGCTACCACCTGCCTGTCGGGGCAGCCTATTTTGGCTCCCATGGCTGCAGGAAGAGAATATCCCATGGTTCCCATTCCTCCGGAAGTCAAAAAGCGTCCTTTCTTTACCACATGGTGAGCACAGGACCAAATCTGATTCTGCCCTACATCTGCAACGTAGATTCCATCCTCATCCATCTTTTGGGAAAGCATACGGATAAAGGCTCTGGGATCCACATATTCGTTATCTGCTTTATGCTTCGGAGTCATATTCTTCACATGAAGCCTTAAAGTCTCCAGCCATACCGTATGATCATTCTCCACCTCTTCCTTACACAAGTCTTCAAAAATAGACTTGGCATCTCCTACAAGAGGAATGGTAGGACCGGCATTTTTCCCAATTTCACAGGGATCCACATCGATATGTACCAATACCTTATCCCGAAGAACCAGCTCCGGCTGATTCACCGCACGATCAGCTACTCTGGCCCCTACCATAATCAATAAATCCGCTTCTCTGATGGCACGATTTGCATAGCCTCTTCCATTATTTCCTACCATGCCAAAATACAGAGGATGCTCTGTAGGTAAGGCTCCTATTCCCATCATGGTACTGACTACCGGAAGGCTAAATTTTTCCGCAAATTCCTGTAATTCCTTCTGGGCATCAGCCAGAAAAACCCCTCCTCCTGCATAGATTACCGGACGCTTCGTCTTTCCCAGCTCCTTAATAACCTTCTGAATCTGGACAATGTTTCCCTTAACCGTAGGCTTGTAGGTTCGCATTTTCGCTTCCTCGGGATATTTGAATTTCCCCACGGTCTGATTCTGTACATCAATGGGAACATCAATTAAAACAGGGCCCTTTCTTCCGGTATTTGCGATGTGAAAGGCCTCCTTAAAAATACGGGGAATATCCTCTGCATCCCGAACCAGGTAGCTGTATTTTACGAAGGATTCTGCAGCTCCGGTAATATCCGCTTCCTGGAAAACATCACTTCCCAGCAGGGAAGAATCCACCTGTCCGCTTATGCAGACCAGGGGAATACTGTCAGCAAAGGCCGTAGCAATACCGGTAATCAGATTCGTGGCACCGGGACCGCTGGTCACTGCACAAACACCCACCTTACCGGTAACACGTGCCAGTCCGTTGGCTGCATGAGCTGCATTCTGTTCTGTACGAACTAAAACAGGACGTATGTTAGAATTAGTCATACTGTTAAAAAAAGGACAGATAGCTACACCGGGATAGCCAAAAACGGTATCCACACCCTCTTCTTCCAGACACTTTATCATAAAATCTGCACCTATCATTCGATTTACCTCCTTCTTTTATCAGATTATTACTCTCCGATATTAAACATTTTTTTCAGCAGCCGCACCGTATCCGCTGCATCCTTACTGTAACCGTCGGCACCGATCTGATGCTGATAATCCTCCGTAATTACCGCCCCTCCGATGATAATCTTTGCCTTACAATTCTGTTTTTTGGCATAGTCTACCACCTGCTTCATCTCCTGCATGGTGGTGGTCATCAACGCAGAAAGGCCTATGACATCGGCATTGGTTTCAAAGGCTTTGGCTACAATCTCCTCCTTGGGAACATCCTTTCCCAGATCATGTACTACAAAACCGTGGTTTTTCAGCATTAATACCACCAGATTTTTCCCAATATCGTGAATATCCCCTTCCACAGTGGCAAAAACCACAACGGGCATGTTTTCTCCCTTTGCCTCTTTCTGCAGATGAGGCTGTAAAACAGCAATGGAAGCCTTCATCGCCTCTGCGCTGTTAATCAGCTGGGGCAGGAAGTATTTCCCCTGGTCGAACAGATCTCCCACTTCATTAATGGCAGGAAGCAGACTGTTGTTTAACAGCTCACCGGCTTCTCTTCCTTCCTGCAACAGTTCCTCCGTAGCTGCTGCAATCTGCCCTTTCTTTCCTTTTAATACAAGCTCATAAAGGGGAGAATCACCGGTAGCTTCACTCTGCTTAGTTTTATTCTCCTTTGGAGCCGCAGTGCCGATGGATATGGTCTCCATCTTTTCAATATAGCGAATATCACTGTCTTCCTTATTCAGCAGTAAATCCCCGGCAAAGGCTGCCGCCATCAGTAAATCCTGTCCGGGATTGGCAATGGCCATCGTAAGCCCTGCCTGGATAGCCATGGTTAAAAATCCCGCATTGATCATAATCCGCTCAGGAAGACCAAAAGAAATATTGGAAAGGCCGCAGGTAGTGGCCAGGCCCTTTTCCTTGCAGTAACGAATGGTTTCCAATGCTTCCAGTGCACCCTTTTTGTCGGCACCAATGGTTACCACCAGCCCGTCCACAACAATATCCTCTTTGGTAAAGCCAATAGCAAATGCTCTTTCACACAGTTCGTCAATAATCTTAATCTTTTCTTCAAGCGTTTCCGGTATTCCCTTATCAGAAAGCGGCAAAAGGACGAACATTGCCCCGTATTTTCGGGCAATAGGCAGAAGCCTTTCCACCTTTTCTTTTTCCAAAGAAATGGAATTTAATAAAGCCCGGCCCGGATAACGGCGAAGTGCAGCCTCGCATACCTCAATATAGCTGGAATCAATGGAAAGAGGCAGGTTAGTCACCTGAGAGATTTCTTCCAATGCCTTCAGCATCAGCTCTTTTTCATCTATGCCGCTCATTCCCATATTTACATCTAAAATAGCAGCTCCTTTTTCCTCCTGGGAAGCGGCAAATTCCGTTACCAGATCCATCTTCCCGTTTCTCAGCTCTTCCTGAAGCTTTTTCTTTCCTGTAGGATTAATCCGCTCTCCCACTACAATAAAGGGATCATTTAGTCCAAAGGCAAGGGTCTGTCGTTCAGAAGTAACATAACGCTGCCTGATTACCTTCCGTTCAATCGGCTTCTTATCCTTTAACAAAGTGGTAAGCGCACGAATATGCTCAGGGGTCGTTCCGCAGCAGCCACCCAGAATGGAAGCTCCTGTCTCCAGCAGCTTTGCCGTTTCCCGGGCAAATTCTTCCGCTTTCATGTTATATACCGTATTCCCTTCCTCGTCCAGCATGGGAAGCCCTGCATTGGGCTTTGCAATTAGGGGGATACTTACCACGGACTTAATCTGCTCCAAAAGGGGGATCATCTGCTCCGGCCCCGTGGAACAGTTAATGCCAAAGGCATCTGCTCCCAGGCTTTCCAAAACCACAGCTGCCGTAAGAATATCGGTTCCAAAAAGTGCTCTTCCCTCCGCTTCAAAGGTCATGGTAGCCATAATGGGAAGATCGCTGATTTCCCGTGCTGCGATAATGGCGGCACGGGTTTCCTGCAGACTCATCATAGTCTCTACCACAAGCAGATCCACTCCAGCCGCTTCCATATAGCTAATCTGTTCCTTATAAATATCTACCAGCTCCTCAAAATCCATCCTGCCGATAGGGCTCAGCTGCTCACCGGTCATGGTAATATCTCCTGCAACCCATGCCCGGTTTCCTGCAGCCTCCTTAGAGATTTTTACCAGTCCGGTAAGGATTTCTTCCTGTCGGTCTGCCAAATCATACTCTGCCAGCTTGATACGATTTCCGCCGAAGGTACAGGAGTAAAGTATATTACTTCCCGCCTCTACATATTCCTTCTGTAAATCCAGAAGCACCTGGGGGTTTTCCAAAACCCACTGCTCCGGGCATACCCCGCCGGGCATACCCCGTTTCTGTAAATTGGAGCCTGTTGCTCCATCTAAAAAAAGTAAGCCTTTTTCAATTAATTTCTTAAATTCCTGTCGGTTCATCTATTTTCTCCTATTGTCTTGTCTAATCTACCTGTATCTGTTACATCTTTTTCTACTCTATCACAGTAACGTAAAAATGACCAGACCTTTTGAACAGGGTTTATCAGGACAGGAATCGGAATGTTCCATTTTCTCCCAGAAGAAGCTTCTTGCTAAATACCGTCGTTTATGATAGAGTGATAAAGATTTGTGGTGTTATCTCTTAAATCATAATTATATATATTTCTCAAGAAGAGGACTGAAAAATGATGAAATTCAAGGGCTTTCTGGTAACCGCTTTATTGGCTTTGAGCTTTCTTGCCGGTTGTGGAGAGAAAAAGGAATTGACTACATTTAAAGAGGATATGGCTTCCTTCTATGCGG
This sequence comes from Lachnospiraceae bacterium, assembly GCA_051891855.1. Lineage (GTDB taxonomy): Bacteria > Bacillota > Clostridia > Lachnospirales > Lachnospiraceae > SFDP01. The sequence continues at coordinate 6,933 of JBJFFP010000079.1, read as the reverse complement.
AAATTGCTGCCATTGGAGATTCCATAGACGCTATTACACCTGATTCCGAGGATGCCGTCACTACTTTGCTGGACAATCTGGAGGCCTTAGACGAGCAGTTTCGTTTTCTTGCAGATATTCAGGTTCCGTCAGAGTTTTCCAACGTGGAAGAATTGGCTGATGATGCTGCCCAGCATATGACTAATGCCGTTGATTATTATCGTCAGGCTTACGAAAATGAAATCTTTGATGAAAATCTGGCCCAGGCGGCTTCGCAGCATTACGAAGGTGCTATGAAGAGAATAAAATACATTGCCTCTCTCTTAAAGGGGGAAATTCCGGAGGGGGAAGACATAATCATCACTGAGGGAGATGATACCGAATTTTCTCCCTATTCAGAGGAATCTGAACTCCCTGCCCAATAAAATAGGTCAGATGTATCAGTCATTCTGCACTTTTCTTACATACAGGTTCTCATGAATGTTATCTTCTGCCTTAACCTTCTTCATTTCAAAGCTGCTTTTATGTTTTTTGATGAAATCAGACATATTCTTATAGCCATAGATTCGTACATCAAACCCGGGGCGGCGTTTATTGATATAGGCACCAACCTTGGCCAAAAGTTCCCAGTCATCATCCAGAAAATCCAGAATATCTTCAATAATCAAATCCTCTGTAGGGATACTGATTACCGGCTCATCCCCAATGGTCTCTTCCTCCTCACCTTCAACCTCAGGGTGAGCAATCTCTCCTCCGAAAATTCTCTTCCTTTTCTTTGCTTCCTTTTTCTTCTTATCTGCAGGTGCTTCCTTTATCTCCGGCTCCGGTACAGACTCCTCTTCCGTCACTACGGCCTTATAAATTAAATCCAGCAGCTTAAATTCATCACAGGCTTTAGCCAAAGACTCGTTGGTCTTCTGCTCTCCCATCCCAATAACCATTTTTCCCGCTTCCTTCATTCGGTAAGCCAGCTTGGTAAAATCACTGTCACTGCTGACCAGACAGATTACATCCACATCTCCCGTGTAAAGAATATCCATGGCATCAATCGTCAGGGCCTGATCGGCAATACTTTTCCCATTGGCATAGCTCATCTGAAGCACAGGAGTAATTCCCTGCAGCGGCATTACCTTATACCAGGATTTTACGGAAGAAGAATCAATGGAGCCGTACAGACGGCAAATCTTGATTCGTCCTACACGCATGGCTTCCTGTTTAATGTATTCCGCATACTTAGGAGAAATATTGTCTCCGTCAATTAAAATAGCAACCTGTTTTTCCATTTGATTTAAACTGCCCCTTCCCTATCCTTGTTGGATTTTTAAGTAGTATACCATATTCTTCCGGAATTAGCACTTAAATCCTGTAGGTATATATGATTATTCTAATCTTGATTATTCTAATCTTGATTATTCTAATCTTGATTATTCCAGAGAATTTTTAACATTCTCTCGTTTTTTTGTTTATTCCGTCAGCAATCCTGAAGAAAAGCCGGGAATCTTCTCCAGTGCTTTTAAAGCCACATAGAAAATAAGGGAATCAATGGGCCACATCACCAGATTTTTAACTGCCCTTACGGGAAGAATTACCATAAATACCTGTCCATACAGCAGACTTAAGCACAGGGTATTTAGAAAGATGTTACAAATCACCATAACGATGAGCTTCGCAACCAGAACGCGGGTAAGGGTAATCCTCTTCTTATAGTACATACACCCATATAAAACACCTGCCAGAACGGTTACTAACGACAGCTGAGGGCTGAAGGGTCCCGTAGGCTTAATGATGTACTTGAGAATGTCCAGCGCTCCTGCAAAAATCCCCCCTACGGTAGGCCCAAACAGATAAGCCACTATTCCATTGGGTATACTGGAAAATCCAATTCGGATATAGCTTCCGTAATCAATGGAAAACATACCGAGAATAATAGCCACCGCAGCAAGCATTGCCATGGTGGTAATGGTTTTTACCGATTTTAATTTGTGATAAGAATCAGTAAACAAAGTGACAAAATTTTTCATAAAAAAATTACCTCCTTTGCAGACCTCATCATACTACAACTGGAGATAATATTCCTATCTTCGGATGCAGCGGGATGCGACTCATGTACCGCAAGAAAATCTTTTCGTCCGATTGACAACTCCCTGTTCAATTGGCACTTAACGCACATGGGTCTACTCTGCCATAATATTAAATTTACAGAAGCCGGTAAAAATTGTCAGCTTCTGTCTGTGACTCCCTTAGTATAGCACAGTTTCCAAAAAATGCAAGCGGTGAAAAGCTTCGTTTTCTTTCACTCTCTCTGAAAACAAAGTACCTTCTAATCTATTTTTCTATATTTTGAAAAACAAATAGAAGGTACTTTTCCATCTTAAATTACTCTCTTATCTGTAAGTTACATTGTATGTAACAATCGTCGGTTTTACGTTATCTGCTTGTCCTGCATAAGTAATCTTATACTGCACGCCATACTTTCTTCCTTTGACTGCTTTTCCGCTGCCTGTAATGGCAAGTGTTCCATTTTCCGGATCATATACGGTTGTAAATTCATTATTGAAGTTTATCTGCTCTACATTTACAATCGTTGCAGCTTTTGTCTTAGACAGGGTATTTTGGATAGTAACTACCTGACAGTCATTATACCTGCCACTTGCAAAAGTTATCTGTTTTGGTGCAATTACAACGCTTGGGCGTCCCTGTTTTAAGATCACTTTCATTTCAGAAGACATTACTTTGATTTTACCGCCCTCTTCATTTTCCAGCGTCAAATTAAATCTCACACCATAAGCATAATTTGTAATAACGGCTGCATCATTTTTTACAGATAACAGAATCGTTTTGTCCTGGCTTAATGCCGCGTCAAATAAATGTCCATTTCTTCCACCCAATGAAACAGCGGTTATCGTTCCATTCAGATTTTTCAGTGTCGGTGTCACTACAGCCTGACTCTCTCTGTCTAACACATCCAGTGTTCCTTTTACCTTTACTGTAATGCAGTCCTTTTCTTCCTTATCCACTACTTTTACTTTAAACTTCACTGTGGATACCGGGATCTTGGCATCGGTTGAAAATACCTTTGTCAAATATGTATACGTTCCCACTGGAACTCCGGTGCTGCTGCCCAGTTTTGCCACAATTCGATTCTGATCTATGGCAAATACAATAGCATTACTAATTTTCTTTGTCTTACTGTCAGCTGCCCCCACTTCGATTCTGTATCCGGTTTTATCAAACTCTGCTGCATCTTTCCATACCACTTCTGTCAAGGCACGATCATATGCATAGAAATGATTGTTTCGATTTAATGTTATCGTCCCTTTGCTTACTGCAGCTGTTGGGGTTTTATCCAAGACTTTTACTTTCACGGAAAGCTCTATGGGTTTTGCCCAAGACTTCTCTGTAAAGGTAAAATATACCTTTCCACTTTGCCTGTTTTCTGCATTTCCTGTTACCACTAAAACATTTCCGTTCTTGTTACATTGTTCAATCACAGAAGTGTCTTTTATTGTGATATCCGTTGCAGAAAGGTCATAGAGCTGCTTATTTAAGCTTACCTCCAGTTTTCCGGTTGTAATACCTGCATTTGGATAAAAAACAACTTCTCCTTTATTGTTTGCGTTTACCATGGTAAGCTTCGGTTCCTTGTATTCTGTATTAACTGTAAACGACATTTCCTCTACCTTTGAGAAGTTTGCAAAGGTAATGCGCAGAATCCCCTTTTTCACAGCCGAATTTTTGTCCAATGCCTTGGAAGTATCTTTTTGCCTGATAAAATATGTACCATTTTCCTTTACGATTTCAAAATCACAGTTTCCAAACCGGCTGTCATCAATAAGTTCCACATTCGTAATTGTTTCACTTGTATTCACAACCAGTTCTGTCCTTGCATCTTTGATAAACAGATTCTGTTTACCGCTTTGCTTTATGCTGTAATTTGGTTTCTTCTCAACCACTTTCACAGAACATGTTATCTGGCTGTTAATGGTTTTTCCTTCTTCATCCCTTACACGTGTATCCATTGAAACCTTATAAGTCTTATTCTTTTTAATGGTGTTGTCTGCAGCGTTTCCGTCTTTTGCCATGATACAGAAGGTTCCAAACGCATTCTTTTCCACCAAATCAAAAAGCTTTGCACTTTCCTCTGTAAGAGTCACGCCGGTAAGTGAATACCCTGTATTTGTAAACACTTTAACCAAAGTGCCTTCTTTTTCTAGCAGATTTAGGGTCAGTTTGTTTTCTGACAAGCCCGGTTTTGGATCACGTATATCCAGCCAGATATCCTGCGTACTCTTTTCCTGATTATTTGCCGTTATTGTAATCTTTACAAGACCGGCTCCCTTCAAGCTGACGGGTATTTCAAAAAGACCATTATTTTTATTTATTCTACCAATTGTTGCTGCTTCTTTATTCCCTGTCTTGGCAGATATCTTACTTATCGAAGAATCTGCAAATACATTAATCTGATATACTTCATTGGTAAGATATAGCTTGTATGCATCTGCTTTTAATTCCTCTTCGCCCAGCGTATGCATGTTTTCTCCTGTTGCATAAATGGAGTCTATCCGCATCGTAAGAAGTCTTTCGGTTATCGTTACCTTATACGTTGCCTTTAAGGTTTTGTTGCCAAGCTTGATACTTGCTGTAATATTGGCAGTTCCTGACGCAATCGGACTCAGGATAATACTGTCATTACTATCTGCCACGGTATACTTCACAACATTTTCATTGCTGCTCTTCCATTGAATATTTTTTGCATAGGAAGACATATCATGAGTACCGTTCTTTACCCAATTTACTTTAAGGGTATGTTCTGTATCATCCTCTTTCCATATTTTATCGGCATCACCTGTCAATGTAATATTGGAGACGCTTGTAAAAGAAACCGGAATTGTGGTAATATAGCTTTTCGTTCCCCCATCCGGCTGATACTGTGCTTCAACCAGCTTCTTCTGGGTTCCGGCAAAGGATGCCACTACCATATTCCTACTTTCCTCGGTCCAGCTCCAGCCATCCGGCAAAGCATATTCTCCTAAAGTCTTTATCTCATTGGTAACAATGCTGACAACCGGAATGATAATAGCTTCAGGCTCTGTTTCAGGTTCCGTTTCCGGCTCTGTCTCCGGCTCTGTCTCCGGCTCTGTCTCAGGTTCCGTTTCCGGCTCTGTCTCAGGTTCTGTCTCCGGCTCTGTCTCCGGTTCTGTCTCAGGCTGCTTTCCTGCCTCCATTTCTTCTCTTGATGAATAAACCTTTATAGAAATGGTTTCATTGCCTGCAAAGTACAGATCCGACTCCTCCGTCATGATCCTGATCGTTGTTTCACCACTTCCCTTTGTCTCTACGCTTCCATACTGATCCACCGTACAGATTTCAGGATTTTCTGATACATAAGTGATTTTTCCCGGCGCAAATGCACACAGCATATGGCTCTCACCACGGACGAGTTCAACCAAATGGTTCTGAATACTGATTGGATACGGCTTTTTCTGATAGTTTTCATCCAGCACATATGCATTCCGTGTCCTTGTTTCATAAATTCCGGTTGCCGTATCATAATATAAAGTACCACCCACAATTTCAATACCAAAAATCTGTTGTGTGGACTCGCTGTCAATCGTCAGTACAGTCTGCGTATCCGTTCCGTCAAATTTGCAGGAGATAATCTGTTTTGGCAACGTATAGTAAAGGCGACCATCCTTCGATGCAAGTGACGTGTAATCATAGGAAGCACTTCCCGGATAGATTCTCCATAGCTCATTTACTGTTACAAATGTTTCTGCTTGTCCCGGAACACCATTTTCCAGCCTTACCCTCTTAATCTCCCGATAATTCTTGTAGTACAGATAGCCATCTCCTACAAAAATCGGTGAGGTGACCTCCTTCCATACTGCCTCATCATAGGTCGTATCATCACAGACTTTGTAGGCTGCTCTGTCCCATACGTGATCCTGCTCAAAAACACTATCGCTGCATAAAAAATAAGTATGTCTGATATCCTCTCCTCTCGGGTCATCCCAGGTAACATCTACCATATACCATTTTCCGTTAATCTGCACCTGATTCCATGCATGTCCCTCTCCACGGGAATGTCCTCCCACCATTTCACAGGGTACCCCTGCTCTGTCCATGTAGTATTTGTATGCCTTTGCATATCCCTCACAGACTGCTTCTTTCTCCAGAACGGCTCCTCGGACATCATGACGGTAAGGATATCCGCCTCCATATTCAATATCCATAGCAAGATAATCATGGATAATCATGGCTTTTTCCAGATCTGACATGGAATCATTAAGTAATGACAGCACCTTTTCCCCTTCTGCCTTCAGTTCCACATCCCTGTTAAGAGAATAATTCATCTCAATCCACGGAACAGTACCATCATCTTTAACCTGATAGCTCATATTTCCCACATAATATAGTTCAGGAAATACTTCTGTTGCCCAGTAATTCACTGCATTGACATCATCCAGCGTTGCATTAAAGGCGGACAGGTCAATCCTTTTTTCCCAGTTCAGCCATTTAGGAACCATGTAATTAAATAATTCCCTGTCGCACCTTGTACCGGTATCCATATCAAACACATTATCTTCTGTTTTCGATGCCTGAACAAAAGCCGGAAATCCCAATGATATACACATGGATACCGCAAAGATTCCCCCAAGTATCCTTATTTTCCAAAAATGCCCATGCCCTTTCTTCATTCCATTTCTCCTTTTATCTCTGGTATAAATCACTCCATTTTTCTTAAGAATTTTAACACAAAAAGTTGTAAACGGCAAATAAAATTCCAATACTCTTCAGACATCGTCGCTAAATGGAATTGAATATCACGACTGCCGCCGCGGCACATACGAAAAGCCCCCAGATCCATTTCCGGGGGCTTCGTTTTTTGTGTATTACGTCTGTGTATTACCTGTGTACTACCCGTGTACTATGTGCCAGTTTTCATGGGTTTTC
>JBJFFP010000078.1:0-25724 GCA_051891855.1 Lachnospiraceae bacterium | reverse complement strand
GAACCCACGTATCTAGCTTGGAAGGCTAGTGTTCTACCATTGAACTACACCCGCAAAACGTTTATCGGGGTGACAGGATTCGAACCTGCGACCTCCTGGTCCCAAACCAGGCGCTCTAGCCAAGCTGAGCCACACCCCGTTTCCCCGTCTTCATCTATTGGATTTCCGTAACGCAAGTCATAGTATATAACAGATTTTTATCAGTGTCAACCACTTTTTTTCAGCTACAGATAATTAATCTGAAACTTTGCCTCACCTTCCCCGTCCGTTTCCATAAGGATATAAGAGGGCTTTCTTCCCTCCTGTCTGGGATAGGTCAGACTCCCCGGATTAACTACAAGAATCCCCTTTTCTTTCACTACGACAGGACGATGGGTATGACCATACACTACCATATCCACTCCTCTGGCAACGGCTTCTTCTACCAAACCTTCATGTCCCAGAGTGACACAATATTGATGTCCATGCACCAGTAAAACCCGGTACTTTCCCAGCTGAAACTCCTTTTCCCTGGGAAGCTCCGAAAAATAATCATTATTTCCCTGAACAATTTCCACCGGACAACCACAGGCTTCAGCAATTAAATATTCTCCACCTTCAGCATCTCCGCAATGAATCACCATATCCAGAGGTTTGCTTTTCTCCACTGCTGCCAGATAATTATCATGTTTTCTATGGGTATCACTTACGATTAAAACTCTCACACTCTGCCTTCCTTTCCCAGCTTTTTTTCCAGAACCTCCTTCATCATTCGCAAAGCCTTTCCCCGGTGGCTGGCTTCATTTTTCTGCTCCATAGACAGCTCTGCTGTAGAACGTCCGTATTCCGGCAGATAGAAAATCGGATCATAGCCAAAGCCATTTTCTCCCCTCGCCTCCTGTCCGATTATCCCCTCCATTGCCGCAGTTACCGTTTTACAGTCTCCGTCAGGAAAAACAGCAGCAATGGCACAGACGAAACGGGCAGTTCGCTTATCCTCCGGCACTCCCTTCAGGCGTTCCAGAATCTTTTGATTCTTAATGGTATAGGAGGTATCCTCTCCCAAATAGCGGGCAGAGTAAACTCCCGGCTCCTTGTTCAACCAGTCAATTTCCAGCCCGGAATCATCTGCCAGCACAATTTCCTTACAGCCCTTTGCAACTGCCTTTGCCTTAATTATTGCATTAGCTTCAAAGGTAGCCCCATCCTCAACTACATCTGCCTCAATGCCGGCTTCCTTCATGGACAATATCTCCAGTCCGGTATCCTCTAAAATTGCACGTATTTCCTTCATCTTTCCTTCATTACCCGTAGCAAAAATAATCCTGTTCACTTTTCCATTTCCTCTCTTGCCGCTATAATTCCCTGGTAAATTCCCCGGGCAAGTCTTTCCTGATATTCTTCTTTTCTCAACAGAGATGCTTCTTCACTGTTGGTCAGATATCCCATTTCAATACTAACAGCAGGTACCCGACATATATGTAATAGAGGATATCTACCCTCTTCATCCGAAAAAATACCGTTGGCCTTTCCCTGAATTGTGATCACCAGCTGGCGCAGGATTATATCTGCCAGTCCGACATTGGTCATTCTGCTGATATAGAAATCTCCATTGTAGACAACTGCCGTCCCCTGAGTTCTTTCATTATCAGGATCTGCATTTACATGTAAATCCAGAACCATATCCGGCTCAACTGCTCCTATAAGCTTCCCCCTGCTTTCATTGGAAATATCCGTATCATCCTTTCGGATAACAAAAATCCCAATGTCCCCTTCCGAAGCTAATTCTTCCAGAAATCTCCCCACAGCTAAGGTAATTTCCTTCTCCTGCAGGTCGTTGACTACATTTCCCAGATTAGTGCCTCCATGAGCGGGATTGACAACAACAATAAAAGTATACTGCTCTTTTTCCTTCAGAATAGTCTGGGTCAGCTCATCCAGATTCCCTTCTCCCTCCTGATCGTGCTCCTCAATGATTACCCTGGATTTATTGGCCGAATACCAAAATAAGACGATCAGGCACAGTGTCAGAAAAACGGTGCCTATGCGAAGACTCCATGTCCATAGTTTACCCATCATTTTTAGCTTCTCTCCTGGGCGGTTTAGGTCCCTGAAACTGATAAAAATAGGTTTTCATCATTCCATTGTAAATTTTGCGGTTCTTGTCTGCCTTTCTTCCGATATCTCTTTCAGCCTCCTCATAAGCAGTAATCATATACAAAGACCAGCTGTCCAGCTGTCGATATCTTTCACCAATAGTCTCATACAGGGCTCTGAGATTCTTTTTTTCCTCCAGACGTTCCCCATAGGGAGGATTAGTGATGATGAAGCCGTATTTCTTGGCATGGCTTAAATTCGCCACCTCCCTTACCTGAAAATGAATCAGCTTCTCTACACCTGCAAGGCGGGCATTTTCTCTGGAAATGGCTACCATTCGTTCATCCACGTCATACCCCTGAATATCAGTATTTATGGATAAATCCACCAATTCTCCCGCTTCATCCATGGTATCATACCATTCCCGCCTGGAGATCAAATGCGGCCAGCTCTGGGACAGATAATCCCGGTTCATTCCCGGTGCCATATTGGCCGCCATCATAGCCGCTTCAATGGGAAAGGTTCCGCTGCCGCAAAAGGGATCCACCAATATTCTATCCTTCCGCCAGGGAGTAAGCATAATTAAAGCTGCTGCCAGATTTTCTGCAATGGGTGCCTTTGCTGTCAGCTTTCGGTAACCCCGCTTGTGTAGGGAAGCACCTGTAGTATCCAGCCCAATGGTCACCTCATCCTTCAGCAAAAAAACACGCAGTGGAAAGCTCTCTTTGTCCTCCTCAAACCAGTTCACATGATAAACCTTTTTCAGCCGCTCCACAATAGCTTTTTTTATAATCGACTGAATATCCGAAGGACTAAACAGCTTGGACTTTACACTGGCTGCCTTTGCCACCCAGAATTTACCGTTCTTCGGGATATATTCCTCCCATTCCAGCTCTCTGGTTCGATCAAACAATTCTTCATAAGTAGTGGCTTTAAAGCTCCCTACCTTGATTAAGATTCGTTCTGCCGTCCTTAAAAAAACGTTCCCCCGGCAAACAGCCTCTCCATCCCCCAGAAAAGTAACTCTTCCGTCCTCTACCTTAATCACATCATAGCCTAATTCGATTATTTCCTTTTTCAGCACCGCTTCAAGTCCAAAATGGCAGGGTGCAATCAATTCAAATTTTCTCATAATCCTATATTAATTGAGCAGACGAAAATTTTCAAGACAAAAGGGCAGGTTTGCTTTAACCCGCCCTTTTACCAACTCATTCTTTTTCTTAATATTTATTTCCCATGGAATCCTTACAGTTCGTGCTGTTACCTGCATTGCTTGCATTTTTGGAAGCATTGGAGGCATTGGAAGCGTTAGAAGCATTAGATGTCTTGTTCTGTGCTTTGTCATTATTCGCCGCATTAGATGCTTTGTTCTGTGATTCATTCTGTGTTGTGTTATAATCGTTCTTTGCCATTTCTACTCCTTTTTGCAGAAAAACTGCATACATGTTTTTGGTTACATCAAGTAGTATGGCCTATTTTGCTTTTCCTATTCAATTTCCCGAAAAATATTTTTCAAAACGCTACAAGAGACTTTTAATAAAACGATACAACAGAACACCTGCTAAAATCACCAATAGATAGGGCAGGAGCCAGGAAATCAGTGTAAACACTACAGTTAACACGCAAAACACCACCAAACAGAGTAAAATGCTGAACAGCCAGCCCGGCAGACGAAGGGTCTTGCCGTTAAATTGGACGTAGCGATCATTGGGATTCATCTCATCCTCTTCAATATACTCTTCCCGATAATCCTCACTTATAGTATCCGTCCCCTCTATACCCGTAAGGGTCTTTGCAATTAATCTGGGGTCTCCCAGCTCTCCCATTACCTGCTCTTCACTTTTTCCCTGACGGATTTCGCCATCAATATATTCTGTATAATAGCGCAGATGCTCATTAACCTGTCGATAATCCAGACTGCCCGACAGATGCTTTCTCAGTCCATCCAAAAAATCCTGCTTTGTCATATGCTCTCCTGTTTTTCCCCTGCTATATCCTTAATCACTTCAGAAGCAATAATTAATCCTGCCACGGAAGGAACAAAGGCCGTACTCCCCGGCAGAGTCCTTCGGACTCCTTTGTCCTCCTTTGACTGCCCTAATTGAACTGCAACTTCCTCTGTAGAGAATACCACCTTTACTTCCTTAATTCCTCTTTTTTTCAATTCCCGTCTCATCACCTTAGCCAGCGGACATACACTGGTCTTTGCAATATCTGCTACCTTAAACTGTGTAGGGTCCAGCTTATTCCCTGCCCCCATGCTGCTGATCACAGGAACCCCGGCAGTTTTAGCCGCTTCAATAATCTGAAGCTTTCCCGCTACCGTATCAATACAGTCAATTACATAATCATATTGGGAAAAGTCAAACTGTGCCGCCGTCTCGGGAAGATAAAAACAGGGATGCACATTAATCCGGATATCCGGATTAATATCCTTCGCCCGCTCAGCCATCACCTCTACCTTAAGCCTTCCCACCGTAGAATGAAGAGCCACTATCTGCCGGTTCAGGTTGGTCAGGGATACCCGATCATGATCAACTAAATCCAGTCCACCTACTCCGGTTCTGACCAGGGCCTCCACAGCATGTCCACCTACTCCGCCTATTCCAAAAACAATTATCCTGGCCTCTTTCAGCCGTTTCATGGCCTCTTCTCCCAGAAGAAGCTCTGTTCGGCTAAAAGGCCCCGGACTATCTGTATCCATAATTTGTTCCTGAGCCATTGTCTCCTTCTCCTAGTGTGCCTGCTGATTTCTCTTATCCAGAAGCGGTATGATTATCCAATATCCTATGGCTCCTGCTACTGCCGTTAATATCCCGATAAACTGGGAGGTAGACAAAAGTCCCACAGTTCCCCGTTCATCATTTCTGAAAAACTCTACTACAAACCGTCCCAGACTGTATAAAATCAGATACAGCATGGTCGTTCTTCCTTTGATTCTCTCTTTTCTGCCATACCAGAGAAGAATTACCATCAGCAGAAAATCTCCCGCTGACATAAACAGCTGGGTAGGCAAAAGCTTAACTCCGTTTGGTGCATAGGCCGAATGGGTAAACACTACTCCCAAACAGGAATCTGTTTCCCTTCCGTAACAACAGCCCGCCAGAAAGCAGCCGATTCGTCCCAATGCCTGTGCCAATGCTACCGACGGCACCATTAAGTCCAGATAAAGAAGTAAGTCCAGCTTCTTCACTTTACAATAAAAATATAGCGTAATTATGGCACCGATAATTCCTCCAAAGACCACGAAGCCTTCAAAGGAAAGGAATTCTTTCGGGTTTTGCAAAAAGCTTTTCCACTGTGTCAGAATATACAGTATTTTAGCCCCCAGAAAGCCGAAAACCACGGCAAAAAAGGCCATTCCGTATACGGCATCTGAACTAAGTCCCTTCTTCTTCGCTCGATAATCCCCCAGAAGCAGGGCAGCCACCACACCTAAACCAATCATCAGTCCATAGCCGTGTACGGTTATGGGCCCAATGCTAAATAACTCATTATGCATAAAATATCCAGTCTTCTTTCTTTGATTTTTATTACTGTATCATAAAACCATTAACGCTTCAATGAGTATGCTATAAAGGTTTTCTAAAAAAAACATTAACTTCCTTTAAAGCTGCAGACAGCCATCTTCCCCAAAATAGTATCGCTGACCACCAATCCGCTGCCAGCCTTTCACCATACGTCCATTTCCGTTAAAGTAATAAGTATTATTACAGTAGCGGATAAAGCCGGTACGCATCTTTCCGTCGGTTCCGAAGAAATACCAATATTTTCCTACCTGAGTCAACTGTGTCTGTACCATACCATCCGCATTAAAGTAATAGCGTCCTTTGTCAATGGTTCTCCACCCGGTCAGGGCAACCCCCTTTTTAAAGAAATATTTGGCACCGTTCACGGGGTTTTCCCACCAGCCTTCTTTTGCAATGCCGTTTTCTTCATAGTAATACCAGGTTTTTCCCACACGGAAAAGTCCCGTTTTTCTTTCACCGCTGACGGAATCAAAGTAGTAGCGCCTACCATCTATGGTCTTCCATCCTTTAGCCAGGGTTTTGCCTTTGATCAGGTAAAAGAACATATCCCTTCCATTTTCCGTGACTTGTACCAGATTATTCTCCCAATGAATCTGCTCACCGGGAATCTGCTGCTTCGTCTCATAGGAAAAATAGTACCAGGCTCCTTCAATCTTCTGCCAGCCTGTAAGAAGAACCCCCTTAGAGTTGGCATAATAGGTCTTTCCCTCTATCCATCCGGTTTGCCGAACTCCTTTTTCCAAATAATAGGTATTCTTTCCCAAAACCAGTAATCCCCGCTCGTTTCCCCTTTCCATGGCGTAGGTTGCGGGATTAAAATAATAACGCTTTCCTGCTACTGTCTGCCAGCCCTTTAGAACAGTTTTATTTCGATAAATACAGTATCTCTCTCCCTTAATTGTATACCAGTACCACTTTCCGTCCTCCACCTGACAATCGGACAGCTCTTCTTCTTTTCCTCTCTCGGGACTGTAATCGGCAGTGCTGAAAAATCTCCATATTCCGCCTATTTTTCTAAAACCGGTCTGCAGACTTCCGTTAGAGGCAAAATAATACTTTTCTCCCTCTATTTCCCTCTCTCCGGTATATCTTACACCCAGTCCTTCTCCCGGTTCCCCGGAAGTATTTCCATAATAAGTATTTTTTCCCACGGTATAAAAGCCGATCTGCAAAACTCCACCATTGTCAAAGTAGTACTTTGTTCCCTTTATGGTTCTAAGTCCCTTGGCCACGGTTTTTTTACCAATCAAGTAAAAGTATAATGTTTCCTTCTCATCGGTGGTTACCACAGCCCAGTTGTCACTTCTGATTTCACTGTGCTGCAAAGCTCCGGTTTGAGGGTGGTAATAGCACAGGCTGCCATTAACCTTCTGCCAGCCGGTCAGTAAAATTCCTTTCCTATCCGCATAATACTTCTTCCCCTTAATCTCCTGCTCTCCCGTAAGGATTCCCTGGGTTCCTTCCTCATAACTTCCAAAAAGATAAAAGTATTTTCCCACCTGTACGGGACCTTCTGCCAGAAAGCCCTCTTCGGTAAAATAGCATTTTCTTCCCTGAATCGTCTGCCAGCCGATAACCGGCTTTGTGCTGCGATGTTCAATATACATCCAGCCTTCACCGCTGTCATTGGACAGCTTCTGCCACCCATAGACAGATTGGGGAGTCAGCAGATAACCGGTTGCCTCATCACTGCTTAAAGTAAAGGATACCCATTCTCCCCTCTGTCTATCCACCGAGGCTTCCCCTGTCATGCTCATATCACTGCCATTAAGCTTCCACTGATAAACCGTATTTTTTTCTAAAAATACTTTCCCTATGTCCTGCCTGTAAAGAGTCAGCTTAATGCCGGCACAGGAAGGAAGCTGTTTAGGGATTAAGAGCTGAATATAAGCTTCTTCCGTAAATTCTTCTGCAAGCTCTGCCCCGGAAGTAATCAGTTGAGTATTCAAGGAACAGTCTTGATAGGCTTTACCTCTCCTTAGCCCTTCAAAGCTCCAAAGATACTGTGTATCACCCTCCCGAACAATGTAGGAAAACTGCAGATTATAGTTTCTGTCAGCACAAAGCTGCAGCAGCTTTCCGGGTAATGCTTCCGGGATATTTTGACCTTTATAGTCAACCCTAATCTTTGCTCCCTCATCAAGGCTGAGCCTCTCCAGAGTCAGATATAAATCATCCAGGCTTCCAAACTCTTCTGCCCCTTCTGTTGGATCAGGACTCATACCTTCATAGTTCAGGCTCCACTCAGTACTGACGTTCTCATCCTCTTGAGGTGAATCTCCTTTGGCAGAAAAATTCGTCCTCACAAAAGCTTTCCTGGTTACGCTGTTTGCATAGGTAACATAAAGACGGTCTCCATAAGAAAAAATCCCCAGTCCTGACAGACTCACCTTGGCCACATCATCTCCTCTGGCCGTCCATGTATCATTCTGCAAATAAACCACTGCCGTCCGATAAGGCGAAGCGCCGTCTGTATAAACGATATAAGGCTCATTTCCCACAAAGCAGATATCACTGATATAGATGCTTGCCTCAGTAAAAGGGCCTGCTCCTGCCTGAGTCCAGGCACTGCCGGGTTGTTCCAAATCATAGGTGTACAAATACGCCGCTGTGGAGGAATTGGTTCCATGGCTTACAAGATACAGTTTACCCTTGTTTAGCTTTATTTTCCCTCCATTTACCTGATAGCTCTGGCTTCCTACATCACTCCAGCTGTTATCTGCACTGTTATAGGTCTTGATTACTGCCTGATTGTTCTGGAAAAAATGGCGGTATAAAACTGCCACCTTCCCATTTTCTGCCGTTATGGAAAGCCCTGCTGCATAGTTTGAGGTTCCTACGCTGCTTCCCATCAGGGTAGCTTTAGAGCCGGTGGTTTTCAAAGCATAAACCGTACTGTTGTCTGTATATACCATGTATACGCCCTGACTGTCAGCGGTTAAATCAAAATCATTACCGTAAACATTTGCTGATGACTGATAAAGTGTTGACCAGCCGCTTCCGGTCCATTTTGCCAGTATGGGATGGTAGCTGGCATTAATATAAGCCGTATAAAGAGAATCCTTATATTTTACCAGCTTATGATAATATCCGGTGGGGGCATTACCTATCTTGGCAAAGCTTTCCCCCTCCTGGCGATATAATTCGGCCGTTGTCGTCGTTCCTCTGGTCAGCATATGGTAAAAGGTTCCGTCACTGTCCAGCCAGGAGCTTATATTTGTGGTTTCTGTATCGCCATCCTCCTTGGCTAGTGTTACCCAGTTCTCACCCTCTTTTCTTTCCGTAAAGGTAATGTCAAAGGTAATCCGATCTCCCGCTGCACTCCCCACATTACTGATTACGATTCCGCTGTTGACACCGTCAGAATAGGTAATTGCTCCACCCTCAAGGGTAGTGTTTAAGTCACTGCTTCCATAGCCGGTACGTCTGCTTTCCAGAGAAAGATATGCCCTTGTATAATCTCCTCCTCCTTTTTCATAGCGTTCCTTACTGTCATAGGTGTCGCCCGGTCTGAAGATATAAATCATATCCGGCGGCCCGGCGATATTCCCCTTTTCTACAGCCGTATTTACCCGATAAACGATCAGGCCGGAGCCGGGAAGAATCTGCTCGTATTCCTCCGTATAAGCTGCTCCCTTTTTTCGATATTCCACTACGAAAAATTCCGTGTCAGAATAGTCTGTTTTCAAAATCAATGCCTGCTGATCCTTGGTTTCCTCCGTGGCTTTAGAAGCTGCATAGAGGGAAAAGCTTCCTGAATTTTCCACTGTCTCCATCTTAAACCAGCCTGTATAGGCTGAACGCAGATAAGCCAGCGGATACTGTACCCGATAGCTTTCCGAGGACATAATATCCCAGGTACCGACAGGAGCACCGCTTACAATACTTCTTCTATACAAATCCGGATAACCTATGGTATGCAGAAATTCATGGATAATCAGACCGGAGTTATTCAATCCGAAATAAACTCCCATCTCGTGAATGACATTATAATTACTGACTCTTTTTCCTTTTACGGTCTCACTTCCTGCATAGTTTGCCTTATGCCCCACAAACAGATTGTTTCTATTCCCTTCTTCGCAGGGCACCACAATAGTCAGGTTGTCCAGAATGTTATCCCCACCGTTAAGATCCAGATTCATACTGCTTTGCAGCTGCCCGGAGGAATTAAGCTGTTCAATGACTGCCGCCACCATCGCCTCCTCATGTGCCGCATAGTAAGCTGCCGTATTGTTAAGCCTGTAAGGAGTAATCCGGTTGGCCGCCGCATCATACTGGGGAAACAGATTCTCCACCCGAAGCTGACCATAGGAAATATTATACAAATACTGCCTCATTCCCCTGGGATAGATATCACTGCCGTTAAAATATTTAAAGGTATCCTCTACTCCCTTTCCTTCCTTATAGCAAACGCCTCCATAGGCGTCCTCCGGATGTTCATGGGCAGTATCCGAAAAATCCACAAAGACAATCAGATTGGAATAGTTTCCCGTTCCCTTCCAGTAAGGAGTATAATTAGCTGTAGAAGCTATCTGATTGTCAGAGAATACAGAGGCTGTAGTCAGCTCATTGGCTGAAATCGTAGCTGCGGACAGCTCATTATCAGAGACCGTTGTTTCCTCCTGCTCTTTCTCACTAGCTTGAGCTTCCTCAGTCTGTGTGGTATTATCCGAAACGGATTCTTCCCCAACATCCTCCTCAACGGTAAGGTGGGAGCCGCTTACAGTAAGTAAATTCCCCTCCTCTGATGCATAACTGACATTGCCATATCCCCCTAACATTGCCAATATCAATATCCATGCCATAAATCTCATCTTTGTCTTTTTCATATCACTCTCTCCCGTACCTTAGCAGGCTTATCTTTTGAGTCTACCTGTCAGAAAATTCTGTTATCTCATTCTCATCATACTCCCAATAACCTGTGTTTTGCAATAGAAAGAGCCCAAAATTCCGCATTTTATCCTAAATAAAAACAGCAGAAAAAAACGAGAAGACCATTCAAGGGATAAAAAAGTGGGAAACACCTGATTCTCAAGCATTTCCCACTTTCATAGGCGTGTACGCTAGAGGATTCGAACCCCCGACCTTTTGGTCCGTAGCCAAACGCTCTATCCAGCTGAGCTAAGCGTACATATCATAAACTTCTTTTGTCGCAACATGATTATATTACTCTGTAGGAAAGGATTTGTCAACTGTTTTTTTCTGTCGGCCCGATTAAAAAAATCTTAAGATTCCAAAGTCTTGCATAACCTAAAAAAAACTTTATAATAAGTAGCAGTTTGAATATCTTAATACGAATATAAGGAGTCCTATGAAAATTAATTCTTTTCCTTCATACATAAAAGCAAACGGCAGAAAGCTGCTGTCTTTATTTTTACTTATTCTTATTCCCTGTGCGGTTTTTTATCTTTCGGAATGGCTTACCCATAATCCCTTTAAAACCATGCGTCCGGAAATCCAGCTTCTGAATCTTGTGTTCTATGAGCTGGTGATGCTTCTGGGACTCTTTTTGTTTAAACAGGGTAGAATTGCCCTGTGGGTGGAAGCTCTCATTTTTGCGGTGATTGGAACCGCCAATTATTTCGTTTTGGAATTTCGCTCCGCACCCATTATGCCTTGGGATCTGCTTTCCCTTAAAACTGCTGCAAGTGTGGCCGATAATTACGATTATCGTTTGGATGGACAAAGGCTTCTGATTTTAGGACTTTTTATCCTTCTGCTCATTGCTTCCTACTTTTGTGACATTGCTGTCAATTCGTTCAAGATACGTATGTCAGGATTTTTGATTTCACTGGCTTTCCTGGCAGGCTTCGTAAATTATGTCCAGAGCAGCGACTGCCTCTATCGCTTTCATCTCTATGATAAGCTGTTTACTCCCACTACCATGACCTATAGAGATGGAACTGTGGTTGCCTTCTGTATGCAGCTGCAGTATCTGTTTGTAGAAAAGCCTCTGGATTATTCCGATGAGAAGGCTAAAGAGCTTCTGGCCAAGGCTTCTTCCCCTTCAGGTGAAAACACGCCGGCAGCCGCAGATGAGCTTCCAAACATCATCGTCATCATGAATGAAGCCTTCTCTGATTTGGATATTTTAGGCAATTTTACTGCCAGTGAAGACTATATCCCCTATGTACATTCCCTTCTGGCAGGAGCCGAAAACACCCAGTCAGGCCATCTCTTTGTCTCTGTTTTGGGAGGAAACACGGCCAATACGGAGTTTGAGTTTCTCACCGGACAGACTATGGCCTTTCTGCCCCAGGGAAGTGTCCCTTATCAGCAGTATATTAAAAACGAAACCTTTTCTCTGGCCTCTTGGCTGAAGGAGCTGGGCTACAGCACTGCTGCCATCCATCCCTATGGGGCCACCGGCTGGCAGCGCCATGTAGCCTATCCCTTGCTTGGTTTTGACCGCTTCGTTTCTCTGAAAGATTTTGAAGGAGCCGAAAAAATCCGAAAATATATCAGTGATAAGTCCGATTATGAAAAAATTATTGAGCTTTACGAAACCAAAGAGGAAAATAAACCCCTCTTTCTTTTCAATGTAACCATGCAGAACCATTCTTCCTATACGGATTCCTTCGATAATTTCACTCCCCATGTAACCGTGGAAGGAAGTAAAAGCTTTGCACTAAGCCAATATTTGTCTCTGCTGAAGGTATCCGACCAGGAGCTGCAGAACCTGATTCAGTATTTTGAAGCCCAACCGGAAAAAACGCTGATCCTCTTCTTTGGCGATCACCAGCCTACGGACTCCGTTGTTCGGGATATCTATACCCTGAATGGTAAGAGTATACAGAACCTAAGCCGTAGTGAGCAGTGTCTCAGATATCAGGTTCCCTTTTTTCTCTGGGCAAATTACGATATTGAAGAAGCCAGCGATATGACTGCCAGTGCCAATTATCTGGGAAATCTGGTTTTGAAGGCTGCCAAGCTTCCCTTCAGCTCTTTTCATTGCTTTTTGGATGAGCTGCAGCAAAGCTATCCTGTAATTTCCTCTATCGAGGTAAGGGATAGTCTGGGAGCCTCCTTTGAGGTCAGCGATAAACAAAATGAGCTATGGGACTATTCTGTCCTGCAATACTATTTATTAATGGAAGAAGGACAAGAGGATGAAAAATAAACTGACTGCTTTTCTCTATCGACAAAGAATTTATCTTACTGCTTTTTTGATTCCTGTACTGCTGATGCTTACTATTTTTATTGCCCAAGGCATTTATCCCTTCGGAAACCGTTCTTTCCTGCATGTGGATATGTATCATCAGTATTTTCCCTTTTTAAATGAATTCTATGACAAATTAAAAAGCGGTGATTCCCTGCTGTTTTCCTGGAGAACAGGACTGGGCTCCAATTTTCTGGCTCTTTTTGTCTACTACCTGTCCAGTCCCTTTAACTGGCTGGCTGTGTTCATGCCGGAAAATCTTCTGATTGAATTTCAGTCCTATCTGGTTATCCTTAAAATTGGGCTGGCCGGCCTTACCTCCTGTTTTTATTTTCGTCATCACTTTGAGAAGAAAACGCCTGTATTGATTCTTTTTTCTACCTTTTATGCTCTGTCCGGATTTATGGCTGCCTACAACTGGAATGTAATGTGGCTGGATGTGGTCATTCTTGCCCCCCTGGTTATTCTGGGTTTGGAGCAGCTGACAAGAGAGGGCAAATACAGGCTGTATTGTATTACCCTGACCCTTTCCATCCTCTTTAACTATTATCTGAGCATTATGCTGTGCATCTACCTGGTGTTCTATTTCCTCCTGATTCTGCTTCCCTTTGCCGAAAAAAAAATCAGGGCACTTTGGCAGTTTGCCCTTTTTTCTTTACTTGCAGGAGGAATGAGTGCCATTTTGCTGCTTCCGGAGCTATCAGCCTTAAGTCTGACCGAATTTAGCGGTTCCTCCTTTCCTACTGATGCCAAGTCTTATTTTGCTATTTTTGATGTACTGGCACGCCACTGTATGGATGTTGCCGTTGAGCTGGGGCTTGACCACTGGCCAAACCTGTATTGCGGCGTGGCTGTAATGGTTCTGATTCCTTTGTATGTGCTTTGTAAAACCATACCCACACGCCAGAAGCTGGGAAAGCTTACCCTGCTTTGTTTTATGTTAATCAGCTTTTCCAGTAATACCTTAAGCTTTCTCTGGCATGGAATGAATTATCCCAACTCTCTGCCCAGCCGACAGTCCTATCTGTATATCCTGCTGGCTCTGACCATCGGCCTGGAGGTATTTTGGGAAATACGCCAAATCTCCAAGCAGGATATTTCCCAGGTGTTTCTGGGCGTAGTCATCTTCCTCGTTCTTTGCCAGAAGCTGGTAACGGATGACGCTTTCACCAATCGAAGCTTCCTTTTGTCACTGGGATTTTTGCTGGGCTATGCCCTTTTGCTTCAGCTTTATCGCAATATGGTAAAAATCAACAAGGCTCTGATTTTTTCTGCTCTTGCTCTTGTTATGCTGGAAGCCGGTTTGAACACCTTTTTTACCAGCTGCCCCACCGTTTCCCGAACCCAGTATCTGGCGGATTATGAGTCATATGAAATTCTGGTGACCCGCACTCTGACTGAAGAAAATGGATTCTATCGTTTTGAGCGGGACAGCCGGGTAACCAATAACGATGGTATGCTCTTTCGCTACCCCTCCGCTTCCTATTTCTCTTCTACCGGAAACGGTCTGGTGAATGCTTTCTATGAGGAATATGGTCTGAAAAGCAGTAAGGTCTTTTACAGCTTTGACGGTGCAACTCTGTTTACCAGAGCCCTGTTAAATGTCCCCTATACTATTTCCAAAGACGGGGAAAAGGAAAGTCCTTTAAACCGGCTTGCGGATCAGGAGGGTAGGCTTTACTTATATGAGTATTCTTCCAATCTGCCCTTTGGTTATTTTGTTCCTGCTTTCGATATGCGTATTGGGGAAGAAGAGGTATTGGAGGATTTAGCTTCTTCACTGAACACGGACAAGGAAACCGAAGCTTCTTCTGAGCCCTCTTTATATGAGCTTACCGAGTTATTTGTAGACAGTGAATATGCACAGAACGTGGTTCTGGATGATGCACTTTCTAATGACAGAAGCCTGCTTCTTCCTATTGAGCGACAGAATCAGCTGGCAAAAAAGATGGGCGCCTCAGAGGATATTTTTGAAACAGTAGAGGTTGAAAATACCGGTTCTTCCGCCGTACTGCTTATTCCTCAGGATGGTTACTATTACGCCTATTCCCAAAACAGCAAGGTAGCCTCTGCAACGATGGATGCTCTCTCTCCCGCAGGGGAAGTAGTGGATAATAGAGAATATAAGAAAATGAAAAACCGTCATCTCCTGAATCTTGGCTATCGTAAAAGTGGTGAGCAGGTAACGGTTACTGCTGCCGATGGTCTCGAAATCAGACTGGCTACCTATCGTTTGGTGGAAGAACCTTTCCTACAGCTTATTGATGAATTAAATAGTTCTCCTCTGGAGCTTACTCTGTTCACCTCCACTAAAGTTACAGGAAAGGTAAAAGCCGATAATACAGGCTATCTCATTCTCTCCATGCCCTATGAACCGGGCTGGACCATAAAAGTAGATGGAGAAAAAAGAGAGCCTCAGCTGTTCGAGGGAATGTTTCTATCCATCCCCATGACTGAAGGTGAACATGAAATCGAGCTCACCTTTCTCCCTAAGGGCTTTATCCCGGGAATCCTTATTTCCTTAATCAGCCTGAGTCTCTTTATTCTTATACAAATTTACAGTTCCAGACTTCTACACCGCTGTCCTGGAAAATACCGTACAGGCGCTCACGCAGCTGTTCCCTGGCAACGCCTTTTTTCAAAATCACCTGCAAAAACCCGCCCCCACCGGCGCCGGCAATGAATTTTCCATCAATTAAATCTTCACAGGCAAGAAAAATCTGCTGAATACAGGTATTGGTAGAGCCTTTATCCAATTGGATAGACAGCTCCCAATGCCGGTTAAGCAGTTTAGCAAATTCATCAATATTTCCCTGTTCCAGCTCAAACTGCATTAGTACTGCTGTCTTCTTCATTTCCCGTAAGGCTTTAAGAGACTGAGTGCGATTTCCGATATAACCGCCTACTACCTCTCTCAACAGATTCCGTGCCAGACGGCGCTGGCCCGTATAAATAAGAGCAAAACGCTCCTGCAATTCTTCCTTTACCGATGGTTGGAGTACCACCGGAGTAACCTGAATCTTCTGCCGTATTCCCGGCCTGGTGGTAATCATCTTAATTCCCGGTGTAAGGCCGCCCACCTGATCCTGCCAGCCTCCTCCTGTACTCATCAGCTGTTCCATACACAGCACCACATCATAAAGCATGGCATCTTCTGCCTCTTCTCCCAAAAATTCAAAAATTCCCTTTGCACAGGCACCGGCTAAAATACTGCTGGTTCCAAGACCCGAGCCCTTTGGTACATTAATTACCTGGGTAGACAGGTATATCCCTCCTCCCAGTGTCTGAAGTACCTCACTAAGACTGCGCTTATCTCCTTTACGTAAAATTCCGCAGGCAATCAAGGCCGCCTTGTGAAGTGCAAATTTATCATAGGGATTCTCGCAGTCATTTACCTCTTCCATTCGGGTAAAGACTCCGTGAGCCCCAATATCCAGGCTTTCCAACTCCAAAACAGGTTCAGTCAATTTCCGAAGAGAAACTCGAATAGGCAGCTGGTCATCCAATAAGATAGCTGCATTTAACACAATTCCTCCCATTTCCTGACAGTGAGGTGGTGTATCTGTCCATCCGCCTCCCCAGTTTACCCTTACGGGAAGAGCAATATTTACTTCCTCCTTTATAATATGCCGCCCCTTATTCTCCCACTCACTAATCCGTTCTTCCACATCCTTTTGGATTTCTTCCTGAATGGCTTGGAAGCAAAGCTGCATATAGTTTTCCTCATCCGTATCTTCAAAATCTCCTGCCTGTACTTTTGCTGCCCTGGCCATTCCGTACCAGATACGTATTTTTTCAGAAAAATCAGCTTCCCGAGCTCTTTCCTTCAGCAGTTTTTGCTCACTTTTTCGCATATTGCCGCCAAAGGCTTCCAAGGCCTCCTGAACCGGCGCCCTGTCTAACATATTCTGAATAAAGGTAGCTACCCGGATTTTATCCTCAAGATTTTCCCTCCAGGGAATTATGGCACTTCCGTCAGCCTTATTAAAGCTTCCATAAAGACTCATTCTCTCAGTATTTTTCCATGCTTCTACTTCCCGGATAAAGGAATCATCCGGCTGACGAGAGGCTTTTTTTGACATCATTATCATTTTAATAAGTGTATCCGCATAGGCCATTCCTTCCTCAATTGTGGAAACCATCGGATACAGCTTAGCCATCCAAAGAGAATGATCCTCTTCCTCCCATAAATCCTCAGCCTCAAGTCCATATTCTTTCATCAGCTTATCCAGGGAGACATTCATAAAGGCTCCCCCTTTTTCCAGCGTCTCCTTTGGATTATCCTCTATTCCGTAAACCCGTACCACAAAACAACCGTTTGTCAGCTTCAATCCATGATATACCGTATTGGCTTCAAGCCGCCATCCGCTGGGTACATTAAGACCTGAAACAATAGCACCTTCACCTATATTGACTTCTTTAGCCAATAAACTGTTCTCTACATAAGCATCACTGCCTATCGATACATCGTTCTCTGCAAAAACATTATGGAGTGCATAGTTTCTTTTATCCAAAATCCCGGTTTCTTCTCCCCGATAATTGGAGGAAACCACATGCCGCCAACCCAGAAAGGTATAATCATCTACCGTTTCGGTAACCAGATGGCGCAGTTCTTTTGTTGTGCCAAAATGGATAAATTCCGCCGGTGACAGTCGGATTAATTTCAGACGGTATCCCCTTAGTACCTCCCAGATTTTCTTCCTGCAGTAAGATAATTCCTCACAAAACTCACCCTCGGGAGCCTCCTTTTCATAGTCCTCCATAGTGGAATCCGTTGCCAGTGGATAAAGAAAGTCCCCATAAAAGCTGATTCTTGCCTTTTCATTGACAAAGGTATTAAATTTTTCTTCATCGATTCGGTTATCTGTACTGATTAGCGAATAGAGAGAGGCCAGCATACCTTTATCCATAAGGATTGCTCCGGTATCCAAATCCACCTTGTTTTGACGGTTGACTGCACCCAGCTCTTTTAAGGTTTCCACTGACTGCTTATGGAGAAATTTCTGTACATTATCCGAAGCATCCCCCAGAAATACTCCATGATTCTTTCCGGTATTTACCTCTTCCTTAATGGAAATTGCTGCTGCTCCGTTAATCTGCGTATCAATTTGAAGTGCATTGAATAAAAGAAGCACATCTCCTGACATCACCAGCATACCATCCTGCATTCTCCCCGGAATCAGGGATGCCGCAATCATAAATTCATCAAACAGGGTGGAAGGTCTTCCATCCGGCAGCACTCTGGGTACTGGTGAAAACAGCTTTCCACAGGCTGAGTATTGAGGAATCCTCTTACTATCACCGCCGGAATGGATAACCAGAATCCGCAGACCTGAAAAGAAATTTTCCTGCTCCCGCTGTTCCCGTTGGGCAATAGCTTTAAGAACATTCAAGGTGGCTCCACCGGAACCCACCCGCTTTCCCTGAGGATCAGGGAGTACCAGAAAAACCGTACGGGAAGGAAGCTTCTTCATCTCCTTCCTATACTGAATTTCTCTTTGATAAACAGCTGCCTGTTCCTCATTAGAGGCAGTTAAAATCACATAATCCCATAAAATGGAACGGCTGTTTTTTAACTGTCTTAAATATTCCTCCCAGGCATCCTCACAGGATTGCTGTAAAAAAAGATGCCTAAGCTGACTGTTCGTATACGCTTGATTCATGTTCATCCACCTTCTGCCAAAAGGGCTGTCTTATTTTGCACCGTTGCCGGCAATCACTGCAAGCAAGGTTTTTAACAGGATTTTAATGTCCAGACCAATAGACCACTGTTCAATGTATTCCACATCCAAACGGACAATTTCTTCAAAATCCGTAATATCACTTCTTCCACTCACCTGCCACATTCCCGTTAGGCCCGGTCTGAAGCTAAGTCTCTTCTTATGGTAGGGACTGTATCTGGCAAATTCATCCAAGGTAGGTGGTCTGGTTCCCACAAGGCTCATATCACCGGTCAGAATATTGATAAACTGGGGAAACTCATCTAGGCTGGTTTTGCGCATAAAGGCACCAATTTTGGTAATTCGTGGGTCCTTATCCATTTTAAACATCAATCCCTGCATTTCATTCAATGCCATTAATTCTTTTTTTCTTTCCTCTGCATCTGCATACATGGAACGGAATTTATACATCTTAAATACTCTTCCGTTTCTTCCCACTCTTTGTTGGGAAAAGAAAACCGGGCCGGGAGATTCCAGCTTGATCAGCGGTGCAAAGATCAGGGTAATCACCCCCAGGATAACACATCCTATCAAAGCTCCCACAATATCCATAAAACGCTTCAGAATCAGCTGCCAGACAGAAACGATTCTTCCCGCATAAGTTATCAGATAAAGAGGCCCCATTTGGGATAATAGCTTCTGTCCGGCTCCCTGTAGGTTAGGGATGGGAATCTGATAATGTATGGTAATTCCCATCTCAGATAAAATGTTCATCTGCTGTAAAATTTCCGGCTTTCGATTGGTATCCGCGGAAATAAATATCTCATCCAGAGAGGCACTCTGACAATAGGAAATCAGCCCCTTCGGCTCTACTGCCACCTTAGTTCCGTTTACGCTGGTAGCCTTTGGATCGTCAATAACCACTATTCCTTCCAGATCATAGAGAAAGCCTCCACTCTCTTTTATCTGTGTGATTAATTCCGGGGCATGTATACGGTCCGCTACCAAAAGAATTTTCCTTGCCTGTCCCAGTCTCCAATAAAGTGAGGGCAGGCAACGTTTAAATATCCGATGCAAGATGAACATAAACAGACAATCCAGAGACAGAAAATAAACCCAGGCCAGTCGGGAATAGGCATCTACACGATTCACAAAATATAGAAATACCACTGCTCCCGCAAAAAGAAAGGCATTTGCCGCTATGATATACAATAAATCCCTCAAAGGCCCCCGCTGAAATAAATCCTTATACAGATTATGGTACAGGTTCAGTAAAAGAAAGGTGGCCAGACAGGCTCCCAGCATCAGCCCAAAATCCATGCGCTCATTATCGCTGGTAAATATCTTACCATTACGTATATAATTGGCTACCATCAGGCTGACTAAAATAGACAGACAGTCCAAAATCATTATCACCAAATCAGAAAGATTGGATTTACGTTGATACATAAGCTTACGTCACCTCAGTTCTTCTGCCGCACGATTTAAGGCCTCTTCCACTATCTGATGCATATCATAATAGCGATACATTCCCAAGCGTCCACCAAAAATAAGCTTCTCTTCCGAAGCCGCCTTTTTTCTGTACTGCTCATAAATGCCATTATTTTTCTCATCATTCATGGGATAATAAGGCTCATCCCCATGCTTCCACACCTTAGGATACTCTCTGGTAATTACAGTTTTGGGACAACTGCTGCCATTCTGACACTGAAATTCAAAATGCTTATGCTCAATAATCCGAGTATAGGGAATCTCATATTCCGTATAATTTACCACCGCATTCCCCTGATAGTTTTCCTCCTCCAGCACCTGGGTCTCAAATCGGAGACTGCGGTATTCCAGCTCTCCGAAGCAATAGTCATAGTATTCATCAATCATTCCGGTATAGACGATTCTGTCTGCCAGAGTACTGAAATAATCTCTTTGTGCCAAAAAATCCGTATTCAGCCTTACCTCAATTCCCTCCAGCATTTTTTCTACCATAGCCGTATATCCGCCTATGGGAATTCCCTGAAAGGTATCGTCGAAATAATTATTATCATAGACGAAGCGAACAGGCAGCCGTTTAATAATAAAGCTGGGAAGCTCTGTGGCCCTTCTTCCCCATTGCTTCTCGGTATACCCCTTTACCAGCTTCTCATAGATGTCTTTTCCCACCAGCTTTAATGCCTGCTCTTCCAGATTGGCCGGCTCATGAATACCACTCTCACGAATCTGCTCCTCAATTTTCCTTTTGGCCTCTGCCGGAGTTTTTACCCCCCACATCTGTGAAAAGGTATTCATGTTGAAGGGCAGGTTATACAATTCATCCTTAAATCTGGCCACCGGAGAGTTGGTATAACGATTGAAGACAGCAAATTGATTAACATAATCCCATACCTTTTTATTGGAGGTATGAAAAATATGGGCTCCATACCGATGAACCTGTATCCCCTCCAGCTCTTCGGTATGGATATTACCGGCTAAATGGTTTCTTTTATCAATTATCAATACCTTTTTTCCCTTTTTCTTTGCTTCATGGGCAAATACCGCACCGAAAAGTCCGGCTCCCACGATTAAATAATCGTATTTCATCTGTGATCTCCTGTCTCTTCTATCCGCATTTTTCCTTACTGAACATATGTGGAAACTAAAATCATCAGTTTATTATAACAGATTAAAAGGTACAAGAAAAGAAGAGTCTGTACCAAGCCAGACTCTTCCAACAGTTAAGATTTACTTTTACTCTCCCTGGGCCATAAGCTTAATGGAATTTAGGGCCTTCTTCACTGCGGGAATGGAAATCAGAATAATGGTCAAAATTGCTTCCGGCAGAATATAGGACAGATTATAAAGTGTAGATGCCCAGACTGTAGCCGCATTACCCTGAAAACTGCCTACATATTCTGTATAAAAAATCAGTCCTGAAACCATATGCCAGAAAAACCTACCAAAAACACCTGTTATATATCCTAGGAGAAGGCCGTTTTTCTTATCCTTGAAAAAACCGGACAATCCCAACGCTCCAAAGGCCAAGGGATAATCCAGAATTACCTGGGCCGGATGTACCACATAGGGCCCCACAATAAACTGTAGGATTCCATAAGCCACTGCTGCTATAATTCCCACTGTGGGACCATACCAGTAACCAATCAGGCTGACTACCAGCATACTGAACAGGGTCACACTCCCCCCATTAGGCAGTGAAGGCAGCTTGATTACCGTACTGATTACGGTTGCCAGCGCAATAGCCATTGCTGCAAATACAATTTGTCTTGTTGTGATCTTCTTTGTTTCTTTTGCCATAAAAAAACCTCCCTGATGCCAGTGGGAGGAAGCCTGATTCGCTGATTGCAGTCTTAATAACCGCTTTTTTGCCATAATCGCTTCCTTACGCCGGTATTATCCGGTTCAAGTAATAAGGGTCTTCGTCCCAAAGGACTCTCTCAGCTAACGCTCCCCTAGCATGTAATTCCTTCAGAGGCAGAAAACCGTCTGCCTCTGAATCTGTTTTCAGTTAACATTACAAACGATAATACCTTACTTCCTTTTTGTCAAGGGTATCTTTTCACGGGCAGCTAATTACCTTTCCCAATGCAAAGGAATATAGAAGCTTTTCCTTCACCGGCTTACCGGTGAGCTGCTCCAGGGCTTTTTGATAATAGCTCAGCTGACTGCTGTAGCGCCTGATCAGTTCCTCTCCTTGACTGATTCGGTCTGTTTTATAATCTACCAGAACCAGCTCTCCCTTTTCTTCAAAAAAAGCGTCAATAATTCCCTGTATCAACACCTTTTGTGTATCCGGAAAGCGTTCGTCCAACAGCGAGGCCGGCAGTCCCAATACGAAGGGCTTTTCTTTAAATAACAGTTGATTCCTATCTGCTTCTTTCATTCTGTCCGCCAATAAGGAGGACAAAAAGGGTTCCATTCTTTTTTTCTGTATCAGGGGCAGATAAGCAGGATCCAATATTCCTCTCCTTTCATATTCCTGCATTTCTTTATAAAGGCTGTCCCAATCTGACAGACGGCTGAAGTCGATCAGCTCCAGTACCCTATGATAAGCTGTACCTCGTGTGGTAGGAGCTACACTTTTTTCTTTTTCCATAAACCTGGGAATATAGGGGATGATTTCCTCCTCTGTAAATAGCTCCCAAGAGCCTTCACCGCTTTCTTCTGCAAGCCGCATGGTTTTCTTCTTCAGCTCTGAAACTGTGGTTTTCGCATATAAGCCCTGCAATTGAGGATGATGATAGGTAAAGGACAGAGTTTCTTTTAAATTGGCTAAAAGGTTATGATCAGCCCCTGCTTCCTCCCCCATCTTTTCCTTCCTCATTGCACGATTCAGCCTTTCCTCCAGCTCCATACGCATAAGCTCGCTTTGAACAGCCCTTCCCTTTTCCTTCGTCTCTTCCTTCTTCTCATCCCAGGGGATTACCCTAATGGGAGGATGGGAATGCCAAATTACCGCTAAAAGATAATCCAGATAAGAATTTCCATGAGTCAAAATATAAAAGGGCAGCCTCCCTTCCCCATATTCCTCAGAGGAAGAATTTAATGACAGTTGCTTTTCATATTTTTCCATCTCTACCAATCCGGTCATTATCAGCTTTTCCTTAGCTCTGGTCATGGCTACATAAAGTACCCTCAGCTCTTCTCCCAAATTTTCCAGCTCCATTTTACGGGCAATTACGCTTTTCCTTATATCTATACTGCGGATTCGTTTTTGAGGATTCCTATACTCCAGT
Source organism: Lachnospiraceae bacterium (assembly GCA_051891855.1). Classification (GTDB taxonomy): domain Bacteria; phylum Bacillota; class Clostridia; order Lachnospirales; family Lachnospiraceae; genus SFDP01. Next base: position 2,575 of record JBJFFP010000078.1, on the reverse strand, counting down.
CCTAAGCCCAGGTCAATATCCATAATACATGCCTGCTGACTGTCTTTTTTGTTAAACCGCTTATGAAGTCCACAGATGAAGCAGACGGGAAATTCCAACCCCTTACTTTTATGAATGCTCATAATCCTGACTGCATCCTGCCCTTCATCTCCCAGTGCTGCTTCCCCCATATCCACCTCATATTTTTGCAGCTGCTCCATATAGCGAATAAAGTGAAAAAGCCCAAAATAGCTGGTCTTCTCGTAGGCCTCCGCCTTCTTCATCAGCATTCTCACATTGGCTGTCTTCTGACTTCCTCCGGGAAGAGCTGCAAAATAGTAGAGATACCCGGTTTCCTGCAAATATTCTCTAATCAGACGATGAATGGGAATAATCGCTACCTTATCCCGATATCGATTTAAGGTATACAGAAAATCACCCGCCTTCTCAGTCAGCTTTTCATCCAAGCTGTCCAAAGCATTGGCTGCCTGAACCAGATTATCATATAGCCGTCTCTTTCCCAGTGCCGTTATCTGACTGATTTCTTCCTTAGTAAAACGACCCAGTAGCGAGGTCATTACTCCATACAGCGGAATATCCTGGAGCGGATTATCAATTACCCGGAGAAAATTTAATACAGTCTGTACCTCTTTTGCATGAAAATATCCTGTTCTGCTGGTTAAAACTGCCGGAATCCCCGCGCCACTCAACTCCTGAAAAAAGACTTCATCCCAGCCTGTATTGCTACGCAGCAGGATAACCACATCGTGATAACGGGCGTTTCTTAATTCTCCCGTTTCCTTATCCTTAATTTTTAAGCTTCCAACCAGCTGATGAATACGCTGTGCCACCATCTGTGCCTCAGCCTTACGCCCATCCTTTTGGGGTTTGTCCAACAGGAGCAGCTCCGTGGTGTAATCCCCCGGCTCCACGCCTTCATCATATTGGGCACCGGGGTAAAGAGCTTCCTTTTCGGTATAGTCAATTTTCCCGATTTCCCTGGTCATGATTTTTTCGAAAATTCCATTGACACTGTCCAGTACCTGTCTTCGGCTTCTAAAATTTTGATGGAGAAGAATACACTGTTGATTGCTTTCCTCTTCCGTATAGGTATTATATTTTTCCAAAAAGATCTCAGGTCTGGCCATACGGAAACGATATATACTCTGCTTCAAATCTCCAACCATAAAACGATTATAGTTGCCCTCCCACTCACCGGAAATACTTTGCAGAAGATATTCCTGTACCATGTTAGAATCCTGATACTCATCGATCATAATTTCCTTAAAATAACCCCTGTAATCTTTGGCGGTTTTACTGGGAATCCAGGTGATTTCTCCCCTTTCTCCTTCCTTCTTCCTCTCCGTCAGAATTTCCAGTGCCAAATGCTCCATATCAGAAAAATCAATCAGATTCTTTTCTCTTTTTTGTGCTAGAAAACGTTCCGAAAACTCCAATACAGTCTGGAGTAGAATCCTCTCCACTCTTTCCAGCTCTCCCATACGCTCCTTTATTCCCCCGGGGGAAACGGAAAAATATTTTTTAGCTATTCCGGTAATATCCTTCTTAACCTGATCCCGTATGGTCTTTACTGCCTCTTTTTTGGCTTCATCCACACCTTCCTGCTTTTTGGAAGAAAGGCGGACATATTTCAGCTCCTGTAACAGCTGATATTGTTCACTGTAATTCTTTTTGGAAAGAAGATTCAGCAATTCCAAATCTGAGGCAAGAGCCTCCTCGTAGAGAACAGGGCCATCCTCTTGTCTACACAGTGAAATTGCTTTCTCTAATGCTTCCCTGATCTGCTCCCATTCAAAATTGAGCGTTTTAGTCAATTCTTTTCCCCAAACTGTATCCTCTATCCCTGATTCAGGAAGATGGTAATCCTCCATATGCTGTCTCAGCCAATGCTTAGGCCAGGGACAGCTTTCACTAAATCGATGGAGAGTGATAATCAGCTCCTCCAAAACTTTTTCTGTCCCTCCGGCTGCCATAGTCTCCAACAGCAAACTGAAATCTTCTCTGCTCTCCGAATTTTGAAGCTTTTCTTCAAAAAGCTCCTTTAATACATCCTGTTTAATCAGCTCCAGCTCTCCCGGATCCCCTACGCGAAAACCGGGATCCAGGCCAATATCATTAAAATTGTTCCGTATGACAAAGAGACAAAAGCTGTGTATCGTAGTAATCTGAGCATGATGTACCAGGGTAGCCTGACGGATAAGATGCTGATTTTCCGGCTCCTTTTCCAACCGCTTTTGAATCGCTGCATCTACCCGTTCCTTCATCTCCCCTGCTGCCGCCTCAGTGAAGGTAACCACCAGCAGTCTGTCGATATCTACGGGATGTTCTTTATCCGTAATCAGCCTGATGATTCTTTCCACCAGGACAGCCGTCTTGCCACTGCCTGCGGCAGCACTGACCAAGAGATTCCTATTTCGGGATTCTATAATTCTTTTCTGACTGTGGGTAAACTCTATTGCCATTATCCCTTCCTCTCTCCTTCTTCCAGCTCTTCTCTGATTTTAAGCCAGATATCTTCTTCCTCTTCCTCTTTGGGCTGTCTCTTATCAAATCCGGGAAGCCTTTCATCAAAATT
>JBJFFP010000077.1:0-26667 GCA_051891855.1 Lachnospiraceae bacterium | reverse complement strand
TGGAAGGACTTAGAAGATGTATTCGGTTTTGAGGGTACTTATTGAATAAGAAATGCTTGGGAAGCTTTGTCTCTTTGGACAGAGCTTTTTTACTGCATGAAGGATATTTGGAAATCGATGGAATTTTATAAAGAAAAAACTTGCATAGACTGATTGATTATGATAGAATTACGTCGTTATGACTATAAAACACGTATATGGATTATCTGCCGGTGCTCTGTAACGCCGGAGTGGCAGAAAAGGTGCTTTTTTAAGAAAAGGTACAACTGAAGTATACGGAAGACCAAACCAAAATGGAGGTAGAGATATGAGCGTTATTTCAATGAAACAGTTATTAGAAGCAGGTGTTCATTTCGGACATCAGACCAGAAGATGGAACCCTAAGATGGCTCCTTACATTTTCACCGAGAGAAATGGTATCCATATTATCGACTTGCAGAAGTCTGTCGGTAAGGTGGATGAGGCTTATAAGGCAGTGGCGGATATCGCCGGTAATGGTGGAACCATTCTTTTTGTAGGTACAAAGAAGCAAGCTCAGGATGCGATTAAGGCAGAGGCAGAGCGTTGTGGAATGTACTATGTGAATGAGAGATGGTTAGGCGGTATGCTGACCAATTTCAAGACTATTCAGTCCAGAATCGAGAGATTAAAGGCAATTGAGGCTATGGCAGAGGATGGAACCTTTGACGTTCTTCCCAAGAAGGAAGTTATCCAATTAAAGAAGGAATGGGAGAAGCTGGAGAAGAACCTGGGCGGTATCAAGGATATGACCAGAGTTCCTGATGCTATTTTTGTTGTGGATCCCAAGAAAGAGAAGATTTGTGTTCAGGAAGCACATAATTTGGGTGTTACTTTGATTGGTATCGGCGATACCAACTGTGATCCTGAAGAATTGGATTATATCATTCCCGGTAATGATGACGCTATCAGAGCTGTAAAATTAATCGTATCTAAGATGGCAGATGCCGTTATTGAAGCAAATCAGGGCGAAGCTGTTTATATGGAGGCAGAAGAGACAGAGGCGGCTGATATTGAAGAAGTAGCAGTAGCTGAGTAATAAAGAAGGGATAATTTGTTAATTGTGGTGCAAACCACAGAATGGAGGATACAATGGCTATTACAGCAGCAATGGTAAAGGAATTACGAGAGATGACCGGTGCAGGTATGATGGACTGCAAGAAAGCACTGGGCGAGACTAACGGAGATATGGATGCCGCAGTTGAGTTTTTGAGAAAGAATGGTCAGGCCAAGGCAGAGAAAAAGGCAGGAAGAATTGCAGCAGAAGGACTTTGCCGCGTTATTGTGGAAGGGAATACTGCCGCAGTAGTTGAGGTTAATTCAGAAACTGACTTTGTGGCTAAGAATGAAGAGTTTCAGAACTTTGTTCAGGCAGTTGCTGTTCAGGCAATTAGGTCCGATGCAGCTGACATGGATGCTTTTTTAGCAGAAACCTGGAATGCGGATAGCAGTAAGACAGTTAAGGAAGCTCTGGTAGAAAAGGTTGCTGTTATTGGTGAAAATTTGAATATCAGAAGATTTAAAAAGCTTGTTTCCGATGGTTGTGTTGTTTCTTACACCCATGGTGGCGGAAGAATCGGTGTTATCGTTGAAGGTACTGCGAATACAGTAAACGATGAAGTGAAAGAGTGTCTTACCAATGTGGCAATGCAGGTTGCAGCCCTTTCTCCCAAATATGTCAGCAGAGATGAAATCGATGCTTCTTACATTGAACATGAGAAGGAGATTTTAAGGGCTCAGATCATGAATGATCCCAAAGAAAGCCAGAAGCCTGAGAAGGTGATTGAAGGCATGATTGCAGGCCGTATCAATAAAGAAATGAAGGATATCTGCCTGGTTGATCAGGTATACGTTAAGGCTGAGGATGGTAAGCAGACTGTAGGTCAATACGTTGCGGCAGTTGCCAAAGCAGCAGGCGTAGACTTAAGCATTAAGAGTTTTGTACGTTTTGAAACCGGTGAAGGAATTGAGAAGAAGAATGAAGATTTTGCAGCTGAGGTTGCAGCACAGCTAGGTTAACCGGCCATTCATAGTGATATAGCATGAGGGGGAGATGGAAGACCATGTCTCCCTTCTGTTTTATCCATCAAAAATACAAAGGGGAAGCAAAATGGTACATAAGATATATTTAGCAACAAGGAAGATAAGTATTAAGGGGAAAATTAAACTGGCTATTGGCTGTCTTCTGGCTGCTTTGATTATTGTTTCAGTTATTGGCTCCATCTCAATTGTGTCGCTGAAATACAATGTGGTTTCTTATGAAGAGGTTGTTGCTACCAATGAGACAATCACTGCCTGCCGAATATATATCAATCAGATTGCACGAAAGCTTCGGGAAATGATTATTTATACAGATACAGCCAAGCAGGAAAGCTACAAAAGCGAAATTGATGGGATTAAAGTAAAAATTGAAGACCAGCTTCGTATTCTTGAAGAGTCGGAGTATATTTCTGCAGAAGCGCTGAAGATTTATAAAAGTGATATTGAAAACTGGTATGCCATAGGGAATGATATTATGGATGCTGTCTCTATAGGGCAGAAGGAAGAGGCCAGTAGGATGATACAGGAATCCTGTATACCTGCCCTTCAGGTACTGATCCAACAGGCCAACAGCATTAATGAGGAAATCACACAGATCTTGGAGCATAAGTCCCAGTATACCCAGATTATTTATTGGGTAAGTATAATTAATAATACGGTTATTCTGATCATTGGTATTGCCTTTGCCTTCTTTCTGACCAAAAGACTTTTATTGGATATTTCCGATCCTATAGAGGCCATTGAAGAGGCAACGAAGAAAATGGAAGAAGGCCGTTTAAACCTTGAATTGGAATTTGAAGCTCAGGATGAAATGGGAATAATGGCGGACAGTCTGCGAAACGCGGCAAAAACGCTGGATGGATATATTCAGGATATCTCAAGGGCTATGGAAGCCTTCAGCCAGGGCCATTTTGATATTGAGCCGCAGATGGAATGGAAAGGTGACTTTTACGAAATCTATAAGGCCGTTTATGGTTTTGAAAAAAACATGTCCAGAATTGTTACAGAAATCTATATGGTGGCAGAGCAGGTGGAACGCTCTGCGGCACAGGTGGCAGAGAGTGCCGGAAGCCTTGCACAGGGGGCAACAGACCAGGCGGCTATTATTGAAGAGCTGGCAGCTACCATTGAAACGGTATCCGGACAGGTTTCCCGAAATGCCGAACACGCAAGAGAAATCAGTAAGGCTGTTGAGGGAGTAGGGGGCGAAATTATCAACAGCAACAAAAAGATGCAGGAAATGGTTCGTTCCATGGAGGAGATTAATGACTCTTCTCAGAAGATCAGTACCATGATTGCTGCGATTAACGATATTGCCTCTCAGACAAATTTATTGGCTCTCAATGCTTCCATTGAGGCTGCCAGAGCAGGTGAAGCGGGTAGAGGTTTCGCAGTAGTTGCGGATCAGGTATCCGTACTGGCAGCCCAGAGTGCGGAAGCTGCAAAAGAATCCACCGCTTTAATCGATACTTCTGTGAAAGCAGTAGCAAAGGGAATGGTGATTGCGGATGAAACAGCAAAACAGTTGGAGGCAGTTGTGGCCAGTTCCAGAACCATCACTGAGGAGGTAAGCAGTGTGGCGGATATTTTGGGTGAACAGGCACAGGCCTTCATGCAGATTAATTCCGGTGTCGACCATATTAATGATGTGGTACAGAATAATTCAGCCGTTTCCCAGGAATGTGCTGCAGCAAGTGAGGAGATGAATGCACAGGCAAACAGTCTGGAGAACCTGCTTCGTTCCTTCACTGTGCTCAAAACGGATAATAACACATAGGAAAAATGAGGAGCCGCTTTTTTGGTGGCTCCTTTTCAAGAGCTTAAAGCCGGGATAAAAGAAAGGAAAGGAAATGACAATGAGTAATGTAGTGGAGCGTTTTTTACGATATGTGAGAATAGATACAAAATCAGAAGAACACTCAAGCACCTTTCCCAGTTCCCTGAAGCAAAAGGAGCTGGGAAGATTATTATCAGAGGAATTAAGAGAGCTGGGGGCAGACAAAGTATGGTTTGATGAAGAATATGGTTATGTTTATGCATCAATTCCGGCTACCGATGGAGGGAAATCAGAGAAAACCCTGGGCTTTATTGCCCATATGGATACTGCTCCCGATTTTTCGGGAACGAATATTAACCCTCAAATTGTGAAAAACTATGATGGTGGAGACATTGTATTAAACAGACAGGAAGGAATTATCCTAAGTCCCCTTCGTTTTCCCGAATTGAAGGAATATGTGGGAAAAACCTTGATTACAACTGATGGAAATACTCTTTTGGGAGCTGATGATAAAGCGGGAGTAGCAGAGATTATGACTATGGCAGAGGAGCTTTTGTCCCATCCGGAATGGGAGCATGGGGAAATTGTTGTCTGCTTTACGCCGGATGAAGAAGTAGGGGCAGGAGTAGAGCATATTGATCTTAAACGGTTGGGGGCAGATTATGCCTATACGGTTGACGGAGGAGCTTTGGGAGAGCTGGAATATGAGAATTTTAATGCGGCTTCGGCAGAAATAACCATCAAGGGAATAAACGTTCATCCGGGAATGGCAAAGAATAAAATGAAAAATGCTGCTTTAATTGGAATAGAATTGGAGCAGCTGCTTCCCCCACAGCAAAAGCCGGAATATACAGAAGGCTATGAAGGCTTTTATCACCTGACGGATTTCTCGGGGAATGAAGAAAAAGCCATAATGAGCTATATCATTCGGGATCATGACAGAAAGGAATTTGAGGGAAAGAAAAGCTATCTTGAAGCCTGTGTAAAGCTTCTGAATCAAAAATATGGAGAAGGTACACTGAGCCTTAAGGTGGAGGATTCTTATTATAATATGGCGGAAAGAATCATTCCCCAAAATCAGTTTCTGGTAGAACAGGCCAGACAGGCAATGGAGGAATTGGGAATTGTTCCCAAAATTCAGCCTATTCGGGGAGGAACGGACGGAGCAAGATTATCCTTTATGGGTCTGCCCTGTCCGAATCTGTGTACAGGGGGCCATAATTTCCACGGGCGCTATGAATACTGCTGTGCCGAGTCTATGGAAGCGACTGTGGAGCTGTTGAAGAGGATTGCACTGAAAAGCTGTTAAAGAAGATTTGAAACAAAAGGCACAGAGAAAGCAGGAGGAGAGAATGAAAAGAAGAATAACAATGATAGGTTTAGTAATGCTGTTGGCGGCAGTATTGCTTGGATGCAGAAGTAAGGTGGATAATGAACAGGTACCTGAGACGGTGGGACAAATCTTATTGGCTGATTTTGAACAGTACAGAACAGAAAATCCGGATTGCAGCGCTCAGGAAATGGCGGATCATCTGATGAGTAATTCGATCATTAAGTTTAGCCCCCTTACCATGGCAGTAGAGGAGGGGCTTTTGACCGGATTTAACAATGCAGAAATTACCGGCTTTCAGGAGGGGGTAATGTTTGCCCCCATGATAGGCTCCATTCCTTTTGTGGGTTATGTGTTTACTCTGGAAGAGGGAGCTGACGCAGAAGCTTTTATCCGGCTTCTTTCCGAAAGTGCTGATCCCAGATGGAACATTTGTACAGAGGCAGAGGAAACGGTTACGGGAAAAGCGGAGGATATGATTTTCTTCGTCATGAGTCCCGCAAACTTTGAATAGGTAAAAAAGGAGAAAAGCAGATGCTGTTTTCCGGGATTCCTTTTCTGTATTATTTTTTACCGGCGGTATTAATCGTTTATTATTTGACTCCCGCTTCCCGGCGTAACTCAGTCTTGTTTTTGGCAAGTCTTATCTTTTATGGCTGGGGAGGGGGAGGTTATCTGCTGCTTATGCTCATCCTGATTGGGGCAGGCTATATCTTCTCACAGATGATTCAGAGCTGTAAGGAAAGAAAAAAAGAGGGTTGGGCTAAAGGGATTTTGATTTTGGCTTTGGGTACGGATCTGGGGGTTTTGGGTTATTATAAATATGCGGATTTTTTTCTGGATAATCTGAACAGACTCACCGGCCTTTCCCTGCCCTTATTAAAGCTGTCTTTACCTATAGGAATCAGCTTTTATACCTTTCAGCTGATGAGCTATACCATAGATGTCTGGAAAGGAGAGATAAGAGCCGGAAAAAATCCGCTGTTTTTGGCTGTATATGTAGCCATGTTTCCCCAGCTGATTGCCGGCCCCATCGTTCGTTACTCGGATATTGAGCTGCAGCTAAAGAAGAGGGAGATTTCAGTTTTTCAGCTGGCATCGGGGATTCGTAGATTTATTTTTGGGTTGGCCAAAAAAGTTCTTCTGGCTAATGTATTGGGAGAAATTTGTACCGGCTTTAAAGCGGCAGAGGAAAAGGATGTGCTGTTTTTCTGGCTTTATGCCGTTTCCTTTATGCTCCAGATTTATTTTGATTTTTCCGGCTACAGCGATATGGCAATTGGACTGGGGAAATTGCTGGGCTTTTCCTTTCCTGAAAATTTTCGTCATCCCTATGGGGCAAAAAGCATAACGGAATTTTGGCGCAGATGGCATATTTCCCTGGGAAGCTGGTTCAGAGACTATGTGTATATTCCCCTGGGAGGAAATCGGGTAAACAAAATCCGATGGATAAGGAATCTGCTGATCGTATGGTTCCTTACCGGTTTTTGGCACGGAGCAGCCTGGAATTTCATCCTTTGGGGACTTTATTTTGCGGCTTTTCTGGCAGCAGAAAAGCTGTGGAGGAAGAAGGAGAAGAGAAGGAGAGGTCTGGGAGCCCATCTTTATGTTTTGGTAACGGTTATGGTCAGCTTTCTGATTTTTGATGCCTCAAGCCTGGCAGAAGCCGGAATCAATATCCGGGGGTTGGTGGGACTGGAGGGAGCAGGCCTGTTTTCTGTCCAAAGCATTTACTATCTGAGAAGCTATTTTATCACACTGGGAATTGCAGCTGTGGGTGTAGCGGAGCTGCCCGCAAGGCTTATAGAAAAAATAAAAGAAAACACAGGAGGGAAAGGGCTGATTGGAGTGCTGGAAGCTCCGGTATTGATTGGGCTTTTTTTACTGGCTACCGCTTATCTGGCAGAGGGCTCCTTTAATCCCTTCCTGTATTTTCGATTTTAAGATAGGTAGGAAGGATGAAGGAGAAAAAACAGGCAATATATTTGGTCATAGCAGTAGGAAGTATTTTTTTCGGATTAAGCCTATTATGTCTTATTAAAGGGTTTGTGCCAAATACCTATTCCCATAGTGAAAGGCGTCTTTTGGCACAGCTTCCCCGGTTGTCGCCTGAAGCAGTCACAGCAGGGAGGTTTGCCGGCGAATTTGAAACCTACAGTCAGGATCAGTTTCCCTTTCGGGAGACCTTTCGCAGACTGAAGGCTCGGTTCAGTATGGAGATTTTGGGAAAAAAGGACAATAACGGAATCTATTTTACCGAAGGACATTTGGGAAAACTGGATTATCCTCTGAATCGGCAGCAGCTTCAGTACGCCCTTGAAAAAATAGAAAAAATCTATGAGAATTGGCTGGAGGGAAAGGTGAAAAGCTGTAGTCTGGCAGTGATTCCCGATAAAAATGCTTATCTGGCTGAAAAAAACGGATATCCATCAATGGATTACGAAGCCCTCTATGAGCTGGTGAAGGAGAATACATCCTATCTTGAGCTGATCGATATCAGGTATCTTTTATCCCAGGAGGATTATTATTATACGGATATCCACTGGCGCCAGGAGACATTACTGCCTGCAGCAAAAGAAATTGCTGCCGCTTTGGGGCATACTCTGACAGGAGAATATGGAGTAAAAACGGCAACCAAAGAGTTTTACGGAGTTTTAACGGGGCAGTCAGCACTTAAAACAGAACCGGATATTCTTCGCTATTTGACCAATGAAACCCTTGAAAATTGCATAGTGACCCATTGGGATACGGGAAAACCGGTAAGAATGTCCATCTATCAGGAGGATAAGCTTTCGGGTACGGATGCCTACGATTTTTTCCTTTCCGGTGCAAAGGCCCTGATTACCATTGAAAATCCTGCAGCAGCGGGAAAGGGAGAATTGATCGTCTTCAGAGATTCCTTTGGCAGCAGTCTGATTCCCCTTCTTGCAGAAGGCTATGAAACAATCACCCTGGTGGATATTCGTTACCTCAGTAGTGATTTTTTGGGGGAATATATAGACTTTGACGGACAGGAGGTTTTATTTCTGTACAGCGCCATGCTCTTGAATAATAGTCTGGGATTGAAATAAAGTTTTTATTGTTGCCAAGAGTAGTCAGAAAATGGTATACTATAGCCTGAAAGCAGATTTAAAAAAGAAGGTTGTGAGAAATCAGTGGAAAACCGTAAAAAGCGGGTACGAAGACTTAAAATAATTATGATTGAGAGCCTCCTGATTTTATTGCTGATTCCTCTGATCATAAGTGTTTTCCTATTGATAAAGGTAAATCGCCTGGAGGAACGGATGGGACTTTTAGAAGAAATCCTTCTTCAATCCGGCAGTCCGCAGAAGGACAACGGTGATGAAGTCCGGGAAGCTTCAGAAAATGGAGAAGTGACCGGTGGGAAGGATTTCGCGGAAAGAGAACAGCAGCAGTCAGATGAAGAGCTTTGGGCAGGAATGCGCAGAGTCTATCTTACCTTTGATGATGGTCCCAGTCCCAATACACAGAATATCCTGGATATTTTAGCAGAATACGAGGTGCAGGCAACTTTTTTTGTTACCGCCATGTATGCCCCGAAATATGATGAATACTACAGCCGTATTGTAGAAGAGGGACACAGTCTTGGGATTCATTCCTATAGTCATGTTTACAGTGAAATATATGCATCCCTGGAGAATTTCAGAGAAGATTTTGCCAAAATGCAGAATTACGTTTATGAGTTAACCGGGAAGCAGTGTATCCTGTATCGTTTTCCGGGGGGAAGTAGCAATAGGGTAAGCGCTACCCCGGTTAAGGAGCTGATTTCCTGGCTGAATGAAGAAGGAATTATCTATTATGACTGGAATGTATCCGGAAGAGATTCAGAGAGTAGTTATCTTTTGCCGGAAGAGATTGCCGCAAATTGTCTTCGAGGAATTGAAAAGTGCGGAAAGGATGAAACGGTCATCGTTCTTTTGCATGATGCTGCAGGAAAAAAGAGTACGGTGGAGGCTCTGCCTCTCATCATAGATGGTATCCGACAGATGGAAGATACCGTATTGCTGCCTGTCAGTGAGGGTACGATGCCCGTACAGCATATCAGTATAACTAAAGAATAGACGGAGGAGTTACAAATGGGTTTTTTTCAAGATTTAAAAGAGGACTTATCTCAGGCGGTAAATGAACTGATTCCTGAAGAAACAGGTCAGCAAGAGAAGGCTGCCGTCCCTGGAGCAGATGATGATTTGGCGGAAATTGAGGCCATGTTCAGAAAACAGGATGAGCCGGAAACAACGGTGGAGGTAAAGGGAGAAGTACAGGATGAATTAACCGGAAATTTAGCGGACAGCTTGGCAGAGGTCGTTGCACAACCGGTAGAAGAAGCGGTAAAAGAACCGACAAAAGAACCAGTAAGAGAAGGCAGGGAAAGAAAATTGGATATGAATGCAATCTTTAATCAATCAGCTCATAGTGATGAGGTAAGTACAATTACATCGGGAATGACCATTAATGGCGATATTACTGCCCAGGGCTCTCTGGAACTGGTAGGGTGTATACACGGAAATATCACTATTTCCGGTAAAATGAGCATTACCGGCATCATTGAAGGAAATTCACAGGCTTCTGAAATTTATGCAGAAAGTGCGAAAATCACTGGAGAAATAAGAAGTCACGGAACCGTTAAGGTAGGACAGGAAACCGTTATTATCGGTAATATTTTTGCCACCAGTGCAGTAATTGCAGGTGCGGTTAAGGGGGATATTGATGTACAGGGCCCTGTAATTTTGGATACCTCTGCAATTGTAATGGGAAATATCAAGTCCAAATCTGTACAGATTAATAATGGTGCTGTAATTGAGGGTATGTGTTCCCAGTGCTATGCAGATGTCAATCCCGTCTCTTTCTTTGACGAAATAAAGAAGGCAGGACATTAATGAGATAAGGGAGAGTTGCCATGCAAAGAATTTTACTTAAACTGAGTGGAGAAGCATTGGCGGGAGAGAAAAAAACAGGATTTGATGAATCTACGGTTCGCCGCGTGGCTTTACAGGTTAAGGAGCTGGTAAATGATGGTATTCAGGTGGGAATCGTTATTGGCGGTGGTAATTTCTGGAGAGGACGAACCAGCGAAAATATAGATCGAACCAAGGCAGACCAAATTGGAATGCTGGCGACGGTGATGAACTGTATTTATGTGTCGGAGATTTTCCGTTCATCAGGAATGAAGACCTCAATTTTGACCCCTTTTGAATGCGGCTCTTTTACCAAATTGTTCTCTAAGGACAGAGCAAATAAATATTTTGAAAAAGGCATGGTAGTTTTTTTCGCAGGAGGTACCGGTCATCCTTATTTTTCCACAGATACGGGAGTGGTATTAAGAGCTGTGGAGGTGGAGGCTCAGGTTATTCTTCTGGCAAAGGCGGTGGATGGTGTATATGACGATGACCCTAAAACCAATCCTGTTGCAAAGAAATATGAGCAGGTAACCATAGATGAAGTTATCGAGAAGAATCTTCAGGTGGTGGACATGACAGCCTCAATTTTAGCCAGAGACAATCATATGCCCATGTGGGTGTTTGGTCTGGAGGAGGAAAACAGCATCGTTAATGCAATCAAGGGTAATTTTACCGGCACAAAGGTTATTGTATAGACCGGCTAGGTATAAAAAAACAGGGAGTGGAAAGAATGAAGGAAAAAGTAAAAGTATATGATGAAAAAATGAAAAAAACCTTTGACCATTTGTTGGTTGAATATCAGACTATCCGTGCAGGCCGTGCTAATCCTCATGTTTTGGATAAGATTAAGGTGGATTATTATGGCAGCCCGACTCCGATTCAGCAGGTAGGGAATATTTCCGTTCCTGAACCCAGAATGATTCAGATTGCCCCTTGGGAGAAGAGTCTGATCAGAGAGATTGAAAAAGCGATTCTTGCTTCTGATATAGGAATCACTCCCAACAATGATGGTTCTGTGATTCGTCTTGTGTTCCCGGAATTAACTGAGGAAAGAAGAAAAGAACTGGTTAAGGATGTTAAGAAAAAAGGAGAAGAGGCAAAGGTAGCGGTACGAAATATCCGTCGTGATGCCAATGATGCTTTTAAGAAGCTGGCAAAGGAAGAGGTTTCTGAAGACGAAATTAAGGATCTGGAGGATGAAATCCAGAAGCTGACAGATAAATATGTAAAAGATATCGATAAAGCAGTAGAGGATAAATCCAAAGAGATTTTGACGGTATAAAGAACGAGCGATATGCTTTGTGTTAACTTTTATGAAAACAAAAGCTGCCCAAAATACGGCAGCTTTCTTTCTTTATGATGTAGGGATAAAGCAGGAGGTTTTGACATGCAGATTCCGGCTCATGTAGCGATTATTCTGGATGGCAACGGCCGATGGGCAAGAGCCAGGGGAATGCCAAGAAATTATGGGCATGTTCAGGGAGCCAAAACGGTAGAGACTATCTGTGAAGAGGCATATAAGCTGGGAATCCGGTATTTAACGGTATATGCCTTTTCCACAGAGAACTGGAATAGACCCCAGGATGAGGTGGATGCCTTAATGAAGCTTCTTAGAAATTACCTGAAGACCTGTCTGAAAACAGCAAATAAGAATAAGATGTGTGTCAGGGTTTTAGGGGATAAAAGCCGATTGGATGAGGATATTCAGAAACGAATCAGGGAATTGGAGGATGCCACCAGAAAGAATACGGGGCTTCATTTTCAGATAGCTTTAAATTACGGGGGAAGAGATGAAATCATCCGTTCCGCAAAGAGGCTTGCACGACAGGTAAAGCAGGGAGAAATAAGTCCCGAGGAGATTTCAGAAGAAGGCTTCAGTAACCTGTTGGACACAGCAGGTATTCCGGATCCGGATTTACTGATCCGTACCTGTAATGAGCTTAGGATTTCCAACTTTCTTCTCTGGCAGCTCGCTTATTCGGAGTTTTATTTTACGGATGTGCCCTGGCCTGATTTTACGAAAGAAGAATTGATGAAAGCCATTGAGGCATATAATGGAAGAGACAGAAGATACGGACTGATAAAGGAGGAATAAGCTGATGTTTAAAATCCGTTTGTTCAGCAGTATTATATTAGTCATTATTGCACTGGCCACCATAATCGGAGGAGGCTGGTATCTGGCCGGGGTTCTCTGGGCTATTTCATTGGTTGCCTATCGTGAGCTGTGTCAGGCCTGCGGAATCAAAAAAAAGACAGAAAAAACTAATTGTCTGGAGATATTGGGATTTTGTTTTATCACAATATACTATCTGACCATGGTAACCATAAAAGATTCTCTGTATATGATGATGGTGGTTCTGCTGGCCTTGATTGCCTGCTTATTTGTTTATGTTTTTTGCTTTCCCAAAATTCATGCACAGCAGGTAATGGGAGCATATTTTTCCTTTGTTTATGCACCGGTGATGTTCTCTTTTATTTATTTAACCAGAGAATTGGAGTACGGTCTGTATTTTGTCTGGATGATTTTCATCAGCTCCTGGATCAGTGATACCTTTGCTTATATTTTCGGCATGCTTTTCGGTAAGCATTCTCTGGCACCGGTTCTAAGTCCTAAAAAATCGGTGGAGGGTTCTGTGGCAGGAGTATTAGGTTCAGCCCTTTGCGGAGCACTTTTTGGCTATTTTCTGGTGGAAAAGCTGATTCATGACCAACAGATTACCCTTGTATTTGCCCTGATTGCAGGAATCGGAAGTATTATTTCTCAGATAGGAGACCTGGCGGCATCTGCCATTAAACGAAACTATGAAATTAAGGATTATGGAAAACTGATTCCCGGTCATGGGGGGATTATGGATCGCTTTGACAGTGTGATCGTCACTGCTCCCATGATATATTTTCTTTACAGAATCCTGATTGCTGCAGTACGATAGCTTTGGAATGGAGATAAAAATGAAAAAAATTGCAGTTTTGGGTTCTACCGGTTCTATTGGTAAACAAACCCTGGAAGTTGTGGAGGCCAATTCAGATCTGCAGGTGGTGGGATTGGCAGCAGGAAATAATGTTGCTCTCATGGAGCAGCAAATCCGGAAATTCAAACCCAGGCTGGCTGCTATGTGGAGTGAAGAAGCCTGTCGGGATTTACATATACGGACGGCAGATTTACCGGTAAAGGTGGTTTGCGGCATGGAAGGTCTTCTGGAAATTGCAGTTATGGAAGAGGCAGAGCTTCTGGTTACAGCCATTGTGGGGATGATTGGAATACGTCCTACTATAGCGGCCATTGAAGCCGGAAAGGATATTGCATTAGCCAATAAGGAGACTTTGGTGACAGCAGGTCATCTTATTATGCCTTTGGCAGAAAAACAGCAGGTATCGATTTTGCCGGTGGACAGTGAGCATAGTGCTGTTTTTCAATCCCTTAAGGGAGAGCCTGCCGATCAGATTGAAAAGATACTGTTAACCGCCTCCGGCGGCCCTTTCCGTGGGAAAAAGAAGGAGGAGCTGGCTCACATGCAGGTGGAGGATGCTCTAAAGCATCCTAACTGGTCTATGGGCAGAAAGATTACCATAGATTCCTCAACTCTGGTGAATAAGGGACTGGAGGTAATTGAGGCAAAATGGCTTTTCGGGGTGGAGCTGGATCAGATAGAGGTAGTGGTTCATCCACAGAGTATCGTTCATTCCATGGTTCAGTTTAAAGACGGAGGAATCATAGCCCAATTAGGAACCCCGGATATGAAGCTGCCTATTCAATATGCACTGTCCTATCCTGACAGACGGCCGATGAAGGGAAACAGAGTAGATTTTTATTCCCTGGGACAGCTTACCTTTGAACGTCCGGATTGGGAAAACTTTCCCGGCTTAGGGCTGGCCTATAGGGCCTCTGCAGCAGGGGGAAGTATGCCTACGGTCTATAATGCGGCCAACGAAAAAGCGGTCAGTCTCTTTTTGGAAAAGAAGATTTCCTATCTTCAGATTACAGAATTGATTCAGGAAGCCATGAATAATCATCAGGTAATTGCCAATCCTACGGTAGAAGAGATTTTGCAGACTCAGAAGGAGAGTGAGGAAGGAGTCTGCTGTTTAGCAGGATTGCTTTAAGCCTGCAGACAGAGAGGAAAATAGAAATAGACAGGAAAAGGAAGTATGACATTAATTTATTTTGTATTGATTTTTGGTATTATCGTATTGGCTCATGAGTTTGGTCATTATTTATTAGCAAAGCGGGGGGGAATCCATGTGGTGGAATTTGCCATCGGCATGGGGCCCAAATTGTGGGGAGTCCATAAGAATGGAACAGACTATGTAATTCGCCTTCTGCCCATAGGAGGGGCCTGCATGTTTGAAGGTGAGGATGGCTTGAACGAGGCTGAAGGCGGCTTATCCGAAAATTCTTTTAATGCAGCTCCGGTATGGACCAGAATTTCATCGGTTGTAGCAGGACCTTTATTCAATTTTATTCTTGCTTTTTTACTGGCTTTATTTATCGTTGGTCTTGGCGGCAGCGACCGGCCGGTAATCCAGGGAATTATGGAGGGTTACCCTGCAGGTGAGGCAGGCATTCTGCCCGGAGATGAAATTGTTTCCATGAATGGAGAACGGATTTATGTAGCCAGGGAAATTCAGCTGAATACTTTTTTAAACGGCGGCAGTCCCATGGAATTGGAATATAGGCGTGACGGTCAGGTATATACTGCAGAGCTCATCCCTAAGTACGATGAGGAAACGGGACGTTATTTAATTGGTTTTCAAGGCTACAGTGAATATGTGGATGCAACAGGTCTGGATCTATTCCGTTATGGATACTATGAGGTTCGTTACAGCCTGAAATCTACATTAAAAAGCCTGTTAATGCTGGTACAGGGGCAGGCCGGCGTGAAAGATTTATCCGGTCCCGTGGGAATTGCCCAGATTATTGATGAGGTGGCAGAAGAAACAGCCCCCTATGGCCCTATGGTACTTATTTTAAACCTGTGTAATATTGCCCTGCTGCTCAGTGTTAATCTGGGAGTATTGAATTTACTGCCGCTGCCGGCCCTGGATGGGGGACGGCTGGTGTTCCTTTTTATTGAAGCCATCCGTGGAAAGCCCATTCCGCCGGATAAGGAGGGGATGGTACATTTTGCCGGATTTGTGGCCTTAATGGTTTTGATGGTCTTTGTGCTATACAATGATTTGGTAAGGCTGTTTTCATAAAATGCAGAGCTTCCCGCATAATTTATGCGGGGAGTTTTTTGTTTGGAAACGCATTGCTTGCAACAGAGCCAGTCTGAGAGAAGGAAATTTTCACCTTGACAAATATCCGATATAAACATATAATATAGAAAAAATAGAACAAGCAATCAAAGTATTATCGTTTAATCACATTTATTCATTTCTAGGTTATCAGCTTCTGATAAGTCAGAATAATATTCCGGTTTAAGAATTGAACAGAGAGGAGAGGGTACTATCAGGAATAGGAATCAGTATCTTTGTGGCTATCTTTGGGAACAGGGAGGGAGGAAGAGCAATCAGGATTCACTGGCAATCTGGCAGATATCCGGAAGAAGCAAGACCTGTCTTCTGGGAATTGTTTGTGACGGAATAGGAGGATTGGAGGAAGGGGAAAATGCCAGCGGATATGTGGTAAGACAGATTTCTTCCTGGTTCCATACAGCAGGCTATAAAATAGGAAACCGCCAAAAGCTGCAGGCGGTGCTGTGCCAGCTGATTTATCAGCTTCACGAGGAGCTGAAAGAGTACGGAGAGAAAAAAGGAATAAGGCTGGGAACTACCATGACCTTTTTTCTGGCAGAAAACAGAAGGATTTTCTGGGGACATACAGGAGACAGCAGACTATATATGCTGCGTAAAGGAAAGCTTAAGCAGCTGACCCGGGATCATACTAAAAAGAGTGGAGGGCTGTATCAGGCCATTGGTACCGGGGGTTGGAAGCCTGTGGATATGGGCTGGAGAAGCTTTAAGCCGGGAGACGGTCTTTTGCTGTGTACCGATGGGTTTTATCGGGGGCTCTCATGGGAGGACTTATCCCTCTGTCTTAAGCAGGAGTTTTTTCAGGAGAGCCAGATTGGGCGAGTATTGCATCAGATGGGCCAGAGAAAGTATGGAATGGGAGAAAAGGATAATCTCTCTGCCATTATTTGTAAGTTCAGAGGAAAGGAAAGATAAAGGGGGGTGAGAAATTGAAACAGGTATGGAGGCAAAGATATCAGATTCTGGAACAGCTGGGCAGGGGCGGAAGCGGACAAGTATATAAGGTATGGGATTTGCATCTTGAAAAGGTATGGGCAATGAAAGAGTTGGCAGGAGATAGTGACCGGGAAGCAAAGGTGTTAAAACAGCTGTCTCACCATCGATTTCCCCGTGTTGTGGACGCCTTTCGGGAAGGAGAAACGAATTATCTGGTTATGGACTATGTACCGGGAATTACTCTGGAGACTTTGATTCAAAAGGGGCCCATAGAGGAAAAAAGCTTAATCGCTTTAGCTAAACAGATTATTCAGGCACTGCGCTATCTGCATGAAGGAAATCCCACTCTGTTATATCTGGATTTAAAACCCTCTAACCTTCTTTTGGATGAAAATGGCCAGTTAAAGCTGGTGGATTTAGGGAGTGTTCAGGTAAAAGGAAAAGAAGGAGGAATAAGCGGTACTCCCGGTTTTGCTTCACCGGAACAGATTAGAGTCAGAAGACAGGGGAGAGAATTGAATGAGCAAAGTGATATTTTCAGCTTTGGAATGTTGCTTTTTGCCATGGGGACAGGAAGGCTTACAGGGCTTCCTATAATCGATGAAGGACGCCGCCAGGGAATTTACATACGCAGCTATAATCCGCTGCTTTCTCCCGGTCTGGAAAAAATTATTGAGGGATGTACCCGGGGAAAGGCAGAACGAAGATATTTGAGCATGAGGGATATACATGAACAGCTGGAAATCCTGGAAAGGAAGCTGGGCAGGGGAAAAAAGAGAGGGATTTTTCCCGCAAGAAAAAGAATTTTTGCTGAAAGGTCGGAGTGGCGGCAGGAGAAAAGTATCCTTTGTACCCAGGGGAGATCCTCAGTGTATATCTCAGGAAAGCCTTTCTTTTCCTTTATGTGGTGGACACTTCCCTGGCTGCTTTTGATGATGACGATTTGTACCTTGCCTGCTTCAAAAAGTATGGCTGAAGAGAAAAATCTTTATCCGATAAAGCTGCAGGATGCGGCAAAAGAGGATATACTTCCCGTAATTATCAGAGATTTAAGAGGCAGAAAGGTTTTGGTGAAGGAAGGAAATGCCTATCAAACAGGGGACAGCCTGTTTTTTGAAATCCAATGGGAGGAATTGGGAACAACCAGCTGCAGTGTAACTATTATCTGCAGGGAGGAAGGGGGAAGGGAGCGTTGTTTCAGTCTGCAGTGTATAAAAAAATAGGATAGGCAAACGGAAGGATTTCAAGTATACTGGAAAGGAGTGTGAGAGCTTAGGTGCTGTTGAAGCAGCAGAATGAGAGGAACAGATGAGAGAAAAGACGAAAGTTGTTCAAATAGGAAATAGAAAGATAGGCGGGGGGAATCCCATTTTAATCCAATCCATGACCAATGTACCCACTGAAGATGTGAATGCCTGCGTAAGTCAGATTTTACGACTGGAGAAGGCAGGCTGCGAAATCATCCGTTGTACTGTGCCTACGTTGGAGGCGGCCAAGGCAGTGGCCAGAATTAAAGAGCAGATTCATATTCCCCTGGTGGCAGATATTCATTTTGATTATCGTATGGCAATTGCCGCCATGGAAAACGGAGCGGATAAAATCAGGATTAATCCGGGAAATATTGGCACTCGGGATAAGGTGGAGGCAGTGATCCGCGAAGCAAAGGACCGTAATATTCCCATTCGTGTGGGGGTTAACAGCGGTTCTCTGGAAAAGCATCTGATCGAAAAATATAATGGGGTAACGGCAGAAGGAATTGTGGAAAGTGCCCTGGATAAGGTGGGAATGATTGAGGATATGGGGTACGATAACCTGGTGGTAAGCATAAAATCCTCAGATGTACTGATGTGTGTAAGAGCCCATGAGCTGCTTGCCGCAAGGACAAACTATCCCTTACATGTGGGAATTACCGAGTCCGGAACCGTAATGAGCGGAAACATCAAATCTGCTGTAGGACTGGGAATTATTCTGTACCAGGGAATCGGAGATACCATCCGGGTATCCCTGACCGGTGATCCGGTGGAGGAAATCAAGTCAGCAAAGCTGATTCTGCGTACCCTGGGACTTAGGAAGGGCGGCATTGAGGTGGTCAGCTGTCCTACCTGCGGAAGAACGAAGATTGATTTGATTAAGCTGGCGAATCAGGTAGAGGATATGGTTGCAGATATTCCTCTGGATATTAAGGTAGCTGTAATGGGCTGTGCCGTAAACGGGCCGGGTGAAGCAAAGGAAGCAGATATCGGAATTGCCGGAGGCACAAAAGAAGGACTTTTAATTAAAAAAGGTGAAATCATAAAGAAGGTTCCCGAAGGAGAGCTTTTGGAGGCTCTTAGAAAGGAGCTGCTTAATTGGAATGAGGCAGAATGAGTAAGACATTTTTCGAGGTTTTTCCCACCCTGAAACTGAATAAGCGATTGGAGACCATGCTGGAGAGCACCCTGGTAGAGCGAATTACGGGAAATCCCAGGAGGGATTTTCTGAGGGTTTATCTGTATAGTGATCATTTACTGGAAAAGGAGATTGTTCTGGAAGCAGAAAAGGAGATTATGCAGCAGCTTTTCCCTCGTAATCGGGTTACGGTAAAAATCCAGGAGAAATTTTCCCTGTCCTCCCAGTATACCTTACAGAATCTGATAAGAAGCTATCGAAAAAGCATTCTTCTGGAGCTTGAGCAGTATGATCATATTCTTTCCTCTATGATTAAGCATGGAGAGTTTAATTTTGGGGAGGGAAACCGGGTATGCCTTATGCTTCCGGATACCGTTTTATACCGGGATAAGGCGGATGAGCTTTTGCGTATTCTGGAAAAAATACTTACACAGCGGTGTGGTATGGATATTCTACTTTCTTTGGAATTTATGCAAAGAGAGAATGAGGATTATGGGAGAGAGGACAGGGAACGGATAAGGCAGCAGGTGGCTGTGATTTCCCGAAGAGTGGACAGTGCTTCCATTACAGAGAAGAAAGAAAAGGAATCCTTAGGGGAAGAAGCCGGTGCACCGACAGAGGAAAAGAAGGAAGTAAGGCGTGCCTTAAAGCGTTGTGAGAATCCGGACATCATCTATGGGAAGGATTTTGAAGATGAGGCAATTTCCATAGCGGATATTATCGGAGAAATGGGTGAGGTAACGATCCGGGGGCAGATTATTGCTTTGGATACCAGGGAAATCCGCAATGAGAAAACCATTGTGATTTTTGATGTAACGGATTTCACCGATACCATGACCATTAAGCTGTTTTGCCGAAATGATCAGCTGGATGAGCTGCTGGGGGAATTGAAAAAAGGAGTATTTATCAAATTAAAGGGTCTATCCACCTTGGATAAATTCGATGGAGAGCTGACCATTGGTTCCCTTGTAGGAGTGAAAAAAATCAAGAGCTTTCTTACCGGAAGGATGGACAGTGCTGTCCGCAAGCGGGTAGAGCTGCACTGCCATACCAAAATGAGCGATATGGATGGGGTCTCTGATGCCAAGGCCATTATTAAACGCGCATATCAGTGGGGACATCCGGCAATTGCCATTACGGATCATGGCGTGGTACAGTCCTTTCCGGAGGCCAACCACGTCTGGGAGGATTTGTGGAAGGAAGAAAAAGGAAGGCGAAGGGAAGCGGGAGAAGAAAATCCCAAGCCGGATAATTTCTTTAAAATTATTTATGGTGTAGAGGCCTATCTGGTGGATGATTTAAAGGGAATCGTCACAGCCGATCAGGGACAGACCCTGGACCATGACTTTGTCATTTTTGATATTGAGACCACAGGATTTTCACCGGTGAAAAACCGGATTATTGAAATCGGTGCAGTAAGGGTACAGGGGGGAGAAATCAGTGGACATTTTTCTGCCTTTGTAAATCCCGGAGTTCCCATTCCCTATGAGATTGTCAAGCTGACCGGAATCGATGACACTCAGGTAATGAATGCACCGCCAATTGAGGAGGTGCTGCCTGAATTTCTGGCCTTTTGTGGGGATGCGGTACTGGTTGCCCACAATGCTTCCTTTGATATGAGCTTTATTCTGGAAAACTGCACCAGACAGGGCAGAGGTACCAATTATACGTATATGGATACGCTTGCTTTGGCCAGGGTTCTGCTTCCCGGTCAGGCAAAGCATACTCTGGATGCAGTCTGCAAAACCCTGAAAATTTCTTTGGAAAATCATCATCGGGCAGTGGATGATGCTCAGGCTACGGCTGAAATTTTCCGGGAATTTAGGAAACAATTAAAGGAGAGGGGAATGACCACCCTGTCTCAGGTCAATACATTGGGAGAAAACTCTCCCCAGGCGGTAAGCAGACTGCCGTATTATCATGCCGTTTTGCTGGCAGCCAATGAGAAAGGAAGGGTAAATTTATATACTCTGGTTTCACAGTCCCATTTGCATTATTTTAATAAAAAGCCCAGAATCCCCAAAAGTCTTCTGCTGAAATACAGAGAGGGGCTGATTTTGGGAACGGCCTGTGAAGCAGGAGAGCTGTACAGAGGCCTTCTGGACGATAAGCCTGACGGAGAAATCGCCAGGATAGTAAATTTTTACGATTATCTGGAAATACAGCCATTGGGAAATAACGAATATATGATTGAGTCTGACCGGGTCAGAAACATAAATTCCTTTGAGGATATTATGGCTTTAAATAAGAGGATTGTTCAGCTGGGAGAACAGTTTAATAAACCGGTAGTGGCCACCTGCGACGTTCATTTTCTGGATCCGGAGGATGAGGTCTACCGCAGAATCATTATGGCAGGCAAGGGCTATAAGGATGCGGATAACCAGGCGCCTCTGTATTTCAGGACTACGGAGGAAATGCTGAAGGAATTTTCCTATTTGGGAAGTGAGAAGGCAAAAGAGGTGGTGATTACCAATACCAATCTGATTGCAGATAAAATCGAAAGACTTTCTCCTGTACGCCCGGATAAATGTCCTCCGGTAATTGAAAATTCCGATCAGATACTGACGGATATATGCTACAATAAGGCGCATGAAATGTATGGTGATCCCCTGCCGCAGATTGTGGAAGACCGGTTGAAGAAGGAGCTGCATTCCATCATCACAAACGGCTTTGCCGTGATGTATATTATTGCCCAGAAGCTGGTGTGGAAATCGGTAGAGGATGGCTATCTGGTAGGCTCTAGGGGCTCCGTAGGCTCCTCCTTTGTGGCCACCATGTCGGGAATAACGGAGGTAAATCCTTTAAGTCCCCACTATTATTGCACCAACTGCTATTACAGTGATTTTACCTCTGATGAGGTTCGTGCATATGCGGGAAGGGCCGGAATCGATATGCCGGATAAGAACTGTCCCCAATGCGGCGCAAAGCTTCATAAGGATGGCTTTGATATTCCCTTTGAAACCTTCCTGGGCTTTAAGGGAGATAAGGAGCCGGATATCGATTTGAATTTTTCCGGAGAGTATCAAAGTAAGGCTCATAAATATACAGAGGTTATTTTCGGAGCAGGACAAACCTTCCGTGCAGGTACAATCGGTACACTGGCAGATAAAACGGCTTACGGCTACATCAAAAATTATTATGAAGAAAGAGGCATCAAGAAAAGAGCCTGTGAAATAAATCGGCTGGTGGGAGGCTGTACGGGGATTCGCAGAAGCACCGGTCAGCATCCCGGCGGAATCGTAGTTCTGCCGGTGGGAGAGGATATTAATTCCTTCACTCCCGTACAGCATCCTGCCAATGATATGTCAACGGATATCATTACCACCCACTTTGACTACCATTCCATTGATCATAATCTGCTGAAGCTGGATATTTTGGGACATGACGATCCTACCATGATTCGTATGCTGCAGGATTTGACCGGAGTGGATCCGGTATCCATCCCGTTGGATGATCCCAGGGTAATGTCCCTGTTTCAGGATACATCGGCGTTAGGGGTGACACCGGAGCAACTGGGGGGCTGCCAGGTGGGTTCACTGGGAATCCCGGAGTTTGGTACGGACTTTGTTATTCAGATGCTTTTGGATACCAAGCCCCAGACCTTTTCAGATCTGGTACGTATTTCCGGCCTGTCCCACGGGACGGATGTATGGCTGGGAAATGCCCAGACCCTGATTGAAGAAGGGAAAGCAACCATTGCTACGGCCATCTGTACCCGAGACGACATTATGACCTATTTGATCAATATGGGAGTAGAAAGCTCTCTGTCCTTTACCATTATGGAAAGTGTCCGAAAGGGAAAGGGGCTGAAGCCGGAGTGGGAGGAGGCTATGCTGGCCCAGAATGTGCCGGACTGGTATATCTGGTCCTGTAAAAAAATCAAATATATGTTTCCCAAAGCCCATGCGGCTGCCTATGTGATGATGGCCTGGAGGATTGCCTACTGTAAGGTGTATTATCCGCTGGCTTATTATGCCGCCTATTTCAGTATACGTGCTTCTGCCTTTTCCTATGAATTGATGTGTCAGGGAAAGGAACATCTGGAAGCAGTTATGGCAGATTACAGGCGAAGAAGCGATACCCTGTCAAAAAAGGAGCAGGATACTATGAAGGATATGAAAATTGTACAGGAGATGTACGCCAGAGGCTTCAATTTTATGCCCCTGGATATCTATAGGGCACATTCTCGAAGTTTCCAGATTGTGGGAGAGAAAATCATGCCCTCCTTAAACAGTATAGAGGGGATGGGAGAGAAAGCGGCGGATCAGGTGATGGAGGCAGCAAAGGATGGGACTTTTCTGTCCAAGGATGATTTCCGGGTAAGAACCAAGGTTTCCAAAACGGTAATCGATTTAATGGATTCCCTGCATCTTTTGGGAGATTTGCCGGAAACGAATCAGATCAGCCTGTTTGATTTTGCATTAAATTAAGGAGAGATAAGGATGGATAAGAAGATTACGGAGTTTTTAACAGGGCTGGCCAGTAAGGAACCCGTACCGGGAGGCGGAGCAGCAGCAGCCTTAATGGGCTCTTTGGCAGCAGCCCTGTGTTCAATGGTGGCTAACCTTACCACGGGAAAAAAGAAATATGCCTGCTATCAGGAGGCTATAGAGAGTATATTGGAGAAAATGCAGGAAGTACTCCCGCAGCTGCAAAGCTATATGGAAAAGGATGCTGAGGCTTTTTTGCCCTTGGCTGAGGCTTACCGTATACCCAAAGAAGATGAGAAACGGAAGGAAATTTTGGAGAAAGCCTTACAGGAAGCAGCAAGGATTCCCTTGGAGCTGGCAGAAGCCTTGTATGATTTGATTCCCGTTTTGGAAGAATTGGAGGAAAAAGGCAGCCGACTGGCTGTCAGCGACGTGGCTGTGGCGGCAACCGCCTGCAGGGGGGCTCTGGAAGGGGCCGTAATGAACGTTTATATCAATACGGAATTAATGAAAGACAGGCAGAAAGCTGACAGGATGAACCAAAGGGCTGAAGCATTGACACAGGATGGCTGCAGGCGCTGCGAGATAATCTATGAAAAGATTAAAAGCAGCCTAAAAAAAGCGGGAAATCAATAGAATGAGAGTTGGGCTGAAAAGGAGCAGGATTGATGATGCAGGAATTAAAGGGTATGCCGGTGGCAAAGGCCATGCTTGAGGAGCTTAAGGAAGAGATTGCGGCATTGAAGGCTAAGGGGATTACTCCTAAACTGGCTATTGTCCGTGTGGGGGAGAGAGAAGACGATTTATCTTATGAGAGAGGAATTTATAAGAGATTTGAAGCAGCAGGAGCACTGGCTGAGACCGTTACACTGCCGCTTCAAGTGGGCCAGGATAAGCTGGAAGAGGTTATCCTGAAGCTGAATCAGGATAAAACGGTACATGGTATTCTGGTTTTCTGTCCTCTGCCCGGGCATCTGGAGGAAGAACGTATTCGCAGTCTGGTTGAACCGGCCAAAGATGTAGATGGTATTACCAGGATAAACGCAGCCCATGTTTTTGCGGGAACAGATGCAGGCTATCCACCCTGTACCCCTCAGGCAGTAGTGGAAATCCTGGATTACTACGGAATAGATATATGTGGAAAAAAAGTGACCGTTGTGGGAAGAAGTATGGTGGTTGGCCGTCCCTTGGCAATGCTGCTTTTGCAGAAGCACGCCACGGTCACACTCTGTCATACCAGAACCCTGAATTTGGAGGAGGAATGTAAAAGAGCGGATATTCTTATTGCCTGTGCAGGAGTACCGCGGATGATAACGAGAGAATTTGTAAGACCGGGGCAGATAATTATTGATGTAGGTATTCATGCGGCTGAGGATGGACTTTGCGGTGATGTGGATGATAAGGAGGTGGCAGATTTAGTGGAGGCTCTTACTCCGGTTCCCGGGGGAGTAGGAAGTGTAACCACTTCTGTTTTGCTGAAGCATACGGTAGAAAGTGTAAAAAAGAATTACAGATGATTTCCTGATTAGCTTAATTAAACAGAAGAATAGAAAAAAGTAAAAAAAAGGCTTGCTTTTTTTGGAAAACTGTATTAAGATAAACAAGTCGCTAAAATGGCTCGTTGGTCAAGAGGTCAAGACGCCGCCCTCTCACGGCGGAAACACGGGTTCGATTCCCGTACGAGCTGTTATTCTTTTAGAATAGCCCAACCCAGAGAAAACACCTTTCAAGCTTGTTGAAGGGTGTTTTTTGCATAATTTGACCGAAAATTAAATATTTTTATTCTTCATGGAATTGAAGAAAGTAGAAAATTATAGTAATATATATAAATTAGGAACATGTTATTACAGATGAGGATACCGATTATGGCTAAAGATAATATTATTGCCTTTATGGCCCATCCCTTGCTTTTACTTATTACAAGCTTTATTTTTTCATGGAATTGTGTGAGTACTCTCTTGAAGCTTTCTTACAGAAAAGAGAAGACAAATGGATGGGTATTTCTGTTTTCTGTAGTCAATTCCTTCTTCGTTGTTTTATGGAGCATGAATCAGGATAGTACACATCCTATGGCATTAATCGTGTTTCCCTCTCTTTTTATTCTGGATATCTATCTGCTTAGCCGGGATACTTGGTGGACTTATCTGAATTTCTTTTTCCTGATGCTGTTGGATGAGTTTTCCCTCTATGGTATAGCCAGTGCATTCGTAACCATATTTATGCAGAATCCTTGGCCCATCGGAAGCAAGGAACATAGACGGGTACTGCTGACCATGACCTTTTTAATGGCTTCCGGTATTTTCTGGAGTCTTCCCCGTTCCAGGAAAATTGCCCTTTCAGAGTTCTCAGACCTGTTCCATTCTCCAAAGAAGAATACCACACTTTTCGGAATCGTATGTTCAACCAGTATGGTGCTTCTGACTTCGGCTATGTTTATTTTGACTCTGATTTATGATGACAGTCTGCCCAGGCATGCCCATGTGATGATTAATGCGGATTTGTTTTTGAAAAATTCTTTAATCTTAGTAGGAAGCTTTCTGGTGGTTTTATTTTATATCTGGCAGGAGAGAAAGAACAAAAAGCTGGTGGAGATCGATTCCGAGCTTCGCATGGAGAAGCAATTCAGAGAGAATACTCAGGAGGATTCCATTTTTCGTTTCTGCTTTGATGTGGCCCTGGGAGAAATCACAGAAGGAGAATGGTTTTTCCGTTCTGTTTATGAAGAGCTGGATTATGATACTGCTTCTGTTTTGGAGGATTTCCGGTTGAATGGTATCCATGAAGAGGATAGATATCACTTTATCCCCCTGAGGGATTTGGAGGAACACAAGGATAAGCTGAAGATTCCCTTTCATACCTTTAATGTAAGAATGTCTACAGCGTATTTGAGGGAACGGATGAATCTTCGGGAAAGAACCCTTACCATGCTTAAGGATATGGAAAAGGAATGGCTGTGGACAAAGGTACAGATCACAATCGTAGAAGATGAGGGAAGCGGAGACATCCTTTGCTATGTTTCTTTTACGAATATCGATTCTGAGATGGCCTATTCGGAAAAGTTGCTGCATGAAGCTACGATTGATGGACTTACAGGGGTTTATAACCGGGCTTTCATGGAAAAGGCCATGAAGGAACTGTTTGAGTCCCAGAAGTCTGCCGGTACGCTGTTTATGATTGATATGGATCATTTCAAGAGCGTCAATGATACTTTGGGACATCCCAAAGGGGATAAGGTGCTGAAGGAAGCTGCGGGTATCCTTCAAGCCATATTTAGAGAAAATGATATGATTTGCCGTTTGGGAGGAGACGAATTTTGTATTTTTGTCCCTAAATTTATCGATGAAAGTATGATTTGCAAAAGGGCAGAGGAACTTAATCGGAGAGGAAGGGTAAAGCAGTATTCAGAAGATGGCAGCAGGGTCATTCATACGTCATTCAGTATCGGAATTGCTATCTGCGACGGCACCGGAGCTATTAGCAGCTATGAGGAATTATACAGCAGAGCTGACCTGGCACTATACGAAGCCAAAAAGTCAGGAAGAGATACTTATCGTATTTATTCCCGGGAGATGGAGG
>JBJFFP010000076.1:0-4577 GCA_051891855.1 Lachnospiraceae bacterium | reverse complement strand
TCGGCTTTTCACACAACGTCATGCGACATCGTGCGCTTATGCGGTATTAGCACCTGTTTCCAGGTGTTATCCCCCTGTATACGGCAGGTTACCCACGCGTTACTCACCCGTCCGCCACTAAGATCCCACTGTGTCCACTCTTAGCAAGCTAATTGCTTCTACTATGGCATCTTCGTTCGACTTGCATGTGTTAAGCACGCCGCCAGCGTTCATCCTGAGCCAGGATCAAACTCTCATGTTTAATCTTGCTTTAATAAACGTTAGCTTCTTCCTTCACTCTTTCCTTTCCAGGCCTAAGCCTGGAATCCGGCAAGAGCTCCGGTTTACTGTTAGGTTTTGTTTTCACAAAAACTCTTGGGATAGGTTCTATCCCCGGACAGTTTCCTGTCCACTCTTTTTAAGAATTTTCGAGATTGCATTACTGTTTATTTGTCAAGGTGCTTGCCTGAATCAGGCTGCTGTGTCAGGGGATTTCCCTTGCGACAGCTTACTCATACTACCACAGCTATTTTTCTTTGTCAACAACTTTTTTCTACATTTTTTTGATTTTTTTGAGTGGCTTGTGAGCAGGAGTCCATTAGCCTCCTGCCTCCCGATTTCTTCATTTTAGCATCCCGTATCCCGATGCTTTGTATCACCTCAGTTTTCTGATATCCTTATTCCTCATCTTCCTCTTCTATACCGATTACAGAATCAATAGGCAAAGATACTACCAGCCCCTTTGCCTCACTGTGTACCCCACATTTTTCTCCAATAGCCTGCATGATTCTCAGCTTTTGCTCCTTGCCTGCAACGATAAACACAATTTCCTTTTCCTCCTGAATGCTCAGTCCCCAAAAGCTCATGGCCTCAGTATCTCCTAAGCGTCTGCTGTGAATCACCGTTCCCCCGCCTGCGCCTGCTTCTCTTGCTGCATCCATTACTGCCTCACTATATCCCTGATTAACCACAGCCGCAATTAACGAATGTCTGACTTCTCCCACAACACTGTCCTCCTTCTTCCTTGCTTCTTCGTTTCCCTCCTGGCCAAACTTTTCCAGCATACGAAACAGCAGATTATTCACTCCTGAAAGCGGCATAGTGAAGGCTATTCCACTATTGGTCGTTCCCAGCTTCAGTTCCTTCTTCACCTTTTTCAGCATTTTATCTGCAAAAATCTTGGGTAAGGCTGTAATCAATATACTTTTATCTGGACTTCCCAGCCCCAGAATATCCATCATTTCGCTGGAAGCCGTTCCTACCCCGTTTACCTGATATTGCACAGGAATTGAACCCGTGTGGAATAGTTTTATTGCCTTATCAGCCAGCTTGGGGCTGGTAATCAAAAAAAATACACGATAATGTATCTTATCCTTGGGAATCATTTTTTCCTCCATTCCGAAGCCTATCTGCTTCGTACAATTTATTCAGCCTTTCGCCATATGGTACAGATAACCCGATAAAGAGTGTACCTTGCATTCTTTAATCTGATGATACCAGGGTCAAAAGGTCTGAACCCACATGAGCTTGCTCAAATGTGGGTGAATGTCCTTGAGACCCGCCAAAATATGAGCTTAAAAGTGGGGCGTAAGCACCACGATATGCGAATATTTTGCAGGATTGTGGGAGTACGAAGTACGTAACAATCCGTAGGTATCATAGTTAGGGGCTTTTGACCCTAACATCATAATATTTGTTGTTTTTTCCATTATGGAGCAGAGCGTCTGCAAATACTAATAAATATTTTTTAATCAAGTCATCTCGATTATTCTTTGACAGCCTCAGCATAGACACTGAGGACACCATAATATTTGCTTATCGTAGAAATGTCATCTACATAGTTTCCCATATCCTCAATTCCATAGCGAAAAAGGAAATAGTCCATATCGTGCAATATCCGATAAATTTCAAGCATATATTCCACATCATGAGTATCCTTTGCCAACTCCATACAGCTAATCAGCTCATCAAAATCAGCTTTTAACCACTCTGTTTGCAGACTGTCCCTCATTTCTTCCATTAACATAATGAAATTATCTGCATCAAACCGGTTATATTCCATAATCGGTTTGCCGTATTTTTCTCCCCATTCACGCCGACTTAAGCCTGATGCCGCCACATACGTTTTTTCTGATACATCCCAGCCTATCTGTATCTCTCCTTTTTGATCCACATAGTTCCAATATAAGTCCTCCGAATCCTCCAAGCGTTCAAAAAGACTGTCATATAGATATACCTTTTCCATCGTTAAATTAGCCACTTTAATATTCTCGGTTATGCGGGCAATTTCTTCCTCACTCATTCCCGCAGTAACAGCCTGCCTCATGGCTAACACTTCTTCCCTTGAAGGTCTTTGGGGTTTCTCTTCTTTTTCCGCTTCCTGAGCTTCCCCTGTTTCGTGTTCTTCACTTTCATCTGATGCTTCTTCCAGTTCTTTTATTGTTACTGCCTCTTTATCCGTAGTATTTTTATTACAGGCAGTAAATAAAAGCATTGTGCAAAGCAACAACAGCATTTGCAATATCCGTCTATTCTTATACCGGGCATATGGACTTATCATCTTTGGCTATGATCCTCCTTAAGCTGATTCTATTTCTACTGCCTTTATTATCCTCTATTTTCACTTCTCTATCAATAAGAACTAATCTTATTTTGCATACCTCTTCTGCTTATGGTATTCTATAACCACATTATGTACATCTGATGAAAAAGGGGGAAGGCATGAAAACAACTCATTTTTCTAACGAGCATTTTAAGCTGAAAATAGGAATATTGTCTGCTCTTTTGTTCCTTTTACTCTTGTTTGCCATAAAACTATTTCTTTCTATTTTACATTACAAGCCAGCTGATTTAACCCCTGTTCATTATAATGAAACAGTGTCTGTTGTGGAAATCTCTTCTGAATCACAAGCCGACAGCGTTGGAAAAGATGCTGCTCCCTCTAAAGAAGAGGTCATTGCAAAAAGAGAACTTCTCTTTGCGGATATGAATGATGAAGCTATCAACAGAATGATTACAACCATTGCCAGTGCTAATCTTCGGCTAGAAGCCGAATATATCTATGGTAATTTTTTTACTGAATTGAAGGATCCCGAGCACATGATGTGGAATATTTTCCATAAAACCGGAAAAATACAAATTGGCTGGGCCTTAGAAGGAAGTTTGTCCTATAAGGATTACTCTGATAAAATGACGGAAGATGAATTTTATGAAGCCTATGGGGTAGAGGTTGTTACATATAATTATTATACTGCTGATGACTTTATCCGTATCATGAAAGAATTAAGAGACAGCACAGACTCCGATGTGTTAACCGCTGATTTCAATACACTAATCCAGGAAATGGAATTGGCAAAGGAAGATCACAATGTGGAACACATTCTTAATATTTATTATATTTTGCACGATATGGATTATTTTCTATTACGATATGGCCCTGAAGATGTAGGAAAATATATCATTGATACTTCTACCGTTACTAAATATTATGGTGTCCTAAAAGCATATGAAAAGGATTAGCCCCTGCAAATCTCAAATCAGATTTGCAGGGAGTTGTTTTCTCTAGAGGCTGCACTTTTTTCTTTCCCATTTTACCCCCAATCCTAAGACAAATAGGTTTGAAAAATATATGGTATAAAGTATATTACTATAGCTCCCACTATGCAAACCAGAAAAATATAAATGGCTTTCTCATCGTTTTTCTTCATCTTCATTTGCACCTTATAACTTAAAACAAGCTATTATTGCACCTATATCGGCTGCCCCAACTACGCAAATACCGCCAATACAAGCAGCACACACAGCGCCAGTCACAGGAGCTGCTGCACAAGCAGTTGTACAAGTTCCAGCTATTAGGTAAGCTACTGCTCCGTTAACTCCTAATAGTGCTCCAATGCAAGCGGCTGTCGCTCCTGCACCTCTTGTACGTGGCTGATTCACAATTTCCTTTAATCCTTTTAGACCTTCATTTATTTTTTCGTTAGAAAGAAAGTCAATTGATGTTTGTTTATGCTCTAAAAGCGTTCCATTCTGATAATTATCAATGACAAACTTATTTATTTTTGGGTTATTATAAATCAAAGTCTCTGTGTAACCCGCAAATTTATCATCCTTATCGAATAAAATATTTATATTGCTCAAGGTACTATATTCGCCCGCAATTGATACATTTACTGACGTATACTCGGAACCACTTAAGTTCATTTTAACTACATTAACTTTTTCGAAATTCAGATTATTTTTGTTACCATTTACTATAAAATCATCTTTATAAATCTCGTCCTTAGATAGTCCGATATATCTATTTCTTATTTCCGTATCTTTTACATCATAACTTTTAGACACGATTTCATTCATCTCTGCAAAGTTATTTGCAATTTCATTTGTTATAGGATAGACTTTATTATCAATATTCTCACTTGCATATACTGGAATCGAACCAATAACACCACCAAAAAGTAATAGTAGTGATAAAATAGATGAAATTATTTTTCCTCTCAAATTTTTCATAGTAGCCTCCTTATTTTTTTATTTTTCTTGATAATTTTGGTTAGGGTGTCAAAAGTAGCAATTTGAATTGCCACATTTTCCACCAGAGT
>JBJFFP010000075.1:0-4596 GCA_051891855.1 Lachnospiraceae bacterium | reverse complement strand
AGGCAGGAATCTCCTCACCACTAAAATTAAGGGTTACTGTGCCGTCATTAAAGGGCCTTACTGCCTCGATGGAATCTGATGCATTCTTTAGTAATGTATTATTATTGTAGTTCTTTTCTGTTCTTACTGCTTGATTAAAGGTTACTAGTACATTCTCATAGGAGGACAGATTTCCACCGGTTACGGTATAGGTAATGCTCTGCGGCTCTATTGTATTGGCCACCAGGCTGTCTTTGGTGGAAACCTTTACCTTGTCATTACCTAAAGCAGCATTCTTCAAGGTATAGGTCTTGCTTACCTTATTTGCATTATTGGTAAGGGTAACTGTCAGGATTTCTCCGGTAGCCATTATCGAATAATAACGGATTCCAGAAGGGCTTAAATCGGAGAAAAGGATTTTACCGCCCTTCACCGTAAGCTTGTGGTTGGTGAGCCCCTCCGCACCAAGTACATTCGCTACAAAATGTGTATTCTTTGTGCCATAGAAGTTGACAGTCTCATCGCTTCTGGCAATGACATCACCAATTCCATTCTGATAAATCAGCAGGTCTAAATCCTCGGCCACTGTATAATCAATGGTCAGCTTATCCAGCTCAGCCTTAGCATTGCTTCCATCCAGTGCAGTTACGGTAAGCTTCAGATTCTTAACCGGTTTATTTACCACCAGCTGAAGATCTTCTCCTCCGCCCCATCTCCATCTGTATAGTCCGACATCCACCTTATTGCTCAATTTACCGCTATAAAGAGAAGCGGATACAAAGTCCTCCTCCGCGTAAATCTCCTTTTCTCCCACCTCAGGCTTTAATACCTTAACTAAGGGGCTTTTAGGGGTTCTGTCATAAAACGCTTTCCTAATAAGCTTGTCTGCTGTCAGGGTTGCCCCACTTTCAGCGATTACTTTGTACCGGGCATCACTACTACTATCTGCAGCCGTGTTCTCAACGATAACCACTTTACCCAAGGCTATACTCTGGCTATTGATGGTAAACTTCTGCTGCCTAACCACTGTGCTTCCGGCATAGTCTGCCGCTGTTGCTCTAACGGTGAATACGTTCTCAGCCACATTCTTAGCGGGAACGAAGGTTTTATTAATGGTTACCTTGCCATTCTTAATGCTGATCTGGTTATAAAGCTTATGGCCGGCGGTGATTACCTTGTCATCAGCATCCAGTATTTCCCAGGTAACCTTCTTAGCCTTAGGCTGGATTGCTTTATCTCCATAATTGTAGGTTATGCCTGCAGTAAAGGAGGCTGCCTTGTTTGCCGGCTTGTATACCTCCTCGGGTACATTTAAGCTGATATTTTCAATACCACGTACTACACTTACCTTAATGGTAGCCGTAGCCGGCTGGGTGGTTGTGCTATAGGTTGCTGCTGCAACCTCAATGGTTAAGGTACCGGTGGGTGCACCGGGCTCAACACTAAGCTTCACTTCGTTATTATCAACTTGAACTGTATAGTCATCCACATCAGCTCCATTGGGTCCACTGATGATTGTTGCATCGGCAATGGTGGTCTGGCTGGTATTCTTACCAAATACCGGAGTTGCCACTACCACATCCTTCTGGCCGGTATATACGGTGGTGGTTCCCTTCTTAAGGGTGAGCTTCGTCTCATAGTAGGTATCCCTTGTGGACACGTTGTTCCGTGTGCCTTCCTGGGATTTGGCAGCAATTTCATTATCCTGAATATTACTATGATCAGCTGGAGCAGCCTTTGTCTGCAACAGGCTTACGCTTACATCAAATGCTGTAGCCTTAAGGGGTACATATTTATCAAGACTTCTATCCAGTACCCGGATGCTCTCCTTCTGGGTTACTCCCGTGTATTCTACGAAGACGGTTTTTGTCGCACTGCCGCTATCCTTCGGTGTTACTACTATCTTATAGTAGAGCTTACCGGTCAAAGGCTGTGCTACATCCTTAGCCGTAAGATTCAGAGTCAGTGTATCATCCGTAGCGCTAGCCAGGCTTACTGTCGGTGCATTGCCTATCCATGCAGGCAGTACGGATTTAAGGGTAAATTCTCCGCCTTTTACGGGTGTCTTCTGACTATCAGCTGCTTTATAAATCTTAACGGTGGTTTCCTTATCGGCTTCTACTGCCTTTATGGTTACCTTCAGCTGGGTTCCTGCAGTGGGGGACTGTGTAAGTGCTACCTCGGCCACTGTGTTAGCTTGAACACCATCCTTATTCTCTAGCGCCACTGCCAGAGCATCTGTTGCATCCTCGGGATTTACGGTAATAGTATAGCTGGCCTCACTGTCAATGGCCTGGGTTAATACCCCATCCTTTACCCCTGCTACCGTAATTTCCTGTAATTCTCCTCCTGCTGCTACGGTAATGGTTGTATCCGCATCGGGGGTAAACTTATAAACTCCGCCATCTTCAGTAAGCTCTTTGTCCCCTGCATATACCGACTTAATGGTTTTGTTCTCATTGGGAACTGCCTTAAAGCTATATTCTACTCCCTCTTCCACCTGGATTGGTGCAGTAATGTCTATGTCATTGCCACTTACCGTAGTTACCTTGGCATTGGTTACCTGGAAGGTAAGGTTTACCATCTCTCCTGTGGTCAAGATAATGGTAACATCGTCATTGATCAGATCCTTACTAATGGTGTAAATTCCATCAGAAGGCTCTAGCTTCTCCTCCTGGCCGCTACCAACTTTATACTTTACTTCCTTTACCACATAGCTCTCAGCCAGTGTTACGGTAAAGCTTAAGTCCTGATCTTTTACGGTCTTACCGTTGTTATAGCCTGTGGTAAAGTTAACTGTGGCATTATCCGCTTCATCATCCTGTACAGTTACATCAAAAATAACTCTCTGGGTGGTTACGATAATCTTAATGTCTTTGCCAAGTACAATAACATCGGAAGGAATGGTATATGCTCCAGAATCAACATCCTTTTGGATGTCTACTACTCCTTCACTTGCAAGCTGATACTTTACTGCTGTTACTTCATAATCCTCATCCGGTGTTACGGTAAAGGTTACAGCTTCACCCGTTTTTACCCAGGTTTTACTTCCATCTTCATTGGCAACCTGTCCGCCGGTAAGCTCAACCGTTGCATGGTCACTAGCATCATTCTCTACGGTGATTACAGGCAGTTCAGCTGTAGTAACCGTAATGGTAACGTTATTGGTCATCTCAGCAGAGCCAATTGTGTAATTTGTAACCCCATCAACTACCGTTCTCTCAGGATCCTTCTGTCCATCAACACCTTCAATGGAATACTTTACTTCAGTTACCTGATAGCCTGTCTTCGGTGTTACAGTGAACACTAAGTCTGCATCTACTACAGTTTTAACTTCATCCGCCTCTGTAGTAGTTCCTGCTATGAAATCAACAACAGCCTGCTGATCGGTAATCGAGGTAGTAACGGTAAAAGCACTGCCTACTGATTGAATCGTAGAATCAGATTTAATACCGATTCTCTCTGTTTCCTCTGCCGGTGCTGTTTCTTCTTCCACCGACGCAGTCTCTTCCTCTACCAGTGTGGTTTCTTCCACCAGCGTTGTCTCTTCCTCTGCCGGTGTGGTTTCTTCCTCCACCGGTGCTGCCTCTTCCAATACGGCTTGTGTATTAGGCTCAGCTGCAGCTACTGTCAGTGCATTCGATGGAATCGATCCGATTACCATGGCCACTGCCAGCAGAAGAGATAGTTTCTTTTTCACTTCTCCCACTATCTTTTTCATTGTGGTCCTCCTTTGTGTATTTTTTTTGCAGATTTATGGAATAATTTTACCATAAATTACCCAACTTTAGTTGTCAAGCATTATCCCCTTGTCAAAATACGTTTTTTCTTATACAATGAGTAAGGCTGATAAAATTTATTTTTTGGAGATGTACCCAAGTGGCTGAAGGGACCGCTCTCGAAAAGCGGCAGGCCGGTAATCCCGGTGCGAGGGTTCAAATCCCTCCATCTCCGTTTTCTTCCACGGTGGCTTATACCGTGGTTTTTATTTGCCCTTTTTCATACAAGCAGGGAGGCTGTGATCCATGGCGGGTCACAGCCTCCCTGTGTCTGAGCTGTTCGTTAATGGCAGTTTTTATTCATTTATTTAAGTGTTATGTCGAAACACCTAATTACTTCCTAGAGCAGCAATCGAATAATATTTCCACATCTGCTTAGAAGGGTAGCCATACTTAATATCCTGAATTACATAGTAGATTGCAAGGGCTCCCGATTTCTGTTCAGTCGCCGGCTCTTTAAAGTTTTTAACTACTGTCAGTCTTAAGTTAGGATAGTCGGAAATCTTTAATGCCTCTCTTGCTGCCTTAGCAATCTCTTCTAAAGTAGTATCATTGGTCACCTTACCTTTATAGCTATCAGCGAACTGCTCCAGCTCAGCTGCCAAACTGCTTGGCTGTTTACCTGTGGCAGGAATCACCTTGGTTACAGAAATCGTTTTGTTTTCTGTACCCTCACTTAAGGTAATTATATACTCCTGGGAGCCGTCAATGCCTTTTTCACTGTCGCCATCCTTCTTAGTTCCTTCAGTAACCTGATAGGTTACTGCTGTATCCAAAGGTAAGAGAGCTTTAAGTGCGTCTTCAATCTCATCCTTATCCAGTCCATTCAAATCAGCCT
>JBJFFP010000074.1:0-81072 GCA_051891855.1 Lachnospiraceae bacterium | reverse complement strand
GCTTGTAGTTTCTTGCAAAACAATGTACAATGCTATAGATTAAATTAAATGATACTAGGGTCAAAAGCCCCTAACTATGATACCTACGGATTGTTACGTACTTCGTACTCCCACAATCCTGCAAAATATTCGCATATCGTGGTGCTTACGCCCCACTTTTAAGCTCATATTTTGGCGGGTCTCAAGGACATTCACCCACATTTGAGCAAGCTCATGTGGGTTCAGACCTTTTGCCCCTGGTATCATTAAATAGTGATAAAAAGGAAAATAAGGTGCAGGAGGAAAGAAGATGGCATTAAGCAAAAAGCCGGTTACCGGAATGAAGGATATCCTGCCGACGGAGATGCAGATTCGTGATTATGTAATCAATGTAATCAAGGAAACGTATGCACAGTTTGGCTTTACCGGTATTGAAACTCCCTGTGTGGAGAATATTGCCAATTTGAGCAATAAGCAGGGTGGTGAAAATGAGAAACTGATTTTTAAAATTCTGAAACGGGGAGAAAAGCTGAATCTGCAGGAGGCTGAAACGGAGGCTGATCTGGTGGACAGCGGACTCCGCTATGACCTGACCGTCCCCCTGGTTCGTTTCTATTCCCATAACGCTGCAAACCTTCCTTCTCCCTTTAAGGCACTGCAGATTGGCCCGGTATGGCGGGCAGACAGACCGCAGAGGGGAAGATACCGCCAGTTCTATCAGTGTGATATCGATATATTGGGGGAGCCCTCCAATCTGGCAGAGATTGAGTTGATCCTGGCCACCACCACCACTCTGGGAAGGCTGGGCTTTAAGGGGTTTGAAATCCGAATCAATGAAAGAAGAATCCTGAAGGCCATGGCTGCCTACAGTGGTTTTGCTGAGGAAAGCTATGATCGGGTATTCATTACGCTGGACAAAATGGATAAGATTGGCCTAGAAGGGGTGGAGAAGGAATTAAAGGAAGCCGGCTTTAAGGCTGAAGCGGTAGAAAAGTACCTTTCTCTTTTTAAGGGGATGGAGGCTGCCGAAGATGGCTTTGCCTGGCTGCTGGAAGAGATTAAAGCATGCCTGGAGGAAGGAATCGGTGAAAGCCTCCGGGAAATCATCACCAGTGTAGAGGCAGTAAAACAGGCAGACTTTAAGATGGTATTTGACCCCACTCTGGTACGGGGAATGTCCTATTATACGGGAACGATTTTTGAAATTGCCATTCCTGAATTTGGCGGAAGCTGCGGCGGCGGCGGAAGGTATGATAAGATGGTGGGCAATTTTACCGGAAAAGACACACCGGCCTGTGGATTTTCCATCGGCTTTGAGCGTATTGTACTGCTTCTGTTGGAAAATGGCTTTCAGATTCCCGGAGCCGGAAGGAAGGCTGCCTATCTGATCGAAAAAGGGATGCCGGCAGACAGGCTTTGCCAGGTTATGCGTGAAGCACAGCAGGCCAGAGAAAAGGGAGAGCAGGTGTTGGTTGCCCGTATGAATAAGAATAAGAAGTTCCAGAAGGAGCAGCTTGTCAAAGAAGGCTATGAGGAATTTAAGGAATTTTACTGTAATCCCCTGTAAGTAGGGGAGGGCCGCCGTAGGGCGGGGAAATAAGACCGATTAATGGAGGGAATTATGGCTGAATCAATGAAAGGCTTAAAACGAACCCATCGCTGTACAGAGGTTTCTTCAGCTCATGTGGGAGAAACGGTTACCGTGATGGGATGGGTACAGAAGCAAAGAAATAAGGGCGGAATTATTTTCGTGGATCTGCGGGATCGTTCCGGGCTTTTACAGATTATCTTTGAAGAGGGGGATATTCAGGCAGAAGGAATGAGCAAGGCTGAAAAGCTGAGAAGTGAGTTTGTCATTGCGGTAGTAGGACGGGTGGAAAAGCGTTCCGGAGCGGTTAATGAGAATTTGGAAACGGGAGATATAGAAATCCGCGCCACTGAGCTTAGAATCCTTTCCGAGGCGGAAACGCCTCCCTTCCCCATTGAAGCAGACTCTAAGACGAAGGAAGAACTCCGGCTGAAATACCGTTATCTGGATTTACGGAGACCGGATCTGCAGAGTAAGTTGATCTTAAGAAGCAGGATAGCCGCAAAGATTCGCTCCTTTTTGACTGAAGAAGGCTTTTTGGAGATTGAAACACCGATTCTGCAGAAGTCTACCCCGGAGGGAGCAAGGGATTATCTGGTGCCCAGCCGCGTGCATCCGGGAAGCTTCTATGCCCTGCCCCAATCCCCCCAGCTGTTTAAGCAGCTGTTGATGTGCTCCGGCTATGATCGGTATTTTCAGATTGCAAAATGCTTCCGTGATGAGGATTTGCGAGCTGACCGTCAGCCGGAGTTTACCCAGGTGGATATGGAGCTGTCCTTCGTAGATGTGGATGATGTCATTGAGGTGAATGAACGGCTTATTCAATATGTGTGTAAAGAGGCCATCGGCCTTAACATAAGCCTTCCCATCCCCAGAATGGGCTGGCAGGAGGCTATGGATCGTTTCGGCTCGGATAAGCCGGATACCCGTTTCGGTATGGAGCTTACGGATGTTTCGGAAGTGGTAAGAGGCTGCGGATTCGGAGTATTTACTTCGGCTTTGGAAAATGGTGGTTCCGTCCGGGGAATCAATGCAAAAGGGCAGGCAGAGATGCCCAGGAAGAAAATCGATGCCTTGGTGGAATTTGCCAAAGGCTACGGAGCCAAAGGATTGGCCTATCTGGCCATTCTTCCGGAGGGAAGCTTTAAATCTTCCTTTGCCAAGTTTATGACTGAGGAGGAACTGAAGGCTCTGACGGCTGCTTTGGATGGAGAACCGGGAGATTTATTGCTGTTTGCCGCAGATAAGAACAAAATCGTATACAATGTTCTGGGGGCCCTTCGTCTGGAGGTTGCTGCCCAGATGGGAATTATTGATGAAAATAAATTCAACTTCCTTTGGATTACCGATTTTCCTTTATTGGAATGGGATGAAGAGGAGAATCGCTTTACGGCCATGCATCATCCCTTCACTATGCCTTTGGATGAGGATTTACCGCTTTTGGATACGGATCCCGGTAAGGTTCGTGCCAAGGCCTATGATATTGTGTTAAACGGAACGGAGCTGGGAGGCGGAAGTGTCCGTATTTTCCAGAGTGAGGTTCAGGAAAAGATGTTTGAGGTATTGGGCTTTTCCAGGGAAGAGGCCTATAACCGGTTCGGCTTTTTGCTTAATGCCTTCAAGTATGGTGTACCGCCTCATGCAGGCCTGGCTTACGGACTGGATCGTCTGGTCATGCTGTTGGTGAAAGCCGACAGCATACGTGAGGTAATTGCCTTCCCCAAGGTAAAGGATGCCTCCTGTCTGATGACCAATGCGCCTGATGTGGTGGATGAAAAACAGCTGGAGGAGCTGTCTGTCTGTATTTGTAAAAAAGAAGAATAATTTGGGAAAGAAGCTGGATTTCAGCTTCTTTTTTCCTTTTGTTGCCACTAAATGTTGTTTTGTTGCAGTTGACAATCATGGGTATAGTTGGTATGATTATTGAGGATGATTACTAGTTTTTTTGGATAGTTTTTGTATAAATTGCCAAAAATATAATACGACTGGAGAGGAGCTGCCAAATGAGATAGGTTAATCTAATTACATGGAGATTGATTTATAACGTTTGGTTTTTTTGCATGACCGATCCGGGAGAAAAGGGGATAAACAGATGGAAAAATTTCAGGGGAAAAGTGTACTGTCCGGCGTAGCCATTGGTAAGCTTTATCTTTTTAAAAAGCAGGAGTACACTTTGGTTAAGGAAGCCGTTTCCGATACGGAGGCTGAGAAAGTAAGGTTTCACCGGGCCTGTGAGAGGGCCAGGGAACAGTTAAGCCTATTGTATGATAAGGCGCTTGCGGATGTAGGTGAAGAGCAGGCGATGATTTTTGATGTGCATAAGATGATGCTGGAGGATTTAGATTATCTGGAAGCAGTGGAAGCGATGATTGACAGCGATAAGGTAAATGCGGAATATGCTGTTAATGAGACGGGTGAAAGCTTTGCCGCCACCTTTGCCAATATGGATGATGATTATTTTAAGGCAAGAAGTGCGGATGTTCTGGATATTTCCAGAAGGGTGATCCGGGTTCTGACAGGAGTTAAGGAAGGGGGAATCGTTTCTGATGAACCGGTAATTGTGGTTGCGGATGATTTGACTCCCAGTGAGACTGTGCAGATGGACAAGTCCAAAATACTTGCCTTTGTCACCCGTTTCG
Source organism: Lachnospiraceae bacterium (assembly GCA_051891855.1). Classification (GTDB taxonomy): domain Bacteria; phylum Bacillota; class Clostridia; order Lachnospirales; family Lachnospiraceae; genus SFDP01. Next base: position 76,866 of record JBJFFP010000074.1, on the reverse strand, counting down.
GCTCTCAGAATTCCCATACGGCAATTCTGGCAAGGAGCATGAATTTACCATCCTTAATTAATACGAATATTGAGCTTCTGGATAAATATGATGGTCTGACGGCCATAGTGGACAGCTTTAACCATACGTTGATTGTGGATCCCGATGAAGAGACTCTCAGGGAAAAGCAGCAGTCTCTGGATAAATGGAAAGCGGATCTGGCCAGCTTAAACGAGCTTAAGGGAAAGGAAAATGTAACCACAGACGGACGTAGGATCAACATTTATGCCAATATCGGCAATGCGGAGGATTTACCTAAGGTATTGGACAGCGATGCAGGAGGTATCGGTCTGTTCAGAAGTGAATTTGTGTATCTTGGCAGCCAGGATTATCCCACTGAGGAAGAACAGTTTAAGGCCTATAGGACGGTTGTGGAAGGAATGGGAGGAAAGAAGGTAATTATCCGTACGCTGGATATCGGTGCGGATAAGCAGACCTATTATTTCCATTTGAACCACGAGGAGAATCCGGCAATGGGACTTCGGGCCATCCGAATCTGCCTGGAGCGGATTGACGTATTTAAGACCCAGCTTCGTGCTATTTATCGGGCCTCTGCTTTTGGTACCTGTTCCATTATGTTTCCCATGATTATCTCTGTGTGGGAGATTCAGCGGATCAAGGAAATCGTGGAAGAGGTGAAGAGGGAGCTTACAGAAGAGGGGATCGCCTATGGAGAGGTAGAGCTGGGAATCATGATTGAGACTCCCGCTTCGGTAATGATGTCGGACGAGCTGGCAAAAGAGGTGGATTTTTTCAGTATCGGGACCAATGACCTGACTCAGTATACACTGGCTATTGACCGTCAGAACGAATGTCTGGAAACCTTTTATGACTCCCATCATCCCGCGGTTCTTCGGATGATTCAGATGACCATTGATAATGGTCATAAAAATGGTATATGGGTGGGCATCTGCGGTGAACTGGCCGGAGATCTGACTTTGACAGAGAAGTTTATCGATATGGGAATTGATGAGCTGTCAGTTTCTCCCACCTATGTCTTACCCCTTCGCAAGCGGGTGAGAGAAATTTAATACGGCATGCAATAAAATAAAAATATATATTAGGTGGAAAACACCGGAATGGAGGCAAAATGACAAAATTTACTTATGTGGTAACGGATGAGGTAGGTATTCACGGAAGGCCTGCGGGAGTATTGGTAAAGAAATGTTCCGAATACAAGAGTAACATTACCATTACCTGTAAGGGCAAGAGTGCAGATGCTAAGAGAATCATGGGAGTGATGTCTCTGGGAGCAAAAAAAGGCGACTCTGTAGAGGTGGCTGTTGATGGAGCTGATGAAGCGGCTGCCAAAGCTGATCTGGAGCAGTTTTTCAAGGAAAACTTTTAAGGGGACGACATCATGAGAATAATCAGAACTAAGGATTACGAGGATATGAGTAGAAAGGCGGCCAATATTATTGCCGCACAGATTCTGCTAAAGCCTGACAGCGTTTTGGGCCTGGCTACCGGCTCTACACCTGTGGGGACTTACCGGAACCTGGTAGAAGGCTATGAAAAAGGGGATTTGGATTTTTCTCGGGTGAAGAGTGTTAATCTGGATGAATACAGGGGACTTCCCCGGGAGAATGATCAGTCCTATTATTATTTCATGCATGATCATTTGTTTAAGCATGTAAATATCAATTTGGAAAATACCCATTTGCCGGATGGTATGCAGGCAGACAGTGAAAAAGCCTGTATGGAGTATGAAGCCATTATTGAGTCTGTAGGAGGACAGGATCTACAGCTTCTGGGTCTGGGACACAACGGACATATAGGCTTTAATGAGCCCTGTGATGAGTTTGAAAAGCTGACCCACTGTGTAAACCTCACTGAAAGTACCATTGAAGCGAATAAACGTTTTTTTGCTTCCGCAGATGATGTTCCCAGGCAGGCTTATACCATGGGAATCGGAACCATCATGAAGGCAAAAAAGATTCTGGTTGTAGTCAGTGGCGCCGATAAGGCCCGGATTGTGAAGGAAGCATTTTTCGGCCCTGTTACGCCGAAGGTTCCGGCATCCATTTTACAGCTGCATCCTGATGTGACTGTGGTTGCTGATGAAGCGGCATTATCCGAAGTTGAATAAAGGCTTTGTATGAATTTACGGACTGTTGTGTTTTACAACAGTCCATTTTTAGTGTATGATGAAGGGTGAAGGATTTACCTATTGGATTAGAGTAGAAGGCAGAGAAAATGGAGTGCAAGGAAACACAGAAAATGATATCGGCCTTTTTGGCCGGGAAGCTGGACAATAAGGAATTAAGGCATTTCCTGCTTCATGTGGAAAATTGTAATGAGTGTATGGAGGAATTGACCATTCAGTATCTGGTGATGACAGGAACGGCTATACTGGAAGAGGGGAAAAGCTTTGATCTGAGAAAAGAGCTGGACAATCTGCTTGAGACGGCCCGAAAAAAGGTACAGAAGCATAAATGGATGACTTTTTTTTCCTATCTTTTGGAAATCGCTGCCATTATGGCAGTAATAATAATTTTGATGATGGTGGTATTATTGTGAGAAAAAAATTGGTATTACTTGACGGACACAGTATTTTAAACAGGGCTTTTTACGGAGTTCCCGACTTGACAACGGTTCAGGGGCTTCATACCAATGCCATATACGGCTTTTTGAATATTATGTTCAAGATAATTGATGAGGAAGCTCCGGATTACCTGGCGGTTGCCTTTGATGTAAAGGCACCCACCTTCAGACATGAGCTTTACAAGGAATACAAAGGGACCAGAAAATCCATGCCGGATGAGCTGAGAGAGCAGGTACCTGTAATGAAGGAAATGCTTCAGGCTATGGGAATCCTGATCATGGAAAAGCCGGGACTGGAAGCAGATGATATTTTAGGTACCTTTGCCAAGCGGGCTCAGGAGCTGGATGTAGAGGTGGCCCTGGTTTCCGGGGACAGAGACTTACTGCAGATTGCGGATGAACACATTAAAATACGCATTCCCCGAACCAAAGGAGGGAAAACACAGATTGACGACTACTATGCGAAGGATGTGCTTGAGGAGTATCAGGTAACACCATTACAGTTTATTGAGCTAAAGGCATTGATGGGAGACAGCTCCGACAACATTCCCGGAGTTCCCAAAATCGGCCCTAAGACAGCTACGGGGCTGATGGTAGAATACGGCTCTTTGGAAAATATCTATGCCCATCTGGAGGAGATTAGCAAGAACAGCGTACGGCAGACCCTTTCGGAGCACCGCGATCTGGCAGAGCTTAGCAAAACGCTTGCTACCATTGAAATCAACGGAGATATTCCTTATAAGCTGGAGGATGCAGTATTTCATAATCCCTATACGAAGGAAGCCTATATCCTGTGTAAGCAGCTGGAGTTTAAGAATATGCTGGGACGTTTTGAGGAAGAGGCAGTTACAGGGGACAGGGATAAAGAGGGATTTCAATTTGTAACCGGGCTTGAGGAAGCAGAAGCAATTTTTAGTGAGGCCCAGTCTGCCCCCCGGGCCGGCTTTGCTGTCTTGGAGGATGAGGGACGAAACAAGGGCCTGGCAGCCCTGTCTCTTAGCCTGACAGCCCATAAGACCTACGTTTTTTTGCCGGAAGGTCTTTTGTCAGAGGCTTATCTTCTGGAGAAGCTTAACCGGCTTTCAGCCCGGATTCCTCTGTCCACTTTTCAGATTAAAAGACAATATCCTTATCTGGCAGAGCCTAAGGGAGAGAGCTATTTTGACATTCAGATTGCGGCCTATCTGTTAAATCCATTAAAAAGCGACTATTCCGTGGTGGATATTGCAGGGGAGTATCTGGGGATGATTCTTTCGGAACGAAGTCAGCTTTTGGGAAAAAATTCTCTGGTCAGGGCAAGAAGTGAACAGCCGGAGGAATTTAAGGAGTATGCAGGCTATCTTTCACTGGTGGCTTTCCTGGCAGAGCCTGTATTGAAAGAGAGACTGGCAGAAACCGGTATGGACAGGCTGTTTTCAGAAGTAGAGATGCCTCTCTCCTATGTGCTTTATTCCATGGAGCAGGAGGGAGTACGGGTTGAGCGTGAAGCCCTGGAGGAATACGGCAATGCCCTTTCAGTAAAAATTGAAAAGCTGGAAAAAAGTATTTATCAGCAGGCCGGATGTGAATTTAATCTGAACTCTCCCAAGCAGCTGGGAGAGGTGCTTTTTGAAAAGCTGCAGCTGCCCGGAGGAAAAAAAACGAAGACCGGTTATTCCACAGCGGCAGATGTATTGGAAAAGCTGGCCCCTAATGCCCCTATTGTATCGGATATTCTGGAATACAGAACTCTGGCAAAGCTAAAGTCCACCTATGCAGACGGGCTGGCTACCTGTATTAAAGAGGACGGGAAAATCCATACCACCTTCAACCAGACCATAACGGCAACGGGACGAATCAGCTCCACAGAGCCTAATCTGCAGAACATTCCCATGCGGATGGAGTTGGGAAGGCTGATTCGGAAGGTTTTTGTTCCCAAAGAGGGATATGTTTTTGTGGATGCCGACTATTCCCAGATTGAGCTGAGGCTTTTGGCACATATGTCAGGGGATGAACGGTTGATTGAGGCTTATCAGGGAGACTCTGATATTCACCGGATTACGGCTTCCCAGGTTTTTCATACTCCCATGGAGGAGGTGACGGATCTGCAAAGAAGGAATGCAAAGGCCGTGAATTTCGGTATTGTTTATGGAATCAGCTCCTTTGGTCTTAGCCAGGATTTAAGTATTACCCGAAAGGAAGCGGCAGATTATATTGAGCAATATTTTAAGACCTATCCGGGAGTAAAAGAGTTTCTGGACAATCTGGTGGCTGAGGGAAAGGAGAAAGGCTATGTGACCACTATTTTCGGCAGAAGACGTCCCATTCCTGAGCTTAGTTCCAGTAGCTTTATGCAGCGCTCCTTCGGAGAGCGGGCCGCAATGAATTCTCCCCTGCAGGGAACGGCGGCAGATATTATGAAAATCGCCATGATCCGGGTGTTTAGACGACTGAAGGAGGAAGGGCTGAGATCCCGAATGCTTTTACAGGTCCATGATGAGCTGCTGTTGGAAACAGCAGCAGATGAGGTGGAAGCGGTAGAGAGGATATTGGAGGAAGAGATGAAAGGAGCTGCCGATCTGAGGGTTACTCTGGAAGTGGATATCCACCGGGGTACAGATTGGTATGAGGCAAAATAGTGATAAAAATAGGAATTACCGGTGGAGTAGGCTGCGGAAAATCCAGGGTATTGGAGTATATCAGCCGCCATACCAACAGCCGTATTCTTCTGGCCGATGATGTGGGGCATCTGGTGAAGAGACCGGGAACCGAGTGCTACAGACAGCTTGTTGAACTTTTAGGGGAGAAGATTCTGGAAGAAGAAGGCCAAATCCATCGTGGGAAAATGGCTGAATTGATTTTTGGCGATAAAAGGCTGCTAAAGCAGGTCAATGAAATCATCCATCCCGCAGTCCGGGACTATATTTTACAGGCAATGAAGGAGGAGGAGACCTCAGGCAGAAGTGACTTCTTTTTTTTGGAAGCGGCTCTTTTGATTGAGGCCGGTTATCTGGTCTGGCTGGATGAACTGTGGTATATTTATTCTGATGAAGATACCAGAAGGAAACGGCTGAAGGAAAGCAGACAATATTCGGATGAAAAGATACAGCAGATGATGAAGAATCAGCTTACCGATCAGGAGTTTCGTAAATATGCAGGGATTATTATTGACAACAGCGGCGAGTTTGCAGATACCTGCACACAGCTGCAGAGGGAGATAGAGCGCCTGCAAAAAAGGCGAAAACAAGCTTAGGAGGAAATACCTGTGGAGAAACTGAAAAACTATGCAGGACAACTGATATTCGGATTGGATATCGGAACCAGAAGCATTGTGGGAACCGTGGGCTATAAGGACGGGGATCGCTTTATTGTAGTGGCACAAAAAGCGAAGGAGCATGAAACCAGAGCCATGCTGGATGGGCAGATTCACGATATTGAAAAAGTGGGAGAATCCATATCGGCAGTGAAGGAGGCTTTGGAGCAGGAAATCGGGCGAAAATTGGCAGAGGTTTGTATTGCTGCGGCAGGACGTGTTTTGGAAACGGTCAGCAGCCATGCGGATATGGAATTTGAAGAGGAGCATCCGGTTAGCAAGGAGGATGTCTATACGCTGATTTCTATTGCGGTAGAGAAGGCCTATGAATCCTTTTTAAAGGAAAATAAGAACGGACAGAAATTTTACTGTGTGGGAAATTCTGTTGTCAGCTATTATCTTAATGATTTTCATATCAGTAATCTGGAGAACCACAAGGCCAGAAAAATCAGTGTGGATTTGATTGCCACCTTTCTGCCGGATGAGGTGGTTGACAGCCTGAATAAGGCTGTGGAGCTTGCAGGACTGCAGGTGGCCAATATGACCCTGGAGCCTATTGCGGCCATTCAGCTGGCCATTCCGGAACGATATCGTCTGCTGAATATTGCCCTGGTGGATGTGGGGGCAGGAACCAGCGATATTTCCATTACCAGGGACGGTAGCATTATTGCCTATGGAATGATTCCCAAGGCAGGCGACTGCCTGACGGAACAGATTGCCCTTCATTGTCTGACAGATTTTCAAATGGCTGAAAGCATCAAGAAGGATTCCACAAGAGGGGATATTGTAGGCTTTGAAGACATTATGGGCCTGAAAAAAACCATAGAAACCAGAGAAATCGATGAGATTTTGGAGCCGGTGCTGGAGGAGATGACTTCTCTGGTCTCCGATAAGATTAAGGAGTTAAACGGCGGTAAGGCAGTAAGTGCCGTATTTGTGGTAGGCGGTGGAGGAAAGGTTAACGGTTATACCGAAAAGCTGGCTGAAAAGCTGGGAATCCAGAGCGAGCGTGTGGCTGTCCGCGGATCAGAGGTAATGCAGAAAATCGAATTTACAGATCCTACTGTTGAAAAAAATTCTCTTTTGGTTACCCCTATTGGAATCTGCCTTAATTTTTATGAGCAGAATAATAATTTTGTTTTTGTCTCCTTCAATGGCCAGAAGGTTAAGCTCTATGATAATAAGCACCTTACCATAACGGATGCAGCCATACAGGCAAAATTCCCCAATGACGGCTTTTTTCCCAAAAGGGGGCAGGAGCTGGAATTTACAGTGGATGGCAAGAAAAAAATTGTCCGTGGAGAAGTAGGGGATGGAGCGGTAATTACCTTAAACGGGAAACCGGCAAATATCCACAGCGGAATAAAGAAGGATGATATTATTGAGGTAGAGGAATCTACAGCAGGCCTTCCGGCACATATGGAAATACGGGATTTACCTGAATATAAGGGAACCCTGGTGGTGGAAATCAATTCCAAGAAGGTTATTCTTCCTAAATTTGCCAGCGTAAATGGTGTGCTGCAGTCAGAGTTTTATGAAATTCAAAGCGGAGACAGGATTGAATTTTTAAACTACTATACAGTGGAGCAGATTTTGAAATTTATGGATATTTCGGTTAAGGAGCATAGGAGCTACTATGTCAATAATGCAGTGGCTGATATGGGAACAAGGGTTTATGAGAATTTTACCGTAATCATAGAAGAGTTTTCGGCCTCCCCAATGGCAGATGGGTACGAGGATTTGGAAGAGGAGCCTTTGGAAGAAGAAAATTATCCTGAGAAAACGGAAAGGAAAGGAATAGCCGTTTCGGCAACGGCTGACGCCAAACCGTCCAATTGGGTGAAATCCCAGCCTTCCCGTCAGATGATTGTAGTGGTGAATCAGTCTCCCGTGGTTCTTAAGGGAAAGGCGAAATACATATTTGTAGATGTGTTTGATTATATTTCCTTTGATCTGTCCAAGCCTCAGGGGGCTATTGTAACTACATTGAACGGGAAACCGGCCCAGTTTATGGAAGAACTCCATGATGGTGACAAGCTGGAGATTTACTGGAGAAATATTTAAAAAGGAAACGAGAGGAATTTGTATATGGAGCTATGCAGTATCGCCAGTGGAAGCAGCGGCAACTGTATTTATGTGGGGACTCAGGCAACCCACCTTTTGGTGGATGTAGGAATCAGCGGCAGGCGGACAGAAAGCGGGCTTAACAGTCTTGGGCTTTCGGGAGCAGATTTGGATGGAATCTTAATCACCCACGAACATACCGACCATATCAGTGGACTGGGTGTACTAAGCAGAAAGTATCACATCCCCATATATGCTACGGAAGGAACGATCCGGGCCATCCAAAGGATGACCGCATTGGGAAAAATCGAAGAGGAGCTGTTTGTTCCCATTCGGGCGGACACCAGCTTTATCCTAAAGGATATTCAGGTCAATCCTATGAAGACCTCCCATGATGCCAGCGAACCGGTAGCCTATCGCTTCCGGCACGGAAGAAAGAAAATGGCCATAGCCACCGATCTGGGTACCTATAATGATTATACTGTGGAGTCATTAAAGGGAATGGATGTACTGTTCTTGGAGGCAAATCATGATGTGAATATGCTCCAGGTGGGTCCCTATCCCTATGCCCTTAAGCAGCGTATTCTGGGGGATAAGGGACATCTGTCCAATGAAAGAAGCGGACAGCTTCTGGGAAAGCTTTTGCATGATAAGCTGCAGGCGGTGGTTTTGGGGCATTTGAGTAAAGAGAATAATCTCCCGGAGCTGGCCTATGAAACGGTGCGTGTAGAACTGACAATGGAGAAAAAGGGATATTGGGGAAATGAGTTTCCCATTACCGTGGCAAAGAGGGATGAAGTATCCCCTAAAATTTGTATTGCATAAAAGGAAGGCGGAGGAAGGCTGAATGAAAAAGACAATTATTACTGTAGTGGGAAAAGATACGGTGGGCATTATTGCTAAGGTCTGTACTTATCTTGCCGACAACAACATTAATATTTTGGATATTTCCCAGACCATTGTGCAGGGATACTTCAATATGATGATGATTGTGGATCGTTCAAACAGTAAAAAGCATTTTCTGGAGTCGGCTGAGGAACTGGAGAAGCTGGGGGAAAGTATCGGTGTAATCATCAAGTGTCAGAGAGAAGATATTTTTAACAGCATGCACCGGATTTAAGCAAACGATTCAACCGGGATTTGTAATTGAAATGCTGTAAAAGCAGCAGAATGAGAGGAAAAATGTTAAATATAGTTGAAGTGGCAGAAACCAATAAAATGATTGAGCAGGAAAATCTGGATGTCAGAACCATTACGATGGGAATCAGCCTGTTGGACTGTATAGACAGTGATCTGGAAGCCCTGCGAAAAAAGATTTATACGAAAATTTATGAATCCGCAAAGGAGCTGGTTGCCACCGGGGAGGAGATTGCCAAAGAGTTTGGCATTCCCATTGTGAACAAACGGATTTCGGTTACCCCCATTGCTTTGATCGGAGGGGCAGCCTGTAAAACGGAAAAGGACTTTGTTCTTTTGGCTAAAACTCTGGATGAGGTGGCGACTAAAGTAGGGGTTAATTTCATCGGGGGATACTCGGCGTTGGTCAGTAAGGGAATGACCGGGGCAGATGAGCTGTTGATCCGCTCCATACCGGAGGCTCTTGCAGTAACAGAAAGAGTCTGCAGCTCCGTTAATCTGGGTTCCACCAAAACCGGAATTAATATGGACGGAGTAAAGCTGATGGGGGAAATCATTAAGGAGACTGCTGAGGCCACGAGGGAAAGAGATTCCCTGGGCTGTGCCAAGCTGGTGGTTTTTTGCAATGCACCGGATGATAATCCTTTTATGGCGGGAGCCTTTCATGGGGTCACGGAAGCAGACAGGATTATCAACGTGGGGGTCAGCGGGCCGGGTGTGGTAAAGCGGGCTTTGGAAAAGGTCAGAGGGGAGAATTTTGAGGTTCTTTGTGAAACCATTAAGAAAACTGCCTTTAAGGTTACCCGGGTAGGACAGCTGGTAGCCAGGGAGGCTTCTATACGGCTGGGAGTTCCTTTTGGGATTGTGGATTTGTCTCTTGCACCAACTCCTGCCATTGGTGATTCCGTAGCAGATATTCTCTGTGAAATGGGTCTGGAATATGCAGGAGCTCCCGGGACAACGGCAGCCTTGGCCCTGTTAAATGATCAGGTGAAAAAGGGAGGAGTAATGGCTTCCTCCTATGTGGGAGGGCTAAGCGGAGCCTTTATCCCCGTCAGCGAGGATCAGGGAATGATTAATGCAGTGACGGCAGGTGCCCTTACTCTGGAAAAGCTGGAGGCCATGACCTGTGTCTGTTCTGTAGGACTGGATATGATTGCCATTCCGGGAAAAACCAAGGCAAGTACCATTTCCGGCATGATTGCCGATGAGCTGGCTATCGGAATGATTAACCAGAAAACCACGGCAGTCCGAATCATTCCTGTCATCGGTAAAGAAGTGGGAGAGACGGTGGAATTTGGAGGCCTTTTAGGATATGCCCCCATTATGCCCATAAACAGCTTCTCCTGTGAAGCCTTTATTCAGCGGGGAGGCAGGATTCCTGCTCCCATTCATAGTTTTAAAAATTAGAGACGAAGGAGAATCAAAGCATGAAATACAGAAGAACACCTATTGAAGCCGAAGCAGCCCAGTACAAAGTGGGACAGGGAATGGAAGATGGTTTTGAATTATGGGCGGATGTAGTTACCTCCGGCTGGATCATTACCGATTTTCTGGTGAAGATAACCAGAGATGACGGAAAAATCGTATGTCCCTATATCAGTCACAGAAGAGGAAGAACCTTTATCGGTGAGGGGGATTATATTATTTTGGAAGCGGACGGAACGAAGCATGTCTGCGGAGAGGATAAATTCAATAGCCGTTTCGAACAAATTGGGGAATAAAATGAGTAAGGAGCCGATGACGGACAATGAAAAGTATAGACTTTTTGCAACCCCGGAGGCAGCAGGCAGGCTTTATAGGACCGGAAACTGCCTGCTGTACTCATTTCTGAAGGGCGCAGAGAATTTTCGGCTCAGCACACTTTCATAGATGTGGGAGGAACGGATATCTGTTTCCAGCATCTGCAGGGAAAGTGAGTCCAAAAGGGGGCGGGCATCGGCCAGCTTGGAAATAAGAGGAAGGCAGGCGTGGGCTTTGATTTGGCTCAGCAGAGGGCCGGCATCCCGGCGAAGCCCCAGAATGCGCCCGTAACGGCAATAGCCTTCTTCCTTATATTTTTTAAGCTCCTCCTGCTTAATTCCCAGTAAAATATGCAAAAGAGCACGGCTGATTCGGGAATGGGTCAGCTCCTTTGTTTTTAATAAATCACAAAAGGCTTCAAAATCGGTAAAAGAAAAGAGCTGATTTTCAATCCTTCTGGCCAGGTCTTCATGCACATCTGCATAAAGTGCATACTCCTTAAAGGAGCCGCTTAAAAGGCGGTAATGCAGAAGAGAGGAAAAGTCATTGGTGCTTATAGGAAGGGAAAGACCATATTCTTTCGTAACGGACTGGTAAACACAGGCCGGCAGATGCTCAGCCAGAGTATCCGAAATCCCCTCCCGTAAAGTCTGCCGGATTGATGTTGCAGAGGAGAATCCATCCGGGGACAGGGCGGTATCGTGATAAGATGAGTGAAGCCGCTTAAGGGTAACCGGTTTGATAGGGCTGTTAAAGGACAGGAGTGCATTACAGTATTCAATTCCCAGAATATTATTGGGATGTGACAGAAAGTCCTGATCCATTTGGGGAAAGTGTTTTTGCAGGGCATAAGCCCTAGCTCCGGGGTAGGAAAATCCCTCCTTCAGCTTCCCGCAGAGTGTATCACGATAGGCAGCAGGTTCCTTTTCCAAAAAAGCGGAAATCTTCTGTATAATCTCCAAATTTCCTGATTCGCTGCCGAAGGAAAGATAATCCACTACACCCAGCCTGCTTAAAAGGGATACGGCACCAAAGGCAAAATATCTGGCAGAGGAGGCAGCAAAGCAGACCGGAAGCTCCAAAACCAGGTCGGCACCATGCTTCAGAGCATATTCGGCACGGGAGTATTTATCCATGATAGCAGCCCGGCCACGCTGGGTAAAATTTCCGCTCATGATGATAATAATGTAGTCTGCACCGGTAAGCCTTCTGGTTTCTTCGATATGGTAGCTGTGCCCCAGATGGAAAGGGTTATATTCGGCAATAATTCCTGCTGTTTTCATTTTCTTTATTCCTTTCAAAGTGGATGAAAAATATCCAAAAATATCGTAATTTTTTTGGTACTGTTGTAAAAAGATTATTGTTAAAAACTTAATTTTGTCAATAGATTAAACAAATTTTGTGCCTCTTTTTGTACAATCAAATTTGATAAAGGTTGTTGTATACAAAAAAAAAATTCGCTATAATACAACTATCATATAACAACAAAAAAGGGGAGGTATAAGGATGTCATACATAGACATTATCAAAGAAAAGGCAAGACAGGATAAGAGAACCATCGTTCTGCCGGAAACCAATGACAAGAGAACTCTGATTGCGGCTTCTCAGATTTTGGCAGAAGATCTTGCCAATATTATTATGGTGGGTAATGAAGAAAAGATTATGGATGGTGCCGGCTGGTTGGAGGTTGACTTAACCGGTGTAACGGTGGTGGATCCTAAAACCAGTGACAAATTGGAAGAGTATGTGAATCTTTTATACGAAACCAGGAAGTCCAAGGGAATGACGGTGGAGAAGGCAAGGGAAATCCTGCTGAATGATTACCTTACCTTTGGTGTAGTGATGGTTAAGGCAAATGATGCGGATGGTATGGTTGCCGGTGCATGCCACGCCACGGCAGATGTATTAAGACCATCCTTACAGATATTGAAGACTGCCCCCGGTGTGAAGCTGGTTTCCGGTTTCTTCATTATGGCAGTTCCTGATTGTGAAATGGGAGAAAACGGAACCTTCCTGTTTGCGGACTGTGGCCTGAATCAGGACCCTACGGCGGAAGAACTGGCAGCTATTGCGGATACCTCTGCAAAGAGCTTCAAACAGCTGGTAGGAGCAAAGCCCATTGTTGCCATGCTGAGCCATTCCACCAAGGGAAGTGCAAAGCATCCTTTGGTAGATAAGGTGGTAGAAGCAACCAGAATTGCCCATGAAGAGTATCCCGGTCTGGCAATTGACGGAGAGCTGCAGACGGACGCAGCACTGGTGCCTGCAATTGGTAAGTCCAAGGCTCCCGGAAGTGAAGTGGCAGGACATGCTAATGTATTGATTTTCCCCAATCTGGATTGTGGTAATATCGGTTATAAGCTGGTACAGAGACTGGCTAAGGCTGAGGCCTACGGCCCCATGCTTCAGGGAATTGCCAAGCCGGTCAATGATTTGTCCCGTGGATGCAGCTGGGAGGACATTGTAGGTGTAGTAGCCCTGACTGCCGTTCAGGCACAGCTGATATAAGACTGTAATATAGATTGATAGGATAAATTGGAGGATAAACGATGAATGTATTGGTAATAAACTGTGGCAGTTCTTCTCTGAAATTCCAGTTGATTAATGCGGAAAATGAAGATCTGATTGCAAAAGGCTTATGCGAAAGAATCGGTATTGACGGAAGTCAGCTGGTATATTCCCCCACCGGAGGAGAAAAGACAACAAAGAGCGTTCCCATGCCGGATCACACCACGGCGGTAAAGCTGGTTCTGGAAGCACTTTGTGACTCCCAAATCGGTGTAGTAAAGAGCCTGTCCGAAATTAATGCAGTAGGACATCGAATCGTACACGGCGGAGAGAAGTTTGCAGCATCCACCCTTCTTACAGATGAAGTAATTAAGGGAATTGAAGAGTGTAATGATCTTGCGCCGCTTCATAATCCGGCAAATCTGATTGGTATTAATGCCTGCAAGGAGCTGATGCCCGGTGTTCCCATGGTAGGAGTATTTGACACTGCTTTCCATCAGACCATGCCTGAGGAAGCCTATCTGTATGGTATTCCTTATGAGTATTATACAAAATACAAGGTTCGCCGTTACGGCTTCCACGGAACGAGCCACTCCTATGTATCCCGAAAAGCAGCTGAACTTATGGGTAAGAGCTATGAGGACAGTAAAATTATCGTTTGCCATTTAGGCAACGGAGCTTCCGTATCTGCAGTTAAGAATGGTAAATGCGTAGATACCTCTATGGGATTAACTCCTTTGGAAGGCTTAATTATGGGAACCAGAAGTGGTGATTTGGATCCTGCCATTATAGAATTTATTGCCAAAAAGGAAAATAAAACCATTGAGCAGATTATGAATATATTGAATAAGGAATCCGGTGTTTTGGGACTTTCCGGCGGCCTGTCCTCCGATTTCAGAGATTTGGAAGCGGCAGATGCCAAAGGGGACACAGCCGGAACAAGAACTTTGCAGGCTTTCTGCTACAGAGTAGCGAAATATATCGGTTCTTATATGGTGGCTCTCAACGGGGTTGATGGAATCTGCTTTACTGCCGGTGTAGGAGAAAACAGCGGATATGTCCGGGCAGCAATTTGTGAAAAGCTTGGCTTTACCGGAATAAAACTGGATAAAGAAGCAAATGCTAAGCGTGGAGAGGACATCATTATTTCTTCCAATACAGAAGGCCCTAAGGTTATGGTCATTCCTACCAATGAGGAACTGATGATTGCCAGGGATACTTATGCATTAGTAAAATAAAAAAATAAGGGTGAGGACATGAATTTATCTAATTTTTTCAACCAGGAGCAGAAGGTGGAGGAAAGAGAGCTTACTTTTCCCTATGCAAGCTTTCAGGGTGCTGATATTAAAGTGTCCTCACCTTTGCGTTTACGGTTAAGCAACCAAGGAAAAGGTAAGGTATTGATAGAGGGAATATGCACACTGGAGCTTGCTTTCCCCTGTGATCGATGTCTTACCCCGGTGAAACAGCAAATGGTTTTGGATTTTTCCAGAGAGGTATTTGCTCCCGGTGAAGATTTAACGGAGGAGCAAAGGGAAGAACAGCTGTTTATGGATGAGTATGAGCTGAATCTGGAAGAGCTTTTGCAGGAGGAAATGCAGCTTTCCCGCCCTGTCAAGGTATTATGCAGTGAGGAGTGTAAAGGAATTTGTCCTGTCTGCGGAAAGAATTTGAATGAGGACAGCTGCCAATGTGACAGCTTTGTGCCGGATATTCGTCTGGCTAATCTGATGGATATTTTTAACGGAAAATAGGGAAGCACAAGATATTGTGGTGAAAACCAGAAAAACAGCTTGACAAAGTAATTACTGCCGGGTATAATGATTCAAGTGTGGTCATTCTATTGATCGCTGAATTGTGAGTTTAAGAGAATGCAATGCATTTTCTTCAAATAGAATTGTTGTAAGGAGGTGTAACGATGTCTATTTGTCCTAAGAATAAATCTTCCAGATCCAGAAGAGATAAGAGAAGAGCAAACTGGAAAATGAGTGCTCCCACATTGGTTAAGTGCAGTAAATGTGGTGCTTTAATGATGCCTCACCGAGTTTGTAAAAAGTGCGGTTCTTACAACAAAAAAGAAATCATTGCGGTTGACTAGAGTGTAAGAATTTTAAATTTTTTTGTTAAATAGGAAATATGGATTTTCCAATGGGAAGAAAAGGCTGATGTAGATTACAGATACATCAGCTTTTTTGTTATGCAAGGGAGAAAAACTTAAAAAAGAACATTTTCTTTTCTAAAAAGAACATGTACCGACAGAAAGCCGCAGATTATAATGAACACGTTGCTAAACAAAAGAAAAAGATGTAGAATGGAGGAAAAACATGGGAATTAAGTATTCAGAGGTAAATTTTAATCGATTAATTGAGGATCTTTCCGGCTGTTGTCTGGGAGAGGCAGCCTGTGGTGGATGTGAAAAACCCTCCTGCATTGTTGGCTATGCACAGAATTGTGCCATCGGCTGTCTTAAAGAGAATGTTACCTACGTAATGAATGGAGATGCGAATATTCCCGTAACGGACTTTAAGCTCTATCATGAAGAGGATTTTGCAAAAGGAATTGCCCATACACTGAAAATGTGTCGCTCCTGTGAGAGTGATCACTATAATCAATGTATAATCAGTGTTATTCGGAATTGCTATGAAATCGGTCTGTTTGGAGAGGCACAGCCCTATGATGGCAGTAATTTCCGTTATTTGACCCAAATTCAGTCCAAGAATCCCCAGATAGCCAATGATATTGTTACAGAATTTAATCAAACCAACCCCTGAGGCTGTATGGCAACCGAATGGTAAAGATTATCCCCGGAGTAGAATGAGAGGTAAAAATGAAGCTATATTTCAGTGATCTTTTATATGCATTTTCAGATGGCCTAGATTGTGTGGAAAGTCAGCTGCTTCCCATAGCAAGAGGACATGGAAAGCGAGTGGCCGGATTTTGTGTGATTATGGGAAGAATTTTAGAGATGAAGGAAGAAGAGCTGCTTGAGCTGGCAGGATTGGCTACCCTTCATGACAATGCTCTGACAGAGTATATTCGTGAAGAATATAGTCAAGGAAATGATCCTAGCAAAGAATTTGAGGGGAAAGGGCTGAAGGCACACTGTATTATGGGCGAGCATAATCTGGAGAAGCTACCTTTTTCCAGTGGAGCCCGGGATGCAGTTTTATACCATCACGAGGAAGCTGACGGAAGCGGCCCTTTTGGAAAGACAGCAGAGCAAACACCCTTGACGGCTCAGCTTATTCATATGGGAGATACTTTGGATACCCGGTTTCGTCTGGATGGAATCACACAGGAAAAATATGAGAAAATATGTGCTTATGTGAAGGAAAGCGAGAATATTCGTTATTCCTCCATATGTGTACAGGCATTTTTAAAAGGAACAACGGCAGAATCATTTTCTGAAATGAATGAAGATAAGCTGGAAAAGTATCTGAAAGAAGAGGTGGACAGCGGCCTTTGTGAGTATTCCAATAAAACAATACATGATATTTGCGATTTCTGGGTAAAAATCATTGATTATAAATCAGAATTTACCAGAAAACATTCTCTGGGAGTAGCCATGAGGGCAGAGGATATGGGAAAGTATTATGGCTATGATGAGGATGAGTGTACTTTGCTCTACCTTGCAGGTGCTGTTCATGATTTGGGAAAGCTGACAATAGACAGTAAGATTTTGGAAAAAAACGATAAGCTGACGGAGCAGGAATTTAAGAATATTCAAAATCATGCGTGGCAGAGCTGGCAGATGCTGAAAAGAATCCGGGGCTTGGAGACCGTGACAAAATGGGCGGTACACCATCACGAAAAGCTTGATGGGACAGGCTATCCTTTTGGGAAAGGAAAAGAGGAGTTAAGCTTTGAGGAGAGGCTGATGGCCTGCGTGGATATTTATCAGGCACTGACGGAGCCAAGGCCCTATAAGGATGGCTTTTCCCACGAAAAGGCTTTGACCATTATGGGCGAAATGGTTGAAAAGCACTTTATTGATGCCAAGATTACCCAGGATATAGGAGTTAAGTATGGTGGAATGTAACGCAAAAAGAAGTTGGATTTAATATGAAAAGACTGAAATTAAAAACACGTTTTTTTCTATATCATACAGGGATTATTCTTCTGATTACAGCGGGGCTTGTGGGCTACATCTATCAGGTGGTGGTCAATGAAATGAAGACAGAAGATGAGCAGCATTTTCAGCTTATTGCACAAAAAACCACAGCTCAGCTGGACAGCTTCTATTATAACATGGATCATACGGCAATGCAGATTGCCATGAACCCGGAAATCGTAGAAGTTTTCCGCCATTTGTCTAAAGAGCCGGATGGGAACTATTTTGGTGATAATCCGGATGAGGGTAAGAAAGTAAAGCAGCTTTTGGAAACCTATAATATCAGGGGAAACGGGGAGGCTATTGTTCTTCTTTATAATCAGCAGGGAGATTTTTGCTGGATTTTCGGGGAAGAATCGGTAAACAGTGATAGTGGTCAGTTTTTTCTGGGGAACACCTTTAGAGAATCAGAAAAATTTTTTACAGAAAATCAGGGAGAGGCCTTTTATCGAAGCCCTATGACGAATATACTGAATCCGGAGAATGAAGCGAAATCCATAGCAGTAGTCAGACAGATCAGTGACTATTCATGGGAAGGCATCTATGGATTCGTAGAGGTATGGGAGCCGGTTCAGCGGCTGGAGGAAATCTTGTCAGATATAGGAGAAGAGAACTATGCGGATATTCTGGATTCAGAGGGAAAGATAATTTATACCAGCAGCGGAAAATCAGAAACCATAGATTATGAAAATAAGTATGAAATAACGCTGTCCCTAGAGCATGCCCCATATGAAGTCCGATTTCATAAAAGACCCATTAAGCTGGAGCGGGAGCTGAAACGATTTTATATCATTCTTGCGGTGGTTGTGACAGCAATCTTGGGCGTTGCCCTGGTATGGGAAAGAATTATGTTCAAATATCTTTCAGCACCCTTGCTTGCCCTGGATAATTCATTGAAGTCCATTGCCATGGATAATCTGTCTGTGGAAATTGCCGATGAAAATTCAGAGGATATTGTCATTCGTCTGGAAAATTCCTTCAATAAAATGCTGGAAAAGCTGAAGAGTACCATGCAAATGCAGATTGCGGCAAAAACCAATGAGGTAAAGGCACATTTATTTGCTTTGCAGTCACAGATGAATCCTCATTTTCTGCACAATATTCTGGCCATTGTATCCATGGAAGCACAATTGGATGGGAATACGAAGATACCTTATATCTGTAGGGAGCTGGGAGGAATTCTTCGCTATACCTCGCAGATGGGGGATGGCTTCAGTACCATCAATGAAGAGTGTGAAAATGCAAAGAAATACATGCTCTTAATGAAGGTCAGATATGAAGAGCTTTTTGAATATGAAATAAAGACTGAGGAGGAGGCTGGGGGAATCAGAGTTCCTAAACTGATTGTACAGCCTATTTGTGAGAATTGCTTTAAGCACGGCTTTAAAAAGGTAGAGCCTGTTTGGAAAATCTTTATCCATGCATGGACACACGAAAAAAAATGGTACATATTGATTCGAGACAATGGAGGAGGCTTCCCCCGGGAATTTTTGGATGAATTTCACCGATTCACGCAAAAGCTGGATAAGGAAGAGGTGAAGGATATCTTAAACAGTATATCCATAGGAGGACTTTGCATTCCCAATATCTACACCCGAATGAAGATAACCTATGGGAAGGATTTTCTTTTTGAGCTTCGTAATGAGGAGAATGGAGCCTGTGTTCTGCTTGGAGGTAGATGTGATGATTAAGGTTTTGGTGGCAGAGGACGAATTACCCCTTCTTAGGGGAATAAGAATAATGATTGAGCGGATTAATCCGGAGTTTTATGTGGTCAAATGCGCTCTTAATGGGAAAGAGGCGGTAGATTATCTGAAGGAAAACTCTGTAGATGTGATTTTTACCGATATCAATATGCCTTTGCTGGATGGAATTGAGCTGATGAAATTTGTACATGAGAATTATCCGGAAACGATTATTGTAGCCATAAGCGGCTATAACGATTTTCACTATGCACAGCAGGCTATTGAATACCAGGCTAAGCGATACTTATTAAAGCCCATTGTATTAGAGGATATGGAAGCACTTATTGAAGAGATTGAGAAGGAATATCATGAGCGCAGTGAGCAAAAAGAGCGTGACAGGCTGGTGGAAGCATTTTGTACAAATCTCGGGGGGAATCTGAAAGAGGACATTCTGAGAGAAGGTGTGGGAAAACGCCAGAGCAGCGAAGAATTGATGGAAAGAGTAGCAGTATATATCCGGGAGCATCTGACAGAGCCGATTACGGTAAAGGAGCTGTCAGCAGAATTTGGTCTGGTCGCTCCCTATCTGGGAAAGCTGTTTAAGGACTATACGGGATATACTCCCGGTCAATATATCCAGATGCTCAGAATTGAGCATGCCAAATGTCTGCTTTCAGTAAATGAGGAGCTTTTGGCAAAGGATGTTGCGGGAATGGTGGGGTATTCTGACCCGGTACATTTTTCCAAGCTCTTTAAAAAGAAGGTGGGTGTATGGCCATCTGAGTTTAAAGGAAAGAAGAACGACAAATGAAAATAGAAAAATCCGGCTGTCATGGGGTTTGCAGTCGGATTTTTCTATTTTGCTGCTCTCTTTAAAATATCCTTGATTTTTACATATCGGTTTAGTATATTAAGTTATAGAGTAAAAAAGGAAGAGAGAAGTGTCACAAATGGTAAATGTAGCACTGGATGCAATGGGGGGAGATAATGCCCCCGGTGCCATTGTACAGGGAGCTGTTGATGCGGTTAAGGCAAGCAAAGAGATTAAGGTCTTCCTTGTGGGAAAGGAAGAACTAATCAGACAGGAATTATCTGCTTATTCCTACGGGGAAAATCGGATTGAAGTAGTAGATGCAAGAGAGGTCATTGAAATGGCGGAGCCACCGGTAATGGCTATTCGTAAGAAGAAGGACTCTTCCATTGTGAGAGCCATGCAGCTGGTGAAGGAAGGAATCTGTGATGCCTTCGTTTCTGCGGGCAGTACAGGAGCAATTCTGGTAGGCGGCCAGTTGGTTGTAGGACGGATTAAGGGAGTGGAGAGACCACCGCTGGCGCCCTTGATTCCCACCCTTAAAGGAGCCTCCCTTCTGGTAGACTGCGGTGCCAATGTAGATGCCAGACCATCTCATTTGGTTCAGTTTGCCAAGATGGGTTCTGTATATATGGAGAATGTTTTGGGAATTACTAACCCAAAAGTTGCTATTGTCAATATCGGTGCCGAGGAGGAGAAGGGAAATGCCTTGGTAAAGGAAACCTTTCCCCTTCTCAAAGAAGCTTCTGGAATCAATTTTATCGGAAGCATTGAAGCCAGAGATATTCCCCAAGGGTATGCAGACGTTATTGTCTGTGAAGCCTTCGTGGGAAACGTTATTTTGAAGCTGTATGAGGGTGTGGGCAGCACGCTTATCCAGACGGTAAAGCAGGGAATGATGACCTCATTAAGGAGTAAAATTGGGGCATTACTGGTAAAGCCGGCTTTGAAGGAAAGCTTGAAGAGCTTTCAGCTTGAGGAACATGGCGGTGCGGTGCTTTTGGGTCTGAAGGGGCTGGTGGTGAAGACTCACGGAAGCTCCAAGGCTGTAGAGATTAAAAACACAATTTTGCAGTGCCAGACCTTCAAGGATCAGGAAATCAATGAAAAAATTAAAAAAGTCATCGTAAAGGAGACAGAGTACAATGGAATTTGAAAAATTAAAAAAAGTAATTGCTGAGGTATTAAGTGTAGATCCGGATGAAATCACTATGGAATCTACCTTTGCTGATGATTTGGGAGCAGATTCTTTGGATGTTTTTCAGATTATTATGGGTTTGGAAGAAGAATTTGACATTGAAATTTCACCGGAAAGTGCGGAGAATATCACTACTGTAGAGGAAGCAGTGGAATTAATCAAAGCTGCGATTAACTAATGAGCAATAAGTAACAATCGAAAGCCCGTCAAGGGCTTTTTCGAGTTATGGCAGCAGGAAATGAGGGGCAGGGAAAATGAGGATCGGATATCCGTTGGAGGAATTGGAAAAACGAATAGGATACCATTTTAAGAAAAAAGAGCTTTTAAGGCAGGCTCTTACCCATAGTTCTCATGCTAATGAGCAGAAGATCAGAAAAAGAGGGGATTATGAGCGTCTGGAATTTTTAGGAGATGCGGTACTGGAGCTTTTGACCAGTGAGTATCTTTTTCATCAGTATCCGGATATGCCGGAGGGAAAGCTGACCAGGCTTCGCTCATCCATCGTCTGTGAGCCGGCCCTGGCACAGTGTGCCAGAAAGGTTGAGCTGGGAGGCTTCATTCTTCTGGGAAAGGGAGAGGAAGCTACCGGTGGAAGAGAGAGAGAATCCATTACCTCAGATGTATTGGAGGCACTGATTGGAGCTATTTTTCTGGATGGAGGACTTACCGCTTCCCGTGAGTTTGTCCATCGGTTTATTCTGGAGGATTCCCAAAGTCAGGTGTTTTTCCATGACAGTAAAACGGTTTTGCAGGAAATGATACAGACAAAACCGGGACAGAGACTGGTATATGAACTGTTGGAGGAAAGCGGCCCCGATCATAATAAGGAATTTACGGTACAGGCTCTTTTAAATGATAAGCGTGTTGGATTTGGACGGGGACGGACAAAAAAGGCAGCAGAGCAGCAGGCAGCTTATGAGGCAATTCTTCTGCTGAACAAGCAGGATAAAAATCGGATGGAAACGGATTAAGAAGATGTATTTAAAGAGGATTGAGGTACAGGGATTTAAATCCTTTGCCAATAAAATTACCTTTCAGTTTCATAATGGGATTACCGGAATCGTGGGGCCTAACGGCAGTGGAAAAAGTAATGTAGCAGATGCAGTGCGCTGGGTACTGGGGGAACAGAGAATCAAACAGCTGAGGGGAGCATCCATGCAGGATGTGATTTTCTCCGGAACAGAAACCAGAAAGCCCTTAAGCTATGCCTATGTGGCTATTACCCTGGATAATAGTGACCATCAGCTGGCTATTGCCTATGATGAGGTGACGATAGCCCGTCGTCTGTACCGCTCCGGTGAAAGTGAGTATCTGATTAATGGTACGGCCTGCAGGCTTAAGGATGTAAATGAGCTTTTTTATGATACGGGTATCGGTAAGGAAGGCTATTCCATTATCGGACAGGGGCAGATTGATAAGATTTTGAGTGGTAAGCCGGAGGAAAAGAGAGAGCTTTTTGATGAAGCGGCAGGTATCGTAAAATTTAAGCGAAGAAAAGCAGCGGCGGTAAAGAAGCTGGAGGATGAAAAACAGAATCTGATCCGGGTGAACGATATTCTTTCTGAGTTGGAAAAGCAGATCGGTCCGTTGGAAAAGCAGTCGGAAAAGGCCAAAATTTACCTGAAAAAGAAGGAAGAGCTGAAAACACTGGATGTGAATATGTTTCTTCTGGATAATAACCGAATCAGGGAGCAGCTGGAAAAAGTGGAACAGTCTCTTACCTTAACGGTGGAGGAGCTGGAAAGCTCCAACGCGGCCTATGACGGAATTAAGGAAGAGTACGATCAGATTCAGGAACGAATGGAAGCTCTGGAGCAGGAGATTGAAGCTGCCAGGAGCAGTCTTACGGACACCAGTGTCCTGAGGGGGAAGCTGGAAGGGGAAATTAAGGTTTTACAGGAGCAGATTAATTTTGCCAAAACCAATGGGGAGCATCTGCGTTCCCGAAGGAGCCAGGTTCAGACCCAGCTTACGGCTAAAGAAGAGGAGCGAAAGGAAATTTTCGGTCTGAAGCAGAATATTGACCAAGATGCTCTTGAGGCTGAAAAAAGGAAGGTTGAGGCTGCAGAGCAGCTGGCCGATGTTCAGGGAAGAATTGAGTCTTTAAATAACCATATTGAAGCAGGGAAGAACAGGATTATTAATGCCCTTAATGAAAGAGCCACCATCAAATCCCAGATGGAACGTTTTGATACCATGCTTGAACAGGCGCAGATTCGCAGGGCCGAGCTGACCTCCCGCCTGGTTTCCGTAAAATCCGATGAGAAAAAGCAGGAACAGCTGATTTTGGATTTGGAAAAGGAATTTGAAAAGGTTCAGGAAAGGATAGATGACTTAAACCTTAAGCAGGCTAAGAAGGAAGAAGAACTGGAGGAAATGAAAGAAGAGCTTTCCGGACAGGATCAGGCCCTGCGGGACACACAGGTAAAGTATCATCAGGAAAAATCCAGACTGGATGCCCTGTCTAACCTGACAGAACGGTACGAAGGCTATGGAGGTTCCGTTAAGCGGGTAATGGAGCAAAAGGAAGAGGAAAAGGGAATTATCGGTGTGATTGCCGATATTATCAAGGTAGACCCCAAATATGAAACGGCCATTGAAACGGCTCTTGGCGGTAATATCCAGAATATCGTTACAGAGGATGAAGAAACGGCCAAAAAGATGATAGCCTTTTTGAAGCGGCATAAGGTAGGACGAGCTACCTTTCTGCCCTTGACCAGTACCCGTCATCCTCAGGAATTTAAGACACCCCAGGTATTGCAGGAGAAAGGGGTTCTGGGAATGGCCAATGAGCTGGTCAGTACGGATGACAGATATAAAAATGTGGCAAAAGCAATGCTGGGCAGGATTGTAGTGGTGGATCATGTGGATCATGCGGTAAAGATTGCCCGCAAATACGATTATGGAATCCGTATGGTTACCATTGAAGGCGAGCTTCTGGTACCTGGGGGAGCCATCAGTGGAGGTGCCTTTAAAAATAACAGTAATCTTCTGGGAAGACGACGGGAAATGGAGGAATTGGAACAGAAGGTTAAGGAGTATTTAAAAGAGATTGATAAGCTGTTGAACGGTATTGAGGCTACTAAGGAGAGGCGGAATCACATGCGCCTTGAGCTGGAGCAGATCAAAGCCAATCTTCAGGAAGAATTTATTCATCAGAATACGGCCAGGCTGAATGTGATTGCAGCCCGGGAAAAACAGGATGAAACCCATACGGGAGCAGATTCCTTAATGGCTGAAGTAAAGGAAATAGAGACCCAGGTTACAGAAATTATGGGGGATAAGCTGAGAATTACGGAAGAATTGGAGGAATCCGTCAAGCTGGAGAAAGCTGCGGAGCAGCAGATCGGTCAGTTCCAGATACAGCTGGAGGAGCTGCGTGCGCTGGAATCGGAGCATACGGCAAGGGTTTCCGAACAGGAGGTAGAGCTGGAGAAAATTCTTCAAAGAATCGGCTTTGAACAGCAGAATCTGGATCGTGTAAATGCAGATGTAGAAAAATTATCTACAGAGCTTTCGGAAATACTTGAAGGAATCACTGCCGGAAATGAAGAAATTGAATTTAAGCAAAGCTCCCTGGCAGAAATCAGCGAGACTATTGCCGCATCCCATACCTCCCAGTCGGATGTGGAAATTCAATTAAAGGATATGCTTGCAAAGAAGGAGGAGCTGGGATTAAAACAGAAGAATTTTTTTGCTACCCGAGAAGAGATGGCAGAGAAAATTACCCGGCTGGATAAGGAAGCCTATCGTTTGAACAGTCAGAAGGAACGCTGTCAGGAGTCCATGCAGGGCCAGATAGATTATATGTGGAATGAATATGAAATCACTCTTCGGGATGCGGCAGCCATGCGGGATGAGACTCTGACGGATCTGACCGTGATGAAGCGTGAAGTGGGAGCTTTGCGGGAGGCCATCCGACGATTGGGGGATGTGAACGTAAATGCCATTGAGGATTATAAAAATCTGATGGAACGCTATGGGTTTTTAAAAACCCAGCATGATGATCTGGTGGAGGCAGAGGTAACCCTACAGGGGATTATTGAAGAGCTGGATACGGCAATGAGAAAGCAGTTTAAGGAAAAGTTTGCCCAGATTTCCAGAGAATTTGATAAGGTATTCAAAGAGCTGTTCGGCGGAGGAAAGGGTACACTGGAGCTGATGGAGGAAGAGGATATTCTGGAAGCAGGAATCCGTATCATTGCACAGCCTCCGGGAAAGAAGCTGCAGAATATGATGCAGCTTTCCGGTGGAGAAAAAGCACTTACCGCCATAGCCCTGTTGTTTGCCATTCAGAATCTTAAGCCCTCACCTTTCTGTCTTCTGGATGAAATTGAGGCGGCTTTAGATGAAAATAATGTGGCCAGATATGCAAAATATCTACATAAGCTGACTAAGCATACCCAGTTTATTGTGATTACGCATCGAAGAGGGACTATGGAAAGGGCAGACCGGCTTTACGGAATTACCATGCAGGAAAAGGGAGTTTCGACTCTTGTCAGTGTAAATCTGATTGAGGGTGAATTAGATCAATAAAGAAATGAGTGAAAAGAATTATGGAAACAGAAGGATTTTTTGGCAGGCTGAAAAGAGGTCTTAGTAAGACCAGGGATAATATCGTTAAAGGAATCGATACATTCTTTTATGATGCTTCCTGCATTGATGAGGATTTTTATGAGGAATTGGAAGAAATCCTGATTATGGGAGATATAGGAGTGAATACCACCCAGGCAATCCTTGAGAAGCTTCGTGTACAGATCCGGGAAAATCTGCTTACCCAGCCTTCCCAGTGTAAAGAGCTGTTGATTGAAACCATTAAGGAACAGATGAGAGTAGAGGAGACGGCATATACCTTTGAGGAAAAGCAGTCCATTGTTATGATTATCGGGGTTAACGGTGTGGGCAAAACCACCACGGTAGGAAAACTGGCGGCAAAGCTTAAAGGACAGGGAAAAAAGGTATTGATTGCTGCAGCAGACACCTTCCGTGCGGCGGCAGGAGAACAGCTGGAGGAATGGAGTCACCGGGCCGGAGTGGATATGATCGGCGGAACAGAAGGGGGTGATCCGGCCAGTGTCATCTATGATGCAGTCAGTGCAGCCAAGGCCAGAAATGTAGACGTCCTGCTTTGTGATACGGCAGGCAGGCTTCATAATAAGAAGAACCTGATGGAAGAATTGAAAAAAATGAATCGGATCATTGATCGGGAATTTCCGGATGCATACCGGGAGAATCTTGTGGTTTTGGATGCTACTACCGGACAGAATGCACTGAATCAGGCAAAAGAGTTTGGTTCCGTTGCCAATCTTACGGGTATTGTTTTAACCAAGATGGACGGTACGGCCAAGGGGGGAATTGCCATTGCCATTCAGTCGGAGCTGGGAATCCCGGTAAAATATATCGGTGTAGGGGAGAGTCTGGAGGATTTGCAGAAATTTAATTCTGATGATTTTGTAGATGCTCTGTTTGACAAAAACAGGCAGGAAGATTAGGGATTGTTATAAGAAAAAGAAAGAAGGCAGGAAAAATGTTAAGTCTGGAACGGTTTGAAGAGGCAGCTGAAATCGTTAAACGGGTAACTTTGGAAACGAAGCTGGTTTACAGCGATTATTTTAGCAGCACCACAGGAAATAAGGTATATTTAAAGCCGGAAAATATGCAGTTTACCGGGGCATATAAGGTACGTGGGGCATATTATAAAATGAGTACGTTGAAGGAAGAAGACCGACAGAAGGGGATTATCACTGCCTCGGCGGGAAATCATGCCCAAGGGGTCGCCTACGCAGCGAAATGCTATGGGGTCAAGGCGGTAATCGTTATGCCCAATACCACACCCTTGATGAAGGTGAATCGGACGAAAAGCTATGGAGCCCAGGTGATTCTTTTTGGAGATGTTTATGATGAGGCCTGTACCCATGCCTATGAATTGGCAAATGAGCATGGATATACCTTTATCCATCCCTTTGATGATGAAGCGGTGGCTACCGGTCAGGGAACCATAGCCATGGAAATTTTTAAAGAGCTTCCGCTGGTTGATTATATTCTTTGCCCTATTGGCGGGGGAGGACTGGCCACAGGGGTATCCACACTGGCTAAGCTGTTAAATCCTAAAATCAAGGTGTTTGGTGTGGAGCCTGCAGGGGCAAACTGCATGGAGGAATCTTTAAAGCAGGGAAAGGTAATGACTCTGGATGCAGTCAACACCATTGCGGACGGTACGGCAGTAAAAACACCGGGAACCAGGATATTTCCGTATTTACAGAAAAATCTGGACGGAATAATTACAGTGGAGGACAGTGAGCTGGTTGTAGCCTTTCTGGATATGGTGGAAAATCATAAAATGATCGTGGAAAATTCCGGTCTCTTAACCGTTGCGGCATTGAAAAAGCTGGAGGTAAAGGGAAAAAAGATTGTCTCCATTTTAAGTGGAGGAAATATGGATGTGATTACCATGTCTTCCGTAGTTCAGCAGGGATTGATTTTGAGAGACAGAATTTTTACCGTATCCGTGCTGCTGCCGGATAAGCCGGGAGAGCTGAGTCGGGTGGCCGGTGTGGTAGCCAGGGAAAGTGGAAACGTCATTAAACTGGAGCATAACCAGTTTGTCAGTATTAACCGTAATGCGGCAGTGGAGCTTCGCATTACCCTGGAGGCTTTCGGAACCGAGCATAAGCAGCAGATTATGGAGGCTTTGGAAAAAGAAGGCTATCAGCCTAAGGTGGTTCGGACGAACATTTAATTATTTTACGTTAAAACGGTTACAGTGTAAAAGTGAATCAGATAAAGGAGGAAATCATGGAAGCACTGGTTGTTCATATCGGTAATTTTTTTTCGCAGCCCTTTACCATCTTTTTTATTCTGCTTCTGGGCACAAGATTTTCCTTGGTTTATTTGAAAAAGCTGGTAGATAATGTACGGGAAAATACTGCACTCATCCAGCTTTTGGCAGGACTGATAAATGGGTTGATTCTTTTTTTGGTTGAATATTTTTTTCCCGGTATTCCGGTAGTTTTTCTGCTCATCGGATGTCCGCTTATGGTTATCCTGGACATATGCATCATCAGCGATGATGTTCCCTATACTTATTTATTTTTACTACATAAATTTATCATGAATTTCATCTGCATTTACTGGATGGTAGTTGCCCTGGCCGGGCTTTTTCCGGCCACCAATATACCCATTGGGAGTATGGAATACAAGATAACCCTTTTGGCCTTTACCCTTATCTTTTCATCATGCTGGCTGTTTTATCTTTCAAAGTCACGCCTATATCCGTTCCAGGAGCTTTACAGCATGATTCATCACAGAAGGAGGGGAAAGCTCTTCTTTCTGTATATGAGTGTGTGTGACATTTTTCTGATTCTGTCCACCATTATTCTGGAGCCTCTTGTGGAAAGGGAAATCTATAATGAACAGCTGTCGCACATGGTTTATTTGGAGCTTTTCATTAAAAATATGCTGATTTTTGGATGCAGTTATCTGATTCTGATTTTTCAGGCCCGGGATGATAGACAACGGCAGCAGCACCAGGAAATGCAGTATATGCTGGATAAGGAAAAATCCTTACGAAATAATGCACAGAAAAAAGGCCTGCTCTATTTCTTCGTCAATGTCACCAGAAATGAGCTGGAGGAAGGGGATGAATTTTTTGCTCCTGAGCTATTAAGAGAAATCAAATCTTATGAAATGATGGTGGATAAATTTGCTGCAGAGTGCATTCATCCCGATTACCAGAGTGAGTTTAAGGAAAAGAATACGGTTGATTTTTTTGAAATACTTTTAGAGGAGAATCCTTATTTTACTTATCAAATGCGAGTATCCTGTGAGGGATTGATGAAGTATTTTACCTTTCCTGAGGAAATCAGCCGGCAGTTCAAGGAGCTGGAGGAACAATGGCTTTGGGTCAGGGCGGATTATGTTATTACCCGGGACAGCCGTACAAATGATATTTATGCTTATTTAACGCTTTTTAATGTGGACAGTCAGGTAAGGCAAAGTGAGCGTCTGAAGGTATCGGCAACTACGGATGCTCTGACCGGAGTGCTTAATCGGGCAGCGTTGGAGGAGATGATTATCGATACCCTGAGGGAAAAAAGCGGAGAAGGTGTCTTACTGATTTTGGATATTGATGGCTTTAAAAGGGTTAATGATGTTTTAGGGCATCCTCAGGGAGACAAGGTATTAAAAACGGTATCCTCCATTCTGCAGGAGGCATTTAGAAACGGGGATATTCTTGGACGTTTGGGAGGAGATGAATTTTGTATATTTATTTCCGGAAAAATTTCCCGCAGAACTGTAGCTGCCAGAGTAAGAGATATTAACAGAAGATGCAGAATGACCTATTATTCAAAAGAAGGAGAAGAAATTAAGATATCGGTAAGTATTGGCATTGCTTTTTCCAAGAAAGGACGGCAGGACTATGAAAGCCTGTATCACTGTGCTGACAAAGCCTTATACCAGACTAAGAGAAAAGGAAAGGATGGCTACACGGTTTATTCGGATGCAGAATGAGCTTTGTATCATATTTTCAGGGAATCTGCCTAAACTATAGGCAGATTCTTTTTAGAAAGGAATAAGTATTTCATGAAAAAATATAGTATGCTGATTCTTGCAGGAATAATGTATGGTGCGGCAGTCAGCCTGTTTTTGGATCCCAATAATATTGCCCCCGGAGGAGTAACAGGGCTGGCAATGATCATTAATCGATTGATTTCGGTGGAGACCGGAACGCTGATCCTGCTTCTTAATATTCCTATTTTATGTCTGGGATTGTGGAAATTCGGATTCCGATTTTTAATTTCCACTATATTTGCAACCCTGACAACTTCTCTATTTACCAATTTTTTTGTGCGCTATGAGCCCCTGACCTCCGATCCCTTACTGGCAGCAGTAATGGGTGGCTCTCTGGCTGCTATTGCCTTGGGGATAGTTTTTAGAAATGGTGCCACCACGGGGGGAACAGACATTATTGTTAAAGCATTGAGACTTCGCTTTCCCCATCTGAAGACGGGCCGCCTATTTATGATTTGTGATTTAATTGTAGTGGCTTTGTCTGCTGTTGTCTTCGCCAACCTGGATTCGGCCTTTTATGCGGCAATCAGCGTGATGCTGATGAGTGTGGTTTTTGATTTGGTTCTTTACGGGGCAGACGGAGCAAAGCTGATTTATATTATCAGTGACAACTGGCAGCAGATTGGAGAGCGAATACTGGAAGAAGTTAATATTGGGATTACGTATTTGGAGGGTGAGGGAGCCTATCGAAGAAAAGCCAAACGGGTAATTATGTGTGTGGTCAGAAAGCAGACAGCACCTCAAATTGAAGTGATTGTTAAGGAAGAAGATCCGGAGGCCTTTATGATTATATCCAGTGCGGCTGAGATTTATGGGGAAGGCTACAAGAATATTTTCAGTGAGAAAATATAAGATGAGCAGCTCAAAGGGATGGCATTTGAAAACGGAGGAAAAGATGAAAATTACACTCAGAGATAAAGAGGATAGGAGAAAAGAGATCCCCATCAGAGAAAATCAGACTGTGTTAGAGGCTTTGCAGAAGGCAGATATCTATATACCGGCTCTCTGTGCAGGGAGGGGAACCTGTGGAAAATGTAAGATAAGGATTTTGGAAGGACAGGTTACAGAGACCAGGTTTGATACAGACCAGGAACAGGGAAGATTGGCCTGCAAAACCTGTGCATTGACGGATATTGTGGTAGAACTGGAAAAGGGAGATGAACAGGAAATTGTGGTGGAAGGGGTAAAGGCTTCTGCCAAAAGTCATTCTGCCTATGGGGAGCATTATTTTATTGCTGTTGATATAGGAACCACTACCATAGCCATGGCCCTGGTGGTGGAGGAGAGCGGTGAAACCAGAACCACGCATGCGGCCCTGAATCGGCAGAGAATGCACGGAGCAGATGTTATCAGCAGGATAGCTGCTGCCAATAACGGCCACCTTGAGGAATTACATAGATTAATTACAGAGGATTTGTGGCAGGGAATTGGACTACTTACGGAAAACGGCAGGATACCCATCAGCAAAGTGGTAATTGCAGCCAATACCACTATGGTTCATCTGCTGATGGGGTATTCCTGTGAGTCACTGGGACGCCATCCCTTTTTCAGCGAACATTTGGGATTGCTGAATACCACACTGGGTGAAATAATGGCGGATATAACTGCTGCCAAAAAGGATAAATCGGCCATTGCTGGGTATGATGAGACAGAGGCAGAAAGCAGGCTTGGTGTTCCCCTTGTGGTTCTTCCGGGAATTTCCGCCTTTGTGGGAAGCGATATTACTGCAGATCTGTTGATTTGTCCGGGGTTTAGGGAGGAGGGTGTTTCTCTTCTTTTGGATATGGGTACCAATGGGGAAATGGTAATTGGAAATGGAAACAGGCTGATTGCTTCATCCACAGCGGCAGGACCTGCTTTTGAAGGAGGAAATATTACCTGTGGAATCGGGAGTATTCCTGGAGCCATTAACCAGGTAAAGATCATGAATCGCCGGGCGGTTATCGGAACCATAGGAGGAAAGCAGTCTGCTACAGGAATCTGCGGAACCGGAATCATTGCAGGTATGGCAGAGCTGAAGCGAAATCGCCTGATGAATCCGGAAGGTACTCTGCAGCCTCCCTACGATAAAACCGGTTATCCTTTATGGAGCAGTCCCAGGGGAGAAAAAATTGCCATCTATCAGCAGGATATTCGCCAGCTGCAGCTGGCGAAGGGAGCTATAAGAGCCGGAATGGAGCAGCTGATGGAAGCCTATGGCTGTAAGCCAAACGAGGTGGACAGAGTATATCTGGCCGGAGGCTTCGGGACTAAGCTTCCCATTCAGGAAGCCATAGAAATCGGTCTTTTTCCCAAGGAATTTACGGGCAAAATCATAGCTATAGGAAACGGAGCCTTACAGGGGGCCATTGCTTACGGAAGGAAGGAGGAAGCCTTAACCGGAAATAAGCAGCTGGAGGAAATTTTAAAAAGAGTTGAGGGACTGAACCTTGCCCTGGCAGAAGGCTTTGAAGAACGATATTTAAAGTATTTGGATTTTTAAGGGTATACAATAAATACTGCTGTCAAGAAAAAATACTTGACACCTTCTTTTTTTTTCGCTATGATACCAAAGTACGGGTCAAAAAGGAAGAGTAAGTTGCTATGGAAAAAATTGTAGAGCAGGGCCTCCTATATGATTTTTACGGAGAGCTTTTGACCGAACATCAGAAACAGATTTACGAAGATGCAGTTTTTCAGGATATGTCCTTAAGCGAGCTGGCTGAGGAACACGGAATCAGCCGCCAGGGAGTGCATGACCTGATTAAACGCTGTGATAAGCAGCTGAAGGCTTATGAAGATAAGCTGGGATTGCTGGAACGTTTTTCCCGTATTAAGAAGATGGTCGAGGAGATTGAAAGGCAAACCCTTCAGGAAGAAGTGCGTAGGCTGGCCAATCAGATATTAGAGGAACTATAATTTATGGCATTTGAAAGCTTAACCGACAAACTACAGAATGTATTTAAGAATCTGAGAAGCAAGGGCAGACTTACCGAAGAGGATGTAAAACAGGCTCTGCGAGAGGTTAAGATGGCTCTTTTGGAGGCAGACGTTAATTTTAAAGTGGTAAAGCAGTTTGTCAAGTCCATTGAAGAGAGGGCTGTGGGAACAGATATTTTGAATGGACTTAATCCCGGTCAGATGGTCATTAAGATTGTAAATGAAGAAATGATCAAGCTGATGGGGGCGGAGACTACAGAGATTACTTTGCAGCCTGGAAAATCGATTACCACAATTATGATGTGCGGACTTCAGGGTGCCGGTAAAACCACCACCACTGCCAAAATTGCCGGTAAGCTGCTTAAGAAGGGGAAGAAGCCTCTTCTGGTAGCCTGTGATGTATATCGTCCTGCAGCAATTAAACAGCTGCAGGTAAACGGAGAAAAAATGGGTGTGGAAGTATTTGCCATGGGCGAGAATCATGACCCGGTAAATATTGCCAAAGCAGCTTTGGAGCATGCAGGGAAGAATGGACACAATGTGGTGATACTGGATACTGCAGGCCGACTTCATGTGGATGAAGAGATGATGCAGGAGCTTCTTAAAATCAAGGAGCAGGTAACCGTTCATCAGACCCTTTTGGTGGTGGATGCCATGACCGGTCAGGACGCGGTGAATGTGGCTGCCCAATTTCATGAGAAGCTTTCCGTCGATGGGGTAATTTTGACGAAGATGGATGGTGACGCCCGGGGCGGTGCAGCCCTTTCCGTAAAGGCAGTAACAGGTATTCCCATTCTGTATGTGGGTATGGGAGAGAAGCTCTCCGATTTGGAACAGTTTTACCCGGATCGAATGGCCGGAAGAATTTTGGGTATGGGGGATGTGCTCACCCTGATTGATAAGGCACAGGAGAGCCTGGATATAGATGAAGAGAAGGGCAGGGAAATGTCTGCCCGATTTAAAAAGGGCAAGTTTGACTTCGAGGATTATCTGGAAAGCATGAAGCAAATGCGAAAAATGGGAGGTCTGGGAAGTATTTTAAGTATGATGCCGGGAATAGGAAGCAAGCTGGGGGATATTGAATCCATGATTGATGAAAAGCAGCTTGCCCGCATGGAGGCCATTGTTCTATCCATGACCCCCGAAGAAAGGCAGAAGCCGAAGCTGTTAAATCCCAGCAGAAAGCACAGAATTGCAAAGGGTGCAGGAGTGGATATTGCAGTGGTAAACCGCTTTATTAAGCAGTTTGAACAGAGCCAGAAGATGATGAAACAGATGCCTGGCCTGATGGGTGGAAGAAAAGGAAAATTCCGTTTTCCTTTTTAACAGGATAGCTTATAGGATAGCTTATCCTGCATAAATTAAGAAAAGATACGGAGGAAGAACCTCCCTGAGAAGAAAGGAGTCATAAGAAATGGCAGTTAAAATCAGATTAAGAAGAATGGGTTATAAGAAGCATCCGGTTTACAGAATTGTAGTAGCAGATTCCAGAGTGGCAAGAGATGGAAAATGTATTGATGAAATCGGAACCTATGATCCCAATACCAATCCCTCTTCCTTCAAGGTAGACGAGGAAGCAGCAAAGAAATGGCTTGCCAATGGAGCACAGCCTACCGAAACCGTAAGCAAAATTCTCAAGCTGGCAGGTGTTTTAAATTAAGCACTCATAGGAGAATAAGGCTTTTGGAGGTGGATGATGAAAGAATTAGTTGAAGTTATCGCAAAAGCACTTGTAGATAATCCGGACGAGGTAGTCGTGACTGAGAAGGGTGACGGTGACGGAAGAAATATTACCGTGGAATTACATGTAGCGCCTTCCGATATGGGAAAGGTAATCGGTAAGCAGGGACGTATTGCCAAGGCAATCCGTACCGTGGTAAAGGCTGCCTCTGTGGGAGAAAAAGCAAAGGTAGATGTAGATATTATCTGAGTTTAGAAAGATTATCGGCGATAAAGGGATACTGGTAAGGTGTCCCTTTTCTTCTGTCTGTACAGATTATGCACAGATGGAGAAAGGAATTGGATGTATACTGCCGGGGCGGTAGAAAAAGAGGTTGTATGGAAAACAGATTTCAGGTAGGTGTCATTAGTTCCACTCATGGAATAAGAGGAGAAGTAAAGGTTTTTCCCACTACGGATGATATAAAACGTTTTAGGAAAAAAACAGAGCTTATTCTGGATACCGATAAGGAAGAGAAGATACTTGTAGTTGAATCGGTTAAGTTCTTTAAACAGTTTGTCATTCTGAAATTTCAGGGACTGGACAGTATTAATGCTATTGAAGCCTATAAGGGAAAATCTCTGTATGTGACCAGAGAGAATGCAGTTCCCTTAGAGGAAGGGGAATATTATATCGCGGATTTAATCGGTATGGAGGTATATGAGGACAGTGGGAAAAAGCTGGGGATATTAAAGGAGGTTCTGGAAACAGGGGCTAACGATGTTTATGAAATTACCTTGGAAGACGGTTCCTCACTTCTTCTTCCGGCCATTAAAGAATGTATTTTGGATATTGATATTAATGCCTGCCGAATGCAGGTACATGTGATGGAAGGACTTCGATAAGAGGATGAATTTTCATATACTCACTTTGTTTCCTGAGATGGTTTTGCAGGGCTTAAATACCAGTATTATCGGAAGAGCCTGCGAAAAGGAATTATTGTCTGTTGAAGCAGTGAATATTCGGGACTATACCCTTGATAAGCATAAAAAGGTGGATGATTATCCCTACGGAGGCGGAGCAGGCATGCTGATGCAGGCTCAGCCGATTTATGATGCGTATCTGCATATAATGCAAAGAATTGAAGCGAGGCAGCGTCCCAGAGTGATTTATCTCACTCCCCAGGGGAGGGTATTTAATCAGGAGCTTGCCGTTGAGTTGGCTACCCAAAAGGATTTAATCCTCCTTTGCGGGCATTATGAGGGAGTGGATGAACGGGTTTTGGAAGAGATCGTTACAGACTATATCTCCATTGGGGATTATGTCTTGACGGGAGGAGAGCTTCCGGCCATGGTTTTAGTGGATGCAGTTTCCCGAATGGTTCCAGGGGTCTTAAGCAATCAGGAATCTCCGGAAACCGAATCCTTTGGAAACGGACTTTTGGAATATCCTCAATATACCCGTCCTGAGGAGTGGAAGGGGAAAAAGGTTCCGGAGGTGTTACTCAGCGGACATCATAAAAATATTGAGAAGTGGAGAATGGAAGAGTCTTTAAAAAGAACCGCCGAAAGACGGCCGGATTTGATGAAATTATACTTGCATAAAAAGTAAAGATATGCTATACTGTCAAAGTTATTATGAAACGATGGTCCTCTGTTGCACAAATCGCATTACGAACATCCTGAGAAAAGGAGATTGAAATGAACGAAATTATCAGAAGTATTGAAGCAGAACAGTTAAAAGAAAACATTACCGACTTTTCCGTTGGCGACACCATAAAGGTTTATGGTAAGATTAAGGAAGGTAACCGGGAGAGAATCCAGATTTATGAAGGCGTTGTATTAAAGAGACAGGGCGGAAGCAACAGAGAGACCTTCACCGTAAGAAAGACCTCTAACGGAGTAGGCGTTGAGAAGACTTGGCCTTTACATTCTCCTAACGTTGAGAAGATTGAGGTAGTCAGAAGAGGTAAAGTAAGAAGAGCCAAGCTGAACTACTTAAGAGAGCGTGTAGGTAAGAGAGCTAAGGTTAAAGAGTTAAGATAAAAGCAGGGAAGTTTTATAGGGCTGTCTCAATGATGAGACAGCCTGTTTCTTTTTTCTTTCTCTCATGCTATACTGATGTAGCATTATTTAATCTGAAAACTGAACATGCAGGTGAATGCGGAGAACACACATGAGAAGACGAAAAGGCGGATTGAATTTTTATCGCAAAAGGCATACGATAAATGCCCAGGTGGTTCGCGAGGCGGTCAGCTGGAGTATGCATATTGTTGTGGCTGTCTGTCTGGCCGGATGGTTGATTTATTTTGTGGGAATGAGAACCAGTGTGATAGGGGTTTCCATGGAAGATACCCTGTATAACGGACAACAGATACTGGTCAATCGAATTTCTTATTTGGTTTTCAGCCCGGATGCAGGGGATATTGTTGTGTTTCAGCCAAATGGTAATCGAAACAGCCACTATTATGTGAAACGTGTTGTTGCAGGGCCCGGTGACCGTGTACAGATCAGGGATGGTAAGCTGTACGTTAATGACAGGATAACGGATTATGGATATGATAAGATTATGGATCCGGGAATTGCGGAAAATGAGCTTCTGCTGAAGGAGGATGAATTTTTTGTAATGGGAGATAACTGTAACAATAGTGAAGACAGTCGATCAGGCAATATTGGGCCGGTGCATCGGGAGGCAATAGAAGGAAAGGCCTGGTTTAAATTTAATAGTGTGGATTCTTATATGGGTCTGATTGATTAGGAGGACATTATGAATTACCAATGGTATCCCGGTCATATGATGAAGGCAAAGCGTATGATGCAGGAAGATATTAAACTGATTGATCTTTTAATTGAGCTGGTAGATGCCAGAATCCCCTTAAGCAGCCGAAATCCGGATATTGATCAGCTGGGGAAGCAAAAAGGGAGACTGGTTTTATTAAATAAGTCCGATCTTGCGGATCCGGCATCTAATCAAAGATGGATGGAACATTTCAAAAAGCAGGGTATAACGGTAGTGGAGATTAATTCTAAAAACAGGACGGGAATGAAGGCTATTCAGGGTGCTGTGGAGATAGCCTGCAAAGAAAAACGGGAAAGAGACCGAAAAAAAGGAATTATAAATCGTCCTGTCCGTGCTATGGTGGTGGGGATTCCCAATGTGGGAAAATCCACTTTTATTAACGCTTATGCGGGAAAGGCCTGTACTAAGACAGGCAATAAGCCCGGTGTCACCAAGGGGAAACAGTGGATTCGTCTGGGAAAGGGATTGGAGCTTTTGGATACCCCGGGAATCCTATGGCCCAAATTTGAAGACCAGCAGGTGGGAATGAAGCTGGCCTTTATCGGCTCCATGAATGATGAGATTCTGTTTGAAGAGGAGCTGGCCATGGATTTATTGTCCTTTTTTAAGAAGAAATATCCGGATGCGGTTTTAAAGCGTTACGGATTTGAGCAGCAGGAAAAGGAGTTAAATACCCTTGAGGAAATTGCCAAGCTTCGGGGCTGCTATAAAAAGGGGCAGGAGCTGGATTTGTCTAAGGCTGCCGCACTTTTTCTGGATGATTTCAGAAGCGGAAGACTGGGAAGGATGACGTTGGAGGAGCCATAGTAAAAGGGAGAAAAGGAAAACCATGAAAAAAATTCTTAAGGAAATTCTCAGTACCAGCCTATATTTACTGGTAGTATTACTGGCCTGTTATCTGATCGTCAGATACATAGGACAGAGAACAGAGGTGGTGGGCAGCTCCATGGAAACTACACTCAGCGATGGAGATAATCTGATTGTGGATAAAATCAGCTATCGTCTGGGAGAGCCTAAGCGATTTGATATTATCGTATTTCCCTATCAATATGATAAAGACACCTTTTATATTAAACGGATTATCGGTTTGCCCGGCGAACGTGTACACATTGATAATAAAGGAACAATTTATATCAATGGAGAAATTCTCGAAGAGAGCTACGGGAGAGAAATTATCAACTCCCCCGGTCTTGCCGCTGAAGAAATTCAGCTGGGTGAGGATGAATATTTTGTTCTGGGAGACAATCGGAATAACAGCAGTGACAGCCGGGATATCAGTGTGGGAAACATTCATCGAAAGGATATCATGGGGAAAGCATGGATACGGATATGGCCGCTGTCTAAGATAGAGGTACTGGATCACCAGTAGGAGGACTATGGAGGAAAGAATAGCTGAAATCAAAAAGAAATTTCTGGCCGCAGACTGGAGTCAGCTGGAAGAACTGATGGAATTCTATCGGCGGGATGAACGGGCCGGTGTAAAGGCGGAAATAAAAAAAGCTGAAAAAAAGCTGTTAAAGCTGGAAGAAGAAAAGCAAAGAACCCAAGCCTTATGGGAATATGAGCGTCTTTACGGTGAATATACGGCTATTTGCGGAATAGATGAAGCAGGCAGGGGACCACTGGCGGGACCGGTTGTTGCAGGTGCGGTTATTTTGCCTAAGGACTGCGGCATTCTATTTATTAATGACTCCAAAAAGCTGAGTGAAAGCAAACGGGAAATGCTGTATGAACAGATTATGGAGCAGGCGGCAGCCGTAGGAGTAGGTGTGGTTTCTCCCCAAAGAATTGATGAGATCAATATTTTGAATGCTACCTATGAAGCCATGAGAGAGGCTATCAGTAAATTAGCCATCCAACCCGATATATTATTAAATGATGCAGTGACCATTCCGGGAATCAGCTGCCGTCAGATTCCGATTATTAAAGGAGATGCCAAAAGTATTTCCATTGGAGCTGCCAGCATTATTGCCAAGGTAACCAGAGACAGGATGATGGTAGACTACAGCCGTATTTTTCCGGAATATGGTTTTGCAACTAATAAGGGATACGGTTCGGCAGACCATATTGCAGCTATAAAAAAATATGGTCCTGCCCCTATTCACAGACGCAGCTTTATCGGGAATTTTATCTAATCAGTCGGGGAATACTTTATGGCTATTGATTTATTAAACTCCTTTTTGCAAAAAGGGCAGAGGGCTGCTGCGCAGCCCCAAAAGGATATCGTTATGCAGACCAACCAGGCAGCACAGGCCCAAGTTCGGCAGCTGGCCAGAGCGGTTCAGGCTCTGCAGGCAGGACAGACTGTACAGGGAGAGATTCTTTCCGTCAAGGGAGAAGAGGTACAGCTGTCTTTACTGAATGATCTTATTCTGGATGCCCGTTTGGAGCAGAGTATCAGTCTGACTCCGGGTACCCTTATGGCCTTTCAGGTAAAGAGTAATAATTCAGCGGGACTTTCCCTGATGCCTTTATTTACCAATACGGCAGTTGATCCTAACGCCATGAAGGCATTGGATATGGCAGGAATTCCGGTGACGGATCGAACTTTGGAAATGGTAACCAACATGATGGGAAGGGGATTACCTGTAGGAAGGCAGCCCTTGCAGGAGGCTTACCGGGATGTGATGACTTATAAGGACAGTCCGGTAGGGGATATTATTTCTCTGCGGCAACTGAAGCTTCCGGTCACACAGGAGAATCTCAGTCAGCTGAACCATTATGAGAATAATCAGCACTTTCTTTCCAACACCTTTTCGGATATTGGTCAGGCTATCAGTCAGCAGCTCCTTTCCTGGGTACAAAACGGAGCCCAGAAGGAGGCGGGAGAGTTTCTCAGTCAGCTGAAGGAAATATTCTCTCCGTCATTAAAGGGCGAGCAGTCGGTACAGATGGAGACTGCAGAGATTGGAGCAGTCTCATCGCAGGGGGCCGAAGAGGGGAAGGGCTTAATCAATGAATCCGATATTTTAAGAACAATAAATCATCCCATAGAGCTTTCAGCCACCCTTGAGGAGACGGTGGTGATGGGGGAGAAGGAGCTTAACCCGCAGCAGAAAATGGTTATGCAGAAGGAAGGAGCTGAAGGGGAAAAGCAGGCACAAAATATCGTTAAGGGAAGGCCGGCAGACTTACAAAACAGTCTGGACCAATTGATTCAGCTTTTATCCCAGGGGAAGGCTTCCGTTAAGGATATTTCTGTTTTTGGAAAAATCTGGAATCATCGTTTTCAGCCACAGCTGATGATGCAGCCGGAAGAGGTAATGGAGAAGGAGCAGGTACAGGAGTTTTATGAAAAACTATCTAATCAGATACAACAACTGGGAAATTTGGTAAATGAGCATGGCCAGGCCTCCTCTTCTTTGGGAAAGGCGGTTCAGAACACCGTTTCTAATCTGGATTTTATGAACCAGATCAACCAGATGCATGCCTATATTCAGCTTCCCTTAAAGCTGTCAGGTCAGCAGGCAAAGGGAGAACTGTATGTGTTTACCAACAGACGTTCCATGGCAGAAAAAGAGGGAAAGGTGACGGCCCTGCTGCATCTGGATATGGAGTATCTGGGAAAGCTGGATGTTTATGTGGCACTGGAAAATCAGAAGGTGAGTACACAGTTTTATCTGGAGAAGGAGGAATACCTGGACTTTTTGGAGCAGCATATGGATATGCTGAGTGGACGACTAAATAAGCGGGGATATGAATGCAGTATAAAAACCTGCCTCAGAAGGGAAGAAGAGCAGTCGGTTATGGAGAGGATTATTAATCACCAGAGCCAGCCCTTCCTGTTGGCTACACAGGCCTTTGATATGCGAGTATAGGTTAGGAATAGTCTGCTTGTTAAAATGGAGAATACATGGAAAAGAAGGATAGATTAAAACAGGCAATTGCACTGGAATATGATCCTAAAGAGGATGCCCCCAAGGTTATTGCCTCCGGACGGGGGATTCTGGCAGAAAGAATTATTGAGAAGGCAAAAGAATCCAATATTCCCGTGCATCAGGACAATCAGCTGGCAGATACTCTGTCCAGACTGGACATTGGAGAAATGATTCCGCCGGAGCTTTATGAGGTAGTGGCAGAAATCCTTGTCTTTGTGGATGCTATGGATAAGATCAGAAGTAAGGGCTTTGAATCCAAAGCCTCTTCATCATTGGGAAGGAAAAAATAAGCGAGGGATGAACAGACGTAAGTTAGGAACTGCTTATGAGCAGCTTGCCATCCAGTATCTGATGAATCAGGGGATAAACATTTTAGAGAAAAATTATTATTCCTCTCATGGGGAGATAGATATTGTTGCCCAGGATGGGGACATTTTGGTATTCTTTGAGGTAAAGTACAGAAAAAATGCGGATTTCGGGCAGCCCTGGGAGGCAGTATCTTATCTAAAACAGAAAAGAATCTGTCAGGCAGCGAGGGAATAT
The DNA here is from genome assembly GCA_051891855.1 of Lachnospiraceae bacterium. Lineage (GTDB taxonomy): Bacteria > Bacillota > Clostridia > Lachnospirales > Lachnospiraceae > SFDP01. Next base: position 35,364 of record JBJFFP010000074.1, on the reverse strand, counting down.
TGCTATAGGAGAAAGGTGGTCAGCCAGGTTCGTTATGATGTAATCAGTATTCTGGGGGATGAGATTGAGTGGTACAAAAATGCCTTTATGCATATTAGTAAAGGATGAAATGAGGGAATGAAAATGAAGTGGAAAGAAGAGGATAAGGAGAAAATTCCGGTCATGAGAAGTCGGGGAAAGGTGGAGTATCTGGCTTTTCCCGGACTAGAAAAAACGGGAGCAGTGGATCATCTGTTTTCCACCCGTCTGGGAGGGGTAAGCAGGGAGCATCTGGGAACCATGAATTTAAGCTTTACCAGGGGGGACAAAGAAGAATATGTAAGAGAAAATTATCGCCGCATAGCTGAAGCAATTAACTGCGAAATCGGCGATTTTGTTTTTTCTCACCAAACCCATACTGCCAATGTTCGGATTATAACAGGTAAGGATCGGGGAAAGGGGCTGACAGAACCTCTTGACTACCAAGATGTGGACGGATTGGTTACCCGTGAACCCGGGATAGTGCTGTCTGCTTTTTTTGCAGACTGTGTTCCCCTGTTTTTTGTGGATCCTGTAAATAAGGTAATCGGCTTAAGCCATTCCGGATGGCGGGGAACCATAGGAAGAATCGGAGAAAAGACTATTGAACGGATGGAGGAGTTAGGAGCTTTGCGGGAGTGTATCAGAGCTGCCATCGGGCCTTCCATATGCAGGGACTGCTACGAAGTCGGTGAGGATGTAGCTTCGGTATTTAAGCAGGAATTTTTGGAACATCAGGAAGAGATTTTAAAGAATAAAGGAGAGGGTAAATATCTGTTAAATTTATGGAAGGTCAATGAGCTGATTCTTCTGGAAGCGGGGATAAGGATGGAAAATCTGGAAACAACCAATCTATGCACCTGCTGTAATCATGAGCTTTTGTTTTCCCACAGGGCAAGTCAGGGGATGAGGGGAAATCTGGGTGCCTTTTTGAGATTAAAGAAATCTTAATAATTTCGATTGCTTTCTCTTAATGAAGTCAGGATAGGATAATAGAGTATTAGCTGCTGAAGCGGCAGAAGAAGAGGGAAAATGAATAGAATACTTGTATGTGATGATGAAAAAGAAATTGTAGATGCCATTGAAATCTATCTAATGCAGGAAGGCTATCAGGTGGTTAAGGCTTACAGCGGTGAACAGGCTCTGGAGGCGATGAAGAATCAGGAAATTCACCTGCTGATTATGGATATTATGATGCCTGGAATGGATGGCATTCGTGCAACGATGAAAATACGGGAAAAAAGCAGCATTCCCATTATTTTTCTTTCTGCAAAATCACAGGATGCAGATAAGATTCTGGGGCTGAATATCGGAGCAGATGACTATATTACCAAGCCCTTTAATCCTTTGGAATTGGTTGCCAGAGTAAAGTCTCAGTTGAGGCGTTATACGAAGTTCGGAAATATGGCAGTGGAAAGCAGCCGAATCTACCAGGCCGGTGGATTAATAATCAATGACGATACCAAGGAGGTAACTGTCGATGGGGAAGGGGTAAGACTGACTCCCATTGAATATAATATTCTGCTTTTATTAGTGAAAAACCAGGGAAGAGTATTTCCCATCCAACAGATTTATGAAAGTATCTGGGAGGAAGAAGCCATCGGAGCAGATAATACGGTAGCTGTACATATTCGCCATATTCGGGAAAAGATTGAAATAAATCCTAAGGAACCCAGATATTTGAAGGTAGTCTGGGGAGTAGGATATAAAATTGAGAAACAATAGCTGAAAAGCAGAGAATGAGGGAGAAATGAGAAAAAAAGTATTGGGTGGTAAAAAAAGAGAAGTTTTGTTGTTTGCAGAAAGGATTCTGGTTGTTCTTCTGGCAGTCAGTTTAACCTTTATTCTGATGAATTCCTTTTTGACCATTCATACAGCCTATGGGATAGCTTATCGTTACAGTATTCCTTTCTGGGAGAAGGATAAAGCCTTTGAGGAGCAGGAAATTTTTCAGACTTTACTTAAAGGGAATATGGAGCAGATTACACGCTATGTAGTAATTTGTAATCAGCTGGAAACGGACGGTCAATATGATAATCGTAAAAAAGTAGATATTTCTCTCTATGCCAACCGAACCGATGCTCTGGCAGAGGAGCAGCCTACTGCCGAATATTATCTGGACGATTTAATTAAATGGGGAAATTATGGATTTACTTATAATGCGGTAATCGGTACATGGGAGGAATTAAATCAGTTATTTTTGCAAAACGAGGCTGTTTATACCCGGGAAACTATACCGGGGGTATCCATATATACAACTGAGGGGGAAGAAAATGCTGAGAGCCTGGGCTTGGCTCCTACTGAAAACGATAGGTATGCCATGGAGGTTCTGGTACCCCGTTACAAAACTGTTGACGGGAAGGATTTGATGAAATGTGCTTCTAATGTAACCGAGTATGAGCAGTTGAAGGAGAATTTAGAGCTTTCAGCAAAAAGCCTGTTTTCCAACTATACAGAATATACGAAAATGCAGACCCAGTATGCCGCCGATCATACGAATATTCGATTCTGTTTTAAGATTCAGACAGAAAAAGGGCCGGTTTACTATAGCAACAGCGGGGAAAGCTTTGCCGGAAAATCGGTAGATGATATTACTTCGGGAATTAAGGCATCAGGCGGCCGGTTTCTTTATTTTAATCCGGATAAGCTGCAGATAAATACCAATATGGATATTACTGCGGCTCAGATGCGCAGTATGCTGAAAAGCTATGACTATACCTTTGGTGATAATACGGGAGTATGGTTCTGGGTAGATACGGATTATCCTGTACAGGATGAATTCTATTTGGTCAGGGAGGAACTGAAGCATGCCTCAGCTCTGACGGGAAGCCTATGGATTTGCTGTGCAGTTGCCTTTTCTTTGATCCTTTTGCTTATGCTTTACCTTACCTTTAAGGAAGGAAGGGCGGTAAATGAAGAAGGTGAACTCACCTGGAGGATATTAAAACAGGACAGCTTTCCTATAGAAATATGGGTTTTTTTGGTTATTCTTCCTCAGCTGGCACTGGTAGGACTGGGGAGTGAGTTGATTACCGGATATAAGGCAGGCACCATTGGCTATCACTGGCTGCCTGTAGTAGCGGGACTAGCTGCCTTTTTTATCAATGAGACAGGGATAAGGCTGTATTTCAGCTTATTGAGGCGAATTAAGGCTAAAGCGCTATGGAAGACAACACTGCTGAGAAAAATAGGAGTAGAAGGCAGGGCCTTTATTGTAAAAACCTATGATAATGGTAGTCTGGTTTCCCGTACATGGATTCCCTATGTAATTTTTCTGATGCTCAATCTGATTATGGTTCTTTTAGGAATCGGGGGTGTAATCGGTGCATTTTTGGTGGATATGATAATCGGTGTCTATTTATACCGGGAGAGTAAGGCCAGGGAAGAGATTATCGAAGGCATAGAGATGATTAAGGACGGAAAGGTTAAGTACAGGATTAATACGGTTCATCTGCACGGGGAGAATCTGAGACTGGCCAATTCGGTAAACAGCATTGGCAGCGGCATCCATAAAGCGGTGGAAACCAGTATGAAGGATGAGAAGTTGAAAGCGGATTTGATTACCAATGTTTCTCACGATATTAAAACACCCCTTACTTCCATTATTACCTATGTGGATTTATTAAAACGGGAAAATCCTTCGGATAAAAAAATAAAAGCGTATCTGGAGGTTCTGGATAATAAATCCCAGCGGCTGAAACAGCTGATTGATGATTTGGTAGAGGCATCCAAGATTTCTTCAGGAAACATCAGCATCCAATTTGAGACTATAGATTTTTCAGAGCTGGTTCGCCAGGCACTGGGAGAATTTAGTGAAGAATTTGAGAATAAGAATCTGCAGATTGTGACCAAGCTGACGGAACATCCTGCCTGCATTGAAGCAGACAGCAGCCAGCTATGGAGAGTATTGGAAAATCTTTTCCAGAATATTGCTAAATATGCTATGCAGGGGACACGGGTCTATATTGAAATGGAAGAAAAGGAAGAAGGCGGACGAAGGCAGATTGTGTTTTCTGCAAAGAATATCTCTGAGCGGTTTTTAGAGATTCAGGCGGAGGACTTGACAGAACGGTTTATCCAGGGAGATCAATCCCGTCAAGCACAAGGAAGCGGTCTGGGACTGTCTATCGCTAAGAATCTTGTTGAAATTCAGGATGGAGAATTTGAAGTTCAGGTGGACGGAGATTTATTCAAGGTAATGATTCGTTTTCCGGTGATGGTATCACAATAAAGATTGAAGGTAAAATAAAGCAGCAGCTGAAGAATATATACTTTGGCTGCTGCTTTGTGTTATGCTAATCCTCATCCAGAGGAAGACGTTTATTGTAACGGTCTAAAACCTTATGAATTTTATCTGCAGGCGTATAGACATTTTCCATTGAGACATCATGATTCATAAAATCAATAATGGAGGCGATAAACTTACTCATATTTGCCTGAAGGTAGTATGGACGTTCATAAATTAGGGGCGGAAGATAATTGAGATTGGTAGTCAGTATTTTTTCAAAATAGCCTTTCTCAAATGCCTCATCAAATGCCTGAAGTCCATTGGTAAACAGACCGAAGGTGCAGCAGATAAAAACGCGGTTTGCGTGCATTTCCTTAAGCTGTCTTGCGGTATCAATCATGCTTTCCCCGGAGGAAATCATATCGTCCAGTATAATGACATCCTTTCCGTCTAGGCTGTCTCCCAAAAACTCATGGGCGATTATGGGATTTTTTCCATTGACAATAGTGGTATAGTCCCGGCGTTTATAGAACATACCGGTATTTACCCCCAGGACGTTGGCAAAGAATACGGTTCGGTTTAATGCTCCCTCATCAGGACTGATTACCACCAGGTGCTCCTTGTCGATAATCAAATCCTTTTCCTTATCCAAAAGACCACGGATAAATTGGTATGGGGTAATATAATTGTCGAAGCTGTGCAGGGGAATTGCATTACAGACTCTGGGGTCATGAGCATCAAAGGTAATAAAGTTATTGATCCCCATAGAGTAGAGTTCCTCCAGCATAAAGGCACAGTCCAAGGATTCGCGGTTAGAACGCTTATGCTGACGTCCTTCATAGAGGAAAGGCATGATTACATTAATCCGATGAGCCTTTCCGGTGGCAGCAGCAATAATTCGTTTCAAATCCTGATAATGGTCATCAGGAGATTTGTGGTTGATATGACCATTAATCGTATATGTGATACTGTGATTGCAAATATCCACCAGAATATACAGATCCTTACCCCGAATGGATTCATAAAAAATCCCTTTGGCTTCCCCTGTTCCGAAACGGGGGCAGTCAGCCTGGGTCAGGTAGGAATTTTCAGCATAACCCTCCCAGGAAGGCATATTCTGAAAGGTATTCTGCAAGTGTCTGCGAAATTCCACCAGGTAAGCATTAATTTCCTCTCCCAGTTCTTTTGCTGAGTCCATTACCACCAGCTTCAAAGGGGCAACGGGCAGCTTATTTTCTAACATTTGTAAATTAGGCATGGGAACCTCCATAAATCTTGTTTTCGCATGGAATCCTTTCTTACTATAAACTTCCTCTTATTTAGTGTCAAGATTAAGGTGACAGAATCCAATTTTTTCAGTACAATAAAACTGTCTTATAGATTGGAGAAGAATATGAAAAAAAATGAGCATAGAGTAGCGAGAGTTGTACCGGCAAGTATAGCCGAAGAGCTGGGAATAGAGGCGGGAGATGTGCTGGTAGCCATTAATGATCGGCCCATTAAAGATATTTTTGACTATCAGTATCTGGCAGAGGATGAATACGTAGAGGTATTGATTCGTAAACCGGATGGAGAGGAATGGCTTCTGGAAATTGATAAAGAGGCGGATGAGGACCTGGGTATGGAATTTGAGCAGGGACTAATGGACGAGTACAGAACCTGTACGAATAAATGTATCTTTTGTTTTATTGATCAGATGCCGCCGGGAATGCGGGAAACGCTTTATTTTAAGGATGATGATTCCCGATTGTCCTTTCTCCAGGGAAATTATATTACCTTGACCAATATGTCGGAGGATGATGTGGAGCGTATAATTCAGTATCATCTGGCTCCCATCAATATCTCCTTTCAGACCACCAATCCTGAGCTACGTAAAATGATGCTTCACAATCGCTTTGCGGCAGATGCATTAAAAAAAGTGGATCGCTTTTATGAGGCCGGAATAGAGATGAATGGACAGATTGTGCTTTGTAAAGGAATCAATGACGGAACAGAGCTGGAAAGAAGCATCAGAGACCTGTATGGGTATCTTCCTCATCTCAGAAGTGTGTCGGTGGTTCCAGTAGGCCTTTCAAAGTTTAGGGAGGGTCTTTATCCCCTGGAACCCTTTACGGCTGAAGAGGCAAAGCAGGTGATTACCTTAATTGAAAAATGGCAGAAAAAGGCAGAAGAAGAATTTGGACTTCATTTTGTACATGCCAGCGACGAATGGTATCTGCTGGCAGGCCGGGAGCTGCCAGAGCAGGAGCGCTACGATGGTTATCTGCAGCTGGATAATGGAGTGGGGATGCTCAGATTATTTAAAAACGAATTTGAAGAAGCCTATAAGAAGCTGATGGAATTAAAGAAGAATGGGCCTCTCTGTAAGAAGGAGGAGTTGGCAGTATTAACCGGAAGACTCAGCTATCCTGTTATTAAGGAAATGGCTCAGAGGATCATGGAGCAGGTGGAAGGTCTTACCATTCATGTGCATGCCATTCGCAATGATTATTTCGGAGAAAGGATAACCGTCAGCGGGCTGATGACGGGTACGGATATCATTGCACAGGGGAAAGAACTTCCACTGGGGACAAGAGTGCTTCTTCCGGAGAATGTTCTAAGAAGCGGGGAAACGGTTTTGCTGGATGATTACACGCTTGCAGACCTGGAAACCGCTTTACAAGTGCCCATAGATATTGTAAAATCAAGCGGATACGATTTTTTGGAGAAGGTGATGAAGAAATGAGTACAGGAAAAGGTAAACCTATCGTTGCTGTTGTGGGAAGACCAAATGTAGGGAAATCCACCTTATTTAATGCACTGGTGGGGGAAAAGATTGCCATTGTAAAGGATACGCCGGGCATTACCAGAGACCGTATTTATGCGGATGTAAGCTGGCTGAACCGCAGCTTTACCCTGATTGATACAGGAGGTATTGAGCCGGACAGTAAGGATATTATTCTTTCACAGATGCGTCAGCAGGCAGAGATTGCCATGGCAACGGCGGATGTGATTATTTTTCTGGTGGATGTAAAGCAGGGACTGGTGGATGCAGATTCCAAGGTTGCCGATATGCTGAGGCGTTCCAAGAAGCCGGTAATCCTAGTGGTTAATAAGGTGGACAGCTTTGATAAATATATGGCGGATATCTATGAGTTCTATAATCTGGGTATCGGTGATCCTGTACCTGTTTCGGCAGCCAACCGCCTGGGTATCGGAGATATGCTGGACATCGTTATTTCTCATTTTCCCCGGGAGGAGGCAGAAGAGGAGGAGGATGATCGTCCAAGAATCGCCATCGTAGGAAAGCCCAATGTGGGAAAGTCTTCCCTGATCAATAAGCTGTTGGGAGAAAACCGGTTGATCGTATCGGATATTGCCGGAACGACCCGGGATGCGGTAGATACCCCTGTGCTTCACAACGGAAGAGAATATGTATTTATTGATACCGCAGGACTTCGTCGTAAAAATAAGATTAAGGAAGAGCTGGAGCGTTATATGATTATCCGCACGGTTACGGCAGTGGAACGGGCAGACGTTGTGGTGCTTCTGATCGATGCAGGTGAAGGAGTGACGGAGCAGGATGCAAAGATTGCGGGAATTGCCCATGAACGGGGTAAGGGAATGATTATTGCCGTAAATAAATGGGACAGCATTATCAAGGATGACAAAACCATTTATAAGTTTACCAAAAAGATTCAGGACACTCTTTCTTTTATGCCCTATGCCGAAATGGTATTTATTTCTGCTCTTACGGGACAGAGGCTTCCAAAGCTTTTTGAGACCATTGATGCAGTCATTGAAAATTGTACGCTGAGAGTATCCACCGGTGTGCTGAATGAAATTATGGCGGAAGCGGTTGCCATGCAGCAGCCACCCTCGGATAAGGGAAAACGGCTTCGTCTGTACTATATTACACAGGCCTCTGTAAAACCGCCCACCTTTGTTATTTTTGTAAATGATAAGGAACTGATGCATTTTTCTTACACCAGATATATAGAGAATCAGATTAGAAATGCCTTTGGCTTTAGAGGAACACCCCTGAAATTTATTATTCGAGAGAGAAAGGACAATCAGAAATAGAATGATTCGCGTTATTTGTTTATTGATAGGATACGTTTTTGGTCTGTTTCAGACTGCTTACCTGTATGGAAGGCTTCATGGAATCGATATTCGCACCAGGGGAAGCGGTAATGCAGGAACGACCAATACTCTTCGTGTATTGGGTGCCAGGGCAGGGGTTATTGTACTGTTTGGGGATATTGTAAAAACGATTCTGGCTATTGCAGTGGTGAGAATCTTTATTGTACCCTATGCACCTGAATTAGAATATCTTCTGGTACTGTATACTGCAGCAGGTGCAATTTTAGGGCATAATTATCCTTTTTATTTGGGATTCAAGGGAGGAAAAGGGATAGCGGCAACAGCAGGGTTAATTCTATCCATGAATCCTTGGTTTGTGCTGGTGGGGCTGATTCTGTTTGTGGGGGCCTATCTGCTTACCCACTATGTGTCTTTGGGCTCACTTCTGGTTTATGCCGGATTTATAATTCAGCTGGTGGTTATGGGACAAAAGGGAAGCTTGGGGAATATGAATCAGGCAGCCTTAAATGAAATGTATCTGATCGGCTTTCTCATGACGATGATGGCTTACTGGAAGCATCGTGAAAATATCAAACGACTTCTTACGCGTACGGAACGAAAAACCTATTTATTTAAGAAAGTTAAAGGGGAAGAAAAATCATGATTAAAATTGGAGTAATGGGAGCGGGGAGCTGGGGAATAGCTCTGGCAAAGCTTTTACACGGTAATGGCCATAAGATTACCGTCTGGAGTATTCTGGAAGACGAAGTGGAAATGCTGAAAACCAAAAGAGAGCACGTGGATAAGCTCCCGGGAGTAAAGCTTCCGGAGGATATGGAGTTTACCACAGATTTAGAAGCGGCTGCTGAAGGAAAAGAAGTATTGGTACTTGCCGTACCCTCACCCTTTGTCAGAAGCACGGCCCATTCCTTAAAGGAAGTGGTAAAGGAAGGACAGATTATTGTGAATGTGGCAAAGGGAATTGAAGAAGCCACGCTGATGACCCTGTCTCAGGTAATTGAAGAGGAGATTCCTCAGGCTAAAACAGCCGTTTTGTCCGGCCCTTCTCACGCCGAGGAAGTGGGGAGAGGACTGCCTACCACAATCGTGGTAGGTGCCAGAGAGAAGGTAGCGGCAGAGTATTTACAGAGTATTTTTATGAATCAGGTATTCCGTGTTTACATCAGCCCTGATGTATGTGGAATTGAACTGGGGGCTGCCTTGAAAAATGTGGTGGCTCTGGCTGCCGGAATTGCCGATGGATTAGGATACGGAGACAATACAAAGGCTGCCCTGATTACCAGAGGAATTGCGGAAATTGCCCGTTTGGGGATTGCAATGGGTGGAAAGGCTGAAACCTTTAATGGTTTGTCCGGTATAGGGGATTTGATTGTAACCTGTGCCAGTAAGCACTCAAGAAATCGTAAGGCCGGTATGCTGATTGGACAGGGCAAGACCATGGATGAAGCTATGGCAGAGGTGAAAATGGTGGTAGAAGGAGTGTATTCTGCCAAAGCAGCAATAAGGCTGGCAGAAAAATACAAGGTTTCCATGCCTATTATTGAGCAGGTAAATGCGGTATTGTTTGATAATAAGCCGGCAGCAGAAGCGGTAAAGGATTTAATGCTGCGTGACAGGAAGCTGGAGCATTCTGATTTGCCCTGGGAATAGAAAGGAATTAAGTGATGAAGACAGATACACAATTTCAGGGAACCGAAGAGTACGTAGCCTCACCGGAATTATTAAGTGCGGTAAATGTGGCTATTACTCTGAAGAAGCCCCTGTTGATCAAAGGAGAACCGGGAACAGGTAAAACCAGACTGGCAGAAGCAGTTGCCGCCTCATTAGGGAAGAAGCTGGTTATCTGGAATATCAAATCCACTACTAAAGCCCAGGATGGACTTTATGTGTATGATACGATTCAGAGGCTTTATGATGGACAGTTTGGAGAAAATGATGTTCATAATATTTCTGCTTATATTAAATTGGGAAAGCTGGGAGAGGCCTTTGCCTCTGAAGAACAGGTTGTCCTGCTGATTGATGAAATTGATAAGGCAGATTTGGAGTTTCCCAATGACCTGTTATGGGAGCTGGATCAGATGGAATTCTATATTCCAGAGACGAAGGAAACCATCCGGGCAAGACAGCGTCCTATTGTGATTATTACTTCTAATGCGGAAAAAGAGCTACCAGATGCATTTCTGAGAAGATGTATTTTTCATTATATAGATTTTCCTGAAAAGGATCTGATGGAGGAAATCGTAAAAGTCCATTATCCGGATGTAGATGAGGTGCTTTTGAAAAATGCCATGGATGTTTTCTATGACATTCGGGGAATCAGAGATATTCGGAAAAAGCCCAGCACCTCAGAATTAATCGATTGGGTAAATGCCTTGCAGATTGGAGGTATTTCAGCAGATAAGATCAAGAAAGAGCTGCCTTTTATTGGGGTGATTGTAAAAAAGGATGAGGATATGGAAATTGCCCGTCAGGCCAATTATTAATAAAAGAAAAAAGAAGGCTGCTTGGGCAGCAGAAGGTAGGGCTGTATGTTTATCGACTTTTTTTACAAATTGAAAGAGGCGGGGCTTAAGGTAACTCTGGGTGAGTGGCTGACCTTTCAGGAGGCTTTAAGCCTGAATATGGCCGAAAACAGTCTGATGGGATTCTATTATCTGGCTCGAATGATTCTGGTAAAAAGTGAAACCGACTATGATAAGTTTGATCTGGTCTTTGAAGCCACCTTTAAGGGAGCCGCAAGGGAAACCGAAGTGGGGAAAAATATGTTGAGATGGTTGGATAAGCCGGAGATGAGTGACCTGCTTCAGGAAAGTGACAGGGACTGGCTGAATCGCTTAGAAGAAATTAACGTGGGTAAGGATGATGTGGAGGAGAGATTTAAGCAGCGCCTTAAGGACCAGGATAGTGAGCATAACGGCGGTGCCTATTGGATAGGAACCATGGGGAAGACCTCCTTTGGAAATACAGGCGGGAATGTAGGCGGAATCCGGGTAGGGGGAAAGACCGGCTACCAGTCGGCCTTTTCCGTGATTGGAGAGAGAAAATACAGGGACTTTCGGGATGACCGGGTCATGGATAACCGTCAATTTCAGCAGGCACTGAGGAGGCTGAGACAGTTTTCCGCAAGACTGGATATTCCCAAAACCCAGCTGGATATACAGGGTACTGTTGATGAAACCTGTAATCACGGAGGAATGCTCCATATCGTTATGGAAAAGCCCAGAAAAAATTCGGTGAAGCTTTTGCTGTTAATGGATTCCGGAGGGACGATGATTCCCTACACCACCCTGCTGAATGATTTATTTCAGTCTGTGCATAAAACCAATCATTTTAAAGAAGTAAAGGTATATTTTTTCCATAACTGTATTTACAGTAAGCTGTATAAAACACCGGAGTGTGAGAATGGGGACTGGATTGATACTGAGTGGATGTTCCGTAATCTGGATAGTGACTATAAGGTAATCATTGTAGGAGATGCAGCCATGGCACCGGAGGAGCTGTATTCCGACAAGGGAAACTACAGAGGGCCTAATGGTGGATTAAGCGGCATGGATTGGCTTTTGCAGATGAAAAGACATTATAAGAAGATTGTCTGGCTGAATCCCAAGATGGCACCCGGACACGCTCCCTGGAGGGAGGCGGAGACGGCAATCAAGCAGATTTTCCCCATGTATAAGCTTACGGTAGATGGACTGAATCAGGCAATGACGAAGCTGATGGTCAGTAAATGATAAAGAAGGAGTAGGAAGATAATGAAGATTTTTGAAGAATTGAAGGCAAGAGGCCTGCTTGCTCAATTAACCGATGAAGAGGAAATTCGTGACCTGATTAATGAGGGAAAAGCCACCTTTTATATCGGCTTTGATCCTACGGCTGACAGCCTTCATGTAGGTCATTTTATGGCATTGTGTCTGATGAAGCGCCTTCAGGAGGCAGGAAATAAGCCGATTGCATTGATTGGCGGCGGTACCGGTATGATTGGAGACCCTTCAGGAAGAAGCGATATGCGGACCATGATGACCAGAGAGCAGATTGATCATAACTGTGAGTGCTTTAAAAAGCAGATGAGCCGCTTTATCGACTTTTCCGAAGGTAAGGCTTTGATGGTCAATAATGCAGACTGGCTTCTGGACTTGAACTACGTGGAACTGCTTCGTGAGGTAGGTGTGCATTTCAGCGTAAACCGTATGCTTTCTGCCGAGTGCTATAAACAGCGTATGGAAAAGGGGCTGAGTTTTCTGGAATTTAACTATATGATTATGCAAAGCTATGACTTCCTGGCTCTTTATGAAAAATACGGCTGCAACATGCAGTTTGGAGGAGATGATCAGTGGAGCAACATGCTGGGCGGTACAGAGCTGATTCGCCGTAAGCTGGGTAAGGATGCCTACGCCATGACCATCACCCTACTTTTAAATTCAGAAGGCAAGAAAATGGGAAAGACCCAGAAGGGAGCGGTATGGCTGGATGCTGCTAAGACCTCACCCTTCGAGTTTTATCAATATTGGAGAAATGTTGCAGATGCGGATGTGTTAAAATGTATCCGTATGCTTACCTTCCTTCCCCTGGAAGAGATTGAGAAGATGGATTCCTGGGAGGGCAGTCAGCTGAATCAGGCCAAGGAAATTCTGGCCTATGAATTGACCAAGCTTGTTCATGGAGAAGAAGAGGCAGTCAGGGCACAGGAGAGTGCAAGAGCTTTATTTGCCAGCGGTGTGGCAGCAGATATGCCTACAGTGGTTCTGACAGCGGGCGACTTTATTAACGGGCAGATTGATATTCTTGCTTTACTGGTAAAATCCGGTTTAGTACCCTCTAAATCTGAGGCAAGGCGTGCAGTGGAACAGGGAGGCGTTACCGTGGACGGAGAAAAGGTAACCGATATTAAGGCCTCCTATGGAGAAGCCTTATTGGAAGGCGAGGGAATTGTGTTAAAACGGGGAAAGAAGAATTTTAGAAAAGTGGTGAAAGAGTAGACTTATGAATCGGTTAATCGAATTAAAAAATGCTGCAAAAGGAGAAATTATTCTCAGAACGGCCCTCAAGGAGCAGGTCTGCTCTTTTTCCTGGAATGAACCGGCAGGAATAGAGGAAATTGAAGCCTTTGAGGAAAAGTATCATTGCCGGTTTCCGGAGGATTACAGGGAGTTTCTTCTGGTGTCCAACGGAGCAACCATATTTAAAACAGAGGATGGTGATAATGGCTATCAGCTTTTAAGCCTTAAGGAAATAGAAGCAGAAACCCGGGAGCTGCGGGAGGACGGTTATGTTATTTCCGAAAAATGCCATTGCTTTATGAAGTTTTTATACAGCGGTGATGTTCTGTTTTTTGATTTTGATAAAAAATTCAACTATATCCTGGACGGGAATATGAACAGACACTCCTATAAATGGGAATACATCAATACGGATATCAATACCTTTTTTTGGCATCTGTGCCAGTGTAACGGTGCAGTCTATTGGAGATGGTAAGGTCTATTATCTTGAGCCATATTCCTCCGTGTCAGCAATCATTTCCTGATATTCGGGATATTCGGTAATAAACTGTTTAATCACCTGCGGCTGTTCCCAGTAGTGCATGGGAAAAACCGTTTTCGTCTTTACCTGCTTAAGGAAATAGAGTATTCCCCGGGAATAGTTTTTCTCCTGCCTGGGATCCAAGGGTAGAAAAGAAAGATCAATATGCTCACCCTTAATCAGGTCAATTTCGTGACGGTAGCTTCCGGTCATCTGCTTATTGTATTGTTCAGACTCCCCTTCCCAGACCCAGTCATTTAAATCTCCTGCATGATAAATCTTACCATCAGAACAGGTGACAAGAAAAGCAACCCCTTCATCTGTGGAAAGAAGAGTTTTTAAACTGGAGTGATGAGGAAGACTGTACTCTTTGTGAAAAGTCACTGTTGTAACAGATATATCCTCAGGATAATCTTCTTTTGGAATGTCTTTGGAAAGAATAGCGGTAATATCTTTCATTCCATACTCTTTTAATAGGGTGAAGATTCTACGGTTATAGTGATCGGGATGTCTGTGGCTGGCAAAGACCAGGATGGGTTTTTGGCGGTTCAATGGAGGGAGTTCTCCTTTATAGTAATCAAAAAGATAATAACAATCGGTGGCTTCAACAAGAAAGCTGCTGTGAAAAATATAGAATACGTTCATAATTACCTCCTTATGTTCCTTATAGTTTAACATGGAAACTTATGGAAGAGAAGGATTGAAAATAGAGAAAACTTCATGTATAATGCTTAAGCAGGTGGCAATGCCACCATTATTTTTGTACCAGGGAGGAAGATAGTTAAATGAGAAGAAAGTTGAGGATTATCCTTGCAGTCCTTACCTTTGCAGTCTGCTTTACAGGCTGCGGAAATAAGGAGGATGAAGCAGCTGCCAATATACCTGCTGCAGAAGCTACGCAAGCAGAAGAGACTGTTGAAGAAGAAACAGAGGAGGATATTATTCCGGAGGGAATGTATCGCAGTGAATTAACCAATGAGCTGATTTCGGAGGAATTGAAGAACCAGAGACCCATAGCAGTAATGGTGGATAACGAAAAGACCGCTCTTCCCCACTATGGAATCAGTCAGGCAGATGTGGTTTATGAATTAATGAACAGTACCAAGAATGACAGAATTACTCGTTTAATGGTGCTGGTAAAGGATTGGGGCAGTATTGAACAGCTGGGCAGTATTCGTTCTTTGCGTCCTACCAATATATTATTGGCAGCAGAGTGGAATGCGGTAATCTGCCATGATGGAGGACCGTTTTATAATGATCAATATTTAACAAAGGATTATTCCGATAATTTTAGTGGAACCTTCTCCCGTGTAAATAATGGTAAGGCCTGGGAATTTACGGAATATATTTTGTCCGGCGATCTGGAAAAAAATTTTACCAATACGGGCTATTCCAGGGAATATAACGAGCATTATTCCGGACCGCACTATCAGTTTGCAACAGAAAACAATCAGGTGGATTTTTCGGATATAGAGACTGCTTTGGATGCAGATACGGTTATCCTGCCCTTTAAGCATAACGGCTCTTATCTGGAATATGATCAGGAAACCGGACTGTATAATTATTTTGAGTATGGCAGTGCCCATGTGGATGCCGGGAATAATAATCAGCAGACAGCCTTTAAAAATGTTCTGATTCAGAATTGTACCTTTAATCAGCTGGATGAGAATGGCTATATGATTTTTAACTGTATTGACAGTGGAAGACTGGGGTATTATATTACCAACGGAAAGGCGATTATGGTTTCCTGGAGAAAGACCACGGAAACGGATATTACCCGCTATTTTGATGCGGAAGGTAATGAAATTACGCTGAATACGGGAAAAACCTATGTAGCCTTTGTCCCTGACGATAACTGGCAGGATTTATTGATTAAATAGAATAAAGACAGCTTCAGCCGTCCGGTAAGCAAACCGGACGGTTTTTTAGCTTTGTGGAAAAGCTTTTCTCAGCTTATGCACTATGGGATTTGAGACAGTATGTATGGTAATGGAATTTTGGGATAATTACAAGCATATACATGGAACAGATTATGAAAAATTCGCCAAGCAGAAAAGACTAATTCTGAAAAAATAAGGAGGGAATATGGACCATTACAGTAAAAATACATACGATTTATATCGGGATATACAGCTTAGAACCGGGGGAGAAATTTATCTGGGAATAGTGGGGCCTGTCAGAACGGGGAAATCCACCTTTATCAAGCGGTTTATGGAGCTTCTTGTTCTGCCGGGAATAGAAACGGAGGAGGAAAAGAATAGAACCATAGATGAATTACCCCAAAGTGCAGGAGGAAAAACCATTACGACTACAGAACCAAAATTCATTCCTCAGAAAGCGGCTGAGATTTCTCTGTCGGAGGATATCCGGGTAAAAGTAAGGCTCATCGATTGTGTAGGATTTATGGTAGAGGGGGCTGCCGGTCATATGGAAGGAGACAGGGAGAGAATGGTCAAGACTCCCTGGTTTCATGAAGCGATTCCCTTTACTAAGGCGGCACAGATCGGAACCCAGAAGGTAATCGCAGACCACTCCACTTTAGGGATTGTAATCACTACCGACGGTACTATAGGTGAGCTGGAAAGAAAACAATATCTGGAGGCAGAAGAATATACTATTCATGAATTAAAGAGACTTAAGAAGCCCTTTCTGGTTCTGGTAAACTCCAGTCGTCCCTATGGAGAGGAAGCCAAGCTGGCGGTGGAGGAAATCCAGGAAAAATACGGTACTACAGCCATGGCCATAAACTGTATGCAGATGAAAATTGAAGATATTTACCAATGTCTGCAGGCAGTATTAAAGGAATTTCCGGTTTCAGGCATGGAATTTTTTGTTCCCAAATGGGTAGAAAGCCTGCCTAATACGCATCCGCTGAAGGCCGATATGATCAGTCGTATCAGAGCTTATATGGATGGAATCAATAAAATGAAGGATATAATCAGCACAGAACCGGATTTGGTCAGCAGCTATGTCACCCGATGCACCTGTACGGAAATTTCCATGTCCACAGGGAAAGTGGTTTTTTATCTGGATGTGGATGAACGTTATTATTACGATATGCTCAGTGAACTGACCGGGCAGGAGCTGAAAAGCCAATATCAGCTTCTGGAGCTGTTGAAGGAATATAAGGACAGAAAACAGGAATATGAAAAGGTTCTCCAGGCTGTACAGGATGTACGGCATAGGGGCTATGGAGTAGTGACTCCGGACAGGGATGAAATTCTTCTGGAGGAGCCCCAGGTGGTAAAGCATGGGAATAAATATGGGGTGAAAATAAGAGCAGAAAGTCCCTCCGTTCATTTAATTCGTGCAAATGTAGTGACTGAAATTGCGCCCATCGTAGGAAATGAGCAGCAGGCCCTGGATTTGATTCAATACATTAAGAGTGAACGGGAAATAGGAAAGGGAATCTGGGAAACTAATATTTTTGGGAAAACGGTGGAACAGCTTATTTTTGATGGAATTGCAAATAAAATAGCAGGGATTGGGGAAGAAAGTCAGCAAAATCTCCAGGAAACCATGCAGAAGATTCTGAATGAGAGTAAGGGGGGAATGATTTTTATTATCATATAAATTCAACTATACAAAGATAATTCAGTTATGGTAAAATAGTAGCGTTATTTCTATGCGCTACTATTTTTTTGTAAAATAAGTAGGGAGGCGGATACAGAGGATGGCAAAACAGGAATTATATGAATATCAATATACAACCCCCAATAAAAAAGTGGTTCATCAGACTTTACCGGCCTTAAAAAAGCCTAAGGTAAAGTCAGAGGGAAGCGGCTGGGGATTCCTTTTTCAGATTATCGGTATTTTCGGCTTAATCGGAATTCCCGAAATGGTTGCAGATGGTACTAATCCGGTGAAGCTATTGACCCAGCTGCTTATCCATGGTGGATTACTGATTGCAGGAATATGGCAGAGTCGTAAGGGGAGACTGGCTAAGGGGCGGATTGATCGTTATTATCGTTACATGAAAGTTTTTGAAACCAAACCATATGCTTCTATTGAGGAACTGGCTGGGAAGGTAGCCAAAAAGCCCAAAGTCGTAATCAGGGATTTGGAATATATGATTGATGCAGGATGGTTTATGGAAGCCAATCTGGATTTAAAGCAGAACTATTTCATGCTTACGGAACAGGCCTGCCAGCAGTTTAATGAGGCACAGAGGAGCAGAAGGATTCGTGAACAGGAAGAGGGGGAGAAGCAGAGGAAAGAAGAGAATCCGGCGACTAAGGAATTGGAGCAGTTTTTAAAAGAAGGACAAAAATACATCAGGGAAATTCGTGCTTTGAATGATGGAATAGCTGGAGAATCGGTAAGCAATAAACTCTATTCCATCGAAGATGTGGTGGAAAGTATTTTTGAGCAGGTAAAACGAAAACCGGAGAAGATGCCGGATTTACGCAAATTTATGCAGTATTATCTTCCTATGACAATAAAAGTGGTGAGAACTTACCGCGATTTTGAAAATGAGAATCTTCCCAGCATGCAGCTGGAGGAGAGCAAGAAAGAAATTGAAGAAACTCTGAATAAGGTACAGTCAGCTTTCATCAGACTGAGAGAAAAGCTGTTTACGGAGGATGTGCTGGATGTCTCTACGGATTTGGATGTTTTGGAAACGATGATGAGTCAGGAAGGCCTGATTACGGATGAATTTAAATGAAAGAGAGGACAAGCAGATGGAAAAAGCGACAGATGCAGAAATTTTACAGTCTACCCCTACCCTTACCTTTGAACCCTTTATGGAGGAAAAGGAGCTTCCTGTACCGGACAAGCCGGAGGAGCTGGCAGAGATTAAGGAAGAAATTGGAGAAGCAGTCTTAACACCGGAAGAGAAGAAAATGGTTCAGGAATTTAGTGAAAAAATTGATTTGAAAAATTCCAATCAGATACTTCAATATGGTGCAGGGGCTCAGAAGAAGATTGCGGACTTTTCCCAGTCTGCTCTTGACAATGTGCGGACAAAGGATTTGGGTGAAGTAGGTGATCTTCTTGCAGGTGTGGTTGGAGAATTAAAGGAATTTGATACCGAAGATGAGAAAGGTTTTTTGGGTATTTTTAAAAAGGCCGGCAATAAGGTGGAAACACTTAAGGCTCGTTACAGCAAGGCAGAGTCCAATGTGAATACCATGGTTCAGGTACTGGAGGGACATCAGATTCAGCTGATGAAGGATACGGCCATGCTGGATAAAATGTATGAGATCAATAAAAACTATTTCAAAGAATTGAACATGTATATTCTAGCCGGCAAACAGAAAATTGATCAGGTACAGAGGGAAGAACTTCCTGCATTGATGGAAAAAGCAAGAATCAGCGGACAGGCTGAGGATGCCCAGGAGGTCAATGATTTAAAGGCTATGGTGGAGCGGTTTGAAAAAAAGATTCATGATTTGGAGCTGACCAGAACCATCTCCCTTCAAATGGCACCCCAGATTCGTATGATCCAGAACAATGATGTAGTAATGGCGGAGAAAATTCAATCCACACTGGTAAATACCATTCCCTTGTGGAAAAGCCAGATGGTTCTGGCTCTGGGGATGAATCGCTCTGTGGAAGCCGCAAAGGCACAGCAGGCAGTGACGGAGGTTACCAACGAGCTTCTTCGCAAAAATGCAGCAGTTCTGCATCAGTCCTCAGTAGAAACCACAAGGGCGGCTGAACAGAGTATAGTTGATATTAACACCCTTACGGAAACCAATCAGCTGCTGATACAGACCCTGGATGAGGTAATGCAGATTCAGACAGAAGGAAAACAGAAGAGACAGCAGGCTGAAATTGAGCTGGATCGTATAGAACATACCTTAAAAGAGAGGCTTCTTCAGATGAGAGGCTAGTCATATTGCGGTGATCAGTGGTAGAATGGGAGGAAATAATGAATCAGGTATATGGTAAAGTACTAAGCTGTTATGAGAATATACGAAAAAAAATTGATTTTGTTCCTGATGTGGCCATTGTTCTGGGCTCCGGCTTGGGGGATTATGGCAGGGAGATTCAGGTGGCGGCTGAGCTTTCTTATGCAGAGATTGAAGGCTTTCCGGTATCCACAGTTCCCGGGCATGCGGGGAAATTTATCTTTGGTTATATAGGAGATACAAAGGTAGTCTGCATGCAGGGAAGAGTGCATTATTATGAGGGCTATCCGATTTCTGATGTGGTTTTACCTGCCAGACTGATGAAAATGCTGGGAGCCAGGATTCTGTTTTTGACCAATGCCTCAGGAGGGATTAATCCCTCCTTTAAAGCCGGGGATTTCATGATGCTGACAGATCATATTTCTCTCTTTGTACCCAATCCTTTAATCGGCCCCAATCCGGAGGAGCTGGGTACAAGATTTCCGGATATGAGTAATGTTTATGACCGAGAGTTACAGGAAATTCTTAGGGAAACGGCTGAGGAAAATCATATTAATCTGAAGCAGGGAATTTATGCTCAATTAACGGGGCCTTCCTTTGAGACGCCGGCAGAGATTCAGCTGCTTTATAAGCTGGGAGCGGATGCGGTAGGAATGTCTACGGTAGTGGAAGCTATTGCGGCAAACCATATGGGAATGAAGATCTGCGGTATTTCCTGTGTATGCAACCTGGCAGCGGGAATGAGTCCCAATCCTCTGACCCATGAGGAGGTACAGGAGGCAGCAAGAATAGCAGCACCGAAGTTCAAGCAGCTGCTGACCCTGTCAGTAATCAAATTTGGAGAAAGATGCCTGTAAAGAATATGCTGCTAAAGCGGCAGAATGAGAGGAAGAAATGAAAATTCGTTTTTACAATGCCCGTATTATGCCTATGGCAGAGCCGGGAAAAATCATAGAAGGTGAAGTCTGGATACAGGATAACCGCATTCTCTATGTGGGAGAAAAAAAGGAGGATGCAGGAGAGTGTGCCTGGGACAGAGAGATTGACTGTGAAAGGAATCTTTTGATGCCCGGCTTTAAAAACGCACATACACATTCGGCTATGACCGTATTCCGTTCGCTCTGCGACGACTATAATCTGCAGGATTGGCTGACTCAGGAAATCTTTCCCCGGGAAGAGAAAATGACGGGAGAAGATTGTTACCTATTGACAAAGCTTGCCATTTTAGAGTATCTTACCAGTGGTATTACTGCTATTGGGGATATGTATCTTAGTCCCGAGGATATAGCAGAGGCCTGTCAGGAAATGGGTATGCGCTGTGTTTTGGTAAGTGGATTGAATAAATTCGGGCCTCCCCTTTCGGTCATGGAGGAGCGGTATCAGAAGCTGAATGGCAAGTACGATTTGGTAACCTATAAAATGGGTGTTCATGCAGAATATACCTGCTCCAGAGAGGTTTTGGAGGCGGTATCCGATATGATCCATCGGTATAGAGCACCTTTATTTGTGCATATGTCAGAGACAAAGACGGAGGTGGAGGAATGTATCGGACGTTACGGAATAACACCGGTTGCCCTGTTTGACTCATTGGGGCTGTTTGACTTTGGCGGTTCTATTTATCATGGGGTACATACCACTTCCGAGGATATGGAAATTTTGAAAAAAAGAGGCATCAGTGTAATTACCAATCCTGCCTCCAATGCTAAGCTGGCCAGCGGAATTGCTCCTATAGGAGAATATCTGCGCAGAGGCATACGAGTAGGTATCGGTACGGATGGGGCTTCCAGCAATAATTGTCTGGATATGTTCAGGGAAATGTTTCTGGTGACGGCTCTTGCCAAGCTTAAGGAGAATGACCCCTCAGCCGTAGATGCACTTAAGGTACTGACCATGGCAACGGTTAATGGAGCCTTATCCATGGAACTGGAGGATGGAGATATCCTAGAGGAAGGCAAGCTGGCAGATGTGATTATGATTGACCTGAATCAGCCCAATATGCAGCCCATTAATAATATAGCGAAAAATCTGGTCTACAGCGGCAGTAAGCTGAACGTAAAAATGACCATGATTAATGGAATAATTCTTTATGAAAACGGAAGCTTTGCAGAAGGGATAGATGCCAAAGCTATCTATAAGAAGGCGAATGAGATTTTGGAGAGGCTTCGTTGATTCGGATTGCAGGCCTATGAGGCTTTCAATAGAGGGGATTTTCCCCAAATTTAGATTTCTCTATGAGACTAGGAGGTAGTAAAATGTTAGAAAAGTTTTTCCATTTGAAGGAAAACAAAACGGATGTAAGAACCGAGGTTATGGCCGGCATTACCACATTTATGACCATGGCTTATATTCTTGCGGTTAATCCCAGTATCCTTTCGGTAACGGGAATGGATGCAAATGCCATTCTGATTGCAACTGCTCTGGCTTCCTTTATTGGAACCATCTGTATGGCAGTTTTTTCCAACTATCCTTTTGCTCTGGCTCCCGGTATGGGCTTAAATGCGTATTTTGCCTATACGGTTGTACTGGGTATGGGCTATAGCTGGCAGATTGCTTTATTGGCAGTTTTCGTGGAAGGAATTATTTTTATCATTCTCTCTTTAACCAACGTGAGAGAGGCAATTTTCAATGCAATTCCCCTTACCCTGAAATCGGCAGTTAGTGTAGGTATCGGTCTGTTTATCGCCTTCATTGGCTTACAGAATGCCAAGATTATTGTAAACAGCGATGCTACCTTATTGACCTATCAGACCTTTAAGAGTGATTTTTCTTCTGTGGGTATGGGAGCATTACTTGCATTGATAGGTATAATTATCACGGCAATTTTACTGGTGAAAAAGGTTAAGGGAGGAATTCTCTTTGGTATTATTGCCACTTGGGTATTGGGGATTTTGGCAGAGCTGGCAGGACTTTATGTTCCTAATCCGGAGCTTGGAATGTATAGTACTATTCCCGGTGCATTTATCAGCTTTGATTTCAGTTCCGTAGGTACTACCTTTGGACAGGTATTTAAGGTTGATTTCAGTATGGCTGACCTGGGTAACTTTATCGTCGTTATCTTTGCTTTCCTTTTCGTAGATATTTTTGATACGCTGGGAACCTTGATTGGTGTGGCAAGTAAGGCTGATATGCTGGATAAGGAAGGGAAGCTGCCCAGAATTAAAGGGGCTTTAATGGCAGATGCTGTTGCAACTACTGTAGGTGCAATTTTTGGTACTTCTACCGTAACCACCTATGTGGAAAGTGCAGCAGGTGTGACCGCCGGAGGACGAACAGGTCTGACCGCTGTAGTTACCGGTCTTTTATTCCTGCTGGCTATGATTTTTTCACCTCTGTTTTTATCGATTCCTTCCTTTGCAGTTGCCCCTGCATTAATCATTGTAGGCTTCTATATGATGGGGGCTGTAACCAGGATTAATTTTGAAGATATGACAGAAGCTATTCCCGCCTTTTTATGTATTCTGTTTATGCCCCTGGCATACAGTATCTCAGAAGGTATTGTTGTGGGAGTAATTTCCTGGACTCTGATTAATTTAATCTGCGGAAAAGCAAAGGAAAAGAAGATCAGTATTTTAATGATTGTCCTGAGTATCCTTTTTGTCTGCAAATATATTTTCCTGTAAAAGAAAGAGTGATATTAGGCCGGGGAACCCTGTGCAGGGCACAGGGTTCCTGTTCTTTTAGAAAGAGAGGGTCTTAATGGTGGATGAATTAATTTATTTGATAGGGCTTATTCTGGTTCTGCTTATCATTTTGCAAAAGGCATTGACCGATGGCAAAAAGAGGAAACGACAGCTTGAAGCTGCTTTACAGGAAAATTACGGAAAGCCAAACACCAGAAAGTGGCAGAGTAAGGATTTGGAAATCATTTCCTGGTATACCGAACGCAACCTGAAAAATCATGCTGTGGATTTTTTAACCTGGCAGGATTTGGATATGGATGAGGTATATTGCCAGATGGCTTATACATCTTCTTCTGTGGGGGATGATTATCTATATTATCTTCTTCATCATCCGGCAAGATCAGAAGAGGAGCTGAAAGATCTGGAAGAAATCATTTCCTATTATCAGACGGGGGAAGAGGCGAGAATAGGACTGCAGATGCTGTTTCGTGAAATGGGACGGCTGAAAAACTATTCTCTTTCCCAATATATGGATTTTATGCAGGATATGGTTCCCGGAAAGAATATAGGACATCATCTGGTAAATGTGTTGCTTCTCCTTTCTTTGCTGATAACGACTGTTTATACAGGTATTGGTCTTGTACTCCTGTTTGGGTTGCTTTGTTTTAATTTTATTTCTTATTTCCGCCATAGAGCCGAAATGGAACCCTGTCTGACCAGCTTTCGTTACATTCTAACCCTGTTGGATTACAGTGCAAAAATAGAAAGGCAGTTAAATCCTGCGTGGAAAGAGATGAAGGAGAGCCTGAGAGAAAAGAATAAAAGCTTTGAGGGATTCAGAAAAAATGCCTTTCTGGTGGTCTCCCGGGGGAATATGGCAGGTCAGGGAATGGAAGTGATTCTGGATTACCTGAGAATGTGCTTTCATCCGGATATTATCAAATTCAATTCCATGCTGAAGCAACTGCAACAGCATATGGATGAACTATGGGAAATTTATGCACTTTTGGGAAAACTGGACAGCTGTCTTGCCATAGGTGAGTACAGGACATATCTATCCTATTATTGTATTCCCCGGTTCCAAGACGAAAAAGAGATTATTCTGGAGAAGGCCTATCATCCTCTGGTGGAAAAGGCTGTGCCTAATTCGCTGGATATGAAGCAAAATATCTTATTAACGGGATCCAATGCCTCAGGTAAGTCCACTTTTTTGAAAACCATGGGAATCAATATTCTCCTGGCTATGACGATTCATACCTGTACGGCAGAACGCTTACAGTTACCTTTTTGCAGGCTGTTTACAGCCATTTCCTTAAAAGACAGTCTACGGCTGAAGGAAAGCTATTATATGGCCGAAATCCGGGCAATTAAACGAATCCTGGATTTTGGAAAAGAAGAAGAGCAGGTTGTATGTATGGTAGATGAGGTTTTACGGGGAACCAATACCATGGAAAGAATTGCTGCTGCTACGCAGATTCTGAAAGAAATCAGTTCAGAGGGAATCCTTTGTATTGCAGCAACTCATGATGAAGAGCTGACCAGAACTCTTGAGAAGGAGTATGAGAATTATCATTTTGAGGAAGAACTGGTGGAAGGAGATGTACGGTTTTCCTATCAGCTGAAAAAAGGCAGGGTAAGCAGCAGCAATGCCATAAGACTTTTGGAGGAGTTTGGATTTTCCCGGCAGATTACCGAAGGAGCAAGGAAGATGATAGATGACTATAAGCGACAGGGGGAATGGAGATGAAGGTTACAATTTATACGGATGGAGCAGCCAGAGGAAATCCGGATGGTCCGGGAGGCTATGGCTGTATCCTTCATTATGTGGATTCCAAAGGAGAGCTCCATGCCAGGGAATTTTCCGCAGGCTATAAAAAAACCACCAATAATCGAATGGAGATGATGGCGGTTATTGTGGGGCTGGAGGCACTTACCAGACCCTGTCAGGTCACGGTAGTATCCGATTCCAAATATGTAACCGATGCCTTTAATCAGAACTGGCTGGGAAACTGGCAGAGGAATCATTGGAAAACCAGTACCAAAAAACCGGTGAAGAATAAACAGCTATGGTTAAGAATGCTGGAGGCTGTTAAACCTCATCAGGTGGAGTTTAAATGGATTAAAGGACATGCAGGGCATCCGGAAAATGAGCGATGTGATCAGCTGGCCACATCGGCGGCAGATTCGGACAATCTGCTGGAGGATAATCTGGGAGATTAGAGGAAGGTTTGTCAGATTACGGTTGCACTCCTCTTTTTTTAGTGATATGATTAAATTCAGAAAGGTAAGGTGAAGACCATGATTGCATTTATCAATACATTTTTATCCTATCTGTTGTTATTTTTGCTTATTGTTGTTTTAGCAATTATTGCCGTATTTATAGGCATTCGGTTAAGAAAGAATAAGGATGCAAAAGGTGCTGTCGAAGGAGAGACGGCAGAAAGTTCATAGATTGATGGTATATGGATTATATGAATAGGTGGGCAGGGAAATGGCTATTATGGATAGAATAGCCATTCTTTTTTTGGGAATTTCCTGGTAAGATTGGCATTGACAGATTCTTTTTAAACAACTATACTAATAAATACACACAATATCTTGTGGTGCCTGTAAAAAATATACTATATTCTGGGCCAGAGGAATAGATGAGAAGAAAGAGATTATTGGTGCCAAACCAAGTAAAAAAAGGAAAGGGAAAAGAGAAATGAGCAGTTTGCTTGCAGAGAAATACACGGAGAATGGAGTAAATTATGGCAGCGAGTACAGTCCTGAGAAGCCGGTCAAGGTAGTAAAAAAAGATGGAACCAAAGAGGACTTTAACGTTCAAAAGGTAATCAATGCCATCGGAAAAAGTGCTTATCGTGCATTGACCAAATTTACAGAAGAAGAGAAGCGGCATATCTGTCAGTACGTAGTGAATCGGGTAGATGATCTGGGTACAACGGAAATTCCCATTTCCATTATGCATAATATTGTGGAGAGTGCTCTGGAGGAGGTTAAGCCCATTGTAGCCAAGAGCTATCGTGATTACCGGAATTATAAGCAGGATTTCGTCCGGATGCTGGATGATGTTTATAAGAAAAGCCAGTCCATCATGTATGTGGGAGACAAGGAAAATGCCAATACGGATTCGGCACTGGTCTCAACCAAGAGAAGTCTTGTATTTAATCAGCTGAATAAGGAACTCTATCAGAAGTTTTTTATGACTACGGAAGAGATACAGGCCTGTCGAGACGGCTATATCTATGTGCATGATATGTCTGCCAGAAGAGATACCATGAACTGCTGTCTCTTTGATGTGGAAAATGTGCTTTCCGGTGGATTTGAAATGGGAAATATCTGGTACAATGAGCCGAAGACCTTGGACGTTGCCTTTGATGTTATCGGAGATATTGTACTGAGTGCAGCCAGTCAGCAGTATGGCGGTTTTACCGTACCCAGTGTAGACAATATACTGGAACCCTATGCGGAAAAATCTTACCGAAAGCTAAAGGAGAAATATTTGTCTCTGGGGGTTTCGCAGGAGGTGGCTGAAGCAGAGGCTATGAAGGATGTGGAAAAGGAGATGGAGCAGGGCTTCCAGGGATGGGAGTATAAGTTTAATACTGTTGCCAGCAGTCGTGGAGACTATCCTTTTATTACTGTAACGGCAGGAACCGGAATCGGCAAATTTGCACAAATGGCTACTATCGTGATGTTAAGAGTGAGAAAAGGCGGGCAGGGAAAGAAGGAGTGTAAGAAGCCGGTTCTTTTTCCCAAGATTGTATTTCTTTATGATGAAAATCTTCACGGGCCCGGTAAGCCGTTAGAGCATGTTTTTGATGCCGGTGTGGAATGCTCTGCCAAGACCATGTATCCGGACTGGCTGAGCCTTACCGGAAAAGGCTATGTGGCCAGTATTTATAAGCAATATGGTAAGATTATTTCTCCCATGGGCTGCCGTGCCTTTTTATCTCCCTGGTATGAACGGGGAGGAATGCACCCGGCAGACGATAAGGATACCCCTGTGTATGTGGGACGCTTCAATGTGGGAGCCGTTTCTTTACATCTGCCTATGATTTTAGCTAAGGCCAGACAGGAAAACAGAGACTTTTATGAGGTTTTAGACTATTACCTTAATCTGATTCGCCAGTTACATATTCGTACCTATGCTTACCTGGGAGAGATGCGTGCATCCACCAATCCGCTTGCCTATTGTGAAGGAGGATTTTTAGGAGGGAATCTGAAGCTTACGGATAAGATTAAGCCTCTGTTAAAAAGTGCAACAGCCTCCTTTGGCATCACAGCACTGAACGAGCTGCAAATGCTTTATAATGGTAAATCACTGGTTGAAGACGGTGCTTTTGCCTTGGAAGTAATGGAGCATATCAATAAAAGAATTATCCAGTTTAAAGAAGAGGATGGCAATTTGTATGCTATCTACGGAACACCCGCGGAGAACCTCTGTGGTTTGCAGGTTCAGCAGTTTAGAAAGAAGTATGGAATTATCGAAGGCGTTTCTGACAGAGAATACGTAAGCAATAGCTTCCATTGCCATGTAACGGAAGATATTACACCTATTGAAAAGCAGGATTTGGAGAACCGTTTCTGGAATCTTTCCAATGGAGGGAAGATTCAGTATGTAAAATATCCTATCGATTACAATGTTCAGGCAATTAAGACGTTAATTTATCGTGCCATGGATATGGGCTTTTATGAAGGAGTTAATCTCAGTCTGGCCTATTGTGATGATTGCGGACATCAGGAGCTGGAGATGGATGTATGTCCTAAATGCGGAAGCAGAAACCTGACGAAGATTGACCGGATGAATGGCTATTTATCCTATTCCAGAGTTCACGGAGACACCAGATTAAATGATGCAAAAATGGCAGAGATTGCAGAAAGGAAGTCCATGTAATTATGCGCTATCATAATATAACCAGGGATGATATGCTTAATGGAGACGGGCTCAGGGTTGTACTTTGGGTGGCCGGCTGCAGCCATTGCTGTAAGGAATGTCAGAATCCGGTAACCTGGGATCCGGATGGAGGACTTTTGTTTGATGAGGCTGCCAAAGCAGAAATTTATGAACAGCTGGATAAATCCTATATTTCAGGGATAACTTTTTCCGGAGGAGATCCGCTGCATCCGGCAAACAGTCTGGAAGTGAAGGAATTAATGGCAGAAATTAAGGAAAAGTATCCCGATAAAACCATTTGGCTATATACCGGTTCGCAATGGGAGACAATCAGGAATATGCCCTTAATGCGATATGTGGATGTCTGTGTGGATGGAGAATTTAAGGTTGAACTTAAGGATCCTAAGCTCATGTGGAAGGGAAGCTCCAATCAGAGAGTGATTGATGTACAGGCTTCTCTGCTAAAAGAAAATGAAGAATCTCCTGTTTTGCATTGCGGTGATTATAAATAAGGGGTATAATGCAGAGGTATCAGAGGATTTCTGATACCCTTCACAAATTAAGGAGGTTATCATGCAGAGGATTGCTCAGTTTTTTAAGGTGGGTTTTGCCGAATTTGAAAAGGGAATAGAAGCTTTGTTTCCCCAGCTGAGGGAGGAACAAATCAGAGAAATATATGAGAAGATTTTACTTCCTAAAAGAGCCACAAAGGGCAGTGCGGGATATGATTTTTTCAGCCCCTTCGACTTTTGCCTTAAGCCCGGTGAGACCATAAAAATTCCTACCGGTATTCGCGTAAAGATGGAAGAAAACTGGGTGTTAAAGCTGTATCCCAGAAGCGGTCTGGGATTTAAATATCGGCTGCAGCTGAATAATACGGTAGGAATCATAGACAGTGATTATTATTTTTCGGATAATGAAGGCCATATTTATGCAAGGATCACTAATGATTCTAATGAGGGAAAAGAGCTGGTGCTGAAGCAGGGTGATGGATTTATGCAGGGAATCTTTCTGGAATACGGAATTACACTGGATGACGAAGCAGATGGAATCAGAAACGGAGGCTTTGGAAGTACAAGTCAGCAAAGATAAGTCTGTTCGAAATTAATCAGAATAAGGAAAGAGGAGAAATAAATAGAGTATGTTTAAAATTATTACGGATTCAACCACAGATTTACCCAAAGAATATATCGAAAGAGAAAACTTAAAGATTGTACATTTGTCCTATCTTATTGATGGGGAGACATTTACCGGTGATAAGCAGCTGCCGGTTAAGGAGTTTTACGCTAAAATGCGTAAAGGAATGATGCCTACCACATCTCAGGCCAATCCGGAAGATGTGAAAAAGGTTCTTGAGGAAGAGCTGAAGGACTGTAAGGAGATTCTCTGCTTGGCTTTTTCTTCAGGGCTAAGCGGAACCTGCAACAGCTTTTGTATAGCGGCAGAGGAATTAATGGAGGAGAATAAGGGCTGCAAAATCATTGTGGTGGACACTCTTGCGGCTTCTCTGGGGGAAGGACTTTTAGTGCATAAAGCTTTGCAGCTTCAAAAAGAAGGAAAAACACTGGAAGAGACTGCACAATGGGTAGAGGAGAACAAGCTCCATCTGGTACATGCCTTTACCGTAGACGATTTATTCCATCTTCATCGGGGTGGAAGAGTAAGTAAGGCTACGGCAATCGTGGGAAGTATGATCAATATCAAACCCATACTGCATGTGGATGATGAAGGCCATCTGACCGCTTTATCCAAAGCGAGAGGAAGGAAGAAATCCCTCCATGCACTGGTAGACTATATGGAAGAGAAAATCGGAGATTTCAGAGACAGGAATGATACTATTTTTATCAGTCATGGGGACTGTCTGGAGGATGCCCTGCTGATAAAGGAGGAGGTAGAGAAGCGCTTTGGAATCAAGAACTTTTTAATCAATGAGGTGGGGCCTACAATAGGAGCACATTCCGGCCCAGGTACTTTGGCATTATTTTTCTTTGGAGAAAGCAGATAGACGTAAAAAGCTGTTGCAAATTTATCAAAAGTTTGCAACAGCTTTATTTTATTTTTTACATCGATCAAAGCCCGGATTGTATTGATAGAAATTTTTGGGGTCTAAATCCTCCTGTACGCGCCGTAAAGCTTCACCGAAGCGTTGAAAATGAACGATCTCTCTCTGCCTTAAAAAACGGATGGGGTCGGCTACCTCAGGATCTTTTACCACACGAAGAATATTGTCATAAGTGGAACGGGCTTTTTGTTCTGCCGCCACTATATAAACATAACTAAATTAGGAAAGGGGGAAAGCAAACCAATATCCATTTTACTGAAATCACGTGTAAACGTGATTTTTTTTGGTTGAAAGACCTGCTTAATGAGCAAAAGAAACTTAATTCTATTTATCATGCAAATTATAATATATCACGAAAAGCCATGATAAATGCTGTGCCGGGTGTCGAATACATCCGGCACTATCATTTACTTTGAAGAGGAGGAAAAGTAATGAGTAAAGTTATCGCGATTGCAAATCAAAAAGGTGGCGTGGGTAAAACCACTACCAGTATCAACTTAGGGATTGGACTTGTCCGCAAGGGCAAAAAAGTCTGCTTACTGGATCTTGATCCGCAGGGAAATGCTACCCAGGGACTTGGTTATGACGCAGATTCTATGGAAATTACCATTTCCACAATTATTAGAAAAGTAATAAATAAAGATATGGATTTTGACATAAAAACCGGAATTCAACACCATGAAGAAGGAATAGATTTACTTCCTGCAAACATTGAATTGTCTGTTTTAGAAACAGAATTGATTTCGATGTATTTTGGTAGAGAAAAGGTTCTGAAAACATATATAAACAGGTTGAAGCAAGAATATGATTATATCATTATTGACTGTTTGCCATCTTTGAATCTGATTGCGATTAACGCCCTGGTCGCAGCTGATGAAGTAATCATACCGCTTCATGCACAATATTTTAGCGTAAGAGGATTAGAGCAGCTGCTCCAGACGGTTGGCTCCATTATCGCCAATGATCTTAACGGTTCTCTTAAAATAGCAGGTATATTGTATACTTGTGTAAATGATCAAACGAATTCTTTCAAGGGAATAAAAAATATTCTGCAGAATGCTTATGGAAGTGATATAAAAATATACAATACTTATATTCCCAGGAGCGTAAAAGCAGAAGAAGCTCCATCCTACGGAAAGAGTATTTATGAATACGATCTGAAAAACAGGGTTTCTGAAGCCTATTGTGGATTTACAGCAGAGTTTCTTAAAAGTGAAGAGGAGGGGGTATAATGGCAGTAAATGGTTTTTCTGTAATGTCACTTGGGAAGGTAAACTTAATGAATCCCTCAAAAGTAAGCTACAAAGATGCTGTAGATATCTTACAGGATGAATTTCACCGGCAGAGGAGGTCTTTTGTTAAAGTCGGCTTTTACTTAAAGCATATTCGGGATAATGAGTTATTTTTGGAGGACGGATATCAGAATATAAACGAATTTGCTTTCGATATATTTAATCTTTCACAGTCATCCACTTCCCGTTATATTAATATATGTGAACAGTTTTCTGTTGATGGAAATTCACCGGAACTGGATGAGAGATTTATGGAATATAACATTTCGCAATTAATTGAGATGGTATCAATAGCCCCGGAGAAGATAGAGCAGTTGTCTCCCCAGATGAGTGTTAAGGAAATAAAAGAATTTAAGAAGCCGGATGAAATGGCAATAAGGAATTTTTATACTAATTTTATTGCTAAAACGGTATATGCAGATGATAGGGAAGAATTAAAGGATTATCTAATAAGTAATTTTGGAGAACCTTCCTGTTCAGGGAGTTCACAAGGACTTATCTATGATTGTAGCCGTAAAGGAATATCTTTAAATGGTTCTGCTGAGATTACCTGGTCAACTTTGGTAAAAGAAATCAACAGATTAATCCCCATTGGACAATGTTCGTCTAAAGAAGATAATGATATTCCCGGACAAACTTCTATAAAAAAGGATTTTCCGGAATATATGCCGGAGGATTCTTATGCGACGTCGCATAAAACTTCTGAAAAAAAGACAACCTGTCCTGATGGGATATCAAGCTGCACCAGAAGCGAGTGGGGCTGTGGAGAAGAAGAACAAAAAGCAGGGCAGAAGGAATGCGATCAGTGTTGGGAACATCATAATAAGCTTTTTAAGGATACCTCCAGTTTGGACAAGGAAGAAGATATTGAGAACAAAAACCAGATTATTGATGGTGAGTTCAGGGAGA
The DNA here is from genome assembly GCA_051891855.1 of Lachnospiraceae bacterium. Taxonomy (GTDB): domain Bacteria; phylum Bacillota; class Clostridia; order Lachnospirales; family Lachnospiraceae; genus SFDP01. Next base: position 2,883 of record JBJFFP010000074.1, on the reverse strand, counting down.
TTCCTATTGAGCAAAATGAAGGGGATGCAGAAGAAAGTAATGCTGAAGTACAGCATATTAGTTTTATTCCTTTATTGGAGAGCAACAAGGAAGAAAAAACGGAGTTTCCGATGCTTAAAAATGCTGATCAGAGAAAAGAATGGCTTAAAAACTACAAGGATTGGGGACTTTGGTATCGAGATGAGAATATTGATGTTAATTATTATAAATTTGATTTTTCGGATGGCAGCCGACTTATTTGCTGTGAATATCCGGCCAGAGATCATGAATGGGTATATGAAACGAGGGATGAGATTCATTACCACCTGCTGGAAAAAAATAAGCCTAAATATGGCGGCAAGAAAACTTATGATGAGAAGTTTTGTCAATCAACTACCAGTGAGACCTATCTCATCGAGTTTTTAAAGCGTTTTAAATAGCTATATTTGCAATCGCATAATATAGATTCCAATAGAACCTCCTCAAATCTATTGGAGTAAGAACAGGCAGCTACATTGGCTGCCTGATTCTTTTTGAGGATAAGGAAGAAGTTATGCAAGAGAATAATTGCGTTTTGGAAAGGAAAATAGATTATGAGTATAGAGTATAAAACAGGGAGCAGAAAGGCTTCAAACACTGCCAGACGGATATACAGACGGCTTGAAAGATCAAGAAGCAAAAAAAGCAATCGGGAATGGTTGGTGCGAAAAGACTGTAAGACATATATTTACAAATTTACAGAAAGAGAGGTAAACACAATGACAGAACCACAGCAGAAAGACTTCGAAGAGAGAGTGTGTTTATAAATGATATGAGAAAAGGACAATTAAAAATACTAGAAATTGCGAAAGGAATTGTTGGATTCCCGAAGATTTACATAGAATATTTAGAAAATAGTGAAAGAACATAAAAAGATTTGAATAATCTTTTTGTTTTCTTAAAATATAAATTTAGAGAATATAAGAAATCAAATTCTTTTACTCTATCAGAAGAAGATTTTGAAGTATATGATATTGCAAAAGATATAATAAGCAAAGATTGGGTTTTTTCTTATTGCATTGTGAAAATAGGGAATAAGAATGCCAAAGAAATTTTTATGAAGTTAGATAATCTATGTTTTGGAATAAGAGATGAGTATTTCAGAGTTTTAAAAAATACTGTAAAAATTATGGATGGAAATATTATTTCTGTGGATGATGCAATAAAATATGCCCAATTTTTTGTGGGCGATGAAAAAGAATACAATAAAGTTTTGGAAGAGTTTCTTTTACTGGGAGTGAAATGGGAAAACCTTTTTTCGGATAAAGAAGAAATAATTCGTAACTTCCCAGTAAAAGAGAAAGAAAATTATGCACAATGGACTTATGAAGAGTTGCTTCATAAAAATTCAGATGAGCCTTTTCCTATAAATTGGAATCAATCGGATGCTTTTAAAAGTGCAAAATTAGCAATAGAAAAAGAGATTTCTTTTTCTCAATTTTTAGTAATGCAACAGCAAAGGGAGGAAATAAAGTTTTTATTGTTAAATTCTATGAATTTTGGGAAAGAAAATAAAAGCTTTGTTTTTGATCCAAACAATTCACTTAAAATGTTAAAAAAGATGGTAGAAGAATATCATTTAAAAGAAAAGATTACGTTGAATGTATCTGGAGCTTGTGCTATTAATTATTTTTTTTCTACAAATGCTTTAAATCTAAACTTCAAAAAAGTTAAATCAGTTACTGCATTTATAAAAAATAATAACGAGAAAGAAGATTATGAATTTTGTTATCAAAATGAATGTCAAGACGAAAAATACGTTTTATTTTTTGATAATTTAGGTTTTTATAAAAAAGCAAAATGCAGTAATAAACTGATTATGATGTCACTAAAAATGGTAAAGCAAGGAATTAATAAATATGGAGCACCATTTCAGGAATTTATTGATATTATTATAGATGCTCATATATCACGAGGAGATTATATTTACAAAGATATTAGAATAGCTTTGAATAGATCTTCTGTTTATATTCCTCTTAATTTACATGAGTTAAATGGGAAACATACAATGCAAGAGGTATGTAATGAAAAGTATAAAAGAGATGTACCGATTAAATGGAACAAAGGGGATCTTTCCATCAATTATCTTACTTATAAAGCATATTTCCTTGTAAAGGAAGAAGATAGGGGCATTCTCCTCAATTTTTGCGAGAATATTCGTTCAGAAGAAGAAGTAAGCAAATTTTACGATTTTATGAATAGACACGGTGCTACTAACATTTCTTCTATCTATAAACATGATTACTCTATTTTTTTTCTTACTTATCTTCTTTTTAAGCAAGTGGATCCTCATAGTTTTTGGATGGAGGAAGATGGAACTCTCATTTCTGAACACGATGCTTTTATTATTTTCCGTGACTATGTAAGTATGTCAAAACAGTTTAAAAAGAAGGTCAAACTATCTTTTAAATCAGCCAAAAAAGTAAAAGATGCTCACGCTGATATTATTGTTGATTATATGACTAAAAAGAGAAATATTCCAATTATTAAAATTCCCAAAAAGAGCGTATTTAATAATTTAAGGAAATTGCTGCCCGAAGATGAGTTTGAATGGATTAAAACCAGAAAGAGACTTATAGCGGAAGGATATTATATGCGACATTGTGTAGATTCATATGGACATTATATAAATGGAGATAGATGCGCTATATATTCTCTTGTTTATAAGCCTACACAAAAAAGATATACCATTGAATTTCTTCAAAGGAATAATAGCTATTATATTAATCAGATTCAAGGTAAATGTAATAGAGGTGCTCCCTTAGAGGTGAGAAGGCATGTAGAATCTTTTATTATTGATAACCAGGAATTGTTGGAGGTGGGAGAATGAGAATAAGTGTGCGGTAAGAAACGGCACACTAAGAC
>JBJFFP010000073.1:0-27598 GCA_051891855.1 Lachnospiraceae bacterium | reverse complement strand
AGGGAACCTGCACCAATCCCTATGGATGGACCAAATCCATGCTGGAGCAGATTCTTACAGATATACAGAAGGCAGATCAGGAATGGAATGTAGTAATTTTACGATATTTCAATCCTATCGGTGCCCATAAGAGCGGAACGATTGGAGAAAATCCCAACGGAATCCCCAATAATCTCATGCCCTATGTTACTCAGGTGGCTGTGGGCAAGCTGAAGGAGCTGGGGGTTTTCGGAAATGATTATGATACTCCCGATGGAACCGGAGTGCGGGATTATATCCATGTGGTGGATTTGGCAAAGGGCCATGTAAAGGCCTTAAAAAAGATTGAGGAGAAAGCGGGGCTGAAAATCTACAATCTGGGAACGGGTGCCGGCTACAGCGTTTTGGATATCATCAAGAATTTTGAAGAAGCTAACAAGGTAAAAGTTCCTTATGTGATTAAAGACAGGCGGCCGGGTGATATCGCTACCTGTTATGCAGATGCTACCAGGGCAAAAGAAGAGCTGGGTTGGGAGGCTGAAAACGGTATTCGCCAGATGTGTGAGGACTCCTGGAGATGGCAGAGCAATAATCCTAACGGCTACGAAGAGTAAGGAAGTACCATTTGAGTAAAACAGACAAAAGGACTGAAGGGAAAGACAGGGCTTTCCTTTCAGTCCTCTTCTATTACATGGATTTCCAGATAATCAAAGTCCACTTCTTCCACAAAGGAATCCGGAGTGAACCGGGCTCTTGCATGGCGCTTAAAATCCTTAATGGTGGATTCCAGCCAGATGGGCCTGGAAAGGTTAAAGGCATAGCAACATTCCTCCACAGCCTGAAAAACCTTGTGAGTACGGGTATCGGGAGAATGGTTTTCGATGGTGGTGTCCATCACTAATCGGTTATCCTTAAAAACTTTAAACCAGATACGCATAACTCCTCCTTTTGTCTTAGTATACCAGATGAAAAGAGAATCATAAAGCTAAAAGTTTTATTAAATATTAGAAAAAAGTGACAATTTTACACTATATTATGGTAAAATTTTAGTGACAATGATTAGAAAATTCAGAGACGAGTCAAAGTGGATAAGGAAAGAAAGGTTGATTAGACTAAAATGGAAGAAATATCCTATAAAGAGAGTACCCCGGTGGAAAGCTGGACCGAAGTAATTCTCATTTATAATTCAGCGCTGAAGGAGGTGGGGACTAAGCTGGAAATTCTGAATGATGAGTTTCAGCATGTTCATCGGTATAACCCAATTGAACACATCAAGTCCAGAATAAAAAGCTCGGAGAGCATCGTTAAGAAGCTGAAGCGTAACGGTTACGAATCTACGATTCAGAACATGGTGGAATATGTAAATGATATTGCGGGGATACGAGTAATCTGTTCCTTTACCTCAGATATTTACCGAATAGCGGAAATGATCAGTAATCAGAGTGATATTCGGGTTCTACAGATTAAAGATTACATACAAAAGCCCAAACCAAGCGGCTATAAAAGCTATCATATGCTGGTAACAGTTCCTATTTATCTTTCGGACAGAATTGTTCATGCAAAGGTGGAAATTCAGATCCGAACGGTGGCTATGGATTTTTGGGCTACATTGGAGCATAAAATTAATTATAAATTTGAAGGAAATGTTCCACAGCATATTAAGGATGAGCTGGTGGATTGCTCCACTATGGTTTCTGCACTGGACAGAAAGATGCTTTCCTTGAACGAACAGATTCAGGACATAGCCAATGGAGACTGAAAAAGGGATGCAGCAGTATCCCTTTTTTAGATTAAATGAATAAAAATTATCACCATAAATGAGGAGTGCCCAGGCACCTTGCGGTACCCGGGCTATTATGAAAAAATTCATCTTATTTGCTTTTTAAACAAATGGAGAAAGAAGATGTTTTTAACTTAAGCTCAGTATAACAAAAGAATATGAATAAATTATGAACAGGATGTAAAGATATAGTTAATTCAAACAAAAATAAAAATGAACAAAGAAAAAAAGTATGCAATATATACAAAACGGAATAGTTTGTATAATTGCATAGAATATGGTAAAATAGCACCAGTTAATCTTACCGTGTAACAGTGTATCAGAGATGGAGGAAATCATGGATAACTTTATTGATAAACTGGCCCAGAAGTTTACTGCCGGTGAAGTGATAAGAGCAAATCAGGCAGCTGAGGAACAGGAGCTTAAGAGACTCCGCCTTCAGGTATCGGAATATGAGAAATGTCTGCAGGAGATGCGAAAGCTGCAGCTGAGAAATACGGAGACTGCAGAGAGCATTAAGGCACTCACCCGTCAGTCTGAAGAAGACCTTCAGCGCCTCTCGAAGGAAAGCCTGGAGAAGATTACGCAGATTGCGGCCGAAAGCGGTGGTAGCAGAGTAGAAGCGGAATTATCAAAACTGTTTAAGCAGCAGGAGGAGAACCAGAAGGCAATTGAGGAATGGTTTAAACAGGCAGATGATTTTCTGCATAAAGAGAATGTTAAGGTTTATCGGAATGTACAAGCTGTTATAGTAGAAGAATGCAAGGCAAAGTCAGAGATGGTTTTGGCGGCCCAGGAAGCGACTGCAGAGAAGTATTATAAGAAAAGCAGATGGATGCTGGTTCTTACTCTTTTAGCTGCGGCAGCCGGGGTGATCATTCAAATTCTGGATATTTGCGGAGTATTTTAGGGAGCAGAGGAGAGAAATATGGCAAAACAAACCTGGAAGCCGGGAAATATGCTTTATCCGGTGCCGGCGGTTTTAGTGAGCTGTCAGGGAAAGACCGGGAAGCCCAATCTTTTAACCATAGCTTGGGCGGGAACGGTCTGCAGCTCTCCACCTATGGTATCGATTTCGGTAAGGCCGGAACGTTATTCCTATCATATGATTAGAGAAACCGGAGAGTTTGTAATTAATCTTACCACGGAAGAGCTGGTCAGAGCCACAGACTATTGCGGAGTGGTCAGCGGAAGAGATGTGGATAAATGGGAAAAAATGAATCTTACTCCTATGCCTTCTACCATAATCGGTGCACCGGGAATCAAGGAAAGCCCGGTGAATCTGGAATGTAAGGTGACGCAGATCCTTGAGCTGGGCACCCATCATATGTTTTTAGCAGAAATTGTTGCCGTCCATGCCGAGGAAAAGTATATGGATCAAAAGGGAAAGTTTCATTTGGAGGACAGCCATCTGGTTGCTTATTCCCACGGAACCTATTTTTCGCTGGGGGAAGAGCTGGGGAGGTTCGGTTATTCTGTGCGTAAAAAGTAAGCTCCGGGCAGGGGCTTTTTCCTGTCCCATTCACTTCAAGCGGCTTCCCGGGATGACGGCATCATCGCCGTATTTTTGCCTGATTTTATTCAGAGCCTGTTCCAGCTTTTGCTGCTTTGTGTTCTGCCGCTGTTGTTCATTCAGTATCTTAAGGTCCATAAGATTCAGCTGAACCGGTTCTTCTGCGGAGATGAGTTTAGAGGTTCGGATGCCCAGAAGACGGATGGGGGAATGATCCCATAATTCATCGAATAGCAGACAGGCAGTTTCATAAATTTTATTGGCGGAATCGGTGGGTGTGGATAAGGTAGTCTGGTGAGATACGCTGCGAAAGGTACTGTATTTAATTTCGCAGCTGATCATGGAGGCTGACTGTCCGGCTTTATGAAGCCGGGCGGCAACACTTTCGGATAACCACAAAAGAATAGGCAGGGCTTCCTCGCGGGAGACTGCATCCGAGCTCAGTGTAGTGGAATTGCCTATGCCTTTGGCAGCATTGGGAGCCGTTTCTACTGCCGAGGGATCAATTCCGTTGGCGTAATGATAAAGCAGCATACCATGACTTTTTAAATGAGCGGTTAACACAGCGGGATTGGCCTTTGCCAGCTCCCCTATGGTAAGAATTTCCAGCTTGCGGAGCACTTCCACACTGGAGCGGCCGCACATATGCAGGCGGTCTACGGGAAGGGGCCACAATTTTTTCTGGATTTCATCGGTGAAGAGAGTGTGTATACGATTGGGCTTTTGGAAATCCGAGGCCATTTTTGCCAGAACCTTCCTGTTGGAAATTCCAATATTTACCGTAAAATGAAAGCGATGGAAAACAGCCTCTCTAATCTCATTGGCGGCTTCCATATAGGAAGTATAGCGATGGGCAATAGGAGAAAAATCCATATAACATTCATCAATGCTGACCTGCTCTATGGAAGGGCAGATGCAAGCAAGATACTCCATCAGCTGACGGGAACGGGCGGAATACATTTTATGATCCGGAGATGCCAGAGTAAGGGATGGACATTTCCGAAAAGCATTGACAATAGGTTCGCCGGTTTGGATACCGTAGGCCTTGGCCGGGAGGGATTTAGCCAGCACTACGCCGTGTCTCTTGCTTTGATCACCGCCGATCACGGAGGGAATCTGACGCAGATCCACACTGCTTCCCTGTTCTAAGAGGGTAATTGCTGTCCAGCTCAGATAGGCTGAATTTACATCGATATGGAAAATAATCGGTTCCATTCTCCACCTTCCTTTTTCAACATACGGATTCGTATACGCTTTTACTATTTACAGTATACCATAAGATTTACTTTACAAGGAAAAAAAATACTGTTATGATAGAGTTGTTACAAAATTGTTACATGGAATAAATTAGAAATAGAAGCCTGACTTCTTTTTTGCAGAATATAGTTGGATAATAATTATGATAAAAATAACAAAATATTATAAAAGACTACGGATAAGCTTTTTAAGAACAGCGATTTTTTCCGCTTTTTTTTATGTCTTTTTCCTGCCGAATCTGGTTAAACCGCTGGAAGCGGGGGATAATCTTTTTACCTTTTCCATAAATGGTACCCTGATCGGAAGGACGGATTCCCGCGAAAAAATTGATAATCTGATCAGCCGAAGCAGGAGAGCTGTTGCAGGGGATTCCGGGGATATTCAGTATATCAGAATGGATTTAGAGGTGGAGTCAAAGGAGGTTGTCTTCGGGGAAATTGATCGGGATAAAGCTTTATTGAGCAGAATCACAGATGTGTTGAAGGAAAGCTCCGTTCAGACATTAAAGAGGGCTTATACCGTTAAAATTAAGGATTATACGGTCAACCTCGCTTCCTCCACGGAGGTGCTTTCTCTTCTGGAGGCGGCATTGGACAAGTTTGATGAAAAAAACCAATATGGGGTGAAGCTGATTCTGGATCCTTCCCGGGAGCTGAGTGCTCTTACTGCCCAGGTAATAAAAAACGAGGAGAAGGAGGAGGAAGGGATCCCGGCTTTTTGGAAGGGAGGAATTGAGGCCTACTTTGATGAGATGTTTGAAGAGGTGGATTCGGATATCGGAGAGGACTTCGAGGATTATGATTATGGGCTGATGGCCATGGATTTCGCAGAAGATGTGGAGGTTGTAGAGGCTTTTCTCATGGAGAGTGAGCTGACCCCCTTAACGGAGGCCATAGAACAGGTAACGAAGGAGCAGGAAGTTAATACTACCTATGAGGTAATTTCCGGAGATACTTTATCGAAGATTGCGGAAAAGACGAACATCTCTATCGAGAGAATCATAGAATTAAATGAGAACCTTAAAAATGAAAATTCTACGATTCGTATCGGTGAAGAGCTGATTGTAACCGTCCCTGAGCCTGAATTGTCGGTGGTTCGCACTGAACAGGTATATCTGGAAGAGGCATATGATGCGGAAGTAATTTATCTGGATAATGATGACTGGTATACGACGGAAGAGGTTACCAGGCAGGAACCGTCCACCGGTTTCCGTAAGGTTGTGGCACAGGTAACCTATAGAAACGATAAGGAAATCAGTAAGGAAATCATTAAGGAAGAGGTGGTAATGGAGGCAGTTCCCAAAATTGTGGAACGGGGAACTAAGATACCTCCTACCTATATTAAACCTGTTTCCGGAGGACGTCTGACCTCAAGGTTTGGACGGAGAACCTCACCCACAAGAGGCGCCTCCAGTAATCACCAGGGTATAGACTGGGGTGTACCTACAGGAACAGCGGTTTACGCATCCAGCGGTGGTACCGTTACCAGAGCGGGCTGGTACGGAGGCTATGGATATGTAGTCTATATTAAGCATCCCGGAGGAACGGAAACCCGCTATGCACATCTGAGTAAAGTGCAGGTATCTGTGGGGCAGACCGTAAAGCAGGGACAGAGAATTGCCTTAAGTGGAAATACCGGTGTAAGTACAGGGCCTCATTTGCATTTTGAAATACGGATCAATGGTGTGGCTGTGAACCCGCTTGATTATTTAAATTAGAGCTAAGAAAGAAGGGCAAACAAAGGTTTGCAGGTTTACAAAACTGAATAATGTGCTATACTATCTTGATGATACTTGGATTTGAAAATGTTTATAAGAGGTAAACGATGGAACAGTTTGTTATAAAAGGTGGAAATCCTCTGGTTGGAGAAGTGGAAATCGGCGGTGCTAAAAATGCAGCCCTGCCCATTTTGGCTGCTGCGATCATGACGGATGAAACCGTTGTGATAGAGAATGTCCCGGACGTAAGGGATACCCATGCATTGATGCAGGCAATGGAGAGTATTGGTGCCATTATTGAAAGAGTAGACAGACATACCGTTAAAATTAACGGTTCACAGATTCATGCGCATGTGATTGAGGATGATTTTATCAAAAAAATCAGAGCCTCCTACTATTTGATCGGAGCCCTTCTGGGTAAATATAAAAAGGCAGAGGTAGTGCTTCCGGGAGGCTGTAATATTGGAAGCCGCCCCATAGACCAGCATATTAAAGGCTGGAGAGCCCTGGGAACCATAGTGGATATTGCCCACGGACTGATTTCTGCAGAGGCTGATCAGCTTAAGGGGAGCCACATTTATATGGACGTGGTTTCCGTAGGGGCAACAATAAATGTTATGATGGCAGCGGTAATGGCAGAAGGGCAAACCATTATAGAAAATGCAGCTAAGGAGCCCCATGTGGTAGACCTTGCCAACTTTTTAAATAGTATGGGTGCCAACATTAAGGGAGCCGGTACGGATGTTATCCGTATTAAAGGAGTAAGCAGTCTTCATCGGACGGAATATACCATTATTCCGGATCAGATTGAGGCAGGTACCTTCATGTTTGCAGCGGCGGTGACAAAAGGGGATATTACGGTAAAGAATGTGATTCCCAAGCATTTGGAGTCTATTACCGCAAAACTGATGGAAATTGGCTGTGAAGTAGAGGAATCTGATGATGCGGTTCGGGTAGTGGCTTCAAAACCATTGAATCATACGCATGTAAAAACCCTTCCTTATCCCGGATTTCCCACGGATATGCAGCCTCAGATGGCGGTAGCTTTAGGGCTTTCCCAGGGAACCAGCATCGTCACCGAAAGTATTTTTGAAAATCGTTTCCGGTATGTGGATGAGCTGACCAGAATGGGGGCCAATATCAAGGTAGAAGGGAATACTGCAATTATTAACGGAGTATCCCGCTATACCGGGGCCAGTCTCAGTGCTCCTGACCTGCGGGCCGGTGCGGCCCTGGTTTTGGCAGGTCTTGCGGCAGAGGGCTTTACTTTGATTGATGAAATCCAGTATGTGCAGAGGGGATATGAGGATTTTGATCTGAAGCTACAGAATCTGGGAGCCCAGATTGAACGGGTGGAAACGGAAAGAGATATTCAGAAGTTTAAGCTGAAAATAGGTTAATGGGCTTTTGTCAAATAGAATAAAAACAGAGGGTGTGTAAAAAATACTTGTATTAAAAATACGAATATTTTTGCACACCCTAATTTTCATTCTGCTTGTCTTAGTGCAGGGTCATATGATTGCTTCTATGGCGAGCTTTGCAGGTTCTTTGCTTAAGTCAACGTATTCCTTACCGCATCGTACCAGAGGACGGCTGAGGAAACGCTTATTAATCAGGACAACCTCACCTTCGCGGCCATCGGTCAGACGAACTCTGTTGAGAATATAAGTGTTCAATACATTTTCCATAAAGGTGAGAATGTATTTAGCATCATATTTCTGGATTCCTTCGCTCTCAAACATGGCAATTACGGAAAAGGGACATACAGGGCCGCGATAGACTCTGGCAGCCGTCATGGCATCATAGACATCGGCAATGGCTACAATTTTGGCAAAGGGGTCAATCTGGGAAGAAGTAAGCCCAAAGGGATAGCCGGAGCCGTCACAGCGTTCATGGTGTAGTAAGGCTGAGGTGGATATACGAAGATCCACATGGCACTTCTGCAGAATACTGAAGCCTTCCGTAGTATGAGTCTTTACCACGTTATATTCCTGATTGGTCAGCTTATCCGGTTTCTTGATGATGACTTCCGGAATCTTTAGCTTGCCAATATCATGAAGAAGACCGCATATAGTAGCTAATTGGATATCCTCATCATTCATTCCCAGCCAGGTGGCAAGAACATTGCAAATCAGAGCCACGTTGAGACTGTGTGCATAGGTCATATCATCGTATTGGCGCATATTGTGAAGGATATCAAAAATATGGATAGAACCATGAGTGTTATCGAGCAAAGCAAGCGTATCATGGAGTAATTCGTCAACATCCAGAGGAGTATTTCTCTCTACAACATCATTTAAGGCATTCTTAAGCTTATCCACATCCTTATTAAATTCCGAAGTAAATTTACGAAAGGCCGGACTTTTCTTTATCCGGGAAGAGTAGGTATCCTCAGAAGCAATTACCTCTTTGGGTATCTCATCCTTTCTGATGTAAATAAACGGAATAGAGTAGAAGGCCAATTTGGTAATGGCCTTATCGGACAGTCTTGTACCTTCGGGTATAAGCAGCAGATCATTATAGGTATAAATATCCTTACCCACAGTCATACCCGGGGTTAAGCCAGTTGTAGGGACTGCTTTCATCTGAGCCTCCTTTTGTTTGAAATCAATATACCTGATAGCAAAAGTATAGTTATTTTTGTGAATATTGTCAAGAAAAACAAGGTAAAAAGTCTTGACAATGCCTATGGGATAGAGTAATGTATCAGTAGATATGAAAATTCCATATTTTATATTCTCTCTTATTCAGAGTGGTGGAGGTACAGAGGACCTGTGAAGCCACGGCAACCCCCGGATGGGAAGGTGCCAACCTGAGCGAATTTTTCGAACAATAAGAGGATTTGAGTATCATAAACTTAGTCCGCTTAAATCCAGCGGACTTTTCTATTTCTTAATCCAAAGGAGGACAAACAATGGAAAAAAGATTATTTACTTCTGAGTCGGTAACAGAAGGGCATCCTGATAAAATCTGTGATAATATTTCCGATGCCATTTTGGATGCCATGATGGCCCAGGATCCCAATAGCCGTGTAGCCTGTGAAACTGCGATTACCACCGGCCTTGTCTTGGTTATGGGGGAAATCACCACAAAAGGCTATGTGGATATCCAGAATGTGGTTCGTAATACTATTAAGGAAATCGGCTACGATGCTTCCGAAAAAGGCTTTGATGCCAATACCTGTGGTGTGATCGTAGCATTGGATGAGCAGTCAGCAGATATTGCCCTGGGTGTGGACAAGGCCCTTGAAGCTAAAGAAAATCAGATGTCAGATGCAGATATTGAAGCAATAGGTGCAGGGGATCAGGGTATGATGTTTGGCTATGCAAGTAATGAGACTGAGGAGTATATGCCCTATCCCATTGCTCTGGCACATAAGCTGACCAGAAGATTAACAGAGGTTCGCAAAAACGGAACCCTTCCTTACTTAAGACCTGACGGAAAAAGCCAGGTAACTGTAGAGTACGATGAGGATGGAAAGCCTGTCCATATAAACGCTGTGGTTATTTCTTCCCAGCATGCAGCACAGGTTAGTCAGGAACAGATTCGTGCAGATATCCGTAAGCATGTTATTGATCCCATAATTCCTGCCGCTCTGGTGGATGAAGCTACAAAGTATTTTATCAATCCGACGGGACGTTTCGTAATCGGAGGACCCAATGGGGATTCCGGCCTTACTGGACGTAAGATTATTGTAGATACCTATGGCGGTATGGCCCGTCACGGGGGTGGTGCCTTCTCCGGAAAGGACTGTACTAAGGTAGACCGTTCAGCAGCATATGCAGCCCGTTATGTGGCAAAAAACATAGTGGCAGCAGGACTTGCGGATAAGTGTGAAATCCAGTTATCCTATGCCATCGGTGTAGCACAGCCTACCTCCATTATGGTAGATACCTTCGGTACAGGGAAGCTGGAGGACAGCCGGTTAGTGGAAATCGTTCGTGAAAACTTTGATCTTCGTCCCGCAGGTATTATTAAAATGTTAGACCTTCGCCGTCCCATTTATAAGCAGACAGCTGCTTATGGGCATTTTGGACGCAATGATCTGAAGCTTCCCTGGGAAGAACTGAATAAAGTGAAGGATTTAAAAAAGTATCTGTAAAGCTTGAACTTGTTAAGGAGGGTGTGGCTTAAGTCATTTTATTGACTTTTGCAGCATCCTCTTTTTACTTTTTTAAAGGGTATATTTTTTCCCGATTTTTCTTGTATTTTTTGGCCATGCCCCCTATAGTAATTTTATAGGATGAAGAGAGAGGAAGGCTTAAATGGCATTTACGCATTTACACGTCCATACAGAGTACAGTCTGCTGGACGGTTCCAATAAAATCAAAGAATATGTCAAGCGGGTAAAAGAGCTGGGCATGGACAGCGCTGCCGTTACAGATCATGGCGTAATGTATGGAGCCATTGATTTTTACCGGGCTGCAAGAGAAGAGGGAATTAAGCCGATCATGGGCTGTGAGGTTTATGTGGCTCCCGGTTCCCGTTTTGATAAGGAGATGGGGGGTGGGGAGAATCGTTACCACCATCTGGTTCTTTTGGCGGAGAACAACACCGGTTATGCCAATCTGATGAAAATTGTCAGCAGGGGCTTTACCGAAGGGTATTATTATAAGCCCAGAGTAGATATGGAGGTATTGCAAGAATATCATGAAGGGATTATTGCTCTTTCGGCCTGTCTGGCAGGAGAGGTGCCAAGGAACCTGCTGAGAGGACTTTATGACGAGGCCGTAAAAGCGGCACTGAAGTATCAGGAGTGCTTTGGCAGGGATAATTTCTTCCTGGAGCTGCAGGATCATGGGCTGAAGGAGCAGGCAGGGGTAAATCAGCAGCTGATTAAGATGAGCCGGCAGCTGGATATTCCTCTGGTAGTAACCAACGATGTTCACTATACCTATGCCGAGGACGTGGAGCCCCATGATATTTTGCTGTGTATCCAGACAGGAAAACGGCTGGCAGATGAAAACCGTATGCGTTATGAAGGGGGCCAATACTATGTCAAGAGTGAAGAGGAAATGAAAGCTCTGTTTCCCTATGCCCCGGAAGCGATAGAAAACAGTCAGCGCATTGCCGATCGATGCAATGTGGAAATTGAATTTGGAAAAACAAAGCTGCCCCATTTTGAGGTGCCGGAGGGCTATACCGCATTGGAATATCTGACCAAGCTGTGCTATGACGGTTTGACAAAACGCTATGGAAAGGATCATGATCAACCGGCAGGAGAAACGGGAGAGACCCTGAAGCAGCGTCTGGATTATGAACTCGGTGTAATTGACAATATGGGATATGTGGATTACTTTCTGATTGTCTGGGATTTTATCAATTATGCCAGAAATCAGGGGATACCGGTAGGGCCGGGCAGGGGATCGGCTGCAGGAAGTATAGTAGCCTACTGTCTGCATATTACCAATATTGACCCTATAAAATATTCTCTGCTGTTTGAACGGTTTTTAAATCCTGAGCGCGTTTCCATGCCGGATATAGATATTGACTTCTGCTTTGAACGCAGGCAGGAGGTTATTGATTATGTGGGAGAAAAATACGGTTTGGATAAGGTGGTGCAGATTATCACTTTTGGTACCATGGCTGCAAAGGGGGTTATCCGGGATGTGGGACGGGTAATGGATCTGCCTTATAATTATGTAGACAGTATTGCCAAAATGGTGCCCAATGAGTTGAATATTACCATTAACCGTGCCCTGGAAATTAATCCGGAGTTTCGTAAGCTTTATGAAGAGGATCAGCAGGTCAAGGTTCTTATTGACCACTGTAAGCGGCTGGAGGGTCTTCCCCGCCACAGCTCCATGCATGCCGCGGGTGTGGTTATCTGTCCTGAAGCTGCAGATAACTATGTTCCCTTATCCAGAGGTGCTGACGGCTCCATTACCACGCAGTTTACCATGACGACGCTGGAAGAGCTGGGCCTTTTGAAGATGGATTTTCTGGGGCTGAGAACACTCACCGTAATTCAAAGCGCTGTGGACAATATTGAAAAAAAGCATGGTATTCATATTGATGTGGATGCTTTGGACTATGACGATAAAGCGGTTTTTGCCTCCATCGGTACAGGAAAGACAGACGGGATATTTCAGCTGGAAAGCGGAGGAATGAAGAGCTTCATGAAGGAGCTAAAGCCCAGGAACCTGGAGGATATTATTGCGGGAATCTCCCTCTACCGTCCCGGGCCTATGGACTTCATCCCCAAATACATTAAGGGAAAGGATAATCACGATTCCATCACCTATTCCTGCCCGCAGCTGGAGCCTATTCTTTCCCCCACCTACGGCTGTATCGTTTATCAGGAGCAGGTTATGCAGATTGTCCGTGATCTTGGGGGGTATACCCTGGGACGAAGTGATTTGCTCAGACGTGCCATGAGTAAGAAAAAGCAGTCGGTAATGGAGAAGGAGAGAGCGAATTTTATTTACGGCAATCCTGAGGAAGGGGTGCCGGGCTGTCTGGCAAATGGTATATCGGAAAAAGTGGCATCGGGTA
Source organism: Lachnospiraceae bacterium (assembly GCA_051891855.1). Taxonomy (GTDB): domain Bacteria; phylum Bacillota; class Clostridia; order Lachnospirales; family Lachnospiraceae; genus SFDP01. The sequence goes on along the minus strand of JBJFFP010000073.1, from coordinate 14,857 downwards.
TTTATGACGATATGCTGGACTTTGCCAAATATGCTTTTAATAAATCCCATGCAGTCTGTTATGCAGTGGTTGCTTACCAGACCGCCTGGCTGAAGTATTACTATCCGGTAGAGTTTATGGCGGCCTTATTGACCTCAGTCATTGATAATCCGGGAAAGGTTTCGGAATATATTCTGACCTGCCGTCAGATGGGAATTGAAATCCTTCCTCCGGATATAAATGAGGGAGAAGCCGGATTTTCGGTTACCGGGGATTCTATCCGTTATGCCCTGACTGCCATCAAAGGAGTAGGCAGACCGGTAATTGAAGCCATTGTGGAGGAAAGAAGAGTAAGAGGACCCTACAGCAATCTGCAGGATTTTATTACCCGGGATGAAAAGGGTGAGCTGAATAAGCGGGTAATTGAGAACTGCATTAAGGCAGGTGCCTTTGACAGTCTGGGGGGAGCCAGAAAGCAGTATATGAGTGTATATATACAGATTCTTGAGCATATTCACCAGGATAAGAAGAACAATATGGCCGGGCAGATCTCTCTTTTTGATTTGGTAGAAGATGAGGATAAGAAGGACTTCGATATCCAGATGCCGGATGTAGGAGAATATTCCAGAGAAATGCTGTTGTTTTTTGAAAAAGAAGTATTGGGAATCTATATCAGCGGACATCCTTTAGAGGAGTATGAACAGCTGTGGAGAAAACAGATTACCAATACTACCGCAGATTTTTATCGCAGTGAGGAAACCGGTGATGTATCCGTGAAAGAAGGAAGTATAGTGACCATCGGAGGAATGATTACGGATAAAAAAATCAAATATACAAAGAATAATCAGGTAATGGCTTTTCTGCAGGTAGAAGATTTGGTGGGAAGTATTGAAGTGGTGGTTTTCCCTAAGACCTATGAGAAGTATTCAGACCGGATTGTGGAAGATAATAAAGTATTTTTACGGGGAAGAGTGGACGTGGAGGATGAAAAAGACGGCAAGCTGATTTGTGAAAGTATACAGAGCTTTGATGAGGTTCCCAAAAAGCTGTGGGTTAAGTTTGCCACCATGGAAGATTATCGGAAAGGAGAGACAGAGCTGATGAAGCAGCTGTCGGCCTATGAAGGAAAGGATCAGGTGGTAATCTATGTGGAGGAATCCAGAGCCATGAAGACTCTGCCTCCGGGAAGGAATGTAACGGCGGCTCCGGTACTGGTGGAGACACTGGAGGGACTTTTCGGAGAAGAGAATGTTCGGGTAGTGGGCTAAGAGTGACTTGAAATACAGGAAAAAAAGAGGTAAAATGTTATCGTCCGGAAAACAAAACAATGGAGGTTTGTATGTCTCAGGAGATTAAAACAATCGGTGTATTGACCAGCGGCGGAGATGCTCCCGGTATGAATGCTGCCATTCGTGCAGTGGTAAGAAAGGCCCTCGCCAGAGGAATTGACGTTAAAGGAATCAAAAAGGGCTTTCAGGGGCTTTTAAATGAAGAAATCGTTGAGATGCAGGCATCCAGCGTGTCTGATATTATCCAGCGCGGAGGAACGATTCTGGGTACGGCAAGGTGTAAGCAGTTCACCACAGAAGAGGGACAAAAGCTGGGAGCTGAAATCTGCAGGAAGCATGGAATTGACGGAATTGTGGTTATTGGTGGTGATGGCTCCTATAAGGGAGCGGGAGCACTGGCAAGACAGGGAATCAATACCATAGGTGTACCCGGGACTATCGATCTGGATATTTCCTGTACGGAATATTCCGTTGGCTTTGATACTGCGGTAAATACGGCGATGGAGGCCATTGATAAGGTAAGGGATACCTCTTCCTCCCATGAAAGATGTTCCATTATTGAGGTTATGGGAAGAAATGCAGGCTATCTAGCCCTTTGGTGCGGAATAGCCAATGGTGCGGAGGATATTCTTCTTCCGGAAAAATATGATTATAATGAACAGAGTATTATTAATAATATTATCCGTAACCGAAAACGGGGAAAAACTCATCATCTGATTATCAATGCAGAAGGAATCGGCCATTCCACTTCCATGGCACGAAGAATAGAAGCGGCTACGGGAATCGAGACCAGAGCTACCATTTTAGGCTACATGCAGCGTGGGGGAAGCCCTACCTGTAAGGATCGTTACTATGCCTCTATTATGGGAGCCTATGCAGCTGATTTGCTTTGCAGCGGTAAGAGCAACCGGGTAGTATGCTACCAGCACGGAGAATTTGTGGATTATGATATTGAGGAAGCCTTACAGATGCAAAAAGATATTCCGGAATACGAATATGAGGTAAGCAGACTGTTGTCCGGAAACGATTGATTACAGGCAGCCGGCGTGAATGCGCCGGCTCTTTTTTTCATCTGTTCAAATCTGCTGTTTTATATAGAAGGAGTAAGCGGTGATAACAGCATCAACCAATCCGAAAGTTAAAAATTTAATCAATCTGGTTAAGAAAGGAAAAGCCAGAAAGGAGCAGGATGTCTTCGTGGCGGAGGGAAGCAAGATGTTTATGGAGGCTGATCCTGGCAGAATCAGAGAGGTCTGGCTTTCCCATTCTTTTTTTCTGAAGCTGAAGGAAAAGGAAGATATAAGAGAGAAGCTTGCTCTCTGCCGGGTAGAGGTTCTGGCAGATTCTTTGTTTGAACGGGTCTCTGATACCGGAACGCCCCAGGGTATCCTCTGCGTTATCCGGCAGTATCATTATGACCTGGATGAGCTTCTGAAAAGGGAAAAGCCTTTGTTGTTACTATTGGAGGATATTCAGGATCCGGGGAATCTGGGTACCATGCTTCGGACGGCAGAGGGGGCGGGAGCAGACGGAGTCATTATGAGTAAGGGAACGGTGGATATTTACAATCCCAAAACCATACGTTCCACCATGGGCTCTGTCTATCGGGTTCCTTTTTTCTATACAGAGAGCCTGCCGGAGATAGTCCATCGGCTGCACCAAAAAAGGATAACAGTTTATGCGGCCCATCTGCGGGGAGAAAGGGCTTATTACCAGGAGGATTTCAGTAGTGGCTGTGCATTTTTGATCGGAAATGAAGCAAAGGGATTAAAGGAAGAAACGGCTCGGGCAGCAGGAAACTACATGAAGATACCCATGAGGGGACGGGTGGAATCCCTGAATGCTGCCACTGCGACTTCCATACTTCTTTATGAAGCAGTCAGACAACGGAATATGAAATAAAAAAGGAGAAAGAGCAGGAATGAAAATCGGATTTATCGGAGCCGGCAACATGGCTACTGCCATTTTGGGCGGAATGTTAAAGAAAAATTTATGTGAGAGTGGAGAAATCATGGTTTCCCGCAGACAGGAGGAGCCGTTAAAACTAATACAGGAAAAATACGGAGTAGAAATTACTACAGATAATACTGAGGTTGTCAGATGGGCCCAGGTTCTGTTTTTGGCGGTAAAGCCGCAGATGCTGTCGGGGGTGATTCAGGAAATCAGGCCATTTTTAAAGAAGGAGCAGCTGATCATCAGCGTAGCGGCAGGAAAAACCATCAGCTGGCTGGAGCAGGAATTAGGCCCTTTTTGCAGACTGATTCGTTCCATGCCCAATACTCCGGCACTGGTGGGGGAGGGATGTACGGCCTTTTGCGGGAATACACTGGTGACAGAGGAGGACGAAGAGCTGACAAGAAAAATTTTTGACTGCTGTGGAGCCTGCTATCAGGTGCCGGAAAGCCTGATGGACACGGTGGGAGCCTTATCGGGAAGCTCACCGGCCTATGTGTTTATGTTTATGGAGGCAATGGCAGATGCGGCAGTGGCCGGAGGAATGCCAAGACAGCTTGCTTACAGGATGGCAGGGCAGGCAGTATTGGGAAGTGCCAAATTAATGCTGGAAACAGAAGAACACCCGGGAGTATTAAAGGATATGGTATGTTCACCTGCAGGAACCACTATATGTGGGGTAAAAGTACTGGAGGAAAAGGGCATGAAAGCCGCTGTTTTTGGGGCTTTAGAGGCTTGTATAGAGCGTTCAAAAAAAATCTGATTTGACAAATATTGGCTTCTCTGCTAGGATATGGTCTGTAACATTTTTTAATAATGTTGTAACAACTTGTAAAAAAGTGACTTATTTTATTAATAAGTCACTATCTGGAGGTTTGAATGAAGACAAAAAGCAGAGAAGCCCTGTCTCGTTTAGTGGGTCTTCTGCTTATGGTTGTTGTAGTGGCCGGTACAATGACAACCGAAGTAGAAGCGGCACAGACAGAGGTTTTAGCCGCCATGAATGCGGGTGCTGCCACTGTTCTTGATTCCATCAATGTGATGACGGAAGAAGAGCTGGCAGAGTATGCGGCGGAATACGAAGAAAAATACAGCCTGGTTATGGCAAATGTCAGAGAATCCATGAATATCAGGCAGGAACCCTCGGCAGATTCAGCAAAAATAGGTTTACTGTATGCGGACTGCGGAGGAACAATTTTGGAGAGAGGAGATGGATGGACAAAGATTCAGTCCGGTAATCTGATTGGCTGGGCCAGCAATGATTATCTTCTTTTCGGAGAAGAGGCACTTCAGTTGGCTGAGCAGGTAGGAGTTTATAATGCTACGGTGCATGCCTCGGGGCTGAATATCCGTAAGGAGCCCAGTACAGAGGCTGCCATATGGGACCAGGTCAATGACGGAGAGGTGTATGAGGCTGTAATGGATTACACCACGGATGAGTGGGTTGCCATTGAATACGGTGGTGCATTGGGATATATTTCCGCAGATTATGTGACATTGGAGTTTACCATCGACCATGGGGAAACACTTGAGGAAATTAAGGAAAGAGAAATCAGGGAACGTAAGGAAAGACAGAAGCTGATCGTAAAGGAGGGAACCTCCGTTATCGGAACTACGGATGATATGCTTCTTGCCGCGTTGATTTATATGGAGGCAGGCAATCAGCCCTATGAGGGTCAGGTAGCTGTTGGAGCCGTGGTAATGAATCGGGTGAACAGTGGAGCCTATCCGAACACCATTGCCGGTGTCATTTACGCTTCCGGACAGTTTACCCCTACCGTAACCGGCAGAGTGGAAGAGCTGGCAGTCAGCGGAGTGCCGGAAAGCTGTTTACAGGCAGCCAGGGCAGCCATGAATGGAGAAAGTACGGTAGGCGGAGCAATGCATTTTAGAAGAGCGGGACGACATGAGGGACAGGTAATTGGCGATCATGTCTTCTGGTAAAGAAAATAAAATCGGCCAAATCAATGATGATGAATAGAAGTAAAGCACCTTCTGAGGCAGTAATTCTGCCGAGGAAGGTGTATTTTTTTCAGAGTTTATGGTTTAGATTCCTTGAAGATAGAGGAAATATGTGGTAGGTTATTTATTATTGAAGAAAAGGAGAAAAACGGGATGAACCTGAAAGGAAGACATTTTTTAAAATTATTGGATTATACACCGGAGGAGATTCTTTATCTGGTAGACTTGGCGGCTAAGCTCAAGGAAAAGAAAAAGCAGGGGATTCCCGTGGATGTTTTAAGAGGGAAAAATGTTGCTCTGATTTTTGAAAAGACCAGTACCAGAACCCGATGCTCCTTTGAAGTGGCTGCCCATGACCTGGGAATGGGAACCACCTACCTTGATCCTGCGGCTTCGCAGATGGGGGCAAAGGAAAGTATTGCAGATACGGCCAGGGTATTGGGAAGAATGTATGAAGGAATTGAATATCGGGGCTTTGGCCAAAGGATAGTGGAGGAGCTGGCAAAGTATGCGGGAGTTCCGGTATGGAACGGATTGACGGATGAATTTCATCCCACACAGATGCTGGCGGATTTGCTGACCATTAAGGAGCAGCTGGGAAGACTGAAGGGTGTTCGACTGGTCTATATGGGTGATGCCCGTTTTAATATGGGAAATTCCTGGATGGTTACCTGTGCAAAAATGGGGATGCATTTTACGGCCTGCGCTCCGGAGGGATACTTTCCTTCAGATGAGCTGGTAAAGGTCTGTCAGGACATTGCGGCCAAGACCGGAGGAAGCATTACTCTGGAATCGGAGGTGAAAAAGGCCACTGCGAATCAGGATGTGGTATATACCGATGTCTGGGTATCCATGGGAGAGCCTGCAGAGATTTGGGAAAGCAGAATACGGGAATTGAAGCCCTACCAGGTAAATAAAGCAGTTATGGAAAATGCAGGTGAAAATGCCATTTTTATGCACTGTCTTCCTGCTTTTCATGATCTGAATACAACCACCGGTGCAAAGATTGCCGCTCAGTTTGGTATTCAGGAGATGGAGGTTACGGATGAAGTCTTTGAATCTCCTGCCTCCGTGGTCTTCGATGAAGCAGAAAATCGCATGCATACCATCAAGGCGGTGATGGCGGCGACTTTGGGAGCAGAGATTTAGTAAGCCGGGAATAGAGAAGAAAGAGGAAGTTGGTAGTTTCGTTATGGCAGAAGAAAGAATTGTGCTTTGCGGTGCAAATGCCTATGATAAGAAATACTATTTTAATCAGGAATTTTCCAGGATTCCGGAAAGCATACAGAAGGAGCTGAACATTATCTGTGTACTTTTTACCGAAGAGATAGGAGGGATTATTACCTTCGTTTTTGAGCCGGATGGAACACTGATGATTGAAACGGATGCAGCAGAGGATGACTATTACTATGATGAAATCGGAAGTGGTCTTTTGGTCAGGGAAATCCGCAGAACCAGACAGGAGCTGCTGGAATCTTTAAGTCTTTACTATCGTGTGGTATTTTTAAAGGAAGAGGTAAGCGAATTATTGCGGGAGACCGATCAGACAGGAGAAGAAGAGTGACACAGTTAAAAATCGGTAATGTAACTCTAGATAACCCCCTTATTCTGGCACCAATGGCCGGAGTAACGGATTTGCCCTTTCGTTTGCTGTGCAGGGAGCAGGGAGTGGGATTGATCGGTATGGAAATGGTCAGTGCCAAGGCCATTATGTATAAAAATAAGAATACGGAAAAGCTTTTGGAGATTCATCCGAAGGAAATGCCTGTTTCCTTACAGCTTTTCGGCTCCGATCCGGATATTATCAGTGAAATTGCCCATCAGATTGAAGACAGACCCTTTTCCGTTCTGGATATTAATATGGGCTGTCCCGTGCCCAAGATTGTCAATAACGGGGAGGGCTCAGCACTAATGAAGAATCCCGGACTTATTGGAGAAATTGTAAAAAAAACCGCAAAAGCTATCCGGAAGCCGGTGACGGTGAAGATTCGCACGGGCTTTGATGAGAATAGTATAAATGCAGTGGAAATTGCCAAAATTGTCGAGGATGCCGGAGGGGCTGCCATAGGTATCCATGGACGAACCAGGGAACAGTATTATTCGGGAAAAGCAGACTGGGAGGTTATTGCCAGAGTTAAAGAGGCGGTGTCTATTCCTGTACTGGGAAACGGAGATGTGACGGATGCAGACAGCTGCCTGAGAATGATGAAGGAGACCGGCTGTGACGGAGTGATGATTGCCCGGGCAGCCAGGGGAAATCCCTGGATTTTTCGTGAAATTTTATATCAGCTGGAAAAGGGTGAGCCCTTGGCCCGTCCTACCATGGAAGAAATGCGGGATACTATTTTACGGCATGCCGGTCTGTTGATGGAATATAAAGGAGAATATACGGCTGTACGGGAGATGCGAAAGCATATCGGGTGGTATACCACAGGACTTCCCCATTCAGCCCAGCTGCGAAAAAGAGTGAATGAGCTGGAAACTATGGAGGAGCTTAAGGAAGCAATCGGGCAGGTATTTGCCTGACAGGAGGACAGAAGATGGCAACCGTCAGTGTTTGTATGATCGTAAAAAATGAAGAAGCAGTGCTGGCTAGGTGCCTGGACAGCCTTCAGGGGCTGTATGAGGAATTGATTATCGTAGACACCGGCTCTGTTGACCGAACCAGAGAAATTGCGGCCCGATATACGGATAAGCTTTATGAGTTTGCCTGGACCGGAAGCTTTAGTGACGCAAGAAATTTTTCCTTTTCCAAGGCCTCCTGTGAATACATTTATGCGGCTGATGCGGATGAGGTTATGGATGAAGAGAATCGGAGAAAATTTCTGCTGCTGAAGGAGGCGCTTCTTCCGGAGGTGGAAATCGTACAGATGTATTATGGAAATCAGCTTTCCCAAACCAGTATATATAATTTTGACCGGGAGCTTCGCCCCAAGCTGTATAAACGGCAGAGGGAATTTATCTGGCAGGAACCCATTCATGAGGCAGTAAGGCTTGAACCGGTGATTTTTGACAGTGATATTGTGATTACCCATCTGCCCCAGGGCCAGCATGCAGACAGAGACCTTACGGCCTTTGAAAAAATGCTGGAAAAAGGGGAAGCCATTTCCGAAAGACTGCAGGATATTTATTTGCGGGAGTTATATTTTGTGGGACAGGTACATAATTTAAAGAAGGCCGGCTCCTGGTTGGAAAAGCTGTGTGAGGTAAACGCTCCGGAAAGTGATGCTTTTCAGAAGGCAGCAGCCCTGCTCTGTCGAAAGGCGGTGCTGACTGAGGATTTTCCCCTGCTTTTAAAGTATGGATTAAAGGGTGTGGCTACGAAGGGAAGCAGCGAGCTTTGCCTGGAGCTGGGAAAATACTTCCAGGGAAAAAAGGATTATGCAGAGGCTATTCTCTGGTACCATAATGCAGTGGAGGAAACGGAAAGCCTGATGGCGCTGAAAGCCTCCACAGATGAGCCCTTAGAAAGAATGAAAGAATGCTATGAGGCCTTGGGAGGATATTGCTAAAGGAGGATGAAGTGAAGCAAATGGCTATTGGCATTATCGCTATGATCATAGTTGTGGCGGTGATTATTGCGGGAGTGGTTATATATAAGAACACCGGGAGAGTGAAGCTTAGCCAGGAGCAGACAGTTGAGGAGCTGCAGATGGAGGAGACCGACGGGGAGGCCGGTCTTATGGCGACCCCGGAAACCCTTGAGGAAGCGGAAAAAATTGCCGAACTATATGGGATTACTCTTATCAGCTATGAAAATAAGGTGGCTGTTTATCTGACGGATAAGGATATCCAGGAGCTGATCAGGATGGGAAAAGAAAAAGGCTATCCCACCATAGATGTTAATTATAATTACACGATTAAATAAACAAGAAACAGTGGGGAGTAACTAATGAGAAAGCGTTTATTAAAAAATGCCATTGCCATGGTCATGGCTATTGCTCTGATTATGGGAGAAGGAGGCTCTGTTCTGGCAGCAGTTTCGGATAACCATGCGGTGGCTGAAATTGCAGAAGAGTCAACGGAAGAAGCATCGTCAGAAGAAGCATCGTCAGAAGAAATGGGAGAGGAAGAAGTGCTGCCCACTGAAGAGACAGAGGAAACGGATGAGCCTTCCACAGCGGCAGGCGAGGAGGAAAGTACGGAGGAGGAAAATCCGGAAGAGGACAGCCCGGTGGAGGACGGTACCGGGGAGACGGCGACCTCTTCAGAAACCATGCTTGAGGAAGTGGATAAGGAAAATATGCCCTTCCCGGGTCTTCCCGACGGTTATCGGCTTACAGCAGCACAGAAGGCAGATAAGATTGAGCTAAGTGCATATGTGGGTGAAATCACAGAGCTGGAAGAGGCTGTGGATTATGTAGAGAATGAAATTATGGTGGAGGCGGCTACCAGAGAAGAGGCAGAGGAATATGCCAGAGCCTTTGGGGGAACCCTGATTGACTATTTTTCCAATGTTGCCTTAATCATGCTGGAGGATAAGCCTGGGACAGGAGAGGTATCGGTGGTGAAGGCGGTAGCAGCGTCGGCACAGGCGGATACTCTGCTGCCGGCAGCATGGCCTAATTATTATCGTTATATTCAGACGGCTAAGGAGGATCCATTTTTATGGGAATCATCCCAGTCTTATCAGTGGTATCACAATGCTATCGGCAGTAAATAGGCATGGGCTGCCGGAAAAACCGGTAAAGGAGTTAAGGTTGCCGTATTGGATACGGGGATTAAGCTTGGCCACCAGGACGTAACGGCCCAGCTTTCCACCGGATTTTCCGGAGGAAGTATTGATCAGTCCGGTAATGTAACAGGAGGAAGTACCAATGGAGGTAATGATGTCCATGGTCATGGTACCCATGTGGCCGGGATTATTGCAGCAAAGAGCAATAGCATTGGAGGGCGCGGCATTGCCTATGAAGCAGAGCTTTTGTCCGTTAAGGTGATGAGGGATGATGGCTCGGGTACTACGGCAATGATCGTAAAGGGGCTGGATTATGCCATCGAGAAGAAGGTGGATATTATCAATATGAGTCTGGGAGGCTACGCTTATCAGGTGTTTGAGGCAGATCGGGTCAAGAAGGCTTATGAGGCCGGTATTGCCGTATTCTGTGCGGCCAGCAATGATTCTGCCCAGAGCTCAGCCTATCCTGCAGCCTACGAGGGAGCAATAGCCATTGCAGCCCTGGATAAAAATAATCATAAGGCGGATTTTTCCAACTATGGAAGCTGGGTAAGGTACAGTGCTCCCGGAGTAGACATCTATTCTACAATTACAGCCACTACCACTACCATTACCATTACCGATGCTTATGGCAGAATGAGCGGAACCTCACAGGCTACTCCCGTGGCTGCCGGTATTGCAGCTGTTTTATGGAATGAGGTTGAAGGGGAGGGTAAGACCAGAGTCGATAATTTATTGGCACTGATGGATAGGAGCTGTGAGAAGGTTACCGGAAGCGGTCTGGGCAAGGGTGTGGTAAGTCTGACGAAGGCCCTGGGTCTGGATGGGGTGACAACGGTTCCTTCAAAGCCTGTATTTTCAGAAAAAACGGGGAAAGTGTTTATAACGGATACAGAAACAGAGCAGACAGTGACTATTTCGGCAGGGGCGGAAAGCATTATCTATTATAGTATAGATGGGAAAAATGTAACCTACAAAAATGGTGTGCTTTCTTCCAATGCCAAGCTGTATGACAGCAGTACGCCGATTAAGCTGAACGAAGTCTGCAATGCCGGCGGGAAGGTTACCATTAAGGCCATTGCAGTCAATCGGAATAATCAGCTGGCCAGTGGGGCAGTTTCCGCAACCTATACCTTAAAGCCTAAATATGCCACAGAGATAATCATTGCCTCTGCCACCGGCAGTAAGGAGGTGGCTAAAGGAAAGAGCCTGAAGCTGACCGCTGCCCTTACTCCCACTTATGTGACGGATAAGAGTCTGGAGTGGTCGGTAGAAGGAAATCCTGCAGGAATTACGGTGAAGGCGGGAACCGTTACGGTAAAGAATACGGCAGCTGCCGGCTTTTATACAATTAAGGCTACCGCCAAATCTACGGGAGGAAGCTATACAGGAGCATCGAATACCTTTCAGATTCAGGTAACGGAGGGGAATAATCCCATTACCGTAATTAAAATCAATAACTCAAAGGCTGTAAGTAAGGTCAACGTGGGGCAGAATGCAACCAGTATAGTGACCGTTACGAAAAAAGATAAGACCGCCGGAATGGCAGATGAACTTACCTGGATTAGCAGTAATCCTGAGACTGCAGCTGTGGAAGCGGCAGGAAACACACTGACTGTTCGTGGAGTGAAGGCAGGAAAGGCCAAGATTACCGGTATGGCGAAGGATGGTTCCGGGAAGATGGTTTCCTATACGGTAACGGTGGTACAGCCGGTCACGGGAATTACCATCAGTCCTGCTTTGGGTAATCAGCAGGTGGCAGCAGGCGGTTCAGTAAATATGACAGCCAGGGTTGAGCCGGCAGATGCGACCAATAAAGCCTTGATCTGGACCAGTAATCATCCCCTGGTTAAGGTAAGCAGTACCGGTAAGGTGAGCGTTGGAGCAAAAGCTTTCGGAACGGTGAGTATTACGGCAACGGCCAGGGATGGTTCCGGCCAGTCTCATACCTATGTGCTTATGGTGACTTCCGGTAAGGTAACGAAGATAACCGTGGATCAGAAGACGGTAAATATTTTCCGGGTATCCAATAAGTTTAAAGCTCCTACCAGTACGGTAGTCAGGGTTACTGCATCAGGAGATAATCCCACTGCCTGGACGGCAACCAGCAGTAATAGTGAGCTGGTTAAGGTTAAGAGTATAAATAACACCGGTGTAGAGGTGGAGGCAACGGGAAAGGCTACGGGCACAGCCACCATAACGGTACAGTCAACAGATGGAACAAATAAGAAAGCAGCCTTTAAGGTTAAGGTAAGCAATCCGGCTACAGCTCTGCATATAGCACCTCAGCAGGGGAGGACGGATAGGCTTGTGTACCAGAAGACCATGAAGCTAAGCGGTGTGCTGGAAACCTCATTGGGAGCCCCCAGTGCTGAGGGAAAGAAGCTTAAATGGGAAAGCCTTAACAGCAATGCCAGTGTGGATCAGAAGGGAAATGTGAAGGCACTGACCTATACCACCTATGAAGAAGCTGTTAGGCAAAGCTGGAAAAATGCTGTAATTCGGGTATCTACAACAGATGGAAGCAATTTGAGTGCTACTTATGAAATCCGGCTTTGTGGAGAAACTAAGGAGACAGCCCTGAAGAAGCTGTATGAGTCCGGAGAGACAGTGATTAGGATGACTTTGGATAGTGCTAATAACAGATACTCGGATGAGGTACTGGTAGGATACGATGAAAAGAAGTATCCGGAGAGACCATATTTGAGTAAGGAAAGAGACTACAGTGTCAATAAGAAGGGCTTATCCGTATATTATGATCGTTACAGCTCTCTTTTATGGCTCAGAGCCAATGAGAGGGGGACTTACAAGCTGACGATCTCCTATCTGGATGGAAGCACGGCAAAGAAGAGCTATACAGTCATAGTGGAGTAAGAGCAGTCTGGGAAAGAAGGAATTTCTTGACACTTAAGGGAAAAGTAGTTATAATATCACAGCATTAGGGGGTATATGCCCTGTATACTGGATACAGTGAATAAGCGGCAGAAAGGAAATTACAATGGAAGCAAAGAAGAATATCTTAACCTATGAGGGGTTGAGAAAATATGAGGATGAATTACATGAGCTGAAGGTCGTCAGAAGAAAGGAAGTGGCTGAGAAAATCAAGGAAGCCAGAGAACAGGGCGATTTATCTGAAAATGCGGAATATGACGCTGCCAAGGATGAGCAGAGAGACATTGAAGCAAGAATTGAAGAGCTGGAAAAAATCCTGAAAAATGCAGAAGTTGTAGTAGAAGATGAGGTTGATTTGGAGAAAATCAACGTAGGCTGCAAGGTTACGGTTTTAGATGTGGAATTCAATGAAGAATGCGTATATAAAATTGTTGGCTCTACCGAGGCCAACAGCTTAAAAGGAAAGATTTCCAATGAATCTCCTGTAGGTAAGGCCTTAATCGGTGCTAAGGTGGGAGATACCGTCAATGTAGAAACACCGGCAGGAACCTGCCAGTACAAGATTTTGGAAATTCAAAGATCCAACTAAGGAATGAGAGGATAAAATGGGAGAGGCGCAGAATAACAATCAGCAGAAGAATCAGCAAAGCAGCACACAGGACTTGAATCAGATTCTGAAGGCCAGAAGAGAAAAGCTGGCTAACCTTCAGGAGGCTGGGAAGGATCCCTTTGTGATAACCAAATATGAGGTAACTCATCACGGTCAGGAGATTAAGGAGCACTACGACCAACTGGAGGGACAGACCGTTTCTATTGCAGGGCGAATCATGTTTAAGCGAGTAATGGGAAAGGCTTCCTTCTGTAATGTGCAGGATTTGAAGGGAAATATCCAGTGCTATGTGGCCAGAGACAGTATTGGAGAAGAACCCTATGCAGATTTTAAGAAATATGATGTAGGTGACATCGTAGGAGTAAAGGGAGAGGTATTTACCACAAAGACCGGAGAAATATCTATCCATGCAGCAGAGGTTACCCTGCTTACCAAGAGTCTGCAGGTATTACCGGAGAAATTCCACGGTCTGACCAATACGGATATCCGTTATCGTCAGCGGTATGTAGACTTGATCATGAATCAGGACGTAAGGGAAACCTTTGTAAAGCGTTCTCAGATCATCAGCTCCATCCGCCGCTATCTGGACGGACAGGGCTTTTTAGAGGTAGAGACTCCCATGCTGGTGAGCAATGCCGGTGGTGCTGCGGCAAGACCCTTTGAGACACACTATAACGCCCTGGATGAGGATGTTAAGCTTAGAATTTCTCTGGAATTATACCTAAAGAGACTGATTGTAGGCGGACTGGAAAAGGTATATGAAATCGGAAGAGTATTCCGTAACGAGGGACTGGATACCAGACATAATCCGGAATTTACCCTGATGGAGTTATATCAGGCTTATACCGATTATCATGGTATGATGGATTTAACGGAGAATATGTTCCGCCATGTAGCCCAAGAGGTTTGCGGGACTACCCTGATTCCCTACGGAGAGCATGAGATTGATTTAGGAAAGCCTTTTGCAAGACTTACCATGATCGATGCCATCAAGCAATACTGCGGTGTGGATTTTAATGAGATTAAAACTACCGAAGAAGCGAAAAGAATTGCGGATGAGAAGGAAGTGCATTATGAGAAGCGCCATACCCGCGGCGATATTATGAATCTCTTTTTTGAGGAGTTTGTGGAGGAGCACTTAATCCAGCCCACCTTTATTATGGATCATCCGGTAGAGATTTCTCCTTTGACGAAGAGAAAGCCGGATCAGCCTGAGCTGGTAGAGCGTTTTGAGCTGTTCATCACTGCAAGGGAAATGTGTAATGCCTACTCTGAGTTAAATGATCCCATTGATCAGAGAGAGCGCTTCAAGATGCAGGAGGCAGCTTTGGCAGCAGGGGATGAAGAGGCCAACACCACCGATGAAGACTTTATGAATGCTCTGGAAATCGGTATGCCGCCCACAGGTGGTATAGGATATGGTATTGACCGACTGGTAATGCTTTTGACCAATTCTCCGGCGATAAGGGATGTGCTGTTGTTCCCGACGATGAAGAG
>JBJFFP010000072.1:0-4952 GCA_051891855.1 Lachnospiraceae bacterium | reverse complement strand
CTTACTTGTATGCAACTTGTATTTTAATCATACCATAAACATTAGAATTTACCACTACTATTTTACTTCTGAAATCCGTCCAAACTGGTAAGAATCTCTACTTAATGTGAATTCCGTACTTGTTTCCGTTTCATTATTTTCAAAACTCTTGTCACCACGTGGCTTTTCCGGCCTCTCAGGCTTTTCTTCATCCGGTGTCTGTGGTCTTCCGCCACCCTTACCGGGTCCTCCCATCATAAATCCTGAGCCTCCTTCCAATTGCACCGCATCCTCATAATTAGTGATATTTGTATAAATACTTCCATTCAGATCACCTGTCACGGATGAAACCTTATATAAATGATAGATTCCTTCCGTAAGCTCCGGCTGACTGTAAACAACGGTACTGTAAGCATTTACCGCACTGAAAGCAGTAATGGGTTTGTCATTTTCATCTGTGATCATAACAAATTCATTTTCCTGAACTGGTTGGGCAAAATTGAATACGGAAAATAGTTGTTTAGAATCACTGCTTACCTCATCATACATATTCCCGCTGGCAAGAACAGTTCCGCCATTAATATAGATTCCTTTATCAGAATCTACACCACTATCCTGACTTTTCCCGTTTGCACAGGCAATTACATAACCGTCATTAATTACGATATAGCCATTGGAATCTATGCCATCTCCTTCTTCTCCAAACCCGGAATCACAGATAATAGTACCACCATTGATCGTCAGAACAGAGATGTTATCCTCACTGGTATTCATAGCATCATCTGAAGAATTAATCGTAATTTCTCCACCGTTAATTGTCATATGAAGTGCACTGGAAATACCTTCATTTTCAGCATTTACGATAAGCCTTCCGTTTTCTTCGGAATCAATGTTAAAGGATACCAGGCTATCAATAGCTGCATCAAATTTGTATTTCTTCTTCGCTTCATCATTTTCAATATCCTCCTTCGTCGTTCCGTCCTTATAAATTTTCGCCACATAAGAACCATTTATCACATTTTCACTATCTTTAGCGAGAATCAGATTGAAACCGGCATTTTCCGTATTTACGTAAGGTGAAGCATCCTCTTCCTTATCATTTCCGCATTCATAAGCGTTAAATACTACAATAGACGGGGCAACACTACAACTAATTTCTGCGTTATTCAATATGAGTTTACCACGGCCTGTGAATCTTCTTTGGCGTCCTTTCCAAGATCTACAGCTATCTGACCGCTTGAAATTTTTCCGCTTACTTCGTAGGTCCCCGGTTTTGAAATTGTAATTACCGTATGCCCGGCTGCTTCCTCTATGCTGTGTGAGTCCTCTTTGCCCCCTTCACCGTAGGTTTCATCCTTGCCTTCTTCGTAATAAACAATATCCGCACCGATATAGACAGCTTCACCACTGTCTGTTGCAGCTGCTTTTCCGTTTACAGTAATTCCACCATCCGACAATACAATTTGAATTGCCTCCTCAAAAGCTTCTGTTTGATTATCTTGTGTAGATGCTGTTTTGGAGCATCCTGTAAAAACCATTGCTACTGCCAGAGCAGGAATAACAAATCTTTTGATCTTTTTCATAAACTGGTCTCCTTTTCCTTTCATCAATTATTTACTAATTGCATTCTATATGATAAATGTGTTTTTTCTGAGAACAAAAGCAACTACATTTTACATGATAACCATTAAAATGTCATGTTTGCTTGATAGACACTCTGAATAATCTATCTTATAATGCAATTAAAAATAACAAAGGTATGAAATGTATGCTAAATGAGAATTTGCTAACTCTACGAAAATTACATAAGCTTTCCCAGGAGGAGGTAGCTAAACATGTAGGTGTATCCAGACAGGCGGTTGCCAAATGGGAAAGCGGAGAAACAACACCGGATATCCTCAATTGTAAAGCGCTTGCTGAATTATACGATGTCTCCCTTGATGATCTTGTCAATTTTTCATCTAAAAATTCCGATTTTCCGATTCCCCCAAAAGGGAAACATCTCTTTGGAGTTGTTACTGTTGGAGAAAAAGGACAAATTGTAATTCCTAAGAAAGCACGGGATATTTTTGAAATTAAGGCAGGGGACGACCTTTTTATTATGGGAGATGAAGAACAGGGAATTGCAATTGTCAAGGCTTCTGAAATGCTCGATCTGATGCACAAAATAAAAGATATTATTAACAAAGATAAAGAAAGATGATTGGAGAGAACCATGAGAAAATATTATTTGGATAACCTTAGATACGGTATTGTACTTCTTGTTATTTTTTATCACATCGTTTATCTGTTTAACAGTTTAGGGGTCATTACGAATGTTGTCATACCCGGTATACCTCAGATGGATGTATTTCTTTATCTGATTTATCCCTGGTTTATGCCATGTCTTTTTCTGATTTCAGGCATCAGTGCAAAATATGCACTTGAAAAGAAATCCGGAAAACAATTTTTAAAAGAAAAAATCAGAAAAATCTTAATTCCTTCTATTGCGGGAATTTTTATGATCGGATGGATTTCAGGATATATCACAAATCAATATGCAGATATGTTTGCAGGAAATACTGTTCCGGGAATTTTTAAATACTTTATTTACAGCTTTAGCGGTATAGGTCCTTTATGGTTTGCACATGAATTGTTTCTTGCTTATCTGATTCTACTCCTGATCAGAAAAATAGACAAAAACAATAAACTAGCTGCAATCGGCGGAAAAGTAAATTTCATCGTACTATTATTTCTTGTGTTTGCTGTATGGGGAAGCTCCCTGATCCTTAACACACCGGTAATAGAAATATATAGAAATGGAATTTACATTTTCATGTTTCTGCTTGGATATTATGTATTTTCACAGGATCACGTAATTGAAATTTTACAAAAATACAAGTACCTGCTTTTGGCTGTTTCTGTAGTAATTGGTATCATATATACAATATATTTCTGGGGACAGAATTATTCTCTGATGAAAAATTTACAACATCCCCTTACTAATGCATATGCCTGGTTCATGTCCTTAGCACTACTTGGCTGTGCAAAGACCTGGTTTGACAAAGATACAGCTTTTTCAAGATATATGCGGCCAAGAAATTTTGGATTTTATGTGCTTCATTACCCTCTTTTGGTAACTATTGCTTATCTGATTGATCGGAATTTTAATGTCAAACCTATCATGTTTTACCTTATTCTGGCAATACTGGAAGCTATTTTCCTTCCGATTGCCTATGAGATTATCAGCAGAATTCCTATCATCCGAACTCTTATTCTTGGAATCCGGAAAAAGAAATAAAAAGATCCCGAAAATAAAGATATCGCTTATTATCGTGAAAATTCTTTATTTTCGGGATTTTCTTTATGAATTATACTTCTTCGGAATCACTTACGATTTCACCGGCAACAGCACCTGAAACAGCTGCCACTGCTTCCTTCTTTTCCTCATCGGAAAGTCCTGTAAAATTGATATTCTTATTTACTTTGGCATCATATGTACCGGCTTTCACGATTTCAGCCAGATCAATTCCTACTGTTTCCTTCATGGTTTCAAACAGCTTTGTCATAACACCCGGAACATTGTCAGCTACCGTATTCACACCATTGCTGTTATCCCCGCCGATGATTGTTATCTTATCAATCTGGGTAAGAGGCTCAGCAATCTTGCCTGCAATTTCAGGCAATACCTGAATCAACATTTCAGCCATCGCAGCATTGTTGTATTTCTGGTAAGCGATTGCCTTCTTCTCCATAGCTTCCGCTTCTGCAATACCCTTTGCACGAATTGCTTCTGCTTCCGCTTCACCAACCATACGAATACCTTCCGCTTCCTGCTCCTTCGCAAACTTCTGGGCTTCCGCAGTAGCCTTCAAAGCTTCCGCTTCCTTTTCACGTTCAAACTTTTCAGCCTCCGCATTCTTCATTCTCTCATAAAGCTCTGCTTCGGATTGCTGCTGACGGGCAAATTTATCTGCCTCTGCTTTTTTCTTGATCTCAGCGTCCAGCGCTTTTTCTTTAACCTCTGCTTCACGCTGTTTCAGGATAACTTCCTTTTCCTGCTTGGCAATGCTTGCTTCCTGAGTTGCAATTTCAATCGTCTTACGTTGTTCCTGCTCCTGAATACTGTAAGCAGCATCAGCCTCTGCACGTTTGGTATCCTCCATCTTTTGCAGCTCTGCCTTCTGGAGTGCAAGCTCATTATTTTTCTTGGCGATTTCACGTTCTGCATTAATTCTTGCATCATTTGCCTGCTTATCTGCTTCTGCCTTTGCAACAGCAATTTCCTTCTCTGCCTCAGCCTTTGCAATTGCAGCTTTCTTCTTAATCTGAGAAATATTGTCAATACCGAGGTCGTCGATCACGCCGTTGCCGTCAGCAAAATTCTGTACATTAAAGCTGACAATATCAAGACCCATGGCTGCAAGATCAGGTTCTGCATTTTCCTTTACCAGATTTGCAAATTTCTGACGATCGCTGACCATTTCCTCAAGTCTCATACGACCGACAATTTCCCTCATATTTCCTTCCAAAACCTCTCTGGCAATGGTAGCTATATACTGGGTATTCTGATTTAAGAAGTTTTCTGCTGCCAGTGAAAGCTTTTGCTTTTCACTGCTGATCTTAATATTGACTGCAGCATCTACCTGAATATTAATATAATCCGCAGTAGGAACCGCATTTGATGTTTTCACATCAATGGCAATCAACTTAAGACTCAGCTTATCCATTCTCTCAAAGAACGGAATTTTAATACTTGCTTTACCGATGATTACCTTCTTACGAAGACCGGAAATAATGTACGCTGTGTCCGGTGGCGCCTTTTTGTATCCGGTAATCATGATCACCAGAACAAAAATAACAATAAGTACTGCAATAATTGCTCCTATCATTTTGTAACCTCCCAATTAATTATTTATATTCAATCAGCTTACGCTGTCTGAATCTCTTCCGGTTCCTTATCCTTAGAGTATAACAGCTTTAAAATAATAGGT
>JBJFFP010000071.1:0-28858 GCA_051891855.1 Lachnospiraceae bacterium | reverse complement strand
TTATTCAAACTCAATCGTCCCCGGCGGCTTACTGGTCAAATCATACAGCACCCGATTGACTCCCCGAACCTCATTGATGATTCGACTCATCACGGTCTGCAGAACCTCAAAGGGAATCTCCGTGGCCTCCGCCGTCATAAAATCAATGGTATTCACTGCCCGCAGGGCCACTGCATAGTCATAGGTTCGTTCATCCCCCATAACCCCAACGGAACGCATATTGGTAAGGGCGGCAAAATACTGACCGATGCTTCGGGCAAGTCCCGCCTTCTCGATTTCCTCCCGGTAAATGGCATCTGCTTCCTGCACGATACGCACCTTCTCAGCCGTAACCTCACCGATAATCCGAACCCCCAGGCCGGGACCGGGAAAGGGCTGCCGATAAACCAGCTTTTGTGGAATGCCAAGCTCCAACCCAACCTTGCGTACCTCATCCTTAAACAGATTCCTTAAGGGCTCAATAATCTCTTTAAAATCCACGTAATCAGGAAGTCCTCCTACATTGTGGTGGGATTTGATTACTGCAGATTCTCCTCCCAGACCGCTTTCCACCACATCCGGATAGATGGTTCCCTGCACCAGAAAATCTACAGTCCCGATTTTCTTTGCTTCCTCTTCAAATACACGGATAAATTCTTCTCCGATAATCTTTCGCTTGCTTTCCGGTTCACTTACTCCTGCCAGCTTTGCGTAAAAACGTTTCTGTGCGTTTACCCGGATAAAATTCAATTCGTAGTTACCCTCAGGCCCAAAGATAGCTTCCACTTCATCCCCTTCATCCTTACGAAGAAGGCCATGGTCCACAAACACACAGGTCAGCTGATTTCCAATGGCCTTAGATAACAGCACTGCTGCCACCGAAGAATCCACCCCTCCCGAAAGCCCGCAGAGAACACGTCCCTTTCCAACCTTTTTTTGAATTTCCACAATGGAATTTTCCACAAAGGAATCCATTCTCCAGTCCCCTGAACAGCCACAGATTCCCCGGACAAAATTATACAGCATCCTGGTTCCCTCCCGGGTATGCAAAACTTCAGGATGAAACTGGATAGCATACAGCATTTTCGATGTACACTGGGCAGCTGCCACCGGACAGGCTGCTGTGTGGGCTACAACAGAAAATCCCGGAGCGATCTGGGAAATATAATCAAAATGGCTCATCCAACAGATGGTCTCCTTTTCCACATCTGCAAATAACGGAGAGGCCGTATCGGTATGCACAAGGGTCTTTCCGTATTCGCGGACAGGAGCCTTTTCCACTTTTCCTCCCAAAACATGCATCATCAGCTGGGCACCATAGCAAAGTCCCAATACGGGAATCCCCAGTTCAAACAACTCACGTCCGCAAGTAGGCGCCCCCTCTTCATAGCAGCTGTTGGGCCCCCCGGTAAGAATAATTCCCTTGGGATTCATGGCCTTGATCTTGTCCAAATCCGTTTTATAGGAGTAGATTTCGCAATAGACATTACACTCCCTTACACGCCGTGCTACCAGCTGATTATATTGTCCTCCGAAATCCAGGACGATTACCAATTCTTTATCCATATAAGCCTCCATTCATATTCAGGCAGAAAAATCGCCAAATATACTCTTTTATAGTATACTTGACGATTCTAAAAATCAACCACCAATTTGACAGTAAAGTGCAGTATTTTGCTCCACCTCTTCTTTGAACTGCTCCATTTTTTCAGCTGAAGGCGGTGCCACCTCTCCCATGGGATAGTCTCTGCCAAGCCCTTCATATTTACCTCTGCCAAAGCTGTGGTAGGGCAAAAGGTGAATCTGCCTTACTCCGGGGAGGGAGTCTGCAAATTGGGCTATCTCCATTATTTCTTCCTTAGTGTCATTGAAGCCGGGAATGGTAGGAACACGGATAATCAGCTCCGTCTGTCTGCTTTCTGCAATCCTTCTTGCATTCTCCACCATCAATTCATTGCTTTTTCCCGTAAACTCAGCATGCTTCGACGGGTTCATATGTTTTATGTCCATCAGGTAAACATCCAGATATGGCAGAATACTTGCAATCGTCTCATATTTGGCAAAGCCCATACTTTCAATGGCCGTATTGATCCCCATCTCCTTAGCTGCCTTTAAAAGTCCCCTGGAAAAATCAGGCTGCAGCAGGCACTCTCCCCCCGATAGAGTCAGTCCTCCATCCGAGCGGCTGTAGTAAGGCATATCCCTTTTCACCGTTTCCATCACCTCAGCCACAGTTATGTCTCTGCCCATCACCTTTTTCTTTCCATTAATCAGCATGGTTTCAACGGCAAAGGATTGGGATTCGGGATTGCAGCACCAACGGCATCTGAGGGCACAGCCCTTTAAAAAAACGATGGTTCGTATTCCCACTCCATCATGGATGGAATAGCGCTGTATATCAAATATTCTGCCGGAAATATTCCTATAATCTTCCATACAACTTCCTCTTTAGCAGTGATTGAACACTCAAGCAATCTCTGCTATTTCCTATCGGTTTACGGCCTGCTCCGTCCTTCGGATAATATCATCCTGCAGGGATTTGGACAATGTGGTAAACAGGGCCGAGTAGCCTGCCACACGCACCACCAGACCGCTGTATTTTTCCGGATGCTTCTGGGCATCTAAAAGGGTCTGACGATCCACTACGTTAAACTGCATATGCATGCCCTTCTGATCAAAATAGCCCCGAACCAGGGATACGAAATTCTCCAGTCCTTTTTGTCCCGCCATGGCGGTAGGATGCATTTTCATATTAAACAGCGTTCCGTTGCTGGCAATGGAGTGATCCAGCTTAGCTACGGAATTGCAGGCTGCCGTAGGGCCGTTTACATCTCTTCCCGAGGTGGGAGACACACCGTCCGCAACAGGAGTATGAGCCAACCTTCCGTCAGGAGTTGCTCCTGTCTGTGCTCCCAGGGGTACATTGGCGGATACCGGATAGAGTCCCGCTTGGAACATACCGCCTCTGGGGTTGGTATACTTCTCCAGCGGTCTGGTATACAGGTAGGCTGCTTCTCTCGCCAACGCATCCACATCATCAATATCATTTCCGAATTTCGGAAGCTCATCAATCATATCCAGAATCTCCTGATACCGTTTTTTCTCCGCCTCAGGCAATTCCATATTCAGTACCTGCTTAATGGTGAGGGTAATAATCTCAGGGGTTACCTCTTTACCGGCTGCTGTTAAGGCCTTACCTACCTGCACAGCCACCTCACCTGCGGTAATGGCGTCAAAGCCTTTACCATAGTTCATTTCCAGGGCACGCTTCAGTTCGCCCATTGTCACTTTTTTCTCTTCAAATACCAGCTTCTTTACGGTATATAAGGAGTCTGCCACATTGGCAATGCCAAAGCCCTGGGGACCGGTAAAGTTATAAACAGCACCGCCCTCCTGAGCACTGATTCCTCTCTTCATACAGTCATCCACCAGACAGGATTCAAAGGGCAGAGGACAGAGAACAGCGTGGGCCTTATCAATCGCATTATCCGCATTGACCAGCAGGGATATATTGTATTCCATCTGCTTTTTATATGCTTCATAAAACTCTTCAAATGTCTTAAAGGATTCTACATCCCCGGTCTGGATACTGGCCTGTTCCCCTTTGTCATAACCATTGGAAAATACCATTTCCAGAGGACGGCACATATTAAAGAAAGCTGCATCATGCCAGCCATCGGTCTTACCTCCCACCTGTGGCTCCACACAACCGATAATATTATAATTTCTTGCATCATCCATAGTCAGGCCACGATTAACCAATGCAGGGATAATCACCTCATCATTATAATAAGCGGGAAGACCGATTCCCGTTCTGGTCAGCTCTGCCGCCCGCATCAAAAGCTCCTTGGAAGAGCCGTTCCATACCCGAATGGAAAGAGAAGGCTGGGGCAAAAACACATGCTCAGAGGCAGTTATACACATAAAGGACAGATCATTGGTGGCATCCCTTCCCTCCGCCGTCTGACCGCCTACAATCAGATTCTGAAACAGGGAATAGCCGGCAAATCCTTCTGCACTGGCTGCATCACGGCATTTATTTAAATCATTTAATTTCACCCAGATACAGTC
The DNA here is from genome assembly GCA_051891855.1 of Lachnospiraceae bacterium. Classification (GTDB taxonomy): domain Bacteria; phylum Bacillota; class Clostridia; order Lachnospirales; family Lachnospiraceae; genus SFDP01. Next base: position 24,808 of record JBJFFP010000071.1, on the reverse strand, counting down.
AATCAGCTCCTGCGCATATTCTCTGGTCAGCTTACCTGCCAGTATATCCTTCTCATAAAAAGGATACATATACTGGTCAAAGCGTCCCGGAGAAATGGAGTGTCCGCTGGATTCCACCTGCAAAAGCTGTTGAATAAACCAGAAGGACTGACAGGCCTCCCAAAAGCTCTGTGCCGGATTTTCCGGTACCCGCAAGCAGATGCGGGAAATTTCCAAAAGCTCCTTTTTCCTGGCAGCATTGGTTTCTCTTTCTGCCATGGAGGCTGCTAAAATCGCATATCGCTTTGCATAGGTAATGACCGCATCGCAGGAAATCAGTACCGCCTCCAAAAAGGTCATTTTTGCAGCATAGTCTGCATCGCCAAACTGACAGCCTTCCATTTCCTTTTTTGCCTTTTCCTTTATTCCCTTAAGCCCCAGATTCAGTACCTGATCATAATGTACCGTCACATGGCCTACTCCATTGTAAAAATAGTTGCCGGGAGTAAAAAAGTTATGTTCCATCGCTCTTAGGGTCTCCGGCGCCATGTAGGAGGTAGCCAGCTCACTGGTGGTCTTTCCCTTCCAATAGGCATTGGCCTCCTTCAGCTTTTTCTTCGTCTCTTCACTGATGTAGAAAGGATCTGCACTTCTGGTAGCCACCGTATCAAATTCCGCTTCCAACCATTCATAAGAAAACTCCGGATAAGTCTGGCAGCCTCTGGGAGCCAGGGTCGTGCTTCCCACAATCAACTCCTCCGGACGAATGATAATGGGCAGGTGTTTTAATATATGCTCAAAAGCCTTTGCCTTACGAATCACTGTAGGCTGGCCTTCCGTTGCCTGATAGGACTGGGTAATCAGCTCAGCTCTTGCCGCCTCTATTTCCGGCATTTTGGCAAACAGATGCTCCACCATTCTTTTGATTCGCTCTGATTTTGCTATAGGTGTGGGATTATACATCATCATTTCGCTTTCCTTTCTTTTACTCTTTCACTTCTGTTTCAGGATATATACATTGAATCCGGTGCTCCGCAAAGGCATTAAGCCATCTGGACTCCGGTTTTTTATCGGTAACCACCACATCCAGCCGGGACAGCTTACAGATATTGGAAAAGGCCACCTTATCAAACTTGGAGGAATCCACAGCCAGATAGACCTTCCCGGAAGCTTTAATCATACTTTGCTTGATGCTTCCCATTTCATCATTACCTTCCGTAACACCCTTTTCCAAATCCAGCCCCTTGCAGGAGAAAAAAATCTTGTCTGCATTATAAGCTTCAATGCTGTCAGATGCCTTTTTCCCCAAAAGAGACATGGAGCCGGCCTTTAGCAGTCCTCCGGTGGCGATAATATCCCAATCCGATACATCCGATAATTCCAAAAGATTTTCTATGGAGTTGGTGATTACGGTCAAATGCTTTTTCTGTTTAATATTTTTGGCAATAAATACTGCTGTAGTCGAGGCATCCAGAAAAATATGGTCTCCGTCCCGTATTTCCCGGTTTACCAGCTCGGCAATTCTCTGCTTTCCCTGGGAATTTACCTTCCAGCGCACATTAAAAGGCAGGTCGATATTGCCAATCTCATTAATTACCGCTCCTCCATAGCTTTTAACAATATATCCTTCCTCCGCCAGCTTTTCCAAATCCCGCCGTATGGTTTCTTCGGATACCTCGTATTCTTTGCTCAGTTCACTGACAATAACCTTTTTTTCTTCCCGAACCTTATCCAGAATCTGTTTTCGTCTTTCTGCCGCAAGCATATTCTTCCTCTCATTCCTGGTCTTAACAGCCTGTTTTGCTAAGCTTTACCTGTCTACTTTCAGAAGATATAGGGCACCAGCTTATCTGAAGGACGAGCAATAACGGAGCTGTCCAGAAACATCCCTCTGTCTCCTGCCTCTGCTTTCGCCTTTTCAATGGCCGCTTCTACCGCTGCCACACTTCCGGTCAGTGTCATATAGCTTTTACCGCACATGCCTTTGGCTAATCTAAGCTCAATCAAATCTACAATAGCGGTTTTGGCTGCCAAGTCTGCGGCCACAATCAGAGCGGAAACATCGTAGGTTTCCAAAATCCCCAGGGCATCAATATGCTCCGGATGGGTGGTTCCGTAAATGGCAGGAAAAATAGCTTCATGAGGATTGCCCAAAACGAAGGTATCCATGATTTTCTCCTGATATCTTCCTTCTACCGCCTCAACGGAAGCCCTCACCGCACTCAGTTCCCCGGTAATCAGGATTACAAATTTGCCGGGACAGGTAACCTCTGCCTGTAAGATTTCCACATCTGCCGCCTTTGCCATATCGTCCGCTGCTTTAAATCCGGTGGCTACCGTAGTACATTCCACCATTCCGATTGCCTTTGCCATTTTTCCTCTCATTCTGCTGCCCCGGCAGCTCTTTCATCGGTCTTCACCTTAATTACAATTTCTCTTCCATTTACCTTATCCACTACCCCGTCAATGGAAGCATGGATTCCTACACTCAGGCCCTCCGTGGGCTCACCGATTAACTGTCCCTTTTTCACCCATTCTCCTACAGAGACAACAGGCAGTGCCGGAGCTCCTATGTGCTGGCTAAGTGGAATTTTTACCTCATTTACCTGTACCGTTTCTTCTCGGAAAGGAGCATCCACATCATAACGGGCAAGGCCTAAACGCTTCGCCAATCGATGCACAGGCAGCTTCTTTAGCTCTCTGTCCCACTCTACCGGTGAGGGCTCCAACCTTTCTACCTTAACTTCTGCCTGCTTCAAGCCACCTTTAAACTGTTGAATAATGGAACGGGGCGAAAGTCCCTGGGGACAGGCATAGTTTTCACAGATACCGCATCCGCTGCAATAGGCTGTATTCATATAAATCTTCAAGTCAGACAAATCATATTTACCCACTGCTCTCATCACCAGATGCGGTTCAATGGGATGCCCCAGCATATGTCTGGAGCAAAGGTCTGTACAGGCCCTGCACTGGCAGCAGACAGAAGATGCCCTTCTTCTTTCTATATCCAGATTCTTTTCCATTCTTCTTGCCAGATCATGCTCCCCGGGCAATACGATGATGGCATTTGTCGTCTTGGTAATCAGAGTATTTTCCCTTCCCAGCTTTCCCATCATAGGGCCTCCCATCAGATATACGGGATTCGCCGTGGTTATCTTTCCCGCCGCCAAGACAGCCTGTTTCACCGTAGTTCCCAGAGAAACAAAGAGAGTTGACGGGTGCTCCACCTCACCTACAACAGAAACCAGCTTTTCCGTAACGGGCTGCTTATGATGGACAGCCCTGTACAGATTATACATGGTTTCCACATTGTACACGACTACCTGCTCATCTATGGGGAGTCCCCCCGGCTTAATAACCCGTCCGGTGGCCTCATAAATTAAAACCACTTCATCTCCCATGGGATAAGAGGCTTTTAAGGAACATATCCTGATATGCGGATATTCTCGCAAAACCTCCTCCAATGCCTGAATAGTGGCGGTATATTCACTTTTAATTCCAATCACGGCTTCCTTTGCTCCAAAAGCTCTCCTGACCTCCTCCAGCATCTGAAGGATTTCCTCCGTATGGGTGGCCAGAAGCTGCCGATGTAGCTTTAGAAGCGGCTCACACTCTACACAATTTAAAATAACCGTATCCGCCTGGTCGGTCATTTTGGCATAGGCCGGGAAACCGGCACCGCCGGCCCCCACCACACCATATTCTTTCGCAATAGCTTTTAACTCATTAATCTGCATACTACTTGTTCCAATCCTGGCCTTCATCCACAATACCTACGATAGCCGCATCTACGGGGGCATCACTCATGTCGCAGCCGATTCTTGCCGCACTCCCCTCGGCTACCAGCACATATTCTCCGATTCCTGCCCCGATAATATCAATAGCCACCAGACGATTGCCTTTGGAATACATTTCCTTTACCGGTTCAACAATCATGAATTTATTACCCACCAGTTTTTCACTTTTTCTGGTGGAAAACAGACTTCCCACAACTTTTCCGACGATCATAGTTTCTCCATTCCCAAGCGCTGACACGCTCTTTTTCCTGCTTCCGGCTCATACCGTTCCAATTATCCTCTAAAGAATTATGGCCAAATCTCCCTGTTTTACCTGGCAGGCATTAGCCTCATCCGTGTCAATATGCATTTCCAAAGTGAAGGACTCATCTACACGAATCTTCACCTGTTCCAATACTGCCCCTCTTTCATTTCCCATGCGCACGGAAACCATGTCTCCGTCCTTCAATCCTGCGGCATCGGCATCTGAGGATGGCATATGGATATGTCTGGCCGCTACGATACAGCCCTCTTCCAAATAAATTGCACCTTTAGGTCCCACCAGGGCAACAGGGGCACTTCCGGCTGTATCTCCGGACTGTCTGATAGGTGCTTTTATCCCCAGCGTACGGGCATCGGTAGCAGAAATTTCTACCTGAGACCTGCTTCTGACAGGTCCCAGAATACGAACATTTTCGATAGCTCTAAGCTTCAACCCCACGATGGTACACTGTTCATTGGAAGCAAACTGGCCTCCCATAAGATCACTTTTTTTCGTCAGCTGATACCCTTCTCCAAACAGCTTTTCCACGTCCTGCTGAGTCAGGTGGATGTGTCTGGCAGAAACCCCTACGGGAACCTTTACCACAGGCTTTTCTTCTCTAGCGGCTTCCAGAGCTTCCAGAACCATTCTGGTAATCGCCTCTACATTCTGATCCCTATTCAACTTCTACCTCCTTCGGCAGACACGCTGCCCCGGATCGTTTTTCTATTTTACCTTAGGCAAAATCATTTCTACATCGTTATGGGGTCTGGGAATAACATGAGTAGCCACCAGCTCACCCAGGGATGAGGCACTGTTTGCTCCCGCTTCTACGGAAGATTTCACTGCTCCCACATCTCCCCGTACCATTACGGTTACCAGACCGGAACCGATTTTCTCTGTCCCCACCAGGGTAACATTTGCTGCCTTGCACATTGCATCTGCCGCTTCGATTGCTGCTACTAAACCTCTGGTTTCAACCATTCCCAATGCTTCTAATGCCATATTCTTTTCCTCCATTTTTAAATCGGTGTATCCAAACACACTGTTGTTAATTCCTGAAAATCTTATTTATCTTTCGGTACAAAATCCGGGGGATCCTCTCCCAGCAGCTTGCTTTCAGAAGAAGGCTCCTCCTTTCCTTTAAAGCGGCTAGCTGATAACTGTACCATCCGGACAATCTCCGGATGAGGGTTGGGAAGGATGCCGATTGCTGCAGGCTTTTTAATTGCCCTTTCCGCTGCAGCCTCAATGGACTGTCTGACTGCCTCTACTTCTCCCTCCACTACCAGGGTAACCAGCCTTCCACCCAGCTTCCTTTCCCAGGTGGCCAGGGTTACATCCGCCGCCTTACACATGATGTCCAGCGCATCCATGGCTGCCACAACACCTGTGATTTCCATAAATCCATATGCCTTACCCATGCCGGTTCTCCCTCACTTCCTTTCTCTTAAATCTTAGGAAGAATCTTCTCCACATCATTGTGGGGTCTGGGAATAACATGAGTAGCAACCAGTTCACCCAGCCTGTTTGCTGCACTGGTTCCTGCTTCCACTGCTGCCTTAACTGCCCCAACATCTCCCCGTACCATTACGGTTACCAGACCGGAGCCAATCTTTTCTGTTCCCACTAAAACAACCTCTGCTGCCTTGGTCATTGCATCTGCTGCCTCAATTGCTGCAGTGAGTCCTCTGGTTTCAACCATTCCTAATGCTTCCTGTGCCATGTTTAAAATCCTCCTTCAATAAACTGTTTACACTTTATAGGGTTAGTTTTTATCTAATGCGCTGATTTTCAGCATTTTTTCTGTATCTTTTGTAGGTCTTGGAATAATATGATAAGAAACGATTCCGGTATGCGCTTTAGCCACTTCTCCGGCCGCCCTCATGGCCTCCTCTACATCGGCAACGCTTCCTCTGAATTTTACCGTGACCAGCAGAGGGACAGGCAGGGCATCTGCATTGGCCGGCTTATTCTTATCAAAAACCTCTAAAGTAACATTTCCTGCCTTACAGCCTGCATCTGCTGCCAGAAATGCACAGACAAGACCGAATACCTCCAGCAGACCTACTGCTTCCTGTCCGCCGCCTATTGTTCCATGATCCATATTCCGCTCCTTACTCGTTTACAATGGCAATTTTAAGCCCCGTCATCTCCAGATTTTTTCTTAAGGCATCATTAATCTGATTCAGAGAATACTTGTGGGTAATTAACTCTGCCATGGGAAGCCCGATTCCCTTTGCTCTCTTTAGAAAATCAAAGGTAGTCGCATAATCTCTTAAGGTATATACCCAGCTTCCCACCAATGTGATTTCCTTTGCACATAAATCAAAATGTGGATTGATGCTGGCCTCTCCACCGTTAACAAAGAAGCCTAACTCACATAAGCCTCCTCCGTTGCGGATGAACTTATAAATATTGGCATGTGCTGCAGGATTACCGGTGCATTGGAAACCGAAGTCCGCCAGATGTCCGCCGAAGGAGTCCTTTACCGCTTCGGTAAGCGCTTCAATTCCGTTGTGATCCTTAAAGCTTACCGTCTTATTTGCTCCCAGTCTCTTTGCAAAATCCAGTCTGGCATCATTTCCGTCTACGGCAGTTATATTCTCAATGCCCATGGTTCTAAGTACCGCAATACAGATCAGACCGATAGGGCCGCAGCCCTGCACCACTACTCTGCTGTTGAATCGTAAAATCCCTGTGGTCTTTGCCCTTTCCACTGCATGAATCAGTACCGCTGAGGGCTCAATCAAAATACGGGAATCCAAATCCAGATCACTGACATTAAATATGGTAGAACCCTTGCGGATCAATATGTAGTCCGAAAACCATCCATTTAAATGAATGTCATCATCAGGAAGAAGACCGTACACATCTGCCGCTCCCACATTCTGCTTATTCAAATCATACATGGTGATTTCAGGGTCATCGGAAAAAATCATACAGGTAACTACCTTGTCACCCACCTTTAAGTCTTTACCTGCGCTGTCCTTCTTTATATTTTTACCCATTTTAACGATTTCACCGGTACCCTCATGCCCCAGGGCTACGGGAATCAGTCCAAAGGGGTCACGCTTAAATTCGTGTGCATCCGTTCCGCAGATGCCACATCCTTCTACCTTCACCAAAATATCATCATCTCCCACTTCCGGCATGGGATATTCCTTTACTTCAAATTTCTCCAGACCGGTAAGCATGGCTACATGAGCGGTAGAAGGAATTGCCCCACAGGATGTGCCTGCCCCAGCCTGCGCCTTAACCGTGCCGCCGGACATCTGCTCCAGAACCTGTCTGACAATCTGCTCAAGTTCCTGCTCTCTCATTGGCATTACCTCCTTTTTTTATCTGATACATAAGCTGTCCGACATGGTACAGCGTCTTCTTTTTGTAAACGTCTGTGCACTGGTCAGTCCCTCTCCCGTTCGGGAAGCGATGGTAAAGGTACAGTAGCCTTCCCCTCCGAATCCCAAAGCTGCATAGCTGGGTCCGTTCTTTACCAGAATAGCTGTATCCAGTGCCTTTGCATATTCGGTAATATGATCTACATTTTTGGAATGAATGTGGGCCGAGTGGCGGTTTCCATGTTCCAGCCAGACTGCTGTTTCAACCCCCTCGTGGAAATCCCTTACTCTTACCATTCCCAAAATGGGCATCATCAGTTCCTCGGAAATCAGGGGATGCTCTTTTGCTCCTTCAAAAATAATGCAACGGATATCTGATCCCACATCTACACCCACCATAGCCAATAGCTCTCTGGCACTTCTGCCCACACATTTACGATTGAGGGCTCCTTTAGGTGTAAGCACGGTATTGGTCAGTTTATCCACCACTTCCTTATCCGCAGGATAACAGCCATTTTCCGTAATCATATAGTGCATCAGCTCATCAGCAATACAGTCTAGTGCCACAATCTCCTTTTCCGCAATGCAGGGAAGATTGTTATCAAAGGTACAGCCATTGACGATGTCCCGGGCCGCCTTTCTTACGTCGGCAGTTTCATCCACCAGCACCGGAGGATTGCCTGCCCCTGCTCCGATGGCTCTCTTCCCTGAGGAAAGCACGGCTGTAACCACTCCCGGTCCGCCGGTAGCCACCAGCAGGTGGATAGACGGATGCTTCATCATTACAGAGCTGCTTTCCATAGTAGGCTCTTCTACGGTAACCGCAATATTATCCGGCCCGCCTGCCTCCAGAGAGGCTTCATTAATCATATTAATGGTAAAAATAGTAGTCTTTTTGGCATTAGGATGAGGATTAAACACCACTGTATTTCCTCCTGCCAGCATCCCGATACAGTTACAGATAACCGTTTCGGAAGGGTTGGTCGCCGGAGTGATTGCTCCGATTACCCCGAAGGGCCCCATTTCCACCAACGTCAGTCCTCTGTCTCCTGACCAGGCAATGGTACTGATATCCTCTGTCCCCGGTGTCTTCTCGGCAGTAAGGTGATGCTTGAGAATCTTGTCTCCCACATTTCCCATTCCCGTTTCCTTTACCCCCATGTTTGCCAAAAGCTCAGCATTCTCATGTACCCTTTTGCGGATAACAGAGATAATTTTTTCCCGTTGATCCAAGGTCATGACCCGAACCTTTTTCTGTGCCTCAATGGAGGCATTAATGGCATCGTCCATGTCCTTAAATACGCCATGCATACCGGTAACCTCACCGGTAATCTGCATATTGGCCATAACCCTCTGTACGATGGTCTGAACCAGTCGTTCATCTACAGACACTTGATTACCTCCTTTAACACGTTTCTTCCATAGGCTGCCAGCTCAGTATCCTGAGCCGCACTGCCTCCTGATACGGCCAATGCACCTATCATAGTCTCACCGACCATCAAAGGCTCTCCGCCTCCTAATATCATTATTTTGCCGCCGCTTCCAAACTGCAGTCCATACAGCTCTCCTCCCGGCTGGCACAGTCTGGATAATCGGCTTGTGGCCATCTGAAAGGCTGTGGAGGTATAGGCTTTGTTCACCGCCACATCGAAGCTCCCGTGGTAGGCTCCATCCATACAATGTACGGCTACAGGTCTGCCGGAGGCATCGGAAACGGCAATCACAACTGCCAGCCCCATTTCTTTTGCCTGCTCCTCTACAGCTTCCATAAGCTTTATGGCCAGCTTCAAAGACATAACCTCTTTCACAATGGCCTGCCCCACCAGATTCTTCACTGCTTCTTCCAGTCTGTTTTCCTTAATCATTATTTACTTAACTGCTCCAAAACTTTTTTGGTAATTGCCGCTACCAGTTCCTGACTGTCATCGGATTTATGACTGCTGCAGCCGCCACCACAGTTATGGCAGTTTTCTCTTCCCTTATTCTGGCAAAGATCAGCAGGATGGCGTCCCGGGAGTCCCATTTTTCTTCTGATCTCATAAAGCTTTGCAATCTGCTCCTTATCAAATTCCTTGGGGCCGCCCAGCATCTTGGATTTATATAATAATTCTGCATAAAATTCTACGGATTCCATCTTCATGTATGCAGCCATCAAATCGGTGGACCAGGTAAGGGCCCCGTGGCTTTCCAGAAGGACTGCATCAAAATGCTCCAGATAAGGCTCAACCGCATCCGGAATCTCCATGGTGGAAGGAGTTCCGTAAGGGGCAATCGGTACACAGCCTAACGCAATAACCGCTTCCGGCATAATAGGCTGGGTTAAAGGGATGCCTGCAATGGCAAAGCTGGTGGCAAAGGTGGGGTGTGCATGCACAACAGCTCCTACATCCGGTCTCTTTGCATATACCCGCATATGCATCTTAATTTCGGAGGAAGGCTTAAATCCCTTATTTGCCTGAATTACATTGCCCTGAGCATCTACCTTACAGATAAATTCAGGGGTCATAAAGCCCTTGGATACTCCCGTGGGAGTACACAGAAATTCATTATCGCTCAGCTTAACGGAAATATTACCGTCATTGGCTGCTACCATGTTGCGATCATAGATTCTTTTCCCCACATCACAAATCATTTTTTTGATTTCGTACTCATTCAGTGCCATGTTTCTTTCTCCTTTTCTTAATCTATCCTGATTACCCGAAACCATGCCCTATCCGAACTGGTTTCGCGTAACGGTTACCTTATTCATTGGTCAGCCGTCCTGCTTCACCGGCATCCTTATCCCAGGGCATAACATCCCCCGGTTCTTTTAAATATTCTAAAAGCTCGTAAATTCCTTCTCCCGTCTTGCTGTTCACCCGAAATATTATCTTACAACCGGCCAGTCTCAGCCATCGCTCCGCCTGTTTTACATCGGCTTTTGGCTTATCAATTTTAGTGACAATTCCGATTACATCCCGGTTTACCATGCAGGTGATGTTGGGGGGATAAAGGGAAAATGGCTCTGTGGCTCCCATTAAGAGTCCTACCACATCAGCCTCATAGGAATAAAGTGCCAAGGCTCTGCCAAGAGTGCCGCTTTCCAGATATTCTCCGGGAGTATCAATGATGACATCAAAATGATGGATATACTGAGTCTTTTTATAGTGAACGGTTTCTCCCTTAAGGGCCTGTGTCAGGCTGGTCTTACCGGCCCGGCTTCGTCCCATCAAAATAATTTTCTTCATTTATCTTAATCTCTACTAACCCTATACTGCCGCTTCAGGTCCTGCTGATAGGACATACCGTATACCCTAAGGTATTCTCTACATATTGCAGGATTGACTGGATGGAGGCTTCCACCTGGGATACTGTTCCCGTCAGAATAATGGAGCCGGAAAACCGATCCACAAACCCTAAACGGACACCTGCAGATTTGATCCCGATATCTGCCATAATAATAGCCGTTTCTGCAGGACTGACCGTTAATACTCCAATAGCGGATTTACTATGTTCCTGGGAAGGATTTAAACCCAGTTTTTCATACAATACCGGATCCGGATTCGCAATAATATGTGCTAAAGTAATCTGTCTGCCCGGTACCAGTTCCTGTATGATTCTTTGTTTATTCTCCATAATTCCTCCCTTTTTTCTGCACCCCTCATTCCTTAGAAGTTAGAGCCTGCTGAAATTCCGGATTGAACCGCTGCTTTGATAGCTTGATTATATCTCTTTGTTAAATTTAAGTCAACAAAAAACAACACTTTTTTATTGATTTTATGAGGATTTTGTTTTGTCTTTTATGTAAATATGTGGTTTTTACTCAATATAGTATTTGTTTTTGTTTGTTTTTCTTCTGTTTGCTTCTTTTTTTGGTATTTTTTTATTTCGGAATTGGAAATTAGATTGGATTAGGTTATACTAAAATTATGAAACATTACCCGATTTATTTTGATTTGCATACCCATACCATAAGCAGCGGACACGGCTCCGCAGATACCATCACCGATTTGGCAAGGGCCGCAGCCCACAGGGGTCTTATTGCCTTGGGTATCTCCGATCACGGCCCGGCAACCTCCGGCTCAGCCTCTGTCTCTTATTTTCAGAATTTGAGACTGGCCCAAAAGAAACGCTTCGGAGTAAAAATGCTTTATGGGGTGGAACTGAATATTCTAAATTTCAAAGGAGAGGTGGATTTAGAGGACTCCCTGCTTTCTTCAATGGATTATGCCATTATCAGTATCCACCCACCCACATTTACTCCCTGGGAACACAAGGATTTGACCGATGCCTATCTTGCGGCCATGAATCACCCCAGGGTACGCTTTTTGGGTCATATTGATGATGCCCGTTTCCCTTCGGATTATGAACGGTTACTGAAAGAAGCAAAGAAAAGAAAAATTTACCCAGAGATCAACAACGGCTCTCTGACACCCGATGCCTACCGGATAGATGGCCGGATTAACTGCCCCAAAATTCTGGAAATCTGTAAGCAAATTCAGCTTCCTGTTCTGCTTTCCAGCGACAGTCATGGAAGGACAAATGTGGGGAATATGGAATATATTTTCCCTCTATTGGAAGAATGCAGCTTCCCGCCGGAGCTGGTGTTGAATTGCCATCCCCAGATATTAACAATGCTGTAACTGATTATTTTCTATTTTTTTTACAAATACTATTGGCACAATGTCTCTTTAAAACATTGTGCCAATTTTAATTGAAAAAATGAGGAAATATACTATGAAAAACTACCCTTTTACCCTATCCTGTTTATGTCTGGCTTTTATTCTGTCTGTAACCGGCTGCAATAAGACCAATCCGTCTGTTCCCGAAAACAAGTCCTCTGCCCCACTGCAGGCAGAAAGAAAATCCATGACCGAATACGGACTTTTAAACGATACCACCAGCGGACGAATCAGTATCGATGATGCTAAAAGACTGGCTCTTGCCCGGGTTCCCGGTGCCACTGATGAGCATATCCGTATTCGCGGCGGATATGATAATGGCATCGTGCTTTACGAAGGAGAAATTATTTTCAATCATAATGAATATGATTTTAAAATCAACGGATATACATCAGAATTTACGGACTGGGAGGTCGAGCCTGTTCATCGCTGATCCCCAATATAATCCTCAGTAAAAGTATATCGGCATAGCATCTCCAATGCCGAAAGTTTCTCCCGGCCCGGCATCTCGATCCAATATCTGCGAGCTTTTCTGGTAAACAATTTTATTCATCACTTGCCCGGATGCCTCTTGGATTATATTGGAAGCTGCCGTCCTGCCCTTTGCCGGAGCCTTACCGGAAGATTTAGGCTTTGCAGCTTCCGTCTTCCTGACAGGGGTCTCCCCGGCGGCCGCCTTTGATGCCCTTGCCATACTTCCCTTACCTACTGCCATAGTTCATTACCTCCTTTGCCAGTCTGCCAAACTCTTTGGCACTTCTGGTCTGTTTTTTATACACTGCTACAGGCACGGAAGCATCCTGTGCCCATTCAATGGAAGAATCTACATGAATAAACGAATCAAACACATGAATATTCTCATACTCCAATAGAACCTCTCTGGTCTGTCGGTAATAATTTTTCCGTTCATCCACTCTGGTAATCAGAACTCCCATAATCCGTGCCTCAGTCATCTCTCCCATGGATGCTAAAAAATCAAACATATTTGCCAAACCAAACAAGCCCCAGGGAGAGGCCTCCACCGGCACAATCACATAGTCCGCGGCACAAAGAATATTAATCACCCATGTTCCCAACGTAGGAGGGGCATCAATCAGAATATAGTCATATTTATCCGATTCCTTAATACCTTTCAAGCATTTTTTCAGAACAAATTCTCTTTGTAGCATAGTGAATAGCTCATACTCTATCTGACTCATCAGCGTGGAAGAAGGGATCAAATCCAAATTCTCATAAGCCGTATGTATCACATAATCAGACAGCTCCGCCTTTTCCCGAAGAGCATAATATAGGTTCCGTTCCCCTTCTGCCATCTCCAACACTCTTTCCTCACTAAAAAAAGAAAGAGAAAGATTCAGCTGCATATCTCCATCGAGAAGAAGCACCTTCTTGCCTGCCGCCGCCAATTCATATCCCAGATTTGCACAACAGGTGGATTTCCCGCTTCCGCCCTTATTGTTGGTAAAACAGATTATTTTTGTCTTCACACTTACCATTCCCTCTACTGATAAATCTCCACCGCAAAGGAGTCCGCTACACAGCATCTTGCCTCCTGCAGATTGGCAAATACTCCCTCCTGCAGCATTTGGGCCAGTATATTGCCGATTGCCGTTGCCTCACCGGGTCCGGCATGGACAGCCACACCGGTGTATTTTGCCGTTAATTGATTTAAATAGACCGCATTTGAGCCACCGCCGATAATATTAATTCGATCATACTTCTTTCCTGTAAGCTTTTGGATTTCTTCCAACTTCTCACTATAGCATTTAGCCAAAGAATTATAAATTACGCTGGCCAGCTCAAAAAGAGTTTCCGGAACCTGCTGATTCGTTTTTCGGCAATATTCCTTTACTGCTTCTACCATATCCTCGGGAGAAAGGAAGCTGTCATCCTGGCAGTCTACAATCGTGGAAATCTTCTCCTTAGAAGCTCTGTCGCACAATTCACCATAAGACATTTCCGGGGCCATCTGATTTCTTACGGATTGAATCATCCACAACCCCATGATATTGGCCAAATAAGTAATTCTTCCATTATATCCGCCTTCATTGGTAAAGTTGGCTTCCCTGCTTTTTACCGAACAATCCGGCTCATTTCGCTCAACCCCCATTAAGGACCAGGTGCCGGAGCTAATATAGCAGGTATCCTCCTCATTGGAAGGGACAGCCATAACCGCTGATGCTGTATCATGAGTAGGAGGAAGAACCACCTGACAATCGTATCCAATCTCAGCCCTTACTTCTGCAGTCAGACTCCCGATTGCTTCACCGGGCATATGAATCTGTTGAAAAATCCCTCCGGGCAACTCCAGTCTCTCAATCAACTCATAGTCCCAGTCTCTGGTGACGGGATTTAAAAGCTGACTGGTGGTAGCCTCCGAATACTCCTGAACCTTTTTTCCACTTAATTTAAAGTGAAAATAATCCGGTATCATTAACAGGCAGTCTGCCTGCTCGAGCTGCTCCGGATGGAGCTTTTTTACTGCCATCAGCTGGTAAATCGTATTATAGATTGCTTTCTGTATTCCCGTTCTGGCATACAGCTCATCCTCAGGAATCAATTTGTAAACCTCTTCATCCATTCCATTGGTTCGATGATCTCTGTAGCCTACAGCTTTGCCTACCATCTTATCCTCCTTATCCAGCAGGACAAAATCCACGCCCCAGGTATCAATTCCCACGCTGGCAGGAATTTTCCCGATTTCCTTACACTTCTTCATTCCGGTAAGAATCTCTTTAAACAATCTGTCCACATCCCAACAGAGACTGCCGTCTATGTTATCCATTCCATTTGAAAAGCGATAAACCTCTTCCAGTACAATTTTTCCATTTTCCAGACTTCCCAGAATATGCCTTCCGCTGGAAGCTCCTATATCAATTGCTAAAAAATATTTACTCATAACCTTGTTCTCCCCTGCTGCCTGCCATTATGGACTTTTCCATCCCGCTTAATACAATCTAAAAAATTCCCCATATTTTCTCATTGAAAGAATGATAAAGTGTATCATAATCCGTATAGCCTATTTTTGCTTTCTTAAAGGTTTTTCCCCAGACTTCACACAGCGTATCTGCCAAAAGCTTCGCCTGGCTGTGCTCCGTCAGTAATATGGCCGGAAAGACATAATAAATCATAAAAAAATTCAAATCCGCCTGCACAGGCCCTCTTATTTTCCCTTTTGAGGTAAAGCGTTCTTTAACTGCCCCCACAAAGGCAGAGGCTACTTCCCTTGCAGCCTCCTCTTTCTTATCCCGGCTGTCCAAATAAGCTGTCATTTCCTCAAAAAAATGGCCGTTCCTTTGGCGAAACTCTGTCATTCTTTCTTCATAGGGTACTTTTTTGAGCTTTTTCATCATCGCCTGCATCCCATCAAACATACTCGCAACCTGCTCCAGCATCAGTCTACCACTACACCTTTCTGCAGCATAATATTGGCATATAATGCAGACTCACCTGTAGCAATAATGCAGTATGCCTTTTTCGCCTCTTCGTAAAAAGCAAAACGTTCAATATTGCCAACTACCTGTCCCCCTCTTTCGTCATACCTGGCAATAATCTCCTTATAGGTATTCCAGATGGGGGTTTCCACATTGTCCCCTTTCATCACTTCCATCAGGTTTACCGGTTTTTCCACATAGGTATCCAGCGGAAAAACCTGCAAAATGGCATCCAGAATTTCCGGCACTCCATGACCGTCCATACGGATAACGATGGAATCTTTTCCCATAGACTCTGCCGGAAAATTTCCATCGGAAATAACCAGCCGGTCACTGTGTCCCATTTCTGCTAAAACTTTAAGCAGCTCAGGTGAAAGAATTTTAGGAATTCCCTTTAACATATTTGCCTCCTCCATTCTAAAAAAGTGCCTCCCCAAGGAGGCACTTTTCTTTTGCACCCTGTTAAGGGTTAATGTAATCCATATCTAATTCAGAAAATCAGATTAGTCATATAAGTTCTGAGCAATTTCTTCGTTGTTCATGTTTTCTGCAGTGAACCACTGGCATCCGGTATCTACATCAGATACGCTTTCTCCATTTGCTGCTTTGTAAAGCAAATCGATTACAGCTTCACCCATAGCTACAGGAGCCTGAGTAATAGCACCTGATAAAGTACCATCAGCTACTGCCGCTTTGATTACCGCACCGGAGTCAAATCCGACACCTACTACATCCTGACCCAAACGCCCGATATTCTCATTTGCAGTTACCATAGCTTCTGCAGAGTGCTGATTAGAACCATAGATGCAAATCGTATCTTTTTTATTTAACAGTGTCTGACAATCGATAGATGACAGCTCGGAGGTAACCTGAGAAGGAACTAATACTTCGATAACTACATCAGCACCTGAAGTTTTTTCTGCCTTAGTATCGGTAACGAATTTTTCATTTCCTTCTACATTAACGCTTAAGCCTTTTGCAACAACTAATTCAGCCATTTTATCTACAAAGCCCAGGCCACGGTTAACAATGGATTCAGATGTAGCATCCTGGCTCAATACACCAATACGGGTTCCTGCCACCAGTTTCTCTTCGATTAATTTGTAAGCTTCTTCTGCTGCCAGCTCACCTGCTGCATAATTATCCGTAGCTGCATTGGCTACAATAGCTCCTTCGGGAGCACCGGGAACACCGGAGTCAAACCCTACAATAGGAATGCCTGCATTCTGTGCAGCCGTAATGGCATCCAGACAAGCACTGGTATCCAAAGCAGCCAATCCGATAGCATTTGGATTAACGTTGATTGCATTGTTCAGCATCTGAACCTGATCAGCAGTATCAGACTCAGAGTTGGGGCCTACAAAGTTCATGGTAACACCTAATTCATCCGCTTTGTTCTGGGCACCTTTAAGCACCGCCTGCCAATACTGATGCTGGAAACCTTTGGAAACGATTTCAAAGTGCATAGCTCCTTCTGCCGGAGCAGCTGCCTGATCATCCGCAGGTGCAGCCGTATCTGCCGATGCAGCTGTATCTGCCGGTGCAGCCGTATCTGCCGGTGCGGATTGGTTGGAGCTGCCACATCCCACTAAGAGAGTAGCAACCATCGCTACACTTAACAGTGCGCTTAAGACTTTCTTTTTCATGTTAAAAATCCTCCTTTTTCTTTTCTATGTAAACCGGTTATTCGGTTAACATATCCTTAGTTCCCTGTTTACGCCTTCTTGCTTCGTAATACATCAATGAATACTGCCACAATCAAAACTATACCGGTGATAATCTGCTGCATATTTGCCTGCTGTCCTATATAAGGCAGTCCAGTTTTCAACATGGACATAACGAAAACTCCCAATAAGGTTCCAACTATAGAGCCCGAACCGCCCTTCATGGAAGTACCTCCGATTATGGCTCCGCAAATTGCATCCAATTCCAGTCCCGCTCCTGTACCCGGAGCCACGGCCTGAAAGGTGGCTGCATAGGCAATTCCCGCAAGTCCTGTGAAAAATCCACAAATCACATACGCTAATATGTGCCATTTTATCACATTTACACCAGAAAGTCTAGTGGCCTCTTTGTTACTTCCGATAGCAATAATATATCTTCCTATCTTAGTCTTGTTTAAAATGATGGTCATAAGAATAACCAGCAAAATAATCCACAAAAATCCCATGGGATACTTGGTATTTCCAATCGTCAGTTTGAATAAGCTTCTGAACCATCCCTGAGGTGTTCCTGCCTGAGGCCAGGTAACACTCATGCTCTCCGCCGCAATAGGTCCCAGACCACGGGCAATCATCATGGTACATAAAGTAGCAATAAAAGGTGGTATTTCCAATACTGCCACCAATATGCCGTTCAGCAGACCCATCAACAGACCGCAGATTATGGTCACCAGCATTCCTACTCCCACAGGCATTCCCAGCTTTGTCACCACATATCCGCCAATAAGTGCATAGCATACCATACCTGTTCCTATTGACAAGTCATTACCCCCGGTAATCAGGGCAAAGGTTACACCAATTGCCATAAAGGTAATATAATAGGAATAGTCTAAAATACTTAAGATTGTAGAATATTGTCTGAATGCTTCACTTCTTATACAAAAAAATGCGAACAATACGATAATTACCAGTAATACTACCAGCCTCTGACCACCGATTTTTGCAAGCAGAGGATTGGATGCCAGTATATTGCTCTTCTTTTCTTTTCCTGCCATTTCCCTTCCCTCCTACTTTCTTTGTGTGGCCATATGCATAATATTTTCCTGGGTTGCTTCTGAAATATCCAACTCACCCGTTTTCCTGCCTTCACACATAATCACGATTCGGTCACTCATTCTGAGAATTTCTGTCATCTCCGAAGAAATCATGATAATGGATTTTCCCTGTGCAACCAACTCATTCATCAGTGTATATATCTCACTTTTTGCCCCTACATCGATACCTCGCGTAGGCTCATCAAAAATTAAAATATCACAGTTACGGGTAAGCCACTTGGCAATAACCACCTTCTGCTGATTTCCTCCGGAAAGATTTACTACCTCAGTATCCACCGAGGGCGTTTTGGTTTTTAGGGAACGCACATATTCCCAGGCAACCTCATCTTCCTTCTTCCTGTTAATGAAGATACCCTTCATGAAATCCTTCATGGAAGCCATAGTAGTATTTTCCGCTACCGTCTTGCCCACTACGATACCAAATCGTTTCCTATCCTCGGAGAGATAGCCTATACCATTTTTAACCGCATCCTCCGGACTTTTGATCTCAATCTTTTTTCCGTTGATGTAAATATCTCCGCTTTCCTTAGGGTCTGCTCCAAATAAGGCTCTTGCCGTCTCTGTTCTTCCTGCGCCCATAAGCCCGGAAAACCCGAGAATTTCACCCTTTCTTAATTCAAAGCTAACATCCCGAACCATCTTTCCCGCATTCAAATGCTCTACCTTTAACACGACAGGAGCATCCTGGGGCACCTTACTCTCCGTTTTGGGGTCTTCATAAATCACACGGCCCACCATCATATTGATGATATCATCCTTGGTACAATCCTTAGTAATCAAGGTTCCCACATATGTACCGTCACGCATTACCGTTACTCTGTCGGTGATCACTTTAATCTCATCCATACGATGTGAAATATAGACAATTCCCAGCCCCTTGTCCCTGAGGTCACGAATAATTTTAAACAGCTCTTCAATTTCTGCCTCCGTAAGTGCCGCAGAAGGCTCATCGAAAATGATTACCTTGGCATCATGGGAGATAGCCTTGGCAATTTCACACATCTGCTGTTTTCCTACGGTCAGGTTTCCCATGGTTTCTGCAGGATCGATATTGATATTCAATCGTTCAAATAACTTCCTGGATTCCTGATTCATCCTGGCATCGTCAATGATTTTGCCCTTCATGATTTCCCGTCCAATGAAAATATTCTGAGCTACCGTAAGATGATTCAGCATATTCAGCTCCTGGTGCACAATCACAATACCCGCTTCCTGTGCAGCCCTGGGGCTGTCAAATTCTACTTCCTTTCCTTCAAAAGTAATGCTTCCTGAATCCTTTTTGTAAATTCCGGTAAGCACCTTCATCAGGGTAGATTTACCGGCTCCGTTTTCTCCCATCAAAGCCAGGACTTCCCCTTTTCGTACTTCTAAATCCACATGGTCTAATGCATGCACACCCGGGAAGGACTTATCAATATCCTTCATGGTTAAAATCACTTCACCCATGCCAACACCTCTGATCCTTTCCTAAAATCTACTAATTCTTTCTTTTTCTGCTTCGATTATCAATATATACTGCCACTAACACAATGATACCGGTAATAACATATTGAAAATCCTTTCGGAATCCCATAGCCAGAATACCTTCCTGAAGCAGGGAAATAATCAGTACGCCGATGAAGGTTCCTCCTATGGACGCAACTCCGCCTGCCATAGAAGTTCCGCCCATGACGCAGCTGGCGATAGCTTCATTGTTGTAGGTATCGCCCAAACCGGGCTGCACAGTGGAATAAGCACCCACAAAGAAGATTGCCGCAATACCCGCCAGCATTCCGCAGAGGATATATGCTAACGCTTCCCACTTTCTTACGTCCACACCGGAAAGACGAACCGCTTCCTTATTGCTTCCAAGACAGAGAATATAGCGTCCTGCTTTAGTTTTATTTAATATAACAGCGCAAATAATGGAAGCAGCAATAAAAATAACCAGCCCGGTGGGAATGGTGCTGCCTCCCGAGGTAATTTTAACCAGACTTCTATACCAACCATTGGCTTCTGTCGCCTGGGGCCAGCTTACGGACTGTGTTTTTGTAAATACAGAGCCAATCCCCTTGGCCAGCATCATGCTGGCCATAGAGGTAATAAAGGACGGCATATCCCAATAAGCAACCAGGTAACCATTTAACAGACCAAACAGGGTTCCTACGATGATGGATATCAAAAGGCAAACCCCCAAGGGAGCCCCCATTTTTGTCAGTGCATAGCCGGAAATTAAAGCCGAGCAGAACATAACCGGACCAATAGAGAAATCGATTCCTCCGGTAGCAATAACAAAGGTAACCCCCAGAGCCAAAAAGCCCAGAAAGTAGGTATAATTCAATGCACTGTAGATACGGGAAATATTGAAGAAAGATGCTCTTCCCATAACCGAACACATTACGCCGAACAAAATGTACATCAGCACCAGAACACCTGTAAGGATGAGCCGGTTAAAACCGATTTTTTTGATGATTGGGTTTTGTTTTATCTTTTCCAACTTTTTTCCTCCCAACAATACACGGTTACTTATTTAATCGTTTTATACATGGGACCATAAGCCTGACACGCTCTGTAATCCTGTCCCTCTTTATCCATTCCGAAAGCATTCCATGCGCTGGGTCTGAAGATTTTCTCCTCCGGTACGTTGTGCATACAAACGGGGATTCTCAATATAGAGCAAAGGGTAATCAAATCCGCACCAATATGTCCATAAGAGATTGCTCCATGATTAGCTCCCCAGTTATTCATCACATCGTAAGCTGATTTGAAGGCACCCTGACCGTTAGTTCTGGGTGCAAACCAAGTGCAGGGCCAAGTATAATCCGTTCTCTTCCACAGCTTATCGGAAACTTCTGCCGGAAGCTCCAAGGTCCATCCTTCGGCAATCTGAAGAACAGGTCCCAGGTTCTTTACCAGATTCAGCCGGATCATAGTAGCCGGCATTTCTGCCTTAGTTTCAAATCTGGAAGAATAACCGCCTCCGCGGAAGTAACCCAGATCTGCGTAGTTCCAGCTGGTATTTGCCATAATGGCATCCTGATCCTCTTTGGTCACCTCATACCAGGGCTTCATCACAGAATTGCCCTCTGCATCCTTAGCTCCTCCATTGGCATCCAGACAGCAGGCTCCGGAATTGATCAGATGAATGAATCCATCTGCTTCCTTAGCCTTGCCGGTAAGCTCATATCCGGTAGCCTTCTTTACTGCCTCAGGACTCCAGTATGTACGCACATCAGCAAACATCTGTGCCCGATTGGTCAGCAGCTTCATAAACAACATACCCAGACCGTTTAATACATCATTCTCCGTTGCCAGAATATAGGGCTCTCTTGCTCCGTTCCAGTCAAAGGAGGTATTTAACATTGCTTCCGGGAAGTCACAGTTAGGATAGAAATCTGTCCACTGTCTCTGACCCTGGAATCCTGCCGCAATGGCATTATGGCCAACCTGCTCTTCTTCAAAGCCTTCCGGAAGGTTGGGATTGCCGTTCATCAAATCCTTGATGATGACCATCATCTTAACTACGAACTCCCAATCTGCATCCTTCTCTTTACGGCTTCTTTGCATATTCTCCGGATTCTTGTCAAAGCCTTCAATACATTTTTCTCTGGCCCACGCCAAAGCCTTCTCATATTCGGCATGGTCATAGATTCCTTCTGTCATTCGCCGGATAATTTCCACCTCGTCTACAGACTCTACACGCATGCCCAGATATTCTTCGATAAATTCAGGACTGATAATGGAACCGCCGATACCCATACAGATAGAACCAATCTGTAAATAGGACTTTCCACGCATGGTGGCTGCTGCCACCGCTGCACGGCCAAAGCGTAAAAGCTTTTCTTCCACATCTGCCGGAATAGAGGTATCATCTGCTGCCTGTACATCATGACCGTAAATACCAAAAGCGGGAAGCCCCTTCTGACTATGGGTTGCCAGTACCGAGGCTAGATAAACCGCACCCGGTCTTTCCGTTCCGTTAAAGCCCCAGACACCTTTGATGGTCATAGGATCCATATCCATGGTCTCTGCTCCGTAGCACCAGCAGGGAGTTACTGTCAATGTAATATCTACACCCTCCCTTTTAAATTTATCCGCACAGGCTGCCGCTTCTGCCACACGGCCGATGGTGGTATCCGCAATGACAACCTTTACCGGTTCACCATTAGAATATCTCAGGTTCTCCTCAAATAATTTTGCTGCAGACTTTGCCATATTCATCGTCTGCACTTCCAAAGATTCACGTACCTTCAAGGGCCCTCTACGCCCGTCAATCGTAGGTCTGATACCGATTACCGGATATCCGCCGATTAATCTGCTTGCTGCCATATTCATCTCCTCCTTTATTCATGAGCAATCTGATTGACTCAGGTTTTATACATCGTCCGACTGTCTGAGATATCCTAAAAGCCATCCAAAAAAGTCAGACAAATAATTACTTTTTATTATAAATAGTGCCAAATAAAAACAAAAGTGATATAATAAAAAAAAACAGTAGAATATTCACTTTTTTTATTAGAGGAATCTAACCAATGAAGTATATTGATTATCAGGAGCGAACCCAGCAGGGAACCTTCAATTTTCCTATCGCCTTTTATCACCAGACCCCCCATAGCCCCCGCTATCACATGCAATATCACTGGCATACCCATTATGAACTTATTCGTATTATTTCCGGTACCTTTCAGCTGAATCTGGAAAATGATACCCGAATTTATCACTCGCAGGATGTAATTTTCATTTCCAGCGGTATGCTCCACGGAGGAACGCCTCATGACTGCATCTATGAATGTATCGTTTTTGATTTACAAATTCTGTTAAAGGATAATCATGCCTGTTCCCGACTGATTCGAGACATTATCGACCATAAAATCACCGTAAATACTTATCTGTCGGATAAAAATGAATACGTCCTGCCTATTGTGGAAAATTTATGTGATGCTCTTTCCGGTAAAAAAACGGGCTATGAATTTATGGTTCAGGGCTATCTTTACCACTTGTTAGGCACCATTATTAACCATCATCTGTATAACGAAACCAAACAGGATAACGTACTGAACGAACGGCTTTCCTCCATCAAAAATGTACTATCCTATATAGCCGAAAATTATTCTCATAACATCAGCCTGGAGAGCCTGTCCCGAATTGCCGGAATGAATCCAAAATATTTCTGTCGGTATTTTCGCAGTATGACGGAGCGGACTCCCATCGATTATTTAAACTACTATCGCATTGAATGTGCCTGTGAAATGCTCTCCACCAAGGATATTTCCGTAAAGGAGGTAGCGATTTCCTGTGGCTTTAATGATGAAAGCTATTTTATTAAAACCTTCAGCAAATACAAGGGAATCACCCCAAAACAGTTTATGAAATTACATTTTTAGAAAAGGAGATTACTCCCATGCCCAAAAAAATATCTGTCCTTTTTCTTCTTGTTATTCTTTCCCTGCTTATTTTCTCCGGCTGCAGGAATACTGACAAAGTACAGACGGTTGCTCCCTTCAGTGAGGCCGGCTGGGAAAGCACTCCCCAAGAGCTGTCCTCTTTCCATGAAAGCACCCCTGATACCACCCTGTCCGTCTATGGAGGAAACAGCTATCTTTTTCCTGTAACCTGGATGGAACAGGAGGGTACCGTAAAATATATGTATGACGAAAATGAACAGCTGGTTTCCATTGCCTTTTACTGTGAGGCTGATACCCTGGAAAATCTGACCGCCTTATATGATACCATCCGCAGCCAGGCTTTCCGGGAATTCGGAGAGAGTATAGTAACTACTAATCAGGATAATGTGGGTGACCGCTGGATTCGCTCCGAAGGCAATATCATCCTGGCAGCCTTCTGGAATGAGGAAAGCTGTGCTCTTCAATACTCTTTCCTACATCCAAGAATTTCCCGGGATGCAGAGGGTAACTTATCCACAGAGTAAACCTGCTCCTCAGCTTCCTGCTTCTTCAGGATATTATTGTAAACCGCCAGAAGCCCTTTGGTTTATCCAATTTTTTCCGGTTCTTCTTTTTCACAGATCTGTAGCTTGTGCTGATACTTCTCTTTGGTTGCAAGACCGCCTCTGATATGGCGTTCCGACTTATTTACCTCCAGAATAGCCCTGGTCTGCAGTGCCAGGGCAGCATTTATTTTTTCCAGCCTTTCTGTTACGTCCTTATGAACAGTAGATTTACTGATTCCAAAATGCTTCGCTGCCTGCCGTACTGTAGCATTGCTTTCGATAATATAATGAGCTATGGCCATGGCTCTCTCTTCAATATAGTCTTTCAAGGATAACCCCTCAGCATATTTTTTACCATTCTATGAGGCACTCTTAGGGGTTATTACACAATAACTATAGTTCAAATTCAGAAATGGCTGCAGTAATGCCCTAACTCAGATGCATAATTCGGATTTGTCTGTCTTTCCTCACAATCTCCTATCGTCAAAGCACGCCAAACAAATCTTCCCAGTTATTACCCATAATAATACGCTCACTGGGCATATCTGCATTGGCGAGCATATTTTCCACACGATTGGCCAATGTTACATCCACGAACCGTCCGGCATCAATACCACGTAATTCAAAGAACAGCAATGGGTTCTCGTCAA
>JBJFFP010000070.1:0-85825 GCA_051891855.1 Lachnospiraceae bacterium | reverse complement strand
GAATATGAAGAAGATTTTACCATATTTATAAGTCGTAGATTGAGGAGGAATAAGAGATGGCAAGAATTAAAGGCGGATTAAACGCTAAAAAGAGACATAACAGAGTATTAAAGCTTGCAAAGGGCTATAGAGGAGCAAGAAGCAAGCAGTATAGAATTGCAAAGCAGTCGGTAATGAGAGCTTTGGCTTCCTCTTATGCAGGAAGAAAAGAGAGAAAGCGTCAGTTCAGACGTTTATGGATCTCCCGTATCAATGCAGCTGCAAGAATGAACGGTTTATCCTACAGCAAGTTTATGCATGGACTTAAGCTGGCTGATATTGATATTAACAGAAAGATGTTAGCTGAGATGGCCGTTAATGATGCGGAAGGATTTTCTACACTGGCTGATCTGGCTAAGTCCAAATTGGCTTAAGCTATAGGCATATGATAAGAGCAATAGGACTTCAGACACAGAGCTGCCTGAAGTCCTGATAAAAGAAGAAAGATACATTAGAATATCAGATATTGAAATATCTTGAAAAAGAGGTTGACAAGCTTCTTTCCATATAGTAAACTAATCAAGTCGGTTACGACAATAACCATGGGATCTTAGCTCAGCTGGGAGAGCATCTGCCTTACAAGCAGAGGGTCACAGGTTCGAGCCCTGTAGGTCCCATTCCTGTTTTAGCAGGAGAATATGTTGTCTGAAGACAACATTTATTTATGTGGCGAGATAGCTCAGCTGGCTAGAGCATGCGGTTCATACCCGCAGTGTCGGGGGTTCAAGTCCCTTTCTCGCTATTATAATTTTTGAAAAAAGCTGTAAAATCAAAGATTTTACGGCTTTTTTGTAGTTTAAGGGAAATTTTTCTACTGGCTATCATTAATTCCGGTAAGAGAATCATAATTGGTGTCCAACACCCCGCCATTGAAGTTTATCGCCGGAAATGATATGCTTGTGGAAATACGAAAAGGATAAAAGTAGGATGGAAAACAGTAGAGAAACAAGGGTTTTGAATTGCATATGTATAATCCTTGTGTTGCTGGCAGGACTGGTTCGCCCGCTTGCAAACAGAGTCAGAAGCTTTTCTTCCAATGGTATCATTTTTATCTTGTTTACCGCCGCGGCTTTAATCTGGCTGTATCAGCTAAAAAGACGGCTGGTACAATCGGAAATACGGCGTAATCTCATGGCTACGGCAGCCTTAATTATTTTCTGGATGACACTCAGGACAATCAAATATGAATTTATTCCCAGGGAGCATGATTTTCTAAGGTATGCATGGTATCTGTACTATGTTCCCCAGACCTTAGGGGTACTGCTGGCATTCCTTTCCGTACTTCATGTGGGGAGATATTACGATCACCCTATAGACAGGCGCTGGAAGCTACTCTATCTGCCTGCTCTGGGGATTGTTATCATGATACTGACCAATGACCTTCACCAACTGGCTTTTCGCTTTTCTGGTGCCAGAAAAAACTGGGTTGATGACTATACATACGGCCCCTTCTACTACATTGCCATGCTTTGGGTGGCCGTTCTTATGGTTGCCAGTCTGATCCTTACCTTTGTTCGGTGTAGAGTGGCAGTGAATCGAAAAAAAATATGGATTCCACTGATTCCTATAGGGATGGCTTTTTTTCTTTTTTTCTCCTTTTTGTTGAAGGTAAATCGAGAAATACTGTTTATGTATAGGGTACCGGAAATTTGCTGCCTAATTTATGCAGTATTTGTGGAAAGCCTGATTTTGGTCCATCTGATTCCATCCAATGACTGCTATGGGGAATTGTGGAATGCTTCCACCATTGGGGCGGGCATCATGGACTACAGAGATGAGATTTGCTTCCGTTCTGAAAAAAGTCTGGAGGTAACACCCCAACAGATCAGACGGGCACAGAATGGGGAGGTTCTTCTGAAGGATAACCAAATCAGTCTGCAAAGCCATGCCATACAGGCGGGATATGGATACTGGACAAGAGATATTTCCCAGATAAATCGGTTAAACAAAGAGCTGGAAGAGCTGGGGGATGTATTGGCAGAAGAAAATACCATGCTGGAAGCGGAAAACCGAATACGGGAAAAACGTCTGCGCATTGAGGAGCAGAACAAGCTCTATAGCCATCTGGCAAGAAGTGTAAAAAAACAGATTGAAGAGCTCAGTGAGATTCTGGATACCCTTCCCCGGGAAGAAGCAGACTTTGAAAAGAGGATGAAATATGCCTGCATCCTAAACGTTTATATTAAGCGGCATTCCAATCTGCTGTTGCTGTCCCATCAGAGCAGATATATCCACAGTGATGAGCTTAGGAGAGCACTTACGGAATCCCTGGAATACGTACAATTTTACGGAATTAAGACGTATGGTTCTTATTGCGGAGCCGGGAAGCTTTCCGGAGAAGTGGTGCTTCTGACCTATCAATTGTTTGAAGCCGCATTGGAGGCCGCACTTCCCGATACAGGTGCAATACTGGTACATTTGGAGCTGAATGGTGAAAAACTATGCCTGCGGATGGAATTTCATTCACCACGAAAGCTGCTGTCTAAAGCCTGTATGGTGGAAAAAGTAGAAAGGCATGGCGGTATACTTAAAATAGAAAAGGATGGGAAGACCCAGTATATTACTCTTTCCCTGTCGTCAGGAGGTGGAGAGAGATGAGCCTTTACAGAGAAATGACGCTGATGGGACAAAGCCTTTGCGGAACCCTTACCCTTCTTCTGCTGATTGTTGCAATCTATCTGCTGATTGTTTTTTGCGTATCACAGACAGGAGAGAAAAAGGAAAGAGTGCTGGCAGCCTGCCTTACCCTTTGTCTGTTTTTATTACTACAGGGTTTTGTGGATATTTATGGAGATTTTTCCAATGGACTTTCCTATTGGTTAGGGAAGCTGCCGATGGGAGTACCGGTGTTGCTGTTGCTATTGGCTGCAGCTGCGGAAGCAGTCATGTATAAAGGGATGGTACGCAGGAAAAAGCAGCAGCTCACACCGGCAGCCATCAAGGAGAGTCTGGATGCCTTACCCGACGGAGTATGTTTCTTTTTACCTGACGGAAGACCGATTCTGGTCAATAAACAGATGAATGAAATCAGCAGTGAGCTGTTTGGTACGGAAATTTTGAATGCAAAACAGTTTTTAGAAAGTCTGGAAAGGGTAAAAGAAGAAATCACAGCTGCTAAATCCACTGTTCTGGTAAAAACGGCGGGAGAGAAGGTGTGGGAATTTAGCCAAAATCTACTGAAGATGAAACAGGAAGAGGTATGTGAGCTGATTGCCTGTGACGTTACCCGGCAGTATCAGCTTAGCAGAGAGCTTAAGCAGCGTTATGAGCAGTTAAACCGGGTGAATGAAAGACTGCACCAATTCAGCCGGGATATGATCTATTTTACGGCAGAAAAAGAATTGCTTGAGGCAAAGATCAGGGTACATGATGATGTAGGAAGGGCACTGCTGGCTTTTCGCGCCTATCTGGCCCAGGAGCAGGCGAAGAGGGAGCGCAAAAACCTGCTGCTTTTGTGGCGTTATGTTATTTCCGTGATGAAAAAGGAAACAGCACCGGCAGGGGAGTGGGATCTGTTGGAAAAGACGGCACAATCCCTGCATATTCAGCTGAATATTTCCGGAGAGCTCCCTGAAAATGTGCAGCAGAAAACAGCCATCCTTGCAGCCATTCATGAGTGTTTGACCAATACGGCAAAACACGCACAGGGAGACCGCCTGGATGTGGTTGTGGAGAGGAAAGAAACATTGCTCACAGCACAGTTTACCAATAATGGAAAAATACCGAAAGGGACGATCCGGGAAGGTGGAGGGCTTAAGAATCTCCGCAATATTGTGGAGGGTGCGGGAGGCGGCCTAAAGATTGAAAGTGCCCCCAGATTCCTGCTGCGGATAGAGTTTGTGATAAGGGAGGAAAGTCAATGGCAAAAACACGGGTCCTGATTGTTGACGATCAGCTGATGGCCAGACAGCTTTTTGAATTGTATCTGAATTACGGTAGTAACTATGAGCTTGCCGGAACGGTGGCATCGGCAGCCTTCTCCGAACCCTTTATTCTTCATACGCCGGTGGACCTTATCATTATGGATATCCTGATGAATGATGGCTCCAACGGTCTGGATGCCGCAGAGAAAATAAAACAGGTCAGGCCGGAGATTAAAATTGTGGCCGTCACCTCTATGGCAGAGGCTTCATGGATGAAACGTGCCAGAAAAATCGGAATAGAAAGCTTCTGGTACAAAGAAGCGGCACAGGAAACAATTTTGAATATTCTGGATCGGACGGTGGCCGGTGAATCGGTTTATCCCGACACACCTCCCAGAGTGTTTCTGGGACTGGTAAAAAGTGAAGACTTTACCGAGCGGGAGCTGGAGGTGCTGCGACTGATGACTACAGGCATGTCTAATGCTGAAATTGCACAAAGGCTGGATATTACCATAAACACTGTAAAGACACATATTCAGCATATGCTGGACAAAACAGGCTTCGACAACAGAACGGAGTTGGCCATTGAAGCAAGGGTAAGGGGTATAGTGGTAAATATAGATTAAGAATTGAAAACAACAGACTTAAAAAAGCAGGAGCAGGAAAAGGAGAAGAAATTATGCATGACAAATTAACGCAGTCCGATATTGATAAAATGCAAAAGGAAATCGACTATCGTAAGCTGGAGCTGAGAAAGATGCTTCTGGAGGAGGTAAAGGAGACCAGGGCCCACGGTGATTTAAGCGAGAATTTTGAATATCATGCGGCAAAGAAGGCAAAGAATCAGAACGAAAGCAGGATTCGTTATCTGGAAAGAATGATTAAGACTGCCCAGGTCATCGAGGATACGTCCAAAGAGGATGAGGTGGGTATGAACAATACCGTTACCGTATTTTTTGAGGAAGAGGAAACGGTGGAGACATTCAAAATTGTGACAACGGTGAGAGGGGATTCCCTGAATAATTTTATCAGCATCGAGTCTCCCCTGGGGAAAGCATTGATGAAGCATAAAGAGGGGGATCGCGTACAGGTAAAAGTAAATGATGCATACAGCTACTTTGTAAGGATTCAAAAAATTGAAAAGACTGTAGATGATGAAAACGACAGGATTAGGAGCTATTGAGAAGAGAGAAAATTTATTTTTTTCTTTCTTTTCTGCGGTAATGTGGTAATATAAGAAAGAAAAATGTATACAAAGGAGATATTTCTAATGGATGGGTCAATGTTTATCGGGACTGTCTGGTCCCTGCTGCCGCCGATTCTGGCAATCGTGCTGGCACTGATTACTAAAGAGGTTTACAGCTCTCTTTTTCTGGGAGTGGCAGTTGGAGCGGTAATGTATACCGGCTTCCACCCCTGGGAAAGCTTCATCACCTTTTTTGATGTGATGAAAAGCAGTATGAATCTGAATATTCTGATTTTCGATATTTTATTGGGCATGATAATTGTGCTGATGGCAAAATCGGGTGGTTCTGCCGCTTACGGAAGATGGGCAGGAGAGAGAATTAAATCCAAAAGGAGTGCTTCCCTGGCAACCATGGGTCTGGGGATTTTGATTTTTGTAGATGATTATTTTAACTGCTTAACGGTAGGTAGCGTAATGCGTCCGGTTACGGATCGTTATAAAATTTCCCGTGCAAAGCTGGCGTATATTATTGATGCCACCGCAGCTCCGGTCTGCATCATTGCCCCAATCTCCAGCTGGGCAGCGGCAGTAAACTCCTATGTGCCTGAGGATGCGGGAATCACCGGCTTTCAGCTGTTTTTAAATACCATTCCCTATAATCTTTATGCCTTGCTCAGTCTGGCCATGGTAGCCTATATCTGTATCAGTGGTTGGGATTTCGGGCTGATGAAGCGGCATGAGCAAAATGCAGCT
Source organism: Lachnospiraceae bacterium (assembly GCA_051891855.1). Taxonomy (GTDB): domain Bacteria; phylum Bacillota; class Clostridia; order Lachnospirales; family Lachnospiraceae; genus SFDP01. Next base: position 79,984 of record JBJFFP010000070.1, on the reverse strand, counting down.
AAGGGAGATTTATTTACCAGCGGAAAAGAAGAATTTGATCAGATTAAGGAGGAAGAGGGACATCATAACGGAAAAGTGATTGATCTGGTTCTTCCTGTAGCCTTATTGATTGTGAGTGCAGTAGGAGCAATGATTTATACCGGTTATCAGGATGGGGCAACCGATATTATTACGGCTTTTTCCGGCTGTGATGCGGAAACCAGTCTGATTTTTGCCACCACCATTACGGTGCTCTTCTGTGCAGTATGGTATTTACCCCGAAAGGTCATTACCTTTAAGAGCTTTATGGACAGTCTGGCAGAAGGCTTTAAGCTGATGGTTCCGGCCTGTACCATTCTGATTTTTGCCTGGTCCTTAAAGGGAATAGGTGATCTGTTGGGAATTGCCGCCTTTGTGGAAGGTATGGTGGGAAATCAGGCAGCAGCCAATATGCTGGTACCGGTGATTATGTTCTGTGTGGCAATTTTCCTTGCTTTTTCCACAGGAACCAGCTGGGGAACCTTCGCCATCTTAATTCCCATTGTAACTGTATTATTTGACAGCGGTAATCTGGAGATGATGATTATTTCCATTTCGGCGGTTCTGGCAGGTGCGGTATGCGGTGACCACATATCCCCGATTTCCGATACAACGGTTATGTCCTCTGCCGGCGCACAGAGTAATCATATTAACCATGTTTCTACGCAGATGCAGTATGCTTTCGTGGTTGTAGGGGTATGTATAGTGGGTTATTTACTGGCGGGATTGGTGCAGAACTGGCTGATTGTACTGCCGGTAAGTCTGATTTTACTGTTAGTGGTATTAACGGCAATGCGCTATTTCTTAAAAGAGAAAAGCAGGAACTGAGGATGAAGATTATTCAAGTACCCTATATTAATCAAAGTGAAAAATATCCTACCGGATGTGAAAGTGTATCTACGGTAATGCTGCTGCAGTTTCTGGGCTACGATATTTCGGTAGAGGAATTTATAGCCAAATATCTGAAAAAGGGTGATTTTATCAGTAGAGAAGGAAAAATATATGGTCCTGATCCCAATCAGGTATTTTGCGGGAGTCCTTATGATAAGGACTCCTTCGGCTGTTATGCTCCTGTTATCGTTAATGCACTTAAGGATGCCATAGGTGAGTCTTATGAAGTGATGAATGAAACCGGGACGGCAATGGAGGAATTGATTGCTAAATACATTAATCAGGATATGCCGGTTATTTTCTGGGCCTGTATCAACATGCGTGAGCCTGTAATAGGTCCGTCATGGCTGCTGACAGAGTCAGGAGAGGGATTTACTTGGATTTCCAATGAGCATTGCCTGCTTTTGGTGGGATATGATGAGGAGAACTATTATTTTAATGACCCTCATGAGAATAGAGGATGTATTCCTTATCCAAAGGATATTGTGGAAGAGCGGCACAGAGCACAGTATGAAATGGCGGTAGGAATAGTGAAAAAACAATAAAAAAGCAATAGCCCGTTCATAGAGGATGAACGGGCTATTGCTTTTTTATTCCAAAGGATAACTATGGGCGGTCAGAGAATAGTCCTTGTGGGATGTGGAAGAAGAGAGTAAATGAGTAAAAAATGTATGAAAGGCAGAAAAAAGAGGGGATAGATGACTGCCATAGTGTATTCACCGTTTAAATCAATAATATAATACCAGAAAATGTGGTTGGATTATGATACAAATACTAAATATAGTTATTTTTTTAATTGAAAGATTAAAAAAAGGAAAAAATGGACAGAGGAAAGCTTGAATTAAGGATTGGAATAAAAAATTTACAGGTTGAACAAAACGGCAAACTTTATCCATATGCGATATAAGGTATATTTTAGGTAAAAATAATCAATTAAAATAGGTAAAATACAGATGATAGATGATGAGATACAGCCCTATGAGTCAGAATACCTACCAATGTTTTGTTAAACGACTGAGAGAAGAGCGAATCAGGCTTAAATTAACACAGAAGCAAATGGCCGATAGAATGAAAATGAGTGAAAACCACTACAGTAAGGCAGAAAAGGAAAGGCGAAGACTGAGCTTTTTTGAAACAAAATATCTGTGTGAGACTGAACTGGACTCCTTCTATATATTTACGGGAAGAAAGATAGAACGAAATCAGGCTTCTTTTTTTGCCCAATACCAATATGCAGAACTTTTAAATTATTACGAAATGGTATGCATGCTGGTGGTCAGACCGAACAGCAGACAGAAGGCTTTAAGCATGGAGGATAAGCGGATTATCGACTATGCCAGATATCTGGTCGCAACGGAGAATAGAGAAAAAACGGTATTTAAAAAGTATAGGGAGTATAAGGGCTTCAGTCAGTTTCATATGGCGGAGAAGCTGGGAGTAGACCTGAAAAAATTAAGGGAGCTGGAAAGGGGAAAGCTGCTGCCGGACAGTGAGCTAATCTGGAAGATGTCCTCACAGCTGTACATTCCCTTTTCCCTGATATTAAAGGACAAAAACGGAGTAATCAGTGAAATCTGCTGCCTCCTTGAGCTGATGAAGCCGGACAGTCGGGGCCTGGTTATGGAAATTATGCAAAAGCTGGAAAAGATAGGGGATAAGGGTTGAAAAAGGTTTTGATTTTAGAAGACAATTTCGCTACGGCAGAACACCTTAAGGCTTTGATCAATGAAATAGATATCAAGGCTCTTATTTTTGCTTTTCCCCATCCGGCTGAAGGCTACAGATGTGCCCTGGAAAATGATATAGACCTGTTTATTGTGGATATTATTTTGGATACAGGCAAACCGGCAGATTCATCCGGGCTTAAGTTTGTCAGTCAGATAAGAAAAATGGGAAAATACAGCTTTACACCGGTTATTTTTGTGACTGCTCTAGAGGACAGCAGGCTGTATACCTATGAAGAACTACACTGCTACCGCTTTTTTGAAAAACCCTTTGATGCAAGGGAGCTTCAGGAAGAAATCAGGTATTGCTTAACCTATTCGGGAGTGAAACCGAAGAAGAAAAGATTGTATTATCGTAAAGAGGGGATTATCATCTCCCTTAAACAGGAAGAAATTGTATATGCAGAGAGCAGCTGCCAATTCCTTCTGCTTTATTTAAATAATAGAAAGAAGGTTTCCCTGCCCTATATTACCTTGAAGCGTTTTTTGGCCGATGCTGAGCATAAGGATTTCATTCAATGCAGCCGCAGAGCTGTAATTGCATTGGAATATGTGGATAATGTTGACTTTTCTAATGGAATAATCAGTTTAAATGACAGGATGTATCGGGTGGAAATCGGAATGAGGTATAAGAAAATACTAAAAGATATTTTCAGATGATAGGAAAAATTACGGCTGAATGCAGGTCTTTTGTCACAAAAGAGGAAGAACCGGAGGGAAAGAAGAATGCTTTGGAAAAAAACGAAAAGTGTTTTACTTACATTTATTTCGGTATTTCCCTTGATTTGGCTTACCCTTCTGTGGAGGTTTAAATGGATGAAGGCAGAAGAGAGGCTTGCACAACAAGAGAAGAGGATAAAACAGGCAGAAAAAAATCAGGAGAACTATAAGGAATTATTGGAGGAGGTAAGAATATTCCAGCATGGAATAAAAAATCATTTTCTGGCAATACATTCTTCCCACTATACCTGTCATACATATGAAAAGCTGGTCCAGGCTCAAAGAAAATATTGTGCTAAACTGGAAACGGACAACAGATTCAGCTGCCTGTTAAAGATATCCAACCATCAGCTGGCAGGATTTTTGTATGCAAAGCTTCAGGAAATCGAAGAAGAAGGAATAAAAATAGAGTGTATGGTTCATACCGCTTTGGAAAAATTAGCAGTACCGGAATATGTGATAATTGAGCTTCTTGGGATTTTATTGGATAATGCGGCAGAAGCACAGCGACCTTCTCGGGGAGGTGAGGGCTTGGAAATGTACATAAAAGAAAAAGGAGATTTCTATTATTTTTGTATTAGCAATCAATTTCCTTATATCTCTTTAGAGGAGATAATCGGATGGTTTAATAAGGAGGTTGGCAGCAAAGGTGAAGGACGCGGATTAGGATTATATCGGGTCAGAAAATTGTGTGAGGAATGGGACTGTAAGGTTATTTTTGAAAATAAGGAGAGGAAGGGAAGAAATTGGATAGAATTTAGAATAAAAGTAAAAAAAAGTTGAAATTTATAGGGAAATCATTGATAATGAAAGTATAGTGTAAATAACTAATACATCTAGGGAAAATGGAGGAGATTATGGACTATACTGCAGAATATGGAGGACAACGATTTGCTGCGGGAGCAAATAAGAAGGGAATGATCATCTGGTTGACATTCTGTCTGATTCTGACAGCTGCTTATGCACTGGAGGTAGTAAAGGGACTGAGAGGAATTGGATATTATCTGCTCTTTTTAGTAATGTGCTGGTGTCCTTTTTTTGTGGGAGTGGCAGCACTAAAGATTAAAGGAGCGGATACCATACTTTATAAGTATATTATTGCCATAGGCTATGGTCTGTTTTATTTTTTTGTTATGCTTACCACCACATCTCAGGTAAGCTTTGTATTTATTTTTCCTGTATCGGCAATGCTGATTATGTTCAAGGATCAGAATCTTCTTCTGCGTTGCGGTATGGGTAACCTGCTTGCACTGATTATTGCCATCATTAAAAACTATAATGGGGGAATGAACAGTCCTGCAGATATGACAGCTTATGAAATACAGATATTTTCCCTGGTGACAGCATATGTGTGCTATTTTCTTTCCGTCCGCCATCTGATTCACATGGAGGAGGTAATGGTTTCCTCTATTAAAGAGAATTTGGAAAGAGTGACAACTACGGTGGAACAGGTGAAGGAAGCCAGCGGGATTGTGCAGCAGAGGGTAGCGGATGTTCATGTATTGACGGATGAGAATCGTCAGGGAGCAACCAATGTGGTAGACAGCATGGAAGAGCTGTCCAATAATAACAGCAGACTTTCCGATAAGGTGGATTCCACGATGATTATGACAGAAGGAATTGAACAGCAGGTTGTACATGTGGTAGAAGTAACTGAACGGATGGCAGAAGTAATCGGACAGTCTGTGGACAGTACGGGAAACAGTGTAGTAGAGATGGAAGAGGCAGTAAAGGATACCAGAACCATGGCCAAGCTGTCTTCCCATGTGGAGGATATTCTGAATGAATTTAACAGCCAGTTCCAGAGAGTAAAGCAGGAAACAGGCACCATAGAGGATATAACCTCTCAGACGAATCTGTTGGCCCTGAATGCATCTATTGAGGCAGCCAGAGCAGGTGAAGCCGGCAGAGGCTTTGCTGTAGTAGCCGATGAGATTCGTAATTTAAGCAATGGAACCCAGGCATCCTCAGGAAGTATTATGGAGTCACTGCATCATTTGGAGGATACTTCCCAGCGTATGGCAGATTCCATAACCTCCATTCTCAGTCTGGTTGGCTCTACCACCAGAAAGCTGGAGGGAGTAAATGAGGCAGTAAGTAATGTTCATGAGGATTCCCGGGAACTGGCTAATCAGATGGATATGGTAGGAAAGGCCATTCGGGAAGTGGAGAGCTCCAACAGCAGTATGGTGGAGAATATGCAGCAGATAAGGGAAATTATGACGGTAATGACTGAAAGTGTAGCTGAAAGCAGAGAAATTACCACAGAAATGCTGAAAAAATATGACGAAACGGGTAAGAGCGTTTCTTATATCGAAGAAGTAGTGGGACAGCTGGCAGAAGAGCTGCAGATGTAAAATTCAAAAGAGGGGTGTAGAATTTTTAGCCTGATTAAAAAAATTTTGAAGCAGATATTAAAAAGGAGTGTTAAGGAAGAGCGTATCCGGCTTAAGTTGGGTACGCTCTTTTAGAACATGGGGAAATCTGAACACAATTTTGGCCTGTTTGGTTGGTTTATAAAAATTTTCAGAAAATATTAGCACTCACCTATTGACAGTGCTAACAAAATGAGTTATAAAAAACTTATAACAGAACAAACAGGATTGAGTTTTGGGAAATGAGGAGTAATTTGAAAAAATTTTTCCAAACTATTGTCAGAGGGAGGTAAGTCTATGAACATTTCAAAATTTACGCAGAAATCCATGCAGGCAGTGGAAGGCTGTGAGAAGCTTGCCTATGAGTATGGAAATCAGGAGATTGAGCAGGAGCATTTACTGTACAGTTTGCTTACAGTAGAGGACAGTCTGATCCTTAAGCTGATTGAGAAGATGGAGATTCAAAAGGAGCATTTTCTTAATCGCGCCAGACAGGCAGTGGAAAAAAGAGTTAAGGTTCAGGGTGGTCAGGTATATGTTGGTAAGGATCTGAATAAGGTATTGATCAGTGCAGAGGATGAAGCAAAGCAGATGGGAGATGAGTATGTATCAGTAGAGCATCTGTTTCTATCCATGCTCAAGCATCCTAACAGGGAAATTAAAGCATTATTTTCAGAATACGGAATTAACAGAGAACGCTTTTTGCAGGTATTGTCTACCGTTAGAGGAAATCAGCGGGTAACCAGCGACAATCCGGAGGCAACTTATGATACGCTGGAGAAATACGGACAGGATTTGGTGGAAAAGGCAAGAAATGAAAAGCTGGATCCGGTTATCGGACGTGACCATGAGATTCGTAACGTGATTCGGATTCTATCCAGGAAAACCAAGAATAATCCGGTACTGATCGGGGAACCGGGGGTAGGTAAGACGGCAGTGGTGGAAGGCCTGGCTCAGCGGATTGTCAGAGGAGATGTGCCGGGAGGACTTAAAGATAAGCGGATTTTTGCTCTGGATATGGGAGCACTGGTTGCCGGGGCTAAGTATCGGGGAGAATTTGAGGAACGTCTGAAGGCTGTTTTGGAGGAGGTGAAAAGCAGTAACGGGCAGATTATCCTCTTTATCGATGAGCTCCATACCATTGTAGGAGCCGGAAAGACTGATGGAGCTCTGGATGCAGGAAATATGTTAAAGCCTATGCTGGCCAGAGGAGAGCTTCATTGCATTGGTGCCACTACCTTGGACGAATATCGTCAGTATATTGAAAAGGATGCGGCACTGGAGCGGAGATTCCAGCCGGTAATGGTGGATGAGCCTACGGTGGAGGATACCATTTCCATTCTCCGTGGCTTGAAGGAACGCTATGAGGTTTATCATGGGGTAAAGATTCTGGATAACGCCCTGGTCAGTGCCGCTGTACTGTCCAACCGCTATATTTCAGACCGTTTTTTGCCGGACAAGGCTATCGATCTTGTAGATGAGGCCTGCGCCCTGATCAAAACGGAGCTGGATTCCATGCCAACGGAGTTGGATGAGCTTCATCGGAGGGTAATGCAGATGGAAATTGAAGAAGCTGCTTTGAAAAAAGAAGAAGACAGACTCAGTAAGGAACGTCTGGAGCATCTTCAAAAGGAGCTTGCTGAATTGAAGGAGGAGCTGAATAATCGAACTGCCCAGTGGGAAAATGAAAAGGCTTCGGTAGAAAGGCTATCCCATTTGCGGGAAGAAATTGAAACCATGAACAGCCAGATTCAGATTGCTCAGCGTGAAGGAGATTATGAGAAGGCAGCAGAGCTCAGCTACGGTAAATTGCCGGAGTTAAAAAAGCAGCTGGAAATTGAAGAAGAAAAGGTAAAAAGCCAAGAGCTGGGTCTGGTACATGAGAGTGTATCGGAGGAGGAGATCGGAAAGATAGTATCCCGATGGACCGGCATTCCGGTGGCAAAACTGACGGAGAGTGAGCGAAATAAGACGCTTCACCTGGATGAGGAACTGCATAAACGGGTAATCGGCCAGGAGGAAGGGGTGAATCTGGTAACAGAAGCCATTATTCGCTCTAAGGCAGGTATCAAAGACCCGGCAAAGCCCATAGGCTCCTTCCTGTTTTTAGGGCCTACCGGTGTGGGTAAAACGGAGTTAGCCAAGGCTTTGGCAGCAGCTTTGTTTGATGACGAAAGTAATATGGTTCGTATTGACATGAGTGAGTATATGGAGAAGCACTCTGTGGCAAGGCTGATCGGAGCGCCTCCCGGCTATGTAGGATATGAAGAGGGCGGACAGCTGACGGAAGCTGTTCGCAGAAAGCCCTATGCAGTGGTTCTGTTTGACGAGATTGAAAAGGCTCACCCGGACGTATTTAATGTACTTTTGCAGGTACTGGATGATGGACGGATTACCGATTCCCAGGGAAGAACCGTGGATTTTAAGAATACGATTTTGATTATGACCTCTAATATCGGAGCTCAGTATCTGTTGGATGGTATCCGCGAAGATGGAAATATTGAGGAATCGGCAAGGGAGGCAGTGATGAATGAGCTTCGGATGCATTTCAGACCGGAATTTTTAAATCGTCTGGATGAAACGATTCTCTTTAAGCCCTTGACCCGCCGGGATATTGGCCATATTATCCATTTGATCGTTGATGAATTGAATGAGCGGCTTACAGACCGGGAGGTAGCTATTGAGGTTACTCCTGCGGCAGAGGCGTTAATTGTGGAAGAGGGCTATGACCCGATTTACGGCGCCCGTCCCTTAAAGCGTTATGTTCAGAGAAATGTAGAGACTTTGGCAGCTCGATTGATTCTGGAGGATAAGGTGGCCGCCAAGGACAGAATTCTGATAGATGTGGATGAGAACAGCCATAAGCTTAAGGCAACAGCAGGGTAAAAAATGAGGCAGCTTGTATTTGGCACAAGCTGCCTTTAAAATATGTCCAATTCCGGCAACTCCGGAAATGGAAGAACACGCACATACTATTGTCAAAGGGGACAAAGTAAATCCTATGGAGACAGGAAATCAAAGAAACTGATTCTGCTCCGGTTTATAGTGATAGTCAATGGTATCCAGTTTTTTCTCAATTTCTTCCTTATCCAGCTCTAAATCTTCGCAAAGAGCATCAAAAGAAGCATAATAATCTCTTAACTTTAAATTGAGAAAGGAAACTAACATTACAGGGTCATTGGGAATCATAGATATAATATAACCTCCTTTTTCTCTTAGCTTAGTACCTGAACCATCTGCTTGTCAAGCCGGAGATTTCTCTCTGCATCAGGAAATAATCCCCTCTTTCTCCTTTGGATTCTTTACAAAAGTTCTCCACTGGGCTACAATAAGTCCCAGAAATAGCAGGAGGAAGGAAATGAGAGTTGGAATGGGATATGATGTGCATAGATTGGTGGAAGGACGCAGACTGATTATCGGCGGTGTGGACATCCCTTATGAAAAGGGGCTGTTGGGCCATTCCGATGCAGATGTACTGCTTCATGCCATCTCCGATGCTCTTTTGGGAGCAGCGGCTCTGGGGGACATTGGCAAGCATTTTCCGGACACAGAGGAAAAGTGGAAGGGGGCAGACAGCCTGAAGCTTCTAAAAACTGTAGGGGAAATGGTAGAGGAGCAGCTGCTGTTTATCGAAAATATTGATGCAACGATTATTGCCCAGGCTCCGAAGATGCGCCCCTATATTGACACGATGAGAGCCAATATTGCCGGAGCCTTGAATATCAGTATTGAGCAGGTAAATGTCAAGGCAACTACAGAGGAAGGGATGGGCTTTACCGGAGAAGGATCCGGAATTTCGGCCCAGGCTATCTGCCTGTTAAACAGTCCTACCAGACTGTTTGATGAAAATCCACAGGCCTCCGGCTGCGAAGGCTGTGGGGGCTGCTGCAGACCATAGACACAGAAAGGAAGCAGTGAATAATGGAAATAAGGCGATTGACAGGAGAGGACTGCAAGACCACCAGGAATTTATGGGAAGGGGTATTTCAGGAGGATTCTTCTGAATTTGTGGACTATTATTATGAAAATAAGGCGGCAGAGAATATTGCCTATGTAGCCGGAGAGCAGCCCTATGAGGCCATGCTTTTTCGGACACCCTATCCGGTACAGATTCAGGATAAGCTGAAAACCATCTCCTATATTGTGGGAGTGGCAACAAGAGAAGAGTATCGTCATAAGGGAAGAATGACGGCACTTCTGATGACAGCAATGGAGGAAATGTACAGAGAAAGGCTGCCCTTTACCTTTTTAATGCCTGCCAATCCGGCTATTTATGAGCCCTTTGATTTTGTTTATGTTTATGAACGGCCCCGGTGGAGCTTTCGGGAAGAAGAGTTTCCCCTTCGGGTATTGGAGCCAATCATGGGAACAGAAACGGCTTTGGCACAGAGGGAAGAGAAAGTAAATCATCTGTCCTTAGAAGAGTCCGGCGGCCTGAAGGCAGGAAGCAGACTATACAGTATGTCAGGCAGATGCACCAATGAGGAGGTAACCTTCCGACTTTGTGAACAGCTTGCTGAGTTTGCCAATGAGCAGCTGGCAAAGAAGCATAGGATTTACGTAAAAAGAAGTGCAGAATATTATAAACGGCAGCTGAAAGAATTGCAGGCACAAAACGGGGATATTTTTTTTCTGGAAAAAGAAGGGAAGCTGCAGGGCTTTTTTCTTTATGCCAGAGAGGGAAAGGAAATTGCCCTGCAGGAATTGCTGGAAAGGGATGAAGGAAGCTTTCCCTTTATCCGAATAAAGGAAGAGAAGAAGCCCATTATTATGGCCAGAATCGTTCATTTGGAGGAAATGATGAAGCTGGTAAGAAGCCCTGAGAATAAAGCAGTGCTTATTGATATTGATGATCCGCTTCTGGCAGAAAATGAGGGACTATATCTGTGGGAGCTTACTCCCTATGGAAGCCGGGTGACCCGACAGAAAGAAAGCAGACCGGCAGAGGTGAGAATGACGATCAGTGAGCTAACACCTTATCTGTTACAGGGAATGTTTATCAATGAAATTGTTTAAAGTGCTGCTATTGACAAAAACGGAAGATTTGCATATTCTAAAATAGATGTAAGATATTTTCCGCTGGGAAAAGGATGAAGCGGATAAGGAAAATAAAGGCAGAGAACGAAAAAGTACATTTCTGAAAGGTGACAGAGAGAGGATGCCGTCGGCTGGAAGCATTCTTCACGGGAAGGAAATGGAAGTGCCTTCGGGAGCTGATTCGGTGAACCCCAGTAGCCGGATACGTTTAGCCCGCGTTAAGGGAATGGAGAGGGGGCATTTTGTCCCTATTAGAGTGGAACCGCGGATAACTTCGTCTCTATAAGGAGACGAAGTTTTTTTCATTGAAAGAATGAGAGGGAAAATGGGAATTATTAAGTATATTCGTGAAGAAATTCAACTGATCAGGGAGCGGGATGCAGCTATTCACTCTCCCTGGGAAGTCTTTTTATACCCCAGCTTTAAGGTGATGCTTCACTACCGGATTGCCCATCGGCTGTATTTAAAAAAGCACTATTTTCTCGCCCGTTGGATTTCTCAAAGAGGGGTGAGAAAAACCGGAATTGAGATTCATCCGGGAGCACAGATTGGAAAGGGTCTGTTTATCGATCACGGAAACGGTGTTATTATAGGAGAAACTACCATAATCGGTGACAACTGTACTCTTTATCAGGGAGTAACTCTTGGAGGAACCGGTAAGGAGCAGGGAAAACGACATCCCACCTTGGGAAATAATGTTATGGTCAGTGCAGGAGCTAAGGTGCTGGGGTCTTTTACCATAGGAGATAATTCCAAGATAGGTGCCGGCAGCGTGGTACTGTCAGAGGTGCCGCCCGGCTCCACTGTGGTGGGGGTGCCGGGGCGTGTGGTGAAGCGCAGGAATATGACACTGCCTCAGGAAACACTGGATCAGGCTCTGCCGGATCCGGTAAGAGAGGATATCACCAATCTGCAGCATGCAGACAGTATACTGACCAACCGTCTGCTGGAGCTGGAAGAGGAAGTACGGCAGCTTAAACGTAAGCAGAAGGATAAACTGGAAGGACAATAAGGAAAAAGAATGAGAGGTAAAGCATGAAAATCTATAATACGCTGACTAAGCAAAAAGAAGAATTTATTCCTCTGGAAGAGGGGAAGGTAAAGATGTATGTCTGCGGACCTACCGTATACAACCTGATTCATATCGGAAATGCCCGGCCCATGATCGTTTTTGATACGGTAAGGCGCTATATGGAATACAAAGGACTGGAGGTAAATTTCGTATCCAATTTTACGGATGTGGATGATAAGATTATCAAAAAAGCTCTGGAAGAGGGAGTGGAGTCTGAGGTGATCTCCCAGCGTTACATTGAGGAATGTAAAAAGGATATGGAGGGCTTGAATGTTAAGCCGGCTACCACCCATCCATTGGCCACCAAAGAAATTGACGGAATGGTGGATATGATTTCCACCCTGATTAAAAAGCGTTATGCCTATCCGGCAAAAGACGGTACAGTTTACTACCGAACCCGAAGCTTTAAGGAATACGGCAAGCTTTCTCACAAAAATCTGGATGATTTACAGGGAGGAAACCGTTCCCTTCTGGTTTCCGGGGAGGAGCAGAAGGAAGATCCACTGGATTTTGTACTGTGGAAGCCTAGGAAAGCAGGAGAGCCGGCCTGGCATTCTCCCTGGTGTGACGGCCGTCCCGGCTGGCATATTGAATGTAGCGTGATGAGTAAGAAATATCTGGGTGAGGAAATTGATATTCATGCCGGCGGTGAGGATTTGGTTTTCCCCCACCATGAGAATGAAATTGCTCAGTCTGAGGCGGCCAACGGGAAGACCTTTGCCCGCTACTGGATGCACAATGCTTTCTTAAATATTGACAATAAGAAGATGTCTAAATCTGCAGGGAACTTTTTTACCGTAAGAGATATCAGTGAAAAATATGATCTGCAGGTGCTCCGCTTTTTCATGCTTTCTGCCCACTACAGAAGTCCACTGAATTTCTCTGCCGATTTGATGGAGGCGGCAAAAAACGGCCTGGAACGAATCAAAACCGCAGCAGAGAAGCTTCATGAGCTTCAGGAAAAAGTAAGCCTTAAGGAGCTGACGGAAGCAGAAGCGGCCTCATTGGAGGAAGCAAAGATTTTTTTGCAGAAGTTTGAAGAGGCCATGGAGGATGATTTCAATACGGCGGATGCCATTGCGGCTATTTTTGAGCTGGTAAAGTTCTCCAATACTAATGGTTCAGAGGATAGCTCCAAAGCCTATGTGGATGCCCTGTACGGGCAGCTGATCCGAATGGCAGACATTTGCGGACTGATCCTAGAAAACAAAAAAGAGATTCTGGATCAGGAGATTGAAGCACTTATTCAGGAGCGCCAAGAGGCCAGAAAGGCAAAGGATTTTGCCCGGGCAGATGAAATCCGTAATCAGCTTTTGGAGCAGGGGATTCTTTTGGAGGATACCCGAGAGGGAGTAAAGTGGAAAAGAGCTTGAGAGGCTGAAAGATATTGATAATGGAAGAAAAGATTTTTTTAGAAAAGATAAAGCAGCAATTTGTTTGTGAGGATGTGGATATTCGCAGAATCAGTCCTTTAAATCTGGCTTTTGTAGGTGATGGAGTCTTTGATTTGGTTATTCGTACCCTTTTGGTGGAAAGGGCTAATCGTCCGGCCCATGAACTGCATAAGCGAAAAAGCAGTATCGTTAAGGCAGCTGCCCAGGCCCGGATGGGTGAGGCTTTGGAGGGAATTTTGACAGAAGAAGAGCTGGCCGTGTATAGGCGGGGACGGAATGCCAAATCAGGGACTTCCGCCAAAAATGCCTCCATAACCGATTATCGTAAGGCTACGGGACTGGAAGCATTGATGGGGTATTTATATCTTGACGGACGGGAAGAAAGAATGCTTGAGCTGATCCGGGAGGGACTTGCCCGGGTGGACATCATCATCTGAAGCGGAGGAAGTATGGGAATAGAGGAAACAGCAATAGAAGGAAGGAATGCGGTCATTGAGGCATTACGTTCCGGAAAAACCATTGATAAATTATATCTTCAGGACGGCTGTCAGGACGGTCCTGTGATGACCTTGAAGCGTGAGGCGAAAAAAAGGGACATTCTGGTAAAATACGTGACCAGAGAGCGATTGGATCAGCTTTCGACTACGGGAAAGCACCAGGGAGTCATTGCTTTTGTTGCAGCCTACAAATATGCTGAGATTGAAGATATGTTTAAGCTGGCAGAGGAAAAGGGAGAACCTCCTTTTTTGTTTCTGTTGGACGGAATCGAAGATCCCCATAATCTGGGAGCCATTATCCGTACGGCTAATCTGGCGGGGGCTCATGGGGTAATTATCCCGAAAAACCGGGCGGTAGGATTAACGGCTACCGTAGCCCGTACCTCTGCGGGAGCATTAAACTATACACCGGTGGCAAAGGTGACCAATCTGACGAAAACCATTGAAGAGCTGAAAAAGCAGGGACTTTGGTTCGTCTGTGGGGATATGGACGGAGAGAGGATGTATGAGCTGAATTTAACCGGGCCTATTGGTCTGGTGGTGGGCAATGAAGGCGAGGGAGTAAGCCGTCTGGTCAGGGAAAAATGTGATTTTACAGCGTCAATTCCAATGAAGGGGGATATTGATTCCTTGAATGCTTCTGTGGCGGCCGGCGTACTTGGCTTTGAAATTGTAAGACAGCGTTTAGCTAAATAAGAGGGTGGAAATGCTTAAACTGGAAAGAGAAGTGCCTGACGAAGAACTAATCCTTCGGTATCGTGACGGAGAAGAAGGAATTATGGACCATATTTTGGATAAATATAAGAATCTGGTGAGAAAAAAAGCAGGCTCCATGTTTATTTTAGGAGGAGACCGGGATGATCTGATCCAGGAAGGAATGATTGGGCTGTTTAAAGCTGTGAGGGATTATGATATGGGAAGGGATGTGAGTTTTTTTACCTTTGCCGATTTATGTATTTCCCGGCAAATGTATACGGCAGTCCAGGCATCCGGAAGAAAAAAGCATTTTCCCTTAAATACCTATATATCTCTTTACAGCCATCACCAAAAGGATATGGAGGAGGGACTGGAGGGAGAAGAGCTTATGAATGCTCTGGAAGGTACAGCAGGACAAAATCCGGAGGAAATGTTTTTGGAGCAGGAGCGGATAGAGTGGTTGGAGGCTGCCATAGCCGGAGAATTAAGCCAGCTGGAAAAGCAGGTTCTGGATCTGCATATTACGGGAATGACTTACACGGAAATTGCCAAAGTGCTGGGAAGGGATGAAAAGTCCACCGACAATGCACTCCAGAGAACCAAAAGTAAGCTTCGCAGGCTGCTGGAGGAAAAATAAAAAAAATAATAGAAAAGATAAAAAAATAAAAGTTGACAGGCAGTACTCTTTATGATAAGATAACCTTCGTCGGTGAGTTTTCATCGATAGGCTGTCTTAGCTCAGTAGGTAGAGCGCATCCTTGGTAAGGATGAGGTCGGCGGTTCAAATCCGCTAGACAGCTTTTAATAATTGAAAATGAGGCTTTTCGGGGAGGTTCTCTGAAAGGCCTTTTTGCATACTTGTTTTTATCTGGAGAGGTTAAGGAAATGGAAGAGAAATTAATTATCATCGGAAGGATACATACCGGCTTTCGGGAAAAATTCGGTATTCCCAGGCAGAGCGGACTGGTTCCCTCTTTACGGGGAGAAATTCATTTCGAGGGGGAATTTCGGAATCCGGATGCCATTCGGGGAATTGAAGAATATTCCCATTTATGGCTCCTATGGGGGTTTACCAGGGCAGCCTGGGAAAAGCACAGCCTGACGGTGGCTCCTCCCAGGCTGGGAGGCAGAGAACGAAGAGGAATATTTGCTACCCGTTCCCCTTTTCGTCCCAATTCCATCGGCCTTTCCAGTGTAAGGCTGGAGGAGGTGCGCTACGGGGAAAGAGGAGAGCCCATCTTAGTGGTTTCAGGAGCCGATTTATTAGATGAAACACCGATTTATGATATTAAGCCCTTTTTACCCTATACGGACAACCATCCGGAGGCAAAGGGAGGCTTTGGACAGCAGCATCAGGCAGAAGGAATAATGGTGGATTTTCCAAAAAATCTGCAGGAAAGACTGCCTCAGGAGCTTCGGCAGACTGTATTCGAGCTGCTTTCCCAGGATCCCAGAGCAGCCTATAATAAGAAGCCGGATTATGTATACGGAATGAGCTATGGAGACTATGATATTCGTTTTACCGTCAGCCGGGGAGTTCTAGCCGTTAAGGAAGTGGTTTTACGAAAGGACTCAGAGTGGAGAAAGGTTAAATAAGAGTAAACAACATCTTGAAAAAACTGAAAAAAGTAAGTATAATGGAAAATAATCATTCATTTAAGAAACAAGAGGAGGAATTGTCATGGCATTTTTTGAAAATATCGGCGAAACCCTGACTGCAAAGGGGAAGGAAGCAGCAGAGGCAGCTAAGAAGGTTGCCGAGATTGCAAATTTAAAGGGTCAGATTAATGCTATTGAAGCAGAAATAAAAAAGAACTATCGTAAGATAGGGGAAGCCTATTATGAGGCCTATAAGGATTCCGATGTGGTCTGTGAATTTGAAGAAAATGTTCAGTCCATTCGGGATGCTAGGAAGGCAGTGGATGAACTGCACAGAAAGATCAGAGATCTGCGGGGGGATGTTAAATGCCCTTCCTGCGATAGCCTGATTCCCTCTGACTGTGTTTTCTGTCCTAAATGCGGAGTGAAGCTGGAGCCGGAATTTTACGATAATGAAGATGAAAATGCAGATGAATATACAGAGGATTTCATCCTTCCGGAGGATGAGCTGGGAACAGAAGAATAGAGAGATAAAGAAAAGCAGATTATCTGGCAATGATAAAGGGGCTGTCTTAAATAGACAGCCCCCTTTTCATATACCCGTAAGGCTTATTCTGTAGATTGAGCAGCTTCCTGGGCCGCCAAAGCCGCCTGATTTGCCTGCTGCATTTCCGCCCACTGTTGAGAAATAATTGCTTCTGCGTTAGGATCAGCCATAAAGGCCTCGTTGTGGGGACAATAGTTTGTAGTATCAGTCTGTCCTTCAACAGGAGCTTCAGCAGCTGCAGCGGTATTACCGGTAAGGGTAGCAGAACCGCTCTGTAAAGAAGGATGTTCCGGCGGAGTAAGCTCAAACACCCCTTCCACCTTGAAAGGACAGGTTGCACAGGCCGGCAGGTGGGAATAGCTGCAAAGACTTCCCTGATAATGCACATTGCAGGACTCAGTGGGGACAGTCCCCTCTGCAAAGTATTCTGTATTCAGAGTATGGTCACACAAGCCTGCAATGGGCAGCTTACCGGAACGTGAGCAGACAGTAGCCTGAACGATGCCGGCGGGCATTTCAAAGGACTTGGAGGGCAGCTCCTCGTGTATTTTTCCCATGACCTTCTTCCACAAGGTTTTGGAAAGATTAAGCTGGGCCTTATCCACACTCAGCTTAGAGTTGTTTTGGTCATATCCGGTCCAGGTGGTTGCCGTATAATAGGGGGTATAACCGGAGAACCATACATCCAGATCGTCGGTGGTGGTACCGGTTTTACCGGCAATGGGCATACCGCCGAAGTTCACAGCAGTACCTGTTCCTCTGGTTACCGTATCCTGCATGGCACTGGTTAGCAGGAAGGCAGTAGTTTCCTTAATCACCTGGCGTGTTTCGCTCTGGGTATTATCCAGAATCACATTTCCGTTATTGTCTACCACCTTGGTATAAAGCTTAGGCTCAATATAGACTCCGCCGTTGGCAATGGCAGCGTAGGCTGCATTCAATTCCAGATTGGAAACACCGGTGGTCAGACCACCAAGAGCAAGAGACTGCTGAATATCGGAGTAAATTTTGCCATTAATTTCCTTTGCCGTTTCCAGAGTGGTGAAACCAAACTTTAACAGATATTCGTAGCCCAATTGAGGGGTAATCTGGGTAAGAGTTTTTACGGCAACAATATTTAAGGAATCATAAATTCCCATTCGGATATTTACCAGTCCACGGTAGGGAGTGGCACTGTTGGCATACCAGTTTCTTACCGGGCTGCCGTCATAATAATTGAAGGGAGCATCATTGACTACCGTTGCCAGGGTAAATTCACCGGTATCCAGTGCCGGGCCGAAGGAGGCAAGTACCTTGAAGGTGGAACCTGCAGGACGGGTAGTGGAGGTAGCCCGATTTAAGGTTCGGCTGCCTTCCTTTGCACCACGGCCTCCAACCATGGCTACCACATAGCCGGTACTCTGGTCTGCCACTGTGATGCTGACCTGCGGCTGGGGGGTAAAATTGATGGTTTCCAGGAGAATCTCATCCCCCGGCTCCAGTACAGCAGCCTGATATTCTGCAATAGCCGCATAGGCATCCTCTTGGTTAGAGTAAAGAAGATTAAAGCTCTTCTGTCCGTTTTCCCGGAAATACTTACGATACATTTCGGAGCTGTGATGCTCCACCTCTCCATTGGCTTTGGTAATGCTTAGTGCGTACTCCAGCTGCCACTTGCTGCTGGCAGGATAATTTTCTTCATCAGAGTAGATTTCATCACAAATAGCCTGGATATCCGGATTCTGAGTAGAAAAAATGCTGAGTCCGCCGGTATAAAGCAGGGTATAGGCTTGATTGTCATTATATCCTGCAGCAATTAAATCCGCGTATACCTGTTCGGTTACCGCATCATCAAAATAGGAAGTAATGGTAGTATCCCCCACCACCTCATTATTTACTTTAATTCGGGAATAAGGGTCATCGGCAAGGGCTCCGTCATATTCAGCCTGAGTAATATAGCCCTGCTCCAGCATATTGTTCAGCACCTTACTTCTTCGCTTTGCATTTTCTTCCGGATGGGTGATGGGATTATATTTGGACGGATTTTGTGTAATTCCGGCAATTACTGCACATTCAGACAGGTTTAATTCGTATACCTGTTTGTTAAAATAGCGAAGAGAGGCAGCCTGAACCCCCAGAGTATTCTGTCCCAGATTAATGGTGTTCATGTAATTTACCAGAATAGTATTTTTATCCATTTCCTTTTCCAGCTCTATGGCCAGATACTGCTCCTGGATTTTACGCTTTAACTTTTCTGCGAAGCTGTCCTCCGAAACCCAGTCGGTAAACACCAGATTTTTTAACAGCTGCTGAGTGATGGTACTGGCTCCCTCTGAAAAGTTCCCCTTGTTCTTCAGACCGACAAAAAAGGCACGCATAATTCCCTTAATATCAATCCCGTTATGTTCATAAAAACGTGCGTCTTCTATGGCGACGAAGGCATTTGCCAGATTTTCCGGAATTTTATCCATGGTAACCGGAATACGATTGGAATCTGAAGCCACCAGCTTTGCAGTCTGATTTCCCTCGCTGTCATAAATGAAGGTGGAAAAACGAGTAGGTGCAACGGTCATTTGTGAAATGTCCGGAGCAGTATCGATGACACCCTTTATAACGCCAAAGGCACCAAAGGCACCGATAATTCCCACACACAGAAAGACCACCAGAAAGACCTTTAAAAAGATCAGCGTTATTTTTTTCCCCCACTTAGAAGACTTAGCATTCAGTGTCTTTTGTTTCTCAGAGACACCTTTTTTGCCATAATTCATGTATTTTGCCTCCTTAATAAAGTAAAAGGTTCATTATTGAACATACCCATTTCCGGGCATTACCATACGATTATAGCAAAAAAATATAGGTAAATAAAGGATTTTTGAAATTATTAAGAATTGCACACAAATTCTTTCCTTTTTATGTTGCCATATGGTAAGATATTGATGATTCAAAGGGTTTATCAAAAATAAGAACAGTCCCGAGTGGACTTTTTTGGAGAGCAGATGAAGGAAGAAACGGTAAAACATCCATCCTGCCGCATAGTGATCGAAGGAGGGACAGGAGAGTATATCGAGAAAAAATCCCGTTTTATTGCCACCATAAGACCGGTGAAATCAGACGAAGAGGCTGTCCGATTTATCGAAGAAATGAAGAAAAAATATTGGGATGCCAGGCATAATTGCAGTGCCTTTGTTTTGGGCAGCAGGGGAGAGATTACCCGCTGCAGTGATGATGGAGAGCCTTCGGGAACTGCGGGAAGACCTATGCTGGAGGTACTGGTCAGGGAAGAACTGACGGATGTGGCAGCCGTAGTAACCCGTTATTTTGGAGGAGTGCTGCTGGGAACCGGTGGACTGGTAAGAGCCTATACCAAGGCTCTGCAGGAGGGGATTGCTGCCAGTAAGACAGCGACCCTCAGCTGGGGAACCAGGGTGCTTTTGGAAACGGATTATACCGGAGTGGGAAAGATTCAGTATATTCTGGGAAAAGCCGGAATACAGCCGGAGGATGTACAATATACGGACAAGGTTGTTTTCCGGGTATTTTTCCTGCAGGAGCAAAAAGAGCAGATATTAAAGGAAATCAGGGAAGCAACTGCGGCAAAGTGCAGAATAGAAGAGAAGGATAGCTTTTATACCCCCATTGCAGATAAATAATCTGGGGGAGGATGGGTATGAAAGGGGAGCGCTATGGACTTAACTAGGGAACTGGAAGAACTGAAGGAGCTGATGGAAACCAAGCAGTATACCGGATTAAGGCAGAAGCTTACAGAATTAAATGATGCGGATATTGCCGCTATTATGGAGGAAATGGAAGCCCAGCAGATGCTGAAAATTTTCCGTATTTTGCCTAAGGATATGGCGGCGGATGTATTTGCTTATATGGAGGTGGATAACCAGCAGTTTATTATTACCTCCCTTTCCGAGCGGGATGCAGCAAACATCATTGATAATCTGATGGCAGATGATGCTACGGATCTGCTGGAGGAAATGCCGGCCAATATCGTAAAAAAGATTCTGGCCGTAGCAAGCCCGGAAACCAGAAGGGACATCAACCATCTGCTTCGTTATCCTGAGGATTGCGCAGGAAGCATCATGACGGTGGAATATGTGGATCTGAAGGAAAATCTCACGGTGGCGGAATCCATTCAGAGGATCCGGAGTATCGGTCTGGACAGTGAAACCATTAATGTCTGTTACGTTTTGGACGGCAGAAGAAAGCTGGTGGGTACAGTGACGCTGCGGGCCCTGCTTCTTAGTCCTGAGGATGAGATTATTGCAGACATTATGCATGAAAATGTTATTTCCGCCAGCACCATGATGGATCAGGAAAAGGTGGCCCGGCTGTTTCAGAAGTATGACTTTACAGCCATGCCGGTGGTGGATCGGGAAAATCGTCTGGTAGGAATTATAACCGTTGACGACATTGTGGATATTCTGGAGCAGGAGGCTACGGAAGATATTGAAAAAATGGCGGCTATCGTGCCCTCCGACAAGCCCTATATGAAAACAGGGATAGGGGAAACCTGGAAAAAACGTATTCCCTGGCTGCTTTTGCTGATGATTTCCTCAACCTTTACGGAGAGGATTATCGCTTCCTTTGAAACAGCGTTAAGTGCCTGTGTGATTTTAACAGCCTATATTCCCATGCTCATGGGAACTGGCGGGAATGCAGGCGGTCAGGCCAGTGGAACCATTATCCGGGGGCTCTCTCTGAATGAAATTGAGTTTAAGGACATGCTTAGAGTGGTCTGGAAGGAGGCCAGGGTGGCACTGCTGTGCGGAATGACCCTGTCGGCAGCTAATTTTGCCAAGCTGATGCTGTTTGACCGGCTGACCATTACCGTTGCACTGGTAATCTGCATTACCCTGTTAAGTACGATTTTCATTGCCAAAATTGTAGGCTGTATGCTTCCCATGCTGGCACAGAAAATCGGCTTTGACCCGGCAGTCATGGCAAGTCCTTTTATTACCACCATTTGTGATGCCCTTTCCCTGATTATTTATTTTCAGGTGGCGACTAACCTGCTGAATCTGTAAATACAGCCGCTAAAGCGGCAGAATGGAGGAGAATATGCGATTAATATCATGGAATGTAAATGGATTAAGAGCCTGCGTGGATAAAGGCTTTGTGGATATTTTGAAGGAACAGGATGCGGATTTTTTCTGTATTCAGGAAAGTAAGCTGCAGGAGGGGCAGATTAGTCTGGAGCTGCCCGGCTATTATCAATATTGGAATTATGCCGTAAAGAAGGGGTATTCGGGAACGGCTGTTTTTACTAAGCATAAGCCGCTGTCCGTAAGGCTGGGAATCGGCATTGAGGAGCATGATCAGGAGGGCAGAGTAATCACCCTGGAATATCCCGGCTATTATGTAATTACGGTCTATACCCCCAATTCCCAGGATGGGCTTAAGCGTCTGGACTATCGAATGAAATGGGAAGAGGATTTTTGTACATACTTAAAAAAGCTGGAAGAGGATAAACCGGTGATTTTTTGCGGAGACTTGAATGTGGCCCATAAGGAGATCGATTTGAAGAATCCCAAAACCAATCGGAGGAACGCAGGCTTTACGGATGAAGAAAGGGCCTGTATGGATCATCTGCAGGAGGTGGGCTTTATCGATACCTTCCGCTACTTTTATCCGGACAAGGCAGAAATTTATTCCTGGTGGTCTTATCGCTTTCAGGCAAGAGCCAAAAACGCAGGCTGGCGTATCGACTACTTTATGGTTTCCGAGAGTCTGAAGGACAAGCTTAAGGATGCACAGATTCTCACGGATATTTATGGCTCTGACCATTGCCCGGTAACCCTGACTATCGATTTAGAGTGATTCCGTGGAGGAGTTCCCTTGAAAGAAAAGACAGCAGGCCCCTGGGAAGGAAGAAAAATCTACCTTTCCCAGGGGCCTGTTTCTTTCATACTACCGCTTCTGTGCAGCTCTTTTTCTCATGGTAGGATCCAGAATCCGCTTGCGGATACGTAGGCTTTTGGGGGTTACCTCAAGAAGCTCGTCCACATCAATAAATTCCAGGGCCTGCTCCAGACTTAAAAGCTTTGGAGGAGACAGGCGGAGAGCATCATCCGAGCCGGAGGCACGGGTGTTGGTCAGCTGTTTCTTTTTGCATACATTGATTTCAATATCTTCCGTTTTTCCGGTCTGCCCGATTACCATTCCTGCATAGACCTTTTCTCCCGGACCAATAAACAAAACACCTCTGTCCTGAGCATTGTAGAGTCCGTAGGTAATGGCTTCACCGGCTTCAAAGGCAATGAGAGAGCCCTGCTTACGATAGGATAAATCACCCTTATAGGGGCCGTATCCATCAAAAATGGTATTCATTATCCCGTTGCCCTTTGTATCCGTTAAAAATTCCCCCCGATAGCCAATCAGCCCTCTGGAAGGAATGGAAAACTCCAGACGGGTATAGCCTCCGTTAATGGGACTCATTCCCTGCAGCTCACCCTTACGGTTGGAAAGCTTTTGGATAACGGAGCCGGAAAATTCCTCCGGTACATCGATATAGGCTAATTCCATAGGCTCCAGCTTCTGGTTTCGTTCATTCGTTTTGTACAGTACCTCAGCCTTGGATACGGCAAACTCATATCCTTCACGGCGCATATTTTCAATCAATACGGATAAATGCAGCTCACCCCTGCCGGAGACCTTGAAGCTTTCGGTAGATTCCGTTTCTTCAACTCGCAGGGAAACATCAGTATTCAGCTCTCTGAACAGACGGTCACGAAGATGCCGGCTGGTAACAAATTTTCCTTCCTGGCCTGCCAGAGGGGAATCATTGACCATAAAATTCATGGCAATAGTGGGCTCGGAAATCTTCTGGAAAGGAATTGCCTCCGGATTTTCGGGAGAGCAGAGGGTATCACCGATATGGATATCCGCAATACCGGAAATGGCCACAATGGAGCCAATCCCGGCAGAGGCCACTTCCACCTTATTCAAACCGTCAAATTCATAGAGCTTGGATACCTTTACCTTCCGCTGCTTATCCGGCTCATGGTGATTCACCATCACCACCTCCTGATTTACCCGAATGGTACCGTTGTCCACCTTGCCCACACCGATTCGTCCTACATAATCATTATAATCAATGGTACTGATTAAAACCTGAGTTCCCCCATCCGGATCACCGGTAGGAGCAGGGATATGGTTGAGAATGGTTTCAAACAGAGGAAGCATATTTTCGCCCTTTACCTCTATGTCCAAAGAAGCATAGCCGCCTTTGGCTGAGGCAAAAACAAAGGGACAATCCAGCTGCTCCTCAGAAGCATCTAAATCCAGAAACAATTCCAGAACCTCATCAATCACCTCTGCGGGACGGGCCTCGGGACGGTCGATCTTATTGATACATACGATTACCGGGAGACGAAGCTCCAAAGCCTTCTGGAGAACAAATTTGGTCTGGGGCATGGCACCTTCAAAGGCATCCACCACCAGCACCACACCATTTACCATTTTCAGTACACGCTCCACCTCTCCGCCGAAATCGGCATGGCCGGGAGTATCAATAATATTGATCTTGGTATCCTTGTAAGTTATCGCGGTATTCTTGGATAAAATCGTAATCCCCCGTTCCCGCTCAATATCATTGGAGTCCATAATCCGTTCAGCCACTTCCTGCCCTGCCCGGAATACACCGCTTTGCTTTAACAGCTCATCCACAAGGGTAGTTTTTCCGTGGTCTACATGGGCAATAATGGCAATATTTCTAATCTCTTTTCTTTCCTGTATCATTTGGTCCTCCTTGTAAAACTTATTCAGTATAGCACCCTTTCTACTTCCATGCAAGAAAAAAAGAGGAAATTGAAAAATGCCGGAGAACGCGAAAAATACGGCAAAAAGTGCGATACCTGACACTTCTACAAAGAGAAAAAAGCTATACAATGTACTACATAACAGGAAGAAATTCTTGAACAAGAAGGGAGAACAAAAATGACAGATAAAGTAATGGAAAACAATCAGGTAGTGATTATGGGAACCATCGTAAGCCAGTTCAAGTATAGCCATGAGATTTTTGGAGAAGGATTTTACATGGTGGATGTAGAGGTACAGCGTCTAAGCGATTCCTGTGACATTATCCCCTTGATGATTTCAGAGAGACTGATGGACATAACCCGGGATTTTCGCGGAGAAATGGTTATGGTTACGGGGCAGTTTCGTTCCTATAACCGTCATGAGGAAAAGAAGAACCGCCTTATTCTCTCCGTATTTGCCAGGGAAATTGAAGTGGTGGAGGAAATGGAGGAGAGCTCAAAAAGCAATCAGATTTATCTGGATGGATTTATCTGCAAGGAGCCGATTTATCGGAAAACCCCATTGGGAAGGGAAATTGCAGACCTGCTGATTGCCGTAAATCGTCCTTACGGAAAATCCGACTACATACCCTGCATCTGCTGGGGGAGGAATGCACGCTTTGCCAGCAGCTTTGAAGTGGGAACGCGATGTATGGTATGGGGAAGGATTCAAAGCAGAGAGTATATGAAAAAGCTTTCCGAAGAATATGCGGAAAAGCGGGTAGCCTATGAGGTATCGGTTAACAAGCTGGAGCTGGTAGACGAAGATATGCTATCTTATATGTAGATTAAAGTTGACATGAAAAAAAGGCGGTGCTATGATAAGCTAGACTAAGGCAACCGCCTTTTCGTACAGATAGAGGTCACGCAATTCATCAGTATCCCTTTGGATGTTGCAGGGACAGCGGAAGAATTTACCTTTTATGAAACCGACTCCCGTAGTCGGTTTTTATTGTAGAACCTTTGATTAAAATGTCGCTTAAAACGGCAGAAAGAGAGGAAAGCATGGCAATTTTTACAGGAGCGGGAGTGGCAATCGTAACTCCTTTTTATGATAACGGCGAGGTGAATTATGAAGAGTTTTCCCGCCAGATTGAGCTTCAGATAGAGGGAGGAACGGATGCTATTATTGTCTGTGGGACTACCGGAGAAGCCTCAACACTGACCCATGAAGAGCATTTGGATGTTATTCGCTATTGCGTTAAGGCAGTTAAGGGAAGAATCCCGGTAATTGCCGGAACCGGTTCTAATTGTACCGAAACGGCAATTTATCTGTCCAGGGAGGCAGAAGCTGCCGGGGCTGATGGGCTTTTAGTGGTAACCCCTTATTACAACAAAGCTACCCAGAAGGGACTTTATGAGCATTTTAAGATGGTTGCCGAATCGGTAAGTCTTCCTATTCTTCTATATAATATCCCCGGAAGGACCGGGGGAGTGAACATTTTGCCTGAGACCGTTGTACGCCTTTGTACCGAAGTAGAGAATATTGTAGGGGTAAAGGATGCCACGGGAAATATTTCCCAGGTAGCTAAGCTGATGTCTCTGGCAGGAGATAAGGTAGATTTGTATTCCGGCAACGATGATCAGATTGTTCCTCTGTTGTCTTTAGGAGGTAAGGGAGTGATTTCCGTACTGTCGAATATTGCCCCCAGACAGACTCATGACCTGTGTGCAAAATTCTTTGCAGGAGATGTGGAGGGAAGCCGCAGGATTCAGCTGGAGGCCATTGAGCTGATTGATGCACTGTTTTGCGAGGTGAATCCCATTCCGGTAAAGAAGGCCATGAATTTAATGGGCCTGAATGCGGGACCCCTTCGCCGCCCTCTGACGGAAATGGAGGAGCCCAATGCGGCAAGGCTGGAAAAAGCAATGAAAGAATTTGGCATTCTGTAAAGTACAGGGAGGGCCTTTCACCAGATAAGGAGAAAAGAGAAAATGACAAAAGTAATCATGCACGGCTGCAATGGGAAGATGGGGCAGGTAATTGCCGGATTGATTCAGGAAGAGGAAGATGTTCAGTTGGTGGCCGGTATCGATATTTCAGACCACATTGCCAATCCCTTTCCCGTATTCAGCCATATTCAGGATTGTGAGATTCAGGCAGATGTAATTATTGATTTTGCTTCAGCTAAGGCAGCAGATGCCCTGCTGGATTATTGTATAGCTAAAAAAATACCCTGTGTCCTTTGCACCACAGGCTTGTCTAAGGAGCAGCAAAAGAGGGTGGAAGAGGCAGCCGGACAGGTAGCCATACTGAAATCGGCCAATATGTCTTTAGGGGTAAATATGCTGTTAAAGCTGTTGAAGGAAGCGGCGGCAGTTCTGGCTCCTGCAGGCTTTGATATTGAGGTGGTGGAAAAGCACCATAAACTGAAGGTGGATGCACCCAGCGGAACTGCACTTGCCCTGGCCGATTCCATCAATGAGGAATTAAATAAGGAATATGAATATGTTTATGACAGAAGTACAAGAAGAGAACAGCGTCACCCGAAGGAAATCGGTATTTCTGCCGTGAGAGGGGGAACCATCGTTGGGGATCATGACGTAATCTTCGCCGGAACGGATGAGGTGGTCACCTTTTCCCATACAGCCTATTCCAGGGCTGTTTTCGCAAAGGGAGCTATCCAGGCTGCCAGATTTTTAAAGGGGAAGGCCGCCGGTCTGTATCAGATGGGTGATGTGATTGAAGCTGCAGGGAAATTTAACTAATGGGTTAAATACTGCGGCGGCAGGATTAAGGGGAAGGCCGCCGGCAGATTTTATACAGACTTACACAGCATAAGAAAAAACGGCAAAAAACAGTAGAGAAGGAGAAGAAAAATGAATAATATGGAGTTGATTTATTTAAAAAGCTTATCCAAGCAATTTCCGACCATTGCGTCGGCAGCCACGGAAATTATTAATTTACAGGCAATCTTAAACCTTCCGAAAGGAACGGAGCATTTTTTGACGGATATTCATGGAGAATATGAGCAGTTTAATCACGTCTTAAAAAACGGCTCCGGCTCAGTTAGAAGAAAGATAGATGAGGAATTTGGCAATACCATGAGTATGCGGGATAAAAAGAGTCTTGCTACTCTGATTTATTATCCGGCGGAAAAGCTGGAAATCGTTATGGAGGAAGAGGAGAATCTGGAGGATTGGTACAAGATTACACTTCACCGTCTGGTACAGATGACCAAGCGTGTAGCATCCAAATACACCAGATCCAAGGTTCGTAAGGCATTGCCTTCCGATTTTGCCTATATCATAGAGGAAATGATTACGGAAAAGGAGGAGGTACAGAATAAGGAGGCCTATTATAACGAAATCATCAATACCATTATCAAAATCGGAAGAGCACCTGACTTCATCAAGTCACTAAGTTTTCTGATTCAGAGACTGGTAATCGATCATTTACATATCGTAGGGGATATCTATGACAGAGGAAAGGGCCCGCATGTGATTCTGGATACCTTAAGCAGATACCATTCCGTTGATATTCAGTGGGGAAACCATGATGTGGTATGGATGGGAGCAGCAGCAGGACATCTTGCCTGCATTGCCAATGTGATTCGTATAGCAGCCCGTTATGCCAGTCTGGATACCATTGAGGATGGCTATGGAATTAATCTGATTCCCCTTGCCACCTTTGCACTGGAAACCTACCAGAATACCAATTGTGATATTTTTACCATTAAATATAATACGGACTATAATACTAAGGATTTGCAGCTGGATATGAAGATGCATAAGGCCATTTCCATTCTTCAGTTTAAATTGGAAGGACAGGTAATTCAGCGTAATCCCGAATTTGGGATGAAGGACAGATTGCTTCTGGATAAAATCGATCCGGTGAAGAAGACGGTTGTGGTAGAGGGAAAAGAGTATGCCATGAAGGATGTGGATTTCCCTACTGTAGACTTTAAGGATCCCTATCGTTTGACGCCGGAAGAGGAACAGGTAATGGAGCGTCTGCGTCAGGCCTTTTTACACAGTGAAAAGCTGCAAAGACACGTTCGCTTTTTGTTCTCCAAGGGTGGATTATACAAAATTTACAATTCCAATCTGCTGTACCATGGCTGTGTTCCCATGGATGAAAAAGGAAACTTCCAGAAGGTAAAGATTGACGGTAAAGCCTATTCGGGAAAAGAGCTATATGATGTTTTGGAAAATTACGCCAGAAAGGGATATTATTCCCAGGATGTGCATGAGAAAAAGAAGGGACAGGATATACTCTGGTATATTTGGGAAGGCCCCAAATCTCCCGTTTTCGGCAAGGATAAAATGACTACCTTTGAACGCTATTTTATTGCGGAGAAGGAAAGCCATAAGGAAAATAAAAACAGTTATTATCATCTATATGATCAGGAGGAGATTCTGAACAAGATTCTTGAGGAATTTGGCCTGCCTACTGATTCATCCCATATTGTTAACGGTCATGTACCCGTAGAGCAGAAGAAGGGGGAAACACCCATTAAATGCGGAGGGAAGCTGTTAATTATCGATGGAGGCTTTTCCAAGGCATATCAGGGCAAAACCGGAATTGCCGGCTATACGCTGGTTTATAATTCACACGGAATGTATCTGGTAGCCCATGAGCCCTTTGAGTCCACGGAAGCGGCTATCCGAAACGAAAGTGATATTTTCTCGGATTCGATTTTGGTGGAGACTGCAGCCAAGAGAATCAACGTGGCAGACACGGATAAGGGTGAAGAAATCCGGGCCAGTATTGAGCAGCTGGAGGCCCTGCTGAATGCTTATCAGGACGGAACTCTTGTGGAAAAAGGAGTATAAGGCTTACAAAAAAGAGCTGCTGAATAGTTCAGCAGCTCCTGCTGATTTAGAGGCTTATCGGGTGACATCATTGGTCATGTTCTTTACTCCCTGGCCAACGTTTCTGACTGCATTCCCGGCATCCTCCACAACATCACCTACCATATTGCCGGCATCATCAACCACATTACCGTTATTGTCGAGATTGTTTCCCGTATTATTGCCATTAGTATTATTGTTTTCGCTTACTCCATTTTCAAGGATGTTACCGTTTTCATCTAAAAAGTTTCCGGTTTCATGGTCAGTAGTCATGTTGCCGGTGTTTTCACCTACGGCAGACTCATTAACCGTATTGTTACCGGGAGGGATTACGTCCTCCTCGGTACTGACCATATCCTCTCTGGCGGGTGTGTTTTTAGTAGTGCAGCCGCAGCCCACCAGAAGTCCCATCATGGCTACAAGGGCAAAAACTACTGCTAAATTAGATAAATTTCTCATGATATTCTCCTTTTCCTATTTGAACTTTTTCCCGTGTTCTATAGTTAGTATGGAGAAAAAAATCAATCTTATACTTTGGATTAAAAAAATTTTAAAATAAGAAAGAAAGGCTGAAAAAATGAAATTTCGCCCCTGTATTGATATACATAACGGAAAAGTAAAACAGATTGTGGGAGGAAGCCTGAAGGATGAAGGAGACCGAGCCCAAGAGAATTTTGTTTCCCGGCAGGATGCCCCATTTTATGCACGGCTTTACAGAGAACATGGTTTGGAGGGAGGGCATATCATTTTGCTTAATTCCTCGGACAGCCCCTATTATGAAGAGACCAAAAAGCAGGCAATGCTTGCCCTTAAGGCTTATCCCGGAGGATTACAGGTAGGAGGAGGAATCACCTGTGAAAATGCGTCTGATTTTTTAAGGGCAGGAGCCTCTAAAGTGATTGTCACCTCCTATGTTTTCAAAAATGGGGAAATCGATTACAGACGGCTTAGGACCCTGTCAGAGACGGTAGGAAGAGAACAGCTGGTACTGGATTTAAGCTGCCGAAGAAAAGAAGGACAGTATTACATTGTCACGGATCGGTGGCAGAAATTTACTCATGTGGTTTTGAATAAAAACAGTCTGGAACTGTTTTCGGAATATGCAGATGAATTTTTAATCCATGCGGTAGACGTAGAGGGAAAGGCAAAGGGAATTGAACAGGAAGTGGTAAAGCTTTTGGGTGAATGGGGAAAGCTGCCCATGACCTATGCCGGAGGAATACACCGGTATGAAGACCTGGAGCTTTTGGAAAGCCTGGGAAGGAATCGGGTTGATTTTACTATAGGAAGTGCGTTGGATCTTTTTGGAGGAAATCTTGAATTTGATAAAATAATTGCCGGAAAATAAAAAAGGGGCTGTTGCAGTTTCTGCAACAGCCGTTTTCTTTAATTCATTAAACTTCTTGCTTATTCTTACTAAATAAAGAGAAATGAAATCTTTCTGTTCGTATAATAAAAAAGGCACATCGTATAATGATTAAAAAGGCAATGTAGTTGGTTATAATTTAACTACGTTAACTGCCTGAGGGCCTTTTTCTCCGTTAATTACTTCGTATTCAACAGCAGCACCCTCTTCCAGGGATTTGAATCCTTCCATTACCAGACCTGAGTAGTGAACGAATACGTCATTTCCTGCTTCGTCAGAGATAAAGCCATAGCCTTTTTGGTTGTTAAACCATTTTACTGTACCTTTGTTCATTGCAAAGTCCTCCAAAAAAATAAAAAATATAAGTTGCTTTTACAACAGATACAGAATAGCACAGTCTGGGGGAAAAGTAAAGAATAAAAGTTGGATAAATAAGGGTTTACAGTTGACTTTTTTGTCAATTAGGAGAATAATAAATCATAGACGGATTATTTTATGACAAACAGGAGTGTAAAAAAATGCTGACAATCAGGTATGAGAAAACAACAAATCCCAAGCCCCTTCCTACACCGGAGGATCCTTTAACCTTCGGAACGATTTTTACGGATCATATGTTCATTATGGACTATGAGGAGGGGAAAGGTTGGTATGACCCCAGAATTGTACCTTATGCACCGGTTTCGCTACAGCCCTCTGCTATGGTATTTCATTATGGGCAGGAAATGTTTGAGGGACTGAAGGCCTATAAGGCAGAGGACGGAAGAACATTGCTGTTTCGTCCCGATGAGAACGCAAAGCGGGCCAATAACACTAATGAGAGACTTTGCATTCCCACTATTCCGGAAGAGGACTATCTTCAGGCTATCAAAGAACTGGTAAAGCTGGACGAAGCCTGGATACCCCATAAACCGGGAACATCTCTTTATATCAGACCTTTTGTAATTGCTACCGATCCCTTTTTAGGGGTAAGGCCTTCCCATACCTATAAGTTTATGATTATCTTATCCCCGGTAGGGGCCTATTATCCTGAAGGGTTGAATCCGGTAAAAATCTGGATAGAGGATGAGTACGTCAGAGCCGTTCGGGGGGGGCTGGGTGAGGCTAAGGCAGGGGCCAATTATGTAGCCAGCCTGAAGGCTCAGGTAAAGGCACATGATGAAGGCTATTCCCAGGTCCTTTGGCTGGATGGTGTGGAGAGAAAATATATCGAAGAAGTAGGAGCAATGAATATTTTCTTCAAGATTAAGGGAGTAATTGTTACACCCATGCTGACCGGAAGTATTTTGCCGGGGGTTACCCGAAAGAGCTGCATCGAGCTTTGTAAATCCTGGGGGTATACGGTTGAGGAGAGAAGAATTTCCGCTAAGGAGCTGTTTGATGCAGCCTTAGATGGTACCCTGGAGGAAGTTTGGGGGACAGGAACGGCAGCGGTGGTTTCTCCCGTGGGTCATTTAAGAGAGGGAGAACAGGTAGTGCAGATTGCTGATGGTGGTATTGGACCGGTAAGCCAGAGGCTTTATGATACCATTACCGGGATTCAACTGGGGAAAATTGAAGGCCCTGAGGGCTGGATTATGGAGGTTTAGACAGATATACATAGATAGCAGACAAAAGAGATAAAGTGAGGCGACGAATCAAAATGGGCTTATTTAAGCATAGGAGAAAAAAATCAGATCGGGGAGTATCCACAGCTTACTCCATAGGGACAAAGATTGTATTGTTGGTGGTTACTGCAGTGTTGGTTGTTATTGTGCTGCTGGGAATGTCCTATTCCATAGGAATTAAAAAGGATTATCACCGGTTTATTCTCAACTACATGGAGGATGTGGCAGAAGCCCATGGTGGAGAGGTCAGTCTTGCCCTGAAGGAGCTGAAGCGGGAAAGCAAAGAAGTGACTCCGGAATTCCTAAGTGAACTGGTGGGAGAGATTAATATCAATGGTATGCCCAGCTCCTATGCTTATGTAGTGGATCGCAATGGTATCCTGTGCTATCACCCTGTTTCCAGTGAAATTGGCAGTCAGGTGGAGGTTTCCGTGATTAAGGAAGTGGTGCAGAAAATACAGTCAGGGAGTGCTTCCATGGATACCGTCGCCGTTCAGTATCTCTATAATGGGGCTGAAAAATATGCAGCTTACCATGTGACGGATGACCAACAGTATATTTTGGTGGTTACGGCTGACCAGGATGATGCTTTGGCCGGGGCCAATGCCATTGTGCGCCTAAGCTCAATTGCAGGTGCTGTCCTGCTGGTACTTTTTGTCGCTGTGGCCTTAGTTGTAAGCCGTATAATCATCAGGCCCATTCAGCAGCTGACCGATATAACCTTGGAGATTGCCAGCTTGGATTTTAGGGAAAATGAGACTCTGGGAAAGATGAGTCAGCGTAAAGATGAGAGCGGAGCCATGGCTGAGGCCATTGATATGCTGAGAAGCCATCTGGCAGAAGTAATCGGCAGTATCATAGACAGCAGTACAAATATTAAAAATACATCGGAACAGGTAGACTCAAAGGTAAGAACCATTACCGGAGCCATTGAACAGGTTAATCATGCTGTTCAGGAGGTGGCTGACGGAGCAGGCTCTCATGCGGATGAGACCCAGAAGGCAACGGACAATGTGGTTCTGATGGGAGATATGATTATAGAAAGTGCTGAAGAAATGGGGCTTTTAGGGGAACATTCCCGGGAAATGCTGGATGCCAGTAAGGAAGCGGCCCATACTTTGGAGGTGCTGGAGGAGATTAACCGGCATGCCACTGGTGCAATTCAGATTATCTATGAGCAGACCAATACCACGAATGAATCTGCATTAAAAATTCGTAAGGCCACGGAGCTGATTACCTCCATTGCTGAGGAAACCAATCTTCTTTCCCTGAATGCTGCGATTGAAGCAGCCAGGGCAGGAGAACAGGGAAGGGGCTTTGCGGTAGTTGCCGGACAGATTCAAAAGCTTGCAGAACAGTCCAATGAGTCGGCTAAGCAGATTGAAGAGATTATTCATGTATTGATCGAAGATTCCCAAAAAGCTGTACAGGCCATGGACGAGGTTAAAGAGGTTATGGGCAGACAGAACCAGAATGTGGATAAGACCAGAGAAAGCTTTATCCAGGTTCAGGAAGGCATCGGAAAGACCATGAACAGCATCGGCATCATTGCAGATAAGATGAACCAGATCGATGAGGCAAGAGATAATGTTGTGGATGTGGTATCTAATCTGACGGCTATTGCCCAAGAGAATGCGGCAAGTACACAGCAGACATTTGCATCCGTACAGGAGGTAGGCAGCAATATGATTCTTATCAGTGAAAATTCTGAAGGCTTGAAAAGAATTGCAGATGCTTTTGAACAGGAGATGCAGGCATTCCAAATTTAGAAGTGATGTTGGATAAGGATAGACAGATGGGCAGGTCGAAGGATAATCGGCCTGCCTGTTTCTGATTCTTTACCAATAAGGGAAAGGAAAAAAATGAAATTTGCACATATATCTGATTTACATCTGGGAAAAAAGCTGCATCAGCTTTCCCTTCTTGAAGAGCAAAGGAGTATTTTAGAAGAAATTCTGCATATAGCAGAAAAGGAGAAAATAGACGGGCTTTTAATTGCAGGTGATATTTATGACAAGCTTTATCCGCCGGCTGAAGCTGTGGCACTTTTTGATTCCTTTCTTACCAGGCTGGCGACACATAAATGTAAGGTGTTTGTTATCAGTGGAAACCATGATTCGCCGGAGAGAATTGCTTTCCTGGGAAAGCTGACCAGATTGGCGGGAGTATATCTTTCTCCGGTATATAATAGAGAAGTACTGGAAGTAACCCTGGAGGATAAATTTGGCCCTTTGCATATTTATTTGCTGCCTTTTATCAAGCCTATTCATGTTCGCCATTTTTATCCTGAAGAAGAAATCAGAGACTATTCTCAGGCCATGGAAACGGTAATCAGGAAAATGGAAGTTCATCCCGGAGAGAGAAATATTCTGGTAGCCCATCAGTTCGTTACGGGAGCCGTAAAGTGCGATTCTGAGGAAATTACTGTAGGTGGAGTGGATCAGGTGGCAGCAGAAGTATTTTCCTGCTTTGACTATGTGGCCCTGGGGCATCTGCATAGACCCCAGAGTGTCATGAGACGGGAAATTCGATACTGCGGTACGCCTTTAAAATATTCTTTTTCGGAAAGTGAAGATAAAAAGTCGGTAACCATTGTGGAAATGAGAGAAAAGGGAAAGGTGGAAATCAGGGAAATCCCCCTTGTACCCAAAAGGGATATGGTACGACTGAGAGGCTTTTTTACAGAGCTTATCGAAAGAAGGGGACAGGAAAAGGAAGTAAGGGAGGATTATGTACAGATTACTCTTTTGGACGAGGAGGATGTACCGGATGCCTTTAATCGTCTGGCTATTCTTTATCCCGGACTTTTACAGCTAAGCTATGATAACACACGTACAAGAGAAAACCGGGAGATACAGGTACGGCGCGAGCATGCTGCCTGGTCCCCCGAAGAGCTGTTTGCAGGCTTTTATGAGGAAATGAATAATCAGCCCCTGAATGAAAAACAACAGCTTTATCTGAGGGAGAAAATGGAAAAAATCTGGAAAGGAGAATTGGGATGAGACCCTTAAGCTTAATCCTGTCGGCTTTTGGCCCCTATGCAGGTAAGACGATTTTGGATTTTAGGGAATTGGGAGAACGGGGACTATATCTGATTACCGGAGATACGGGAGCAGGTAAGACCACCATCTTTGATGCTATAACCTATGCTCTTTATGGTGAGGCCAGTGGGGATTACCGCAAGCCGGAGATGTTTCGCAGTAAATATGCACAGGCGGGAACACCTACCTTTGTGGAGCTTTCCTTTTTATGCAGAGGAAAAGAATATCGGATAAGAAGAACTCCCAGATATTTAAGGCCCAAGGAACGGGGAGAAGGAATGACCTGGCAGAATGAAAGTGCCCAACTGCTTGAACCGGGGGGAAGAGTGGTGACCAAAACCACTGAGGTGACCGGAAGAATAACAGAGATTCTGGGAGTGAATCGCCAACAGTTTACCCAGGTTGCCATGATTGCCCAGGGGGATTTTCTGAAGCTGCTTCTGGCCTCTACAGAGGATAGGATGAAGATTTTTCGCCGAATTTTTAATACCGAAAAATATGAGCTTTTACAGAATGAAATTGGAAGAGACTTCCGCAGTCTTTACGGAGAATGCGAGGACCTGAGAAAAAGCATAAGACAATATATCCAGGGCACCATATGTGAAGAAGAGCATGAAGCCTATTTTCAATGGCAGAAGGCCACAGAAGAGAGGATGCTGTTGCCGGAGGTAATGGCTTTACTGGAAAGACTGGTGGAAGAGGACAGAAAAGTCAGCCGGGAAAAACGGGAGATGATCCGTTTATGGGAGGAAAGGCTGCAGAAGCTGACGGCACAGATTAATGAGGCGGACAGGGGAGAGAGGCTACAGCAGGAGCTGAAGGAAAAAGCCGTTTTACTGGAGAAAAAAGGACAGAGTCTGGAGGAAGCGGGAGAACGCTGTGAAAAAGCCGGGAAAGAGTTCTCACGACTGGAAGAGCTGGGAGAGGAAATTTCCGGTATACGGGACAGATTGGCCCGTCTGGAGGAAGTTCAGAAGCAAAAAAATCAGCTTCAGCAATTAAAGAAGTCCTATGAGCTGGCTCTGGCTGCTTATGAGCAGGGAAGTAAAAGCAGGCAGGCTCTTCGATGGGAATATCAAAAAACGGAGCAGGCCTTTTTGGATCATCAGGCGGGAATTTTATCCCAAACGTTGATTCCCGGAAATCCCTGTCCTGTCTGTGGCTCTACAGAGCATCCCTCACCTGCACCCGTTTCCCTTGAAGCACCGACAAAGGAAGAGTGGCAGGAGTCCAAAAGAAGACTGGAAAAAAAGGAACAGGAGTTGATGGAGCTTAACCAAAAAGCGGCGGCCCTGAAAGGAAATGTAGAAGAAAAGGAAAGAAGTCTGGAGGAAAATTGCCGGGGCATGGAAGAGGGTGAAGAGGCAGAGCAGCTTTATCAGAAGCTGAAGAAGCTGCAGGGCCTGAGAGAGCGGATTAAAAGAGAAAAGGAAGAGGCAGAAAAAGCTTTAAACAGACTTAAGCAGGATATGGCCTTATTGGCGGGAGAGATACAGGCAAGAGAGGAGGAGCTGAAAACAATAAAGGCTGGGAATCGGGAACAGCTTGTGGATGAATTTCACCGATTAAACCATCAAAAAAAGCAGGAGTCGGAAGAATTGGAAAAGAGAAGCCGGAGGCTGGAAAAAAACAGCTTTGCCTTAGAACAGATTGGCAGAAAGGCAAGAGTATTGGAAGAAAAAGAAGGAACCTATGGCTGGATGAAGGCTTTATACGATACGGTGAGCGGCAGACTGAATGAAAAAGGAAAGATTATGTTAGAAACCTATGTGCAGATGGCCTGCTTTGAACGGATATTGGAACAGGCAAATCTGCGGTTTGAAGCCATGACCGGAGGGCAGTACACCCTGATTCGGAAAAAGACGGCAGAAAATAATCGGAGTCAAAGTGGATTGGATCTGGAAGTAATCGACCATTATAACGGTTCTGTCCGAAGCGTAAAAACCTTGTCCGGTGGAGAGGCCTTTATGGCCTCTCTCTGTCTGGCACTGGGACTGGCAGATGAGATTCAGGCATGCTCAGGGGGAGTAAGGCTGGATACCATGTTTGTGGATGAAGGCTTTGGCTCACTGGATGAAGAAGCTCTGGAACAGGCATTGACAGTCTTATCCTCTCTAAGCGAAGGAAATCGTCTGGTAGGAATCATTTCCCATGTAGAGGAGCTTAAAAGAAAAATTCCGACACAGATATTGGTCAGCAAAACTCAGACCGGCTTCAGCAATGCCAAAATTATCAATTGTCTTTAATTTGCTTTTTTTGTAAAATGGGGATAAATCGTTTTATGGGAGAAGGAAAAGGAAGAATGAAAACGGGAAGAAGATTATTGCTTTTAATCCTACCGGTACTGCTGGTGCTGTCCGGCTGTAATAAGGGAAAGACCAAAATCGTGCTTTATACCGGACTGGGCAGACAGGAGGTTTTTCGTATTGAGAACACCTCCTGCAGTCTCCCGGAATTAATGGTATATCTGACCAATACCGGCTGTCGTTATGAAAAGGTGTATGGAGAGCGAATCTGGCAGACCAGTCTGGAAGGTGTTACATTGGAAGACAATATCAAGGAAATGGTACTGGCCCAGATTTCTCAGATTAAGGCTATGACTCTGTTAGCCCAAAAGGAGCAGGTGGAGCTGACAAAGGAGGAAGAGGAAAAGGTTCGGAAAACGGCAGAAGTCTATTATTCGGGACTGAATCAGAAGGAGATAGAGGTCATGGGGGTCAGTGAGGAAACGATACGCCAGCTGTACCGGGATTATGCCCTGGCCAATAAGGTTTATTATTATATCATTAAGGATATAAATCCTGAGGTAAGTGATGATGAAGCCAGAACCATTACGGTAGACCATATATTGATTAAAACCTACACCCTGGATGAAGAGGGAAACAGGCAGGAGTTTTCAGAAAGCAGGAAGCAGGAGGCTTTTAGCCGGGCTCTGGAAGTAAAAAAGATGCTTGATGAGGGTCAGGATTTCAGCCGTCTGGCAGAGCTTTATAATGAAGACGGACAGACGCAGTATTCCTTCCGTAAGGGACAGATGAATGCAGAGCTTGAAGAGACGGCCTTTAATTTGGGCAAAGGAGAAATCAGTGATGTGGTGGAAACGGAATATGGTTACCATATTATTAAATGCATTACCACCTTTAATCAGGAGGAAACCGATGCCAATAAGATTCAGATCGTGGAGGAAAAAAGAAAAGAGGTTTTCGATGAACGCTATTCAGCCTTTGCCCTGGACTTAGCAAAGGCAATGAATACAACGCTTTGGGAAAAGGTTGAGCTTATTCATGACGAAGAGGTAGACACCACTGATTTTTTTGAAATATACGAGGAGCATTTTGGCACAAACAGCTTTTCACAGTGGATTTAGAAAAATTTAAGATTTATAAAATCCAGTAAAATCAAGGGTTTCAGCCTGTTATTAGCACTCAAATTAGTTGAGTGCTAATTTTTGGTTGACTTTTGAATTTCCCGGGAATAGAATAAAATCAATAAAATGAAGAAAGGAACGTGATAAATATGGCAGATAAACATGGAAACCTGTCCATTAACAGTGAAAACATTTTTCCCATTATTAAAAAGTGGCTGTATTCAGACCATGATATTTTTTTCAGAGAATTAATCTCCAATGGCTGTGATGCCATTACCAAATTAAAGAAGCTGGATATGATGGGGGAATATACTCTTCCCGCGGATTATAAGGGGAAGATTCAGGTGATTGTCAACCCTCAGGCTAAAACATTGACCTTTAAGGACAATGGAATAGGAATGACGGCAGAGGAGGTGGAGGAATATATTAACCAAATCGCTTTTTCCGGTGCTACAGACTTCATAGAGAAGTATAAGGATAAGACCAATGAAGATCAGATTATCGGTCATTTCGGTCTGGGATTTTACTCTGCATTTATGGTAGCAGATGAGGTGCATATCGATACCCTCTCCTGGACGGAAGGTGCCGGGGCCGTTCACTGGGAATGTGACGGAGGAACGGAATATACGATGACAGAGGGAAGCAGGGATGAGGTTGGTACAACCATCACACTCTTTGTCAACGAAGACGTTTTGGAATTCTGCAACCAGTATAAAGCCAGAGAAGTGATCCAGAAATACTGCTCCTTTATGCCGACGGAAATTTATCTTTCTCAGGCAGATACAACAGAAACCCAGGTGATTTTGGAAAGTGAAAAACTGGATACGGATGAAGTGGTGGAAACCATTCAACCGGAGAAAAAAGAGGGAGAAGAAAAGGAAGAGCCGGTGAAGCTGAAAATCAAGAAGCGTCCCGAGCTGTTAAATGAGACTGAGCCTCTTTGGACCAGACATCCCAATGAGTGTACCAAAGAAGATTATCAGGAGTTTTACCGAAAGGTATTTAAAGACTATAAGGAACCCTTATTCTGGATTCATCTAAATATGGACTATCCCTTTAACTTAAAGGGGATTCTTTATTTCCCTAAAATTAATATGGAATACGAGTCCATTGAAGGAACCATTAAGCTGTACAATAATCAGGTATTTATTGCCGATAATATCAAGGAGGTTATTCCGGAGTTCCTGCTTTTATTAAAGGGAGTAATTGACTGTCCGGATCTGCCCCTTAACGTATCCAGAAGTGCCCTGCAGAATGATGGCTTTGTGAAGAAGATTTCCGAATATATTACCAAAAAGGTGGCGGACAAGCTTTCCGGAATGTGCAAAACGGATAAGGAGGAGTACGACAAGTACTGGGATGATATCAGCCCCTTCATCAAATTCGGCTGCTTAAAGGACGATAAGTTCTGTGAGAAGATGACCGATTATATCCTCTTTAAGAATCTGGAAGGAAAGTATCTCACCCTGCCGGAATGCCTGGAGGTTAAACCCATTGATGCAGAAGAGAGCGAAGAAAAAGCTGTAGACAGTGAGGGCAATGCTGTAGATGCTGAGGTAGTCAAGGATGAGGAAAACTCGGAAGCTGCCGCGGAAGAAACCAAGGAAAAGGTAATTTACTACGTTACCGATGAACAGCAGCAGAGCCAGTATATCAATATGTTTAAAGCGGCAAAAATGGATGCGGTTATCCTTACCCACAATATAGACCAGCCCTTTATCTCCCAGCTGGAAAGTAAGAATGAGAATATTAAATTCATGCGTATTGATGCAGATGTTACCGATACCATGAAGGCAAAGACCAGCAAAAAGATTCAAAAGGAGCTGGCAGCACAGGCAGAAAGCCTGGGCAAACTGTTCAAAAAAGCCTTAAAGAACGATGCTCTTCAGATTAAAATGGAAAAACTGAAGAATAAAAAGATTGCATCAATGATTACCCTTTCCGAGGAAAGCCGTCGTATGCAGGACATGATGAAGATGTATGCCATGCCGGGTATGGATATGTCCATGTTTGGAGGTAAGGAAGGAGAGACACTGATTTTAAATGCAAATCATCCGTTGGTACAGTATGTGGCTGATCACCAGGAGCAAGAAAACAGCAAAATGATTTGCGAACAGCTCTATGATCTGGCCAGAATCCAGCATGCACCGCTGGAGGCAGACGCCATGAGTAAATTTGTACAAAGAAGCAATGAAATCATGCTTCTTCTGACGAAATAGAGAATAAAGCTTTAGTAAGCGGCCGGGGCTCTCGAATAATACTGATTTTTCAGCCCTGACAGTCTAAAAGGAGACAGTTCGGTATACTGAATTGTCTCCTTTTTCCAACTGCTCTTGCACATCTTGGAACGTGAAATTAAGAAATACGAGGAGTTAATAGGCTCCTGGCTCAGCAATTCGGGTGACACCAACATAAATGTCGGAGATATCATACCAGGTGGGAAAATCCACCACACCGCTTTGAGGAAGATTAAAGATTTTCTGGAAAGCTTTTACTGCCTCAGCCGTGGCAGGACCATAAACACCATCCACAGTAATCATGGGAATGGCAGGATAGTTACGGGCAATACGGTTAAGATGCTCCTGTACCTGCTCCACCTTTGGACCGGAGGAGCCGATGGTAAGAGGCGAGCCGGGCCAGGAGGCGGGAACCCCACTGATGGTTTCCGCTTCATTAATGTACATATCACTACCATAATAATAATGAATAATATCAATGGCACTATAACCCGCATCTCCCAGGGATTTTGAACCCCACTGGCTTAAGCCGTTGCAGGAGACACGATTACCGTCACAATAACCGGTGAGAATGGGCTGGCGGATACCGGGACGGGACAGGAAATTATTAAATATACTGTCTACCAAATAGTCAATATTTTCATAAATATTTCGATTGGGCATCCACTTCTGATCATAGGCAGTGCTGGAGGTGATAGTAAAATCATAGCCCCGACCTCTGTAGTATTCCGTATATACCCGGTTCATGGTAAAGGACATAATCACCAGGATATTGGCATAAAGGGTACTTTCCGGCCAGGTGGCATAGATTTCCGAGCTGGCAACATTTTTAATATAATCCTTGTATTTTACATAATAGTTGGCAGCGGTGGGATCAGAGGGAACACCGTCATGTACAACAATGTATTCCGGTATAACGATACGGCTTAAAATAATTTCTCCGCTTTCAGCCATAGGTTTTACTTCAGGCTCCGGTATTTTAGGTGGGTAATCCCCGTAAAGAGTATGTGCAGGAATAACGGTGGCCGAAGGAGCCTGACCGATGGTAATGGGACGTAGTCGGATAGACTGCAGAGAGTTGATACCGGCCAGAATCTGCATGGCTGAAACCAGTTTACTCTCATAACCGGGGGCCTGAACCAGACAGTTATATTCGGAGTAGGGCTGCTGCAGCTGTTCCGGTTCTAGGCTGTATTCCGGATTGGGGGCAGGAAGGGGAAAAACAGGAGTCTGTCCGGAGGAGTCTGTGGTGAGCTGATCCACAATCACCTCCGGATTTCCGGTATCGGATATGGTAATAGTTGCATTTTCGATGGGGCGGGAATAGTCTTCCGCGGTAACGTTAACCTGTAAATTTCCTTCATAAGAAGCTGGCATATTTTTTCCTCCAGTGGATTTACTTTCAGGATATGCACGCGATGAAAAAGATTTCCCCTTATAGGGCGGCGTAAGTTGCCAAAGAAGTGGATTTAATGCTATAATAACGAAAACTATGCCTTGAGAAGGGTTGAGACAATGATGGAAAAAAAGGATGTACAGGGTCTGCAGCTTTCCTGCGAAGAAATTAAAGAGGAAGTAAAACAGGAGACAGTAAAAGGCAGCTTTACTATAGAAAGTAAAAGCGGTAAAACCATCAATGGTTTCGTCTGTTGCCAGGATATTCAACTGGAGATAAGTCCTGTCAGATTTCAGGGAGATAAGGTAGAAGTTCAGTTTACCTTTGATGGAAGCAGGCTTCATCCGGGGGAAAGAGTGACAGGTACGTTTTCTGTCATCACCAACTGTGGAGAAAAAGAGATTTCCTATTCTTTTTTTAAAGAAAAAATCAGATTGGAATCTTCTCTGGGAGAAATTCGTAATCTGTTTCATTTTGCCAATCTTGCCAGAACCAACTGGGAAGAAGCAGTCAAGCTGTTTTTCAAACCGGAATTTTCAGGGATTCTGCCCTCTGTCCATGGAGAAGAAAGGGAGCTGTATCGGGGACTGAAGGGAACAGGAAAGGAGCAGTGTGTAGAGGAGTTTCTTCTGGCAATCCGTAAAAAAACACCGGTAAATTATCGGG
Organism: Lachnospiraceae bacterium; assembly: GCA_051891855.1. Lineage (GTDB taxonomy): Bacteria > Bacillota > Clostridia > Lachnospirales > Lachnospiraceae > SFDP01. The sequence goes on along the minus strand of JBJFFP010000070.1, from coordinate 37,159 downwards.
CAGAGCAGCCACGTCTTCTCTTTCAGAATGTCCAGGAAAACAGGAAGGAAGAGCTGGTTATTTATAAGGAAGGATGGGGCTTTACCAACCTCTGCCTGAAACAGGAAGGGGGGTTTTTTAAGCTGGAAAAGAAAAATCTGACGGAAACAGATTTTTTGGGGAATTGTTGCAGGGTTCCTGTTTACCTTTTAGCAGACAGGCTTCATCAGGGAAAAAATTACGGACAGATTATTCTGGAACACCCTTACGGAAGTATTGCCGTGCAGCTTGAGATTCATCAAAATCAGCATCATAGGATGAAGGTTGCCATTGAAAAGCGGCGCAACCTGAAGCAGATGAAGATTCAGCTGACTGAGCTGTATGTGGATTTTCGGGCAAAACGGATAGCCACCTCCCGGTGGCGGAAGGAAACGGAGCATCTATTGGAAAAAATGCGCCTGATGGATGAGAGAAATCCTGTCAATAAGCTTTTTACGGCCCACCTTTATATCAGTACGGATAAGCGACTTGAGGCTAAATGGCTGTTGGACAGGGTGGAGAAGTTTATGCAGGAGGACAAGGATCCGGCGGCCTATGCCTATTATCTTTATCTGACAACGCTGCTTCGGGAGGACGAGGAATACCATCTGTTTGTTAAAAACAAAGTGGAGGAGCTGCATTATGGAAAACGGAGCAGCTGGCAGATTGCCTGGCTGATGCTGTATTTATCTCATGAGCTTCGCAGCAGTGCCCAGAAGAAATGGGAATTCTTACTGGAAATTTTCCATCTGGGCTGTACAAGTCCGGTATTATATACAGAGGCAGTGATGCTGTTAAACTACCAGCCTACTCTTCTTATGGAGCTGGGAACGGTGGAGCAGAGGATTTTGCATTTTGGACAAAGGCACGGTATGCTGTCCGGTGAGGTTAAGGGAGTTCTCCAGTATCTTTCCTTAAAGGAAAAGGAGTATTCACAAGGACTTTTTCACCTCTTGGAATCGGTCTGTCTTGCGGAAAATAATCTTCCCATGCTGCAGTCATTATGCAGTCTCTTAATTAAAGGAGACAGAAAGGGGAAACGCTATTTTCCCTGGTATGAAAAGGCAGTTTGTGAGGGTCTGAAAATTACCCGTTTATACGAATATTATATGATGTCTTTGGATCGTGGGAAAAAACAGGACATTCCCAGAATGGTATTGTTATATTTTTCCTATGAAAGCAGTCTTTCCTATCCCAATGCCGCCTATCTTTACCGCTATGTTTATGAAAACAGGGAATCTATGGAGGAGCTATATCTTACCTACGCACCGAAAATAGAACGATTTCTGTTAAAGCAGCTGCACAGCGGAAAAATCAATGCTGACCTGGCCTATTTGTATGAGCATATTCTGGTACCGGACATGCTGACCGAGGACAATGCAGCTGCATTGGGAAGGCTTCTGTTTATCCGGTTCTTTTCGGCAAAAAGCGACAGAGATGAACATCTGATTGTGATTCACCGGCATTTGGAGGAAGAAAGCCATTATGATTTTCATCAGGGAATGACCAAAGTGGTCTTAATGGGAAGAAATTATCTTCTGTTCAGAGAGGACAGTGAAGGACAGCGTTTCCTGATTCCCCGTGAGGAATATCCGAAGGCCTTCTTTTCCCTTTCTGCTTTGACAGAAAAAGTAGGGGGCAGAATACCCCGGGAGCTGGGAGCGGCTCTGTATCTTTGCGAAGAGCAGGGAGGATGGCAGCCGGTTAATGACGAAAATGAGCGGTATTTTTCTTTTTTATCCGAATGTCCCCAGCTTTGTACAAGAGAAAGGCAGCTGTTAAGAAGTCGCCTGTTGGATCATTATTATGAAGCAGATAAGATGCCCCAGCTGGATAACCGTTTGGAAAACTATGGGCAGAATGCACTGGAGGACAGAGAGAGAAATAAACTGGTTCATTATCTGGTTTCCAGAGGATTTTATGAAAAGGCATTTGATTTTGCACTGGATTACGGGCCGGATAGTCTGGAGCCAAAATTATTGGTACGAATCGGCACCTATATGCTGGAGGAATATGATAAGGAATCCCAAAAGCTGCTTTGGCTTATGGTATCCGCCTTTCAACGGGGAAAATATAATCAGTCGGTTTTAAGCTTTTTGGAAGAGCAATACCGGGGAAGCTGTAAAGAAATGATGAGGGTATTTCAGGCAGCAAGGGATTTTGATGTGGAGGTCTATCACCTGAGTGAACGGATTCTTACCCAGATGCTTTTTTCAAAAGCTGATGTACAAAAGGATGAAGAGGTGTTTAAGGCCTACATAGCCGGAGGAGGAAAGACTTCCCTGGAGATTGCCTTCTTAAACCGCAGGTCAAAGGAATTTCTTTTTGGGAAAAAAGAGATGGATGATTACTTAATCCGAAGTATTGCTAGGGCTTACAAAAGGGAAGAGGGGCTGAAGGTAGCTGCCCATCTGGCATATTTAAAATATTTTGCCCTCTATCCTGAAAAAAGAGAGCAGGCCGAAAAAGAGCTGCTTTCCTGCTTCCTCTGGGAAGCAGCAAGAAAAAGAGAATGGCATTTTCCCTTTCTTTTGGAGTATTGCAATAGTCAGGAAATGGAAATTCTTGAGGATAGGAGCTTTTTATTTTATGAAAACCAGGCCGGTGCAGAAGTAATCCTGCATTATCAAAATCAAGATGCGGTAAAAGAGGGTGCTGCTTATTGCCGGGAAAACATGGATGAGCTGGCAGAAGGAATTTTTACAAAAGAATTTATCCTTTTTTCAGGAGAAGAGCTGAATTATTATATTACTTGTACACAGGGAAATCAGGAGGAACTGACCAAAAGCGGTGTACTGCAGGCGAAAAAAAAGGATGAAGAGGATTCTGACAGTCGATACGGAATGATTAATCGTATGGCAAAATGCCTTAAGGAAAAAGATTTTGACCGGACAGAAGGACTTTTGGAGGAATACTGGAAAAAGGGGTATCTGGTGCAAAAAGTCTTCCTAAATTAGAGAAAAGCAGGATTAAACAGGATGCTATTTGGAAAAGACGGCTTTAGAAAAAAGAATAATGGAAAGATTTTAATCGGATATGAGCTTACGCCTGATACAGCCCAGATTAGCTTTATGAGAATAGGGGATAATCAGCCCTATACCTTTTCCACAATTGCCGGGAAGGAGGAGTATGATCTTCCCCTCAGCCTCTACCTACGCCGGGAGGATAACCTCTGGCTGCTGGGAAAGGATACACTTGGAAAAGAAGGCATTTCTCCACAGGATTTGGTGGAGGAGCTTTTGGAAAAGGCATGGCAGAATCAGAGTCTTGAGCTTTACGGACAAAGCTACAGCTATAGGGCTCTGCTGGCACTTTTTATCAAAAAAAGCCTTTCCCTACTAAGCATGGAAATAAACCTCAATCAGCTTGCGGGGATTATGTTTACCGTAGACAGTCTGGATGCCCATAAGATTGAGGCACTGCGGGAAATGGCCCGGTATCTGGGATTGACCGGAGTTGAAATCCTGTTTATGGGAAAAGAAGAAAGCTTTTTTTGGTACAATCTCCATACGGAGCAGAGCCTCTGGAAGGGGGAGGTAATGCTTTACGAGCTGGAGAAAACAGGACTTATCCGCTACCGGCTGTTTGTTAACCGAAATACCACACCCTTAGTTACTCTGGTGGAAAAGAAGGAATATCCCGAATGGAGAAGCTTGACCTTTGACAGGGTATCCGCCGAGAGCAGGGATGAAGCCTTTTTGTCCCTTTGTAAACAGGATTTTGGGAATAGAAACGTGACTGCCGTTTATTTAATAGGAGACGGCTTCGATCAGGACTGTTATCAGGAGAGTCTGCGCTATCTGTGTCAGAATCGACGGGTATTCAGAGGAAATAATCTTTACAGTAAAGGAGCCTGTCAGGGGCTGTTGCAGAAGCTGGATCCGGATAAGCTGGGAGAGGCCTATGTTTACCTGGGGGAGGATAAGCTGCTTGCTAACGTGGGAATGAATCTTCTACGCCAGGGGGAGGAGTCATATCTGGCCGTTTTAAATGGAGGAAACAGCTGGTATGACTGCAAAAAGGAGTGGGACATAATCCTGGAGGGAAGCAATCAGCTGATATTCAGAATTATCCCCTTGAACGGGAAGACGATCCGAGAATATACGATGGAGCTCAATGGACTTGCCGGCATGAAAAAAGTATATAGCCGGATTCATCTGAGTGCATGGATGAATTCCCCCACCCAGCTTCAGGTACGGGCCTGTGATTTGGGTTTTGGGCAGTTCTATCCCTCAACTAACCGCATTTGGGAAGAAACCATTGAATTATAGGGAAGGATAAAATGAGTATCAGATTATGTCTTGGAGAATATGCAAAAAACGGTTTTGAGCCGGAATATATGGGAATTACCATCTATTCCATAGAAGAACTGTGTTTTTTTATCGGTGAAAATGCCTGCCTTTTGGAGGATGACTTTATGTCCCCGTCACTGACGGAATGGCTGGAAAAAGAATGTGGTCTTGCAGATTTAGCTGAGGAATTAAAAAAGGCGCTTCGGAAAAGGATTTCTCTGAAAGCTTTTGTGGAGATTCTTCTGGACTATGCAGGTTTCTTTTCGCTGGAGAGAAAAAAGGAGATTCTTCTGGCTATTGTGGAAAACAGCAATATGACCGTTTTTGAGAAGAGAAAGGCAAAGGCAGATGCACTTCTGGCCAAAGGACAGCCGGGACTTGCAGGCAGAGAGTATGAACGGCTTTTGGAACAGCTGCCGGGGGAGGAAGAAAAGCTCAGAGGGCAGATTTACCACGGCTGCGGAGTATGTCTTGCAAGGTTATTTTATTTGAAAAAAGCCGGTGAATATTTTTTGAAAGCCTATGAGCTTACCGGGCAGCAGGACAGCTTAAAGCAGTATCTGCTGAGTGTAAGACTGTCGGTTACGGAGGAAGAATATCTGGAGTTTTTAAGGAAACATCAGGAATATTATGAGGATTCTGTGCAGCTGGAAGAGGAATTGGAAGGTTTACGGCAGAGTTGGGAGGAAAGTAATGAGGCAGGTCTGCTTGCCGCTATCCGGGAAGAAAAGAAGAAGGATTTATCAGGCTGGCAGGAAAAAATAATCCAGCGGATAGACTATTTGAAGGATGCTTATCGGGAAGCAGTTTACCAATCCCGGTAAAAACGGAGGAAGACAGAAGAAGATGAAGTGGTGGAATCGAATTATAGAACATTTTCAGAGGGGGATGGATGAAGAGGATCTGGAGCTGGAGTGGGATGGCTCCTCCATAGAAAACTGGGACTGGGAAACTTTGATGAAGGATCGGGATCTGCTGAAAATGAGCGATGAAGCAGAACGCCGAAAGTTTATTCATAGTTGTATTGAACAGATGAGCACTTCAGCATCGGGGCTGGACTGCCTGTCTGAAGAATACAACATGGTGACGGCTTATCTAAAGGACATGGAGGAAATTGAGGCACTGCCTGAATCTGAGATGGAGATTGTCAGGGAAAATGCTAAAAAGATCGTTACTTACGAAGGGGCCAGGAAGGAATATCAGGAAAAGAAGAACCGCCTTACGGAAAGGCAGTTTCGGTTAATGGAGAATATTGAGGATGAAATGCCAAAGCCCTATCAGGATATGAAGGAAGCAGAGGAATATCGAGAGCTGGTTACGGCGGATATGAGTAAACTGGAGGGAGAAAAGCATGCCTATCGTTACCGGAAGCAGGAGCTGATCAGAGATATTGCCAACACTAAGGGGATGGTAATCATCTGCCTCATGGCCGTCTTTGCCTGCCTGATTATGCTTGCCGTGCTTCAGTTTGGCTTTGAGATGAATACACAGATTGGCTATATATTGACCATAGGAGGGGGAGCTACAGCTCTGACGATTCTTTATGTAAAATACCTGGATTATTCCACACAGCTGGTGAAAACGGAAAAGGGAATTAATAAAATCATTCTTTTAAAAAACACGGTAAATATTCGATATGTCAATAATACCAATCTCCTGGATTATTATTACATGAAGTACAAGGTGAACAGTGCAAAGGAGCTGTCAACCCTGTGGGAAAAATACCAGAAGGAAAAGGAAGACCGGATAAAGGACAGGCAAAACAGAGGAGAGCTGGATCGTCATCGTAAGGAGCTGATTAAGGTTCTTCATCGTTATCAGCTGCATGATCCTGAGGTGTGGATGCATCAGCCGGAAGCACTTTTGGAAAAAAAGGAAATGGTAGAAATTCGCCATGGTCTGATTGAACGCCGTCAGAAGCTTCGTGTGCAGATGGAATATAATAAGAGATTGGCAACAGAGGCACAGCAGGAAATCCGAAGGACTATGGAAGCTTACCCACAGTATAAAGAAGAAATTATGGATATGGTGAATCGATATCAGAGGGAAGGTAAGGCTTGACAAAAAAAAGGAGATTTGATAAGATAAATCCCGACTGATTTAGTGTAGTAAATTGCTAAAGGAACAGGAGTTAAACGGAGGAGATTATGAAAAAGAGATTTGTAGCTGCCGTAATGGCAGCAGTGATGTTGGCAGCAGCAGGCTGTGGAAGCACCGGTGGACAGAAAGAGGCAGAGAATGCGGCAGCAGACAGTGCCCAGGTACAGGAGGAAAGCAGTGAGGTGGCAGCAGAAGCTGCACCGGCAGAAAATCCGGAAGAAAGAACCACTCTTACGGTAGGCTTTGATGCAAGCTTTCCGCCTTATGGCTATATGGATGATAACGGTGATTATGTAGGCTTTGATCTGGATTTGGCACAGGAGGTTTGTGACCGGAACGGTTGGGAGCTGATTAAGGAGCCTATTGACTGGGCAGCAAAGGATATGGAATTGTCCTCAGGAGCCATTGACTGTATCTGGAATGGCTTTACCATTAATGGAAGAGAGGATAAGTATACCTGGTCTGTTCCTTATGTAAATAATAAGCAGGTAATCGTGGTAAGTGCTGATTCCGGCATTACCGTACAGACGGATTTGGCAGGAAAGATTGTAGGCGTTCAGCAGGATTCCTCAGCACTTGCAGCTCTGGAAGAGGCACCCGGCTCTGATCTGGCAGCTACCTTTGCCGGTATGGAACAGTATGCAGATTATAATACCGCATTTATGGATTTGGAGGCAGGTGCTATCGATGCTTTGGCAGTAGATATCGGTGTAGCCAGCTACCAGCTTGCTTCTCGTGGTGACGGCTTCATTATTTTGGAGGAAGAACTGGCCAGTGAGCAGTACGGTATCGGATTCCTATTAGGGAATGAAACGTTAAGGGATGCGGTTGAGTCCACTCTGATGGAGATGGTAGCGGACGGTACCTTCGCAGAAATTGTTGAAAAATATGCAGATTACGGTATGTCCGGTCTGGTATGCTTAGAATAAGTTAGAACTTAGGGCTGTCCCGGGTAAGGATTGTTCTTCGCAGTAAGAATGAGCTTTGCTTTGGGACAGTTTTTTTATAGGTTTTTCTATTAAAAGGAAAGGATGTATGGTATAATGTCAATGTCAACCATGCTCACCCTGTTGGGAGAAGGAATGCTGATTTCAGTTGAGATTTTTTTCTTCACATTACTCTTCTCTCTGCCATTGGGACTTCTGGTTTCTTTCGGAAGAATATCAAAAAATGTCCTGGTGAGAAGTCTGGTGAAAATCTATATTGCCATCATGAGGGGAACCCCGCTGATGCTTCAGCTCTTAGTGGTTTATTTCGGGCCTTATTATGCCTTTGATATGAAGCTTTCCCGGGGATATCGGTTTGTCGCCGTTATTATTGCCTTTTCCATTAATTATGCGGCTTATTTTGCGGAGATTTATCGCTCGGGAATTGAGTCTATTCCCATTGGCCAATATGAGGCAGCAAAGATACTTGGCTATAATAAGTTTCAGACCTTTTTCAAAATAATTTTTCCACAGGTAGTAAAGCGTATCCTTCCTCCGGTAACCAATGAAACCATTACGCTGGTTAAGGATACTTCACTGGCATCCGTAATTGCCATGTCGGAAATGTTTACTATTGCTCAAAGAATCAGTGCAAAAGAAACGACGATTATGCCTTTGATGGTGGCCGGTGTTTTTTACTTTGTTTTTAACTATCTGGTAGCCTTCATCATGGAATATATTGAACGAAGATTCCAATATTTCCGTTAAAGGAGAAAAGATGAATTTAGTGGAAGTAAAGCATATGAAGAAACAATTTGGTGAGCTGGAGGTCTTGAAGGATATTTCCCTTGCAGTGAATCAGGGAGAGGTGGTATCGATAATCGGCCCTTCAGGCTCCGGAAAATCTACTCTTCTTCGCTGTGCCACTCTTTTGGAGGAGATGGATGGCGGTGAGTTAAGCTATGGAGGAGAAAGGGTAGTATGGGAAAACCAGGGAGAGGTAATGACTGCTTCCCATGCAGAGGTAAAACGTATCAGCCGTACCTTTGGTCTGGTGTTTCAAAATTTTAATCTGTTTCCTCATTATACTGTATTGAAAAATATCATGGATGCTCCTGTTTCTGTAGATAAGGTACCGAAAAAGGAGGCCAGGGAAAGGGCTATGACCCTTCTTACCCAGCTGGGGTTGGAGGATAAGGCAGATGTTTATCCCCATCAGCTTTCAGGCGGACAGCAGCAGAGGGTATCCATTGCAAGAGCCCTGGCTCTGCAGCCCAGGGTTTTGTTTTTTGATGAGCCCACCTCGGCACTGGATCCGGAGCTGACAGGTGAGGTGCTTAAGGTAATTAAAGAATTGGCAAGACAGCATATGACGATGATTATTGTTACCCATGAGATGAAATTTGCCAGAGAGGTTTCTGACCGAATCATCTTTATGGAAGGCGGGGTGATTGTGGAAGAGGGCATGCCGGAAGAGCTGTTTTCTTCCAATAACCAGAGAGTTCGGGAATTTATCGGAAAGCTGGAAAGCTAAATACTTTGATAGCTGTATATACGATATACAACGGTATACAAAAGAAAAAATTACGTAAGGAGAAGGAAGAATGAGAAAAAGGAAGCATTTATTTGGTGCAATACTGCTTACATTGGGAATCCTATTTTGGGGATTTGGTGCCAGTGGAAATTTTGCGCGGGCAACATCGGGGACTTCCCTATCTACTGCAAATGAGTTGGAAGCCGCCTTTAGAAATGGGGGAACCTATACCATCAGTGGTGAGATAAATACAAATCGTCCGTCAGATGACAGCCCGCTGATTGTACAACAGGGGCTTACCATTAATGGAGGGACAATCGGTTTATCAAATGCGGGAATGGTGTTGGGGGCAGATGCGACCTTTAACAATACTACGCTTATTTTTTCTAATCCAGCATATTTGGGCATCTTTACCAATGGACACAATTTGACCCTGAATGGGGTCACGATTAAATGGGGGCATATGGATCCCTTTTCCATTTCAGCCGGCGGAGTAGGGAATAATCAGCTGTTTTCAGCTACTGCAGGAAGTGGAAGTACCATTACCCTCAATAATGTTACGATTTCCAGTACAGCCTCAGTAACGCAGGGATTAAATCTCTATGCAGGAAATATTTATAATATTACTCCCCTGATAATCAATGCAGATGGCACTACAGGCCCGGCGCAGAGTAATAATGATGCAGGCGTGACCTTCCCCGTAACCATGGAGATTAGCGGGATATCCGGTGGGAGGGCAGCAGTATATGCCCATGGTGCCACCTATACAGGAGTAAAAGAGGGAAACACAAATATAAGCACAGCTTATTACGATAAAATTGTTCCGAGCACAGGCTGTATTGCCAATGGTGGTGTGGTTATTAAGCTGAAAAGTGGCAGTGATGTATCTTTGGTCAATGGTGCTACGGGAATAGAAAATGCAGGAGCTACAGTACAGGTTACTTCAGTAAACGGATATAGTGACAGTTTGACTGTAACGAATATAGGAAGATTAGAGCTGAATAAAAATGGCGGTGCTAATCCTAAGCTAACTTTAAAAAATGGAGGATACAGTAGCCTCTATCCTAATGCCAATGTTGTTGTTCCTCAGGATACATTGCTTAATTTGACCCAAGTGGAAAGCAGTCTGAGCATCAATGATTTTATCGGCGGTGGTTCCCTTGTTCTGGGACAAAGCCAGCGCCTTACCATTACCGGCCAGGTGACGGGAAACACTAAGGTTGGAATTGGGGAGATTTTTAATGACAGAGGAAAGCTGCCTACAGAGAACCATGCTTATATTTCAGCACCGTCTTCAGCAGATGGCGCCTTTACTCTGCTGCCGCCCAGTACCCATCCGCAGATGGTATTTACCAATCAGAACGGGAATTGGGGAGTTTATACCTCGGAGGATGGTAGCAATGAGACTACAATAGATAAGATTGAATCTATTTCTATTCGTCAAGGCTATGAAACTGTGAAAGTGGCTCCCGACAGTCAAACTATCTATGAGGGATTGGATATTGTCTGGGCAGATGGTGTAGATGAAGAATTTGCTGATTTAGGGACCATTCCACTGACCGTTCTATATGATAGCTCTTCAGCAGTGCGTAATAGTGATTCGGGTTATTATTCCTATAGATTTTCTGTTAAATGGGTTCAGTATATTTTAGAGATTTACGGCAGTGAGCTATACTTTAGAGAAGTTAATGATGAAGTTTTTCGTGGTCTTCCGGAAGGTAGTCATACATTCTATTTGTCAGTACCCAAAGAGTATATGGCAAATAATAAATTAAAAACCGTCAGCTTTAAGATTGTGGTAGAAGCAGAAGAGGATACCAACGATGGAAAAAACGAGACGGTAGAAGCACCGGTTATTACCCAGCAGCCGGCAGCTACTGCAAGCTATACTAAGGGGGGGAATGCTGCGGCTATTGAGGTGAGGGCAACCGGTACCGGTCAGCTTTCCTATCAATGGTATAAAAACAGCACCAACAATAGCAGTGGGGGTACGCTGATTGCTAATGAGGTGGCTTCCACCTTTACCCCGCCTACAGATACAGTAGGAACCTTCTGGTATTACTGTGTGGTTACCAATACAGATACAGCCACAGGGAAAACTGCTTCCATTTCCAGCAACACCACTGAGGTTACGATAGAGCCGGCCGATGGCCAGGCAAGTGTACAGATGGATGACTGGAGCTATGGAGAAACCGCAAGTAATCCTAAACCCCAATCAGATACCAATGGGGTGGGGACTGTTACCTACTCTTATTCGGGAAGAACGAAGAATGGAAATTCCTATGGCCCTACCAGCAAGAAGCCTGTAGATGCAGGAGAGTATACTGTTACAGCAATTTTTGGAGCAACAGGTGATTATAAAGAGGTAAGAGCAGAAGATACATTTACCATAAATCAGGCTTCCAAAAATCTTCAGGATAGTATCGGTAAGGGAATCGGCTATTCCAATACCGGGGAACAAAGGATTTCTCTTCTGAAGAGTGTACAATCATTACCCGGTTACCTTCAAACTGATACAGGACTGACTTATACGCCAAATTACAGTGGCAGTAATCTTGTTGAGATTAAGATGGTTGACAGTGACTTGTCCTTCAGATTGAAGGAGGGACTGACCGACGGTGCCATCGGCAGTGAAACGATTACCGTTGGGATTACGGGAATGAACAATTATTCTCAAGTGACACTGGACATGGAGGTTTCCATAATTGATAATGCGGCTGCAACACCGGAGAATATCTGGGTAAGCGGTATCGAGAAAGGAATACCTTATACCGGACAAAAAATTGTACAGAGTTTTCAGCTATATGACGGAGAGGTACTTCTGAAAGAGAATACGGATTATACCGTTTCCTATAAGAATAATACCAATGCTTACGAGTGGACAGCACCATCAGGTGGTGTTGCCGTTAAGAGTGAAGGCACTGAACGCCAGCTGATGAATGCTGATGGTACAATGCAGGCAGCTGAGAACAATAATATTGATCGGGAAAAAGCTCCCCAGCTGATTATCAAAATGAAGGGGAACTATTCGGGAACTCATACCATTTATTTCCAGATTAGGAAAACGGATCTTAACGACGGTGCAGTAAAAGCAGATGATCTTTTTGTTACCTATAACAACAAAAGCCAGAGGCCTATTCCCGTGGTTACCTGGCAAGGGAAGGCGCTGAAATACAAGAAGGATTTCGATGTACAAGAATATGTAGAAAAAAAGAACGATAACGAGGCTTTTATCGGAGCGGCTGATAACCAGACTATAGAGACTCTTACCCTCGTGGGTATGGGTAACTTCGCCGGAACAAAAGAAATTCAGCTGGTTATCGGTCAAAAAAATGGGGAAAAGGAAGAAATTCCCATGAGCAAGGTGACCGTAAAAGGGATCAAGAATCTGAACTGGAATGAGGAGGATGGAAAAAGCGGAGATGGCTTGACTCAGGGAGCTATAACCGTAAAGTATAAGACGGATGTACTTGAGGACAAGGGTAATGTTCCCGACAGCGGTGAATATACGGTAAGCTATGAAAACAATACAGCAGTGGGAACGGCCACCATTATTCTTGAGGGAACCGGTAAGGATGCTGATGAGGATGGATATGCCTATATCGGAACCAAACGAATCACCTTCAAGATTAATGGAATCAACATCAGTAAGGCAAAGATATCAGGACTGCCTAAAAGCTATACCTATACCGGTGAAGAGATTAAGCCCACCGAAGGCGGAAGTGATTATGAGCCGGTTACCTTTGCCTATCAGGTAAGGAAAGGACAGGAACCCATACAGCTGGAGAAAGACGTACACTATACCGTTACCTACCAGAAGAACATAAACAAGGGAACTGCCACTATGGTTCTGGATGGCTGTGAGGAAGAAGGCTATACCGGAACGAAGAAAATAAGCTTTAAAATTGTAGCAGCTTCCATGAATGACTCACAGTCGGCTTTTCAGGTTAATATAACGGATGAAGCCGCCCGTGTGGGAGAAGGCGGAGTGATAAAAATGCCTTATATGAAGGGCGGTGCAAAGCCGGCAGTAACGGTTGAAAATTCTGATGGAGATACGCTGACAGCCGGTATTGACTACACGGTAAGCTATAAGAACAATACTGCTGTAACAACAAGCACGACAGCTAAGGTACCTGCTGTAGTGGTTAAGGGAAAAGGAAACTACTCAGGCACCATTGAAGTACCTTTTGAAATTGTGGTAAAAGACCTTGATGGTGAATACAATGGTGATGTATACATTGTAGCTAAGGACAAGATATTCAGTGATAAGAAGAACGGTTGGAAGCAGAGCATAGCCGTGTATGATGCAGACGGAAAGAAGTTGAGCACCAAGGATTATCAGTCACTGGAATATAAGGCGGGAAGTCTGCCCGTGGGGTACGATACCCTGAAAGAGGGAGACAGCCTGGGGCCTGCTTCTGTTATGCCCATAGGCTCAGAGGTTGAGGTTAACATTACCATGACCGGTAATAATTATACAGGTAAGGTCACCGGGACCTACCGTATCCTGGAAGCAGGCTATGACATCAGTAAGGCAACCATCCGGCTTAAGCCTCAGGAATATACCGGACAGGAAATTGAAATTGATGGAAATGAAGACATTGAGGTTGCTTATTTGAAAATTGGAAAAGATGTACATTATCTCTATCTGAAAAAGGATGGAGAGAATGAGGCCAATATCAGAGTTGTAGAAGGAAGTTATACTAAAAATGTACAGAGGGGAACTGCCAGTGTAACTTTTGAAGGAATTGGCCGGTATGGCGGAAGAAAGACCGTAACGTTCAAAATCGGACAGCGTTCCATTGAAAAATTTTTGGAATAGTCTATTAGGCTGGTAGAATGGAGGAAGCAATGGCATTATTAAAAAAATGGAGAGATACGGCATATTCCGAGACTGCAAATAAGGGAGATCTACAGCGTTTTTGGAATACCTACTTTGAAGCAGAGAAGGAGATTTATGCCCAGCTGCTGAAAAAACCCGATGAAGTGGTTTCCGGAACGGTAAAAGAGTTGGCTGATCAATACGAAGTAAGTGTAATGACTATGACCGGTTTTCTGGATGGAATAAATGACAGTTTAAAGGAAGCCAATCCCATTGAGGAAATGGAAGAGGATACACAAGTCAATTTAGGCTTTGATAAGGCCCTTCTTTATAAAAACATGGTAGCAGCAGGTGCAGACTGGCTGTATGAGCTGCCGGAATGGGAAGCTATCTTCGATGAAGAAACCAGAAAGGCACTTTATAAGGAGCAAAGGTCTTCTACCACCGTTGTAAAAGAGGACAAGGTATATCCCAATGATCCCTGCCCCTGCGGAAGCGGTAAGAAGTACAAGAAGTGCTGCGGAAAAAATTAATTTTAAAATTACCCCCCGGTCTTTGTGACCGGGGATTTTTAATTCATGTAGGGCTTAAGGCTGCTGAAACTGAGTAAAGCGATCCAATAGTGAAGCCGGCCCACGAACCCTGAGCCGCGTACCTTCTGGGGTATATTCCGTGGAAAGTACCTGGGCTTCCCCGGTCAGCAGCGAGACAATATGGCCGTGGGAAAAAGGAAGCATGAGAGTAACTTCTTTATCTTTACTACTCAGGGCTTTTTCTATTGCGTCCAGAAGGAGAGATATCCCCTCTTCACTTTTGGCAGACAGATACAGTTTATTTCCCACTTGTCTGGGATAAGGGGCAGAATCAGTCTTATCAACCTTATTGTAGACATAGAGAACCGGGATATGGGAGGCAGAAAGCTCCTGCAGGGTTTCTTCGGTCACACGTAAATGCTCGTCCATATCCGAATCGCTGTAATCCACCACGTGGAGAAGCAGATCAGCCTCCTCAACCTCTTGGAGAGTAGAGCGGAAGGCCTTGATTAACTGATGGGGCAGCTTGTCGATAAAGCCTACAGTATCGGAAAGAAGAAAGGGCTTCTTCCCCGGAGGAGAGATTTTACGCACCTTAGTTTCCAGAGTGGCGAACAGCATATCCTTTTCCAAAACCAATTTTGATTCATCTTCCAAAAAGCGGGAAACCAGCTGATTCATAATAGTAGACTTTCCGGCATTGGTATAACCCACAAGAGCTACCTGAGAAAGAGAGGATAGATTTCTTTTTTTTCGCATAGTTCTTTTATTGGCTTCTATTTCAGCCAGCTGATGTTTCAGTTCCGTAATATGCTTTTCGATTCGACGTCTGTCCAGCTCCAGCTTCTTTTCCCCCAGCCCCTTATTGCTTAAGGCACCGCTGGCACCGCCCTGACGGCTTAGGTTATCCCGAAGACCTATCAGACGGGGAAGCAGATATTGGTATCTGGCTAATTCCACCTGCAGCTTGGCTTCCCCTGTTTTGGCTCTTTTTTCAAAAATACGCAGAATAAGAGAGGTTCGATCCAAAATAAGTGCATCCAGCTCTCGATTTAGATTTCGTACCTGAACAGGAGAAAGGGCATTATCAAAAATAAGGGTATTTGCTCCATACATTTCCAGACTTTCCTGAACCTCCTTCAATTTACCGCTTCCTATATATAGGGCAGTATTCGGAGAAGAAAGATTTTGGGTGTGGATACACATAACTTGAATTTCACAGGCTTCGGCTAACTGCTTTAATTCCTTTATGGAGTGATCAAAGGAGGGATCATTATTCAGATTTATCCCCACTAAAACGGCAAGCTCCTTTGGTGCTTCATTTTTAATCAATAGAAGAGTCCTCCTGTAGTTTTTCTTCATAGACCTTCCTTTTCCTACGATAGCTTTCCAGGGAAAGGGGCTTAAAAAGAGTCTTTCTGCCAATGAAGCAAATCAGCTCGGCAGCAATTAATCCAAGAAGAATCCCAATACTGTCAATTCCCACATCCCGTAGAGAAGGCCCCCGTCCTGCCACAAAGGATTGATGATATTCATCAAAAAAGGCAAACAAAACACAGAAAACCCCACCGGTAATAAACAGAAAAAATCCCCGGATGCGATAGACGTAGAGGGGAAAGGAAATGGTAACGGCTAAGCCGAAATACACCCCCACATGAGCAAGCTTGCGGATAAGCGGATGTATCTGTACGATCAACAGATTCAGGATATCATTGGAATATCCTCTGCTAAGTATCCTGTTATAGGCTAAAACCAGAGTCTTACTGGTCTCATAACTTAAAGTCCCTGACACTTCTCCAGTCTGTGCTGAAAGGGAGTAAATTACATACATCATCATCAGTGCCGGAAGGAAGGACAGGGGCTTTAACAGGTAACGCAGGGTTTTCTTTAAAAACAGTGCGAAATAGTTCATATTTTCTCTTAAGCTTTACTTATCAATAAGTTCGATTTGGGTTGTAATGGGTTCCGGAACAGTCTTGCCCTGAGCGCTATATTTTTGCATAACCTTGCTTAGGTGATGCAGACGCTGCTTCTTCTTAATGGTATATTGGTTCAGGGATTCGGTAAAAGCACCATTGGTCACCAGACTTTCACAGATTTTTGCGGTAAAAGGACAATAGGTGGCAAAAATCTGACGGGCAATTTTATTCATTTTAACCGTTCCTTTGGATTCAGCCAGCACCCAGTTGGTGTAGTCGGTAATAAACATATTTTTATAGCTGTTGCGTGCCCTTGCCAGAGCCTGCTTGACCTTTTCCTTAGCATCCTGAGACAGATCCCTGTTTTTGGCATAAAACATTACGTAATCATAGTAGTCACTGGTAAGAGAGTGTTCCGTAACATCGTTCCAACGCATACCCTGTACACGACGGCAAAGCTCCCAACGGAAATCACCAATCATCTGTACCAGGGTTTTTTCCAGATTTTCCATATGGAAGGCAGAAATCATCATACGTCCGGGAGTAGAACGCTGCATACCCTCAATTTCCTGCCAGCAGATACCGGAGCAGCCTACATTTGGCATAAGGATAAAATCAGGTCTCACGTCCACATCTATAGTTTCCTTTAAGCCCACCTTTTCATCGGTAAACAGGAAGGAACGATAAAAGGCGGAAAAGTCTACCGTGAGAATCTTTTCTATAGCTTCATTTAAGCGATAAGGAGTCAGTAAGGTCGATTCCAGGTTCTTGACCACATTTTCTTCAATAAAAACTGGACAGAAGGTTTTAAAGTGGCCGTGAGTTACCTTGTTTACCACAGGGAACATATTTTCCAGCTCGTACATCACTTTACCCAGATTGTCCTCCAGCATGGACTGGGCTGTCTGGGCATCAATTTTATTATGGGCCCGAAGAGTCTGCACATAGGCAACATAATCCTGCGACAGTTCATTTCGGCTGGGATGCTTTTCGCCCTTTGAAATAGCGGTAATCCACTCATACAGGGTATAAATTCCGTGATCAGGGTCTCCCTGGTAATTCTTTGCAATAGAATATAAATATGCAGCATTGTTAATTCCTGCTAACTCCATGTCCACATAGCCAAAATTTAAGAACATCATAACAATCAGCGGCGGCGTGGGGTCATGAAGGGCAATCTGGAAGGTCTCGGTATAAATAATATTGAAGAGACGGGTCAGCTGCTTGCGGATGTACTCTGCATCCTTATCCAGAGCGTTTTTATCAGAGAGCTCTTTATATTGCTTAATATATTTTCTGAACTCGTTGCAGGCTGCCTGGGTAGAGTCGGCATATTCCAGAATAATATCCAGAGAGTGAGCCAGCTTTTCCTGAATCTGGGCCATGGATTCTTCAGAGGCCATTTCGTAGGAATGATCACGTTTCAGATTCTTCTCATATTCCTGAACACGGGCTGTGGCCAGGGCTTTGTCAATGGCAGGGTGAGACTGAACGATAGTCTGCATTTTCTTTACCCTATCTTCCAGAATGGGAATTTCCTTATTGGCACTTTTAGCCCTGAAAATCAAATCGGTGTAAAGGTCAAACAGATCCAGATAGTTGTCATTAAGCAGGATATGCGAAATCTCATCCAAATATTCCTGAATCTCCTGACAACTGTACATAATGGAGTGAATATCCTTTGCTGCACGAACCAAAAGACCTGTAACCAGGGCCGGATTGGTCAGCAGGGGATTTTTTTCCATAACCGGATTTTTCAAAGAATGATAATATTCCTCCATCCAAAAATCAGGCCCATCCTCTGTGGGAGAAAAAGGAAGAAGCTTGTCCTTTCCGGGGAGATTTTTCATAGGAAGCTTATATAGCTGACAGAGCTTCTGGTAGTTGTCAAAGGCCGTAGAAATATATTGATAAAGCTTTTCCTGCTGCTCAAAAAGCTGATAGTAGCAGTTAAGAACTTTAGATACATTCTGCACCATGGACATTAATACAAATTGGCTTAAATCCTTCTGGCTGTTCAAAAGAGCAGGAAGTTGGGTAAGCTCGGCCAGCGGATAGGAAATCAGCTGAGTGTCCTCCAGAGCCATATAGTTAAAAGAATACTCCTTCATACCAAATTCAAAAATACCCACAATATCCCCTTTTTTGAGGATAAAGGGTTTGGAAGAAGCTGAAGAGTCAAGGATGGCCGCTACACTGCCGTCGGCAATAATGGAAAAAGAACGGAAGGGTTCGCCGGCCTGGATAATGGTTTGGTTTTTTAAATATTTATTCAAAGAAAAACCCCCTCTTAGTTTTATTGAGCGATAAAATTCACATACTGTCTATATCATACCATATATTTCCTGAATGGGTAAACATTTTTCAAATTTTTCCCGTTGCAGTATGTACTTTTTATGTTTTTTATGATAATTTTAAAGCAGTATCTGAGGGTCTGAAGCCTTGCTTTGGATAAATAGGATTTTAAGGAAAGGATAGATGGAAATGAGAACGGATCAGCTGAGTAATGAAGAGATTATTGATTATTTCAGGCAGGATGCCGGAAAACTGTTTCGTTATCTTCCCTGGCTGCAGACTAAAAGCGGCCAGTCCGTCTTTAATACATTCAAGGAGGAGGGCATCGGAGAAAACTCCATTGCTTTTCCGGTCTATGATTCCACCCTGCTGGCCTTTGTAAAAGAAGCGGGAAATACCTGCTTTATGGATCGCAATCACGTCTATGTTTATTCCAGAAACCGATTGAAAACTTATGAAGATGAGTTAAGGCTGATTCAGCAGGCTACCATACGGGATATGGATCCACTGGCCGGTATATTGTCACACTATATCCTGGGAGGAAGAACCAAAGCCATATTGTGGAGTGAGGGAGTACAAAACGGTGTATATCTTGCACTGCTGAGTAAGATAAAAGAAATTTTTGAGTTTTGGGAAAGGGACAGTAAGGCCGCAAAGAGCAGGCAGTGATGGGAGATTAGAGAATGGGAGAAAAATCAGAACAGAAGCGGATGCACATCTTGGAGAAGGCCAGAAGTGTTTTTGCCCAGAAGGGATTTAAGAACGTCACCATGAAGGATATTGTGGATAGCTGTGAAATCAGCCGCGGTGGACTGTATCTGTATTTTGGAAGTACGGAGGAAATTTTTAAGGAAATATTGCTCCATCAATCGGAACAGGATGAGGAGGAATTATCGGAGGAAGTCAGCGATGAGTCGCCCATGGCAGATTTGCTGATGCTGTTTCTAAAGGAACAGAAGATAGAGATTTTACGAAGAAAAGAGGATATTCTGGTGGCAACCTATGAATATTTTTTTGCCAATAAGCCGGAGAAAAAAAGTGAACACTTTTTAAGAAGCCAGTTTGAAACCGCGGTTATGGTACTGGCTAAAATTTTGGAGGAGGGAGCTTTGCGGGGAGAATTTTACTGCCCGGATGCAAAGACGGCAGCCGCCGGCATTATGTACCATATTGAGGGAATGAAGATTTGTGCCCGGACGATGGGACTTTCAGAAGGACGTGTAGACAGACAGCTTTTATACATTATTGAAGGACTTGTTCTGGAGGAAGAAGGCTGAACCGACAGGACAGCAAAGTAATTTAAGGCTGCCGTGGCAGCAGAAGGTGAGGATGACAGATCATGAGTAACGTGAAGCGAATTTACGTGGAAAAAAAGGAGCCCTTTGCCGTTAAGGCCGGAGAGCTTAAGGGAGAGCTGGCAGGCTATCTGGGACTTAGCCATGTAACGGGAGTAAGGGAATTTATCCGCTATGATGTGGAAAATATTTCCGAGGATATTTTTGAAGCTGCATGCCGGGGCATCTTTGCTGAACCCCCGGTAGATATTTTGTATAGGGAAAAACTGGATATCCCCCAGGGAGCGAGAGTGTTTGGCGTGGAATATCTTCCGGGGCAGTTTGATCAGAGAGCAGACTCTGCCCTGCAGTGTATCCAGCTGTTAAAGGAGGATGAAAATCCTGTTATTAAGACAGCCGTCACCTATATAATCGAAGGAGCCGTTACGGACGAGGAATTTGAGAAAATAAAGAGTTACTGTATTAATCCGGTGGATTCTAAAGAAACGGATATGGAGAAGCCTCAAACGCTGCTTACGCATTATGAGGAACCGGCAGATGTGGCTGTTTTGGATGGCTTTTGTACCATGGAGGAGAGTGAATTCAGGAGGCTTTATGATTCTTTGGGACTGGCCATGACCTTTAGGGATTTTGAGCATATACGACGGTATTTTTCCGAAGAGGAAGGACGGGAACCCACCATGACGGAGATTCGGGTGCTGGATACCTACTGGTCCGATCATTGCCGTCATACCACATTTTCCACAGAACTGAAAAATGTGGAATTTGATGAGGGATATTACCGTACTCCCATGGAAACCACCTATCAAAGCTATCTGGATACCAGAGAGGAAATTTTTGCCGGAAGAGAAGATAAGTATATCTGTCTTATGGATTTGGCTCTGATGGCTATGCGTAAGCTGAAAAAAGAGGGGAAGCTTCAGGACCTGGAGGAGTCGGAGGAAATCAACGCCTGCTCTATTGTGGTTCCCGTGGAAATGGATTATGGCAGCGGAACCGTGAAAGAGGAGTGGCTGGTATTTTTCAAAAATGAAACCCACAACCATCCTACGGAAATAGAGCCTTTCGGTGGTGCGGCAACCTGTCTTGGCGGCTGTATTCGTGATCCCCTGTCGGGAAGAGGGTATGTTTATCAGGCAATGAGGGTTACCGGAGCGGCAGATCCTACCGTTCCCGTAGCGGATACCATTAAGGGAAAGCTGTCTCAGAAAAAGCTGGTTCGGGGTGCAGCCGCAGGTTATTCCTCCTACGGGAATCAAATCGGTCTGGCAACCGGATATGTAAAAGAAATTTATCATCCTGATTATGTGGCCAAACGGATGGAAATCGGTGCCGTTATGGGAGCAGCCCCTCGAAAGAATGTCATAAGGGAAAGCTCTGACCCCGGTGATGTGATTATTTTGTTGGGTGGGCGTACAGGCCGTGACGGTTGCGGTGGAGCCACCGGTTCCTCCAAGGTACATACGGAGACCAGTATTGAGACCTGCGGTGCTGAGGTGCAGAAAGGAAATGCACCTACTGAGCGTAAGATTCAGCGGCTTTTCCGCAGAGAAGAGGTAAGCCGTCTGATTAAAAAATGCAATGACTTCGGTGCGGGAGGTGTATCCGTTGCCATCGGAGAGCTGGCAGCGGGATTACGGGTAGACCTGGATAAGGTTCCGAAAAAATATGCCGGCCTGGACGGAACGGAGCTGGCCATTTCCGAGTCTCAGGAGCGGATGGCGGTGGTAATTGATCCTGCCAATACAGACGAATTTTTAGCTTATGCGAAGGAGGAAAATCTGGAGGCCGTTCCGGTGGCGGTGGTTACCGCCCAGCCCCGACTGGTTTTAAGCTGGAGAGGGAAGGAAATTGTAAATCTTTCCAGAGCCTTTCTGGACACCAACGGTGCCCATCAGGAGACTTCCGTAAGGGTGGAAATTCCCTCTGAGAAGAGTAATTATCTGAATCGAATTGCGGTAAAAGAGGTAGAGGAAGCTCTGAAAGCCGGAGAAATGAAGAAGGCCTGGCTAAAGAACCTGGCTGACCTTAATGTCTGCTCACAAAAAGGTCTGGTGGAAATGTTCGACGCCTCCATCGGTGCAGGCAGTGTATTGATGCCCTATGGCGGAAAATACCAGCTGACCGAGATTCAGACGATGGTGGCAAAGCTGCCCGTATTGCAGGGGCAAACGGATACGGTAACCATGATGAGCTATGGCTTTGATCCCTATTTATCCAGCTGGAGTCCTTATCATGGTGCCATTTATGCCATTACGGAATCCATGGCAAAAATCGTTGCTGCCGGTGGAGATTACCGGAAAATCCGCTTTACCTTCCAGGAATATTTCCGCAGAATGTGGGATGAGCCTTCCCGATGGAGCCAGCCCTTTGCCGCTCTTTTAGGTGCTTTTGATGCACAGGTGGGCTACGGCCTTCCTTCCATAGGCGGAAAGGACAGCATGTCCGGAACCTTTAACCAGATTGATGTTCCCCCTACGCTGGTATCCTTCGCTGTAGATGTGGCAAAGGAAGAAGAGATAATTACCCCTCAGTTAAAGACACCCGGAAATAAACTGGTTTGGTTTCAGCTGGAAAGGGATGCTTTTGATGTACCCGTATATGCCAAGGTTATGCAGCTTTACGGAGAAATTCACCGGCTGATTCGTCAGAAGGTCATCGTTTCGGCCTATGCCGTGGACAGTAAGGGGGCAGCTGCCGCAATCAGTAAAATGGCCTTTGGTAATAGACTGGGGGTTAACTTTTTAGAGGAAACAGAGATAAAGAGCCTGTTCAGAAACGGTCTGGGTGATATTGTAGCTGAGGTAGATGGGGATAAGATGAATCTGATTGATGCAGATTATGAGCTGATTGGCACGGTGACGGAAGAACCGGTATTTGCATGCGGACCGGTTCGGATTTCCTTGGAGGAGGCACTTAAGGAGTGGAGCCGTCCCTTGGAGGAGGTCTTCCCCACAAAAGCAGAACCCGGTACTGAGCCTGTTGACACGCCGATTTATCGGGCAAACAGTATCTATGTCTGTAAGAATAAACTGGCAAGGCCCAATGTGTTCATTCCCGTATTTCCGGGGACAAACTGCGAATATGACAGTGCAAAAGCCTTCAGCCGGGCAGGGGCCAATGTATCGGTAAAAGTATTTAGGAATCTTACGGCTGAGGACATCAGAGAGTCTGTGGAGATTTTTGAAAAAGAAATCCGAAATGCACAGATTATCATGTTTCCCGGAGGCTTTTCCGCCGGTGATGAGCCGGACGGAAGTGCCAAGTTCTTTGCAACGGCTTTCCGCAACGAAAAGATCAAAGAAGCGGTAACCGATCTTCTTGGGCAAAGAGATGGCCTTTGTTTGGGAATCTGCAACGGCTTCCAGGCATTGATTAAGCTGGGACTGGTGCCGGGAGGAGAAATCACCGGACAGAATCCGGATTCTCCCACACTGACCTATAATACCATTAATCGACACATTTCCAAGATGGTATATACAAAGGTAGTGTCCAACAAGTCTCCCTGGCTGATGAAGGCTGAGCTGGGCAAAACGTATGTAAATCCCGCTTCCCATGGAGAAGGACGTTTTGTGGCAAGCCGGGAATGGCTGGACAGACTGTTTGCAAAAGGACAGGTGGCTACCCAGTACGCAGATCCAACGGGAAATATCTCCATGGATGAAGAATGGAATATTAATGGTTCCTATCTGGCTGTGGAAGGAATTACTTCACCGGATGGAAGATGCTTTGGCAAAATGGCCCATTCCGAGCGGAGAGATGGAAATGTGGCAATCAATATCTACGGGGAACAGGATCTGGGGATTTTTGAATCAGGAGTAAGTTATTTTAAGGATTAAGGAGAATGAAGTTGCAGAAGAAAAGGCTTGCGGTTCTATGCACCGTACTGCTGATGGGAATATGGATTAGTGGCTGCTCACTGCAAAAAAAGCAGGAAAATATTCAGCAGGGCTTTACTGCCATTGAAGCACTGGAATATGAAAATGCCCTAATCTGCTTTGAAACAGCCGGGGCTCAGGGAGAGGATGCCCGACAGATTGCCCGAGGAAAGGGGATAGCCCTTTTGGGACTGACCCGTTACGAGGAAGCTGTGGAGGAGTTTTTGACGGCATTTACCTACAGTGATGCAGCTGTCGATGAATGGGATTATGACACCAACTATTATCTGGCAACAGCCTATTATAAAATGGGATGGCTCTCTCGGGCAAAAGAGGTTTATACGGCTATTCTCAATCTGCGGCCGGAGAAAGAAGCCTATTATCTTAGAGGAATTTTGAATCTGGAGGAAGGGGAGTTAAAGCAGGCCACTCTGGACTTTGATGAGGCCATTAAGCTTGCCCCTAAGGACTATGATCTCAGAATTGAGATTTATCAGGCTATGAAGGAAAACGGCTATAAGGATGAAGGTAAGGTATATCTTCAGTCTGCCATGGGCAATACCGGTGAAAAGCTGTCAGATTTTGAATTGGGAAGGCTGAGCTACTATCTGGAGGACTATGAGAGCGCCAGAGGCTATCTGGAATCTCAGAAGGGAGCCAAAGACGGTGAGACTGCACTGCTTTTAGGCCAGACCTATGAGCAGCTGGGAGACTATAATTATGCGGCCAGTATTTACAGCAATTACCTAGCTGATAACAGTCAGGACGTGACAATCTTAAATCGGCTGGGGATGTGCAGGCTGCAGTCAGGGGATGCCAACACGGCATTGGAGTGCTTTAACCGGGCATTGGAGCTGGGGGAAGTGTCCATGACACAGGTACTGAAATTTAATCAGATTGTGGCCTACGAATACCTGGGAGAATTTGAGGAAGCCGGAGTTTTAATGAAGAATTATCTTCAGCTTTATCCCGATGATCAGGATGCCATAAGGGAGTATGAGTTTTTAAGGTCCCGATAAGTAATTTGGAGGATAGACTATGATTGATAAATTAATTGCTAATATTAAGAAAACCAATGCGCCTATTGTGGTAGGTTTGGACCCAATGATGAAATTCATTCCAACGCACATTACCAAAGCAGCCTTTGCTGAATTTGGGGAGACGCTGGAGGGGGCGGCAGAGGCCATCTGGCAGTATAATAAGACACTGGTAGATCATTTTTACGATTTGATTCCGGCAGTAAAGCCCCAGATTGCCATGTATGAGCAATTTGGGATTCCGGGACTGATTACCTATAAGAAGACGATTGAATACTGTAAAGAAAAAGGACTTGTGGTAATCGGTGATATTAAGAGAGGTGACATCGGCTCTACCTCGGAAGCCTATGCCGTAGGCCATTTAGGCAAAGTCAGGGTGGGAAGCAACAGCTTCTATGGCTTTGATGAGGATTTTGCCACACTGGCTCCCTATATGGGTTCTGACAGTATTACGCCATTTATCAAGGTTTGCAGGGAGGAAAGGAAGGGGCTCTTTATTCTGGTAAAAACCTCTAATCCCAGCAGCGGAGAATTTCAGGATCGTCTCATTGACGGAAGACCCCTGTATGAATGGGTGGCTGAAAAGGTAGTGGAATGGGGGGCAGACTGTATGGGAAGCTCCTATAGCTATGTGGGTGCAGTGGTAGGTGCAACCTATCCCCAAATGGGTAAGGTACTGCGTGAGCTGATGCCAAAGAGCTTTATTCTGGTGCCGGGCTATGGAGCCCAGGGCGGAAAAGGAGCTGACCTGGTTCCTTTCTTCAATGAGGATGGTCTGGGGGCCATCGTCAATTCTTCCCGGGGAATTATTGCAGCTTATCAGCAGGAAGAATATGCCCATATGGGAGAGGAACATTTTGCAGATGCGGCAAGGCAGGCAGTAATCGATATGCGTGAGGATATTCAGACGGCTTTGCAGGTAAAATAAAGTAAGAGAACTTAAGGAAAGCTGATCAGTAAGATAAAAAATCAGGGAGCGGTGACTGGTAAGTCCTTTGGTAAGCTCCCTGATTTGTTCATAATATTCAGGCCATTAAGCCAGATTTAATGCCTTTTTGATTTCTGCCAAATCATGGTCGTCTCCTGCACCATCAATTTTGGCAATGATTGTTGCACCATATTCCCGGGCAATAATATCAGCAGCAAAGTTATAGGTATCCGGATGACGTTCTAGGTTTCCACTGGAAACTACAGCCTTTACCCCGGGATTATTCTGCAGGAAGGTTTTTACCTTAGGGGGAAGGATTCCCTTACCATCGGTATAGGTAAAAATGACAAAATCGCCATCCACCTTTTCAGTACCTTCTACAATTTTTAATGCATCAGTGATGCCCAGATTATTAATTAGAGTCTCTACATGCCCATTTCTTGAAGCATATACAATATTCATGTTATTTTCCTCCATTTTATCGCCATTGAGGCGGTATTGTTTGATGTACGATTTAAATCCTACCATATAGGTAGGAAAAAGTAAATAGTTTTGTTGATAAGTTTTATCCATTTAATCAAACTGGATTAAGAATTGACTGAATCCTCTTACTTCGTTAAAATATACTTTCAGATAAGCAGTGAAAAAACGGAGGAAAAATGAATCAAAATAAACCCCAATATCATAAAGAAATGGAAAAAATAATTCACAGCTTCAACGGAGAGAGAAAGAGACTCCTGCTCCATAGCTGCTGTGCTCCCTGCAGCAGTGGTGTGCTGGTTCCCTTACAAGAAATTTTTCAGCTGACGGTCTATTATTATAATCCCAATATTTCCGAACAGGAAGAATATCGAAAACGGGCAGCAGAGCAAAAAAAGCTGATTGACGCCTTGAACCGGGAAAACCCTACTTTCCCCATAGGAATAATAGAGGAGGAATATGAGCCGGATGCCTTCTATACCATAGCCAAAGGACTGGAGAAATGCCCGGAAGGTGGGGAGAGGTGCTTTCGCTGCTATGAGCTTCGACTGGAAAAAACGGCAGCCAAGGCAAAGCAGGAGGGTTATGATTTCTTTACCACTACACTGACCATCAGCCCTCTTAAAAACGCGGAAAAGATTAACACCATAGGAAAGCACCTGGAGGAAAAATATGAGGTAGCCTTTTTGCCCTCAGACTTTAAAAAGAAGGATGGCTATAAGAACAGTATTCAGCTTTCAAAAAAATACGATCTTTATCGCCAGAATTTCTGCGGATGTATCTTTTCCAAGGTGGAAAGCCTTTCCAAGGAAGACAAAATATGATACAGTAAAACCAGTATGTAAAGTGAGAAAAAGAGGGTAAATCAGGCCCCATAATGGAGGAGAAAATGAAAAAGATTTTGGACTTGATTTCGGAGGAAATGCAGACCGCTTTTGCGGCAGCGGGCTATGATGCCAAGCTGGGAAAGGTTACGATTTCCAATCGTCCGGATTTATGTGAATATCAGTGTAACGGAGCTATGGCGGGAGCAAAGCAGTATAAAAAGGCTCCCCTTGTTATTGCCTCACAGGTAGCAGACAAGTTGAAGGAAAGCAAAGTGTTTTCTTCTGTGGAGGCAGTGGCTCCCGGGTTTTTAAATCTAAGAGTCAATCCCACCTTTTTAAAAGACTATCTTCAGGGAATGCGAAGCAGTGAGAAATATGGCCTGGAGGAAGCAAAGAGTCCGCAGACCATTATTATTGACTATGGCGGCCCCAACGTGGCTAAGCCCCTGCATGTAGGCCATCTTCGCTCGGCAATTATCGGGGAAAGCGTGAAACGAATCTGCCGTTACATGGGCCATAAGGTCATCGGGGACATTCACCTGGGAGACTGGGGTCTTCAGATGGGACTGATTATTACGGAATTACAGGAAAGACAGCCGGACTTAATTTATTTTGATGAAGGCTATACAGGACAGTATCCCGATGAACCACCCTTCACCATCAGCGAGCTGGAGGAGATCTACCCTACCGCCAGCGGGAAATCTAAAACAGATGCCGTATATAAGGAAAAGGCTATGGAGGCCACCTTTAAGCTGCAAAGCGGCGTACCGGGTTACCGGGCACTATGGAAACACATCCTAGCTGTTTCTGTGGCAGATTTAAAGAAAAACTATAATAACCTAAAGGTGGATTTCGATCTGTGGAAGGGCGAATCCGATGTTCATGACCGAATTCCGGTGATGGTGGATTACCTGAAAAAAGGAGGCTACGCCCATTTAAGTGAAGGGGCATTGGTGGTAGATGTTAAGGAGGAAACGGATACCAAGGAGATTCCTCCCTGTATGATTTTAAAATCCGATGGAGCTTCCCTTTACAATACTACGGATCTGGCAACGATTATGGAGCGTATGGAAGAATTTCAGCCGGACAGAATGATTTATGTGGTAGATAAACGGCAGGATTTATACTTTGAGCAGATATTCCGCTGTGCAAGAAAGACGAAGCTGGTTAAGGAAGACACCGGTCTGTTCTTTCTTGGCTTTGGGACAATGAACGGTAAGGATGGAAAACCCTTTAAGACCAGAGAGGGCGGCGTAATGCGCCTGGAAAGCCTACTTACGGAAATCCGTGAGAAGATGTATACGAAAATTACCGAGAACAGAGCAATTTCAGAAGATGAAGCAAGGGAAACTGCGGATAAGGTGGCTCTGGCGGCAGTAAAGTACGGTGATTTGTCCAACCAGGCATCTAAGGATTATATTTTCGATATTGAACGCTTTACCTCTTCTGAAGGAGATACCGGCCCCTATATTCTGTATACCGTGGCCAGAATCAAATCGATTTTGCGAAAATATCAGCAGCAGAGAGGAGACCTGACTCAGGTACAGCTTAGGGAAGCCACCGGGGACAGTGAAAAGAGCCTGGTAATGGAAATGGTAAAATTCAATACCATGCTGGAGGCAGCCTTTG
Source organism: Lachnospiraceae bacterium (assembly GCA_051891855.1). GTDB lineage: Bacteria > Bacillota > Clostridia > Lachnospirales > Lachnospiraceae > SFDP01. Next base: position 8,643 of record JBJFFP010000070.1, on the reverse strand, counting down.
AGGAAATTGCCCCACATAAGATTTGTGCCTATATTTATGATCTTTCCAATGCCTTCAATAAGTTTTACCATGAAAACAGGATTCTGGATGAGCCGGATGAAGAAAAAAAGACAGGCTGGATAGCACTTCTGGTTCTTTGTCGGGATGTCCTTACCTCCTGCATTGACTTATTGGGATTTGAATCTCCGGAAAAGATGTAAGGCAACAATTCAAAAGGAAAGGAAGAAGGATGGGAATATTAGCAAACCTGGAACCAAAGCCGGTATTTCGTTTTTTTGAAGAAATCTGTGCCATCCCCCATGGCTCCGGCAATACGAAGGCAATCAGTGATTATCTGGTGAAATTTGCAAAAGAAAGAGGTCTGGATTATCGCCAGGACAGTCAGGGAAACGTAATTATTTTTAAGGAAGGTTCACCCGGCTATGAAGAAAAGGAGCCCATTATGCTCCAGGGACATATGGATATGGTGGCAGTGAAAACGCCGGAGAGTACCCATGATCTGTCCAAAGAGGGACTGAGGCTTATGGTAGAGGGAGATAATATTCTGGCTGAGGATACCAGTCTGGGAGGGGATGATGGCATTGCCGTTGCCTATGAGCTGGCATTACTGGATGCGAAGGATATCAAGCACCCTCCTTTGGAATGTATTTTTACCGTGGATGAGGAAATTGGTCTTTTGGGAGCCGCAGCCATTGATTTATCCGATTGTAAAGCCCGCCGCATGCTTAATCTGGATTCGGAAGAAGAAGGAATCTTTTTAACCGGCTGTGCCGGCGGAATGCGGGTAGACTGCAGTCTGCCTCTAAAGCGGGAAGAGGTTCAGGGAATCTCCTGTAAAATACACATTGGAGGTCTTTTGGGAGGACACTCCGGCATGGAAATTCATAAGGGGAGAGCAAACGCCAATGTACTGGCAGGAAGATTTCTGCTCTTTGCGGAGGATAAGGTAACCTACAGACTTCTGGCCATTAAAGGCGGGCTGGCAGACAATGCCATTCCCCGGGAGGCAGAGATCAATCTGGTGGTGGCAGACCCCTTTGCACTGGAATTAGCCATAAAAGAGTTTGATTCTATCCTTAAACAGGAATATATGACGAAGGATCCGGGAATTTTCTGCCGGTTTGGAGAATTTGAACCGGGAAGCTTTAATACCCTTACTTTGGAGGAAAGCAAAAAGGCGGCTATCCTGATAGCCTGTCTTCCAGCAGGAGTACAGGCCTACAGTGCCGATGTGGAAGGCCTGGTGGAAACCTCATTAAATCTGGGGTTGATGGACAGCAGTGAAGAAGTGCTTTCTCTGGGCTTTTCCTTAAGAAGCTCCTTTGAAAGCGCTAAGGAAGGTCTGCGCAGACAGCTTTTTGCACTGACGCAAGGGCTGGGAGGAAGCTGCAGGATGAGCGGAAGCTATCCCGGGTGGGCTTACCGTAAGGATTCCCCTCTTCGGGATAAGCTTATAGAGGTCTATGAGAAAATGTACGGAAAACAGCCGGAAATTCAGGCTGTTCATGCGGGCTTGGAGTGTGGATTTTTTCTGGAAAAAATTCCTGAGCTGGACTGCATTTCCCTGGGACCGGACATGAAAAATATTCATACTACAGAAGAGAGCATGAGTATTTCTTCCGCCGGCAGAACCTGGGAATTTTTATGCCGGATATTAGAGGAGATATAATACGATGGGAGAAAAGCGTACGAATAAGGAAATCATGCTGTTGATTTTATTTACAGCCGGAGTCTGTCTGGGAGTCATTCATTTTTCCACACTACTAACCCTGTCTGGGAGTCTGCTCAGTATGGTGAAGCCCTTTTTAGCAGGCTGTGCCATAGCCTTTGTGGTTAATCTGCCTTTGAATTTTTTGGAGAAGAAAGTACTAAACCGGCTTCCCGGGCGATTGAAAAAGCTGGAACGTCCTTTGGGAATCTGCCTTTCTTTTCTGATTATATTGGCCATTGTGAATCTGGTGGTGCTTGCGGTGATTCCACAGCTGGGAAGAACCATTGCACAGCTGGGACAAAAGATACCGGTTTTTCTGGAGAATACGCTGAATCGGGCAGAGGTGCTGGCAGCAGATTATCCTGAGCTTGTGGCCTGGCTGGAAACATTGGAATACAGGAATCTGAATTGGGACAGTATTCTGCAGACGGCAGTCAATTTTTTGAAAAGTGGTGTGGGAAGCTTGGTCAATTCCACCGTTACAGTAGCAGGAAGCCTTGTAGGCGGTGTGGTAAACAGCCTGATTGCCATGATTTTTTCTATTTATGTACTGAGTCAGAAGGAGAAGCTGGGAGAACAGCTGAAGCGGATTATCCATGCTTATTGTAAGGAGAAAACCGAAAAAAGAATACTCTATGTGTCCCGCCTGTTATACATTAATTTTTCTAAGTTTATTACCGGACAGTGTACGGAAGCGGTTATTTTAGGGCTGCTGTTTATTGTTGCCATGACGATTTTCGGAATGCCCTATGCGTTTATGATTGGGGTGCTGATTGCCTTTACTGCACTGATTCCCATTGTGGGAGCATTTATCGGCTGCTTTGTGGGGGCTTTTCTGATTCTTGTGGATGATCCCATTAAGGCGGTATGGTTTGTTGTTCTTTTTTTGATCATTCAGCAGCTGGAGGGGAATCTGATTTATCCCAGAGTAGTGGGTAATTCCGTAGGGCTTCCTTCCATCTGGGTGCTGCTTGCAGTCAGTCTGGGAAGCAGCATGTTCGGAGTGCTGGGGATGCTGATTTTTATTCCCCTCTTTGCCACCCTGTATACCTTGCTGAGAGAGGATGTGAATCGAAGAAATAAAGGAGGGAGGGTATAAAAATACCGGTAAGAAAATAACAGAAAAAGACCCGTTGACGGTACGGGTCTTTTTTACAGTGCGCCTAGCGGCACACGTTTCCTCTTATTCCATCTCTGTATTTATCAAAAACAACAGCTTAAGCCATCTTGTTAACGGCTTTAGCTAAGCGGGATACTTTTCTGGAAGCATTATTCTTATGATATACGCCCTTGCTGGCAGCCTTATCAATAGTAGCAGTAGCCTCCAATAAAGCAGCCTGTGCGGCAGCCTTATCATTAGTATCAATAGCAGCAAAAACCTTCTTCATTGCGGTTTTAACACCAGATCTGATTGCCTTATTTCTGTCCGCTTTGGTTCTGTTTACTAAGATTCTTTTCTTTGCAGATTTAATGTTAGCCAAGATTACACCTCCTAAATACTTTTATCATTATGATAGTAAGCTTAAAATAAGTGTTACATCCAAGCCGGACACGGACGATTTGATGTAAACACGCGTATATTATTGTAGGGCAGGAAGAAGAATCTGTCAATACATAAATAAAAGAAAAATGGGAAATCTGATAAAGAAAAAGAAAAAAGGGAGGATGTCATGGCTTATTTTCAAGCAAGGACGGATTTGGCACTGGAAGCCAGGGAATTTGTGGAGGATGCCAACGGCTCCCTTCACGGGGTAATCGTGGAGGAATATGATGCAAAGGGAGCGGAAATCCATGTTACCCGTGTCAGCATTACCACCAAAAACGGGGCTAAGCTTTTGGGAAAGCCCATTGGAACCTATGTTACACTGGAGGTACCCGGACTGACGGAAATCGGAGAAAACAGTGATGTGGGAGAAAATCATCATGAGGTAGCAGCGGAGATCAGCCGCCATTTGTCAGCTCTTTTGCCCAAGGTAGGAGAAGCCGTCTCTGTCCTGGTAGTAGGGCTGGGAAACCGGGAGGTTACGGCAGATGCTTTAGGTCCCGCAGTGGTAGAGCATTTGTGTATAACACGCCATATGATCAGGGAATATGGAAAGAGTGCTTTTTCACAGGAAAACCTCACCATGGTCAGCAGCATGGTGCCGGGGGTAATGGCCAAGACGGGAATGGAAACGGCGGAGATGGTAGCAGGAATCGTAAGAGAGACTGAGCCGGATGCAGTGATTGTTATTGATGCACTGGCGGCCCGCAGCACCAAGCGGCTGAATCGAACCATTCAAATCAGCAATACCGGGATTCATCCCGGCTCCGGCGTGGGAAATCACCGCAGTGCCATTACCCAGGAGGTATTGGGAATCCCCGTTATTGCCATGGGAGTTCCTACGGTAGTGGATGCGGCAACCATCGTTCAGGATGCGTTGCAGAGAATGCACAGAGAGCTGCAGGAGGCAGCTTTTCTGAAGGCCAGGGACAGCGTGGCTCTCACTGAGCTGAACAATATGTATGTGACGGCGAAGGACATTGATGCTACCATCAAGCGGCTGAGCTTTACCTTGGCAGAAGCATTGAATATCACCTTCGGAATGGAAGCATAAGCCACACAGGAGAAACATATACTTGTCTATGAGCAAAAAACGAAGGCTTTTGAGAACAAGTAAATGGCTTCTCCTGTTTTTGGTTCTTACCCTTCTTGCGGTAGTAATCGCCAGAGATAGGACAGCAGATTATACTAAGGATGACAGTAAAGGGGCTTCCTTTACCTTCGTACAGCTTTTTGAGAAGGGTATCCGGAAGGTAGGGCGAAGCATGGCTAAAGGGCAGTCGGTGATGATAGATTTATTGGCAGGTGATGAGCCTGTTTTTTTTGAGACCGAAGGAATCGGAAACCGGGAGAGCGGCCTGCCCTTTTTGCTGGAAGAGGATAATGCGCTGGCCCTGGGGGAGGATTCCCTTAAGGGACTGGAGGAAGAAAATCGACTGTATCAGGAAAGACTGGAGGAAGAGAAGAAAAAAGAGGAAAGGGAAGAGGAGGAAGAGAACGGCAGTGAAGGCGGCTTCATTCCTGCCAGGGAGAAAAGTCAGTTCTTTAATTGGGAAAACTATGAGGACATGGATAAGCTGATTCAGGGCTTTTACACGGTGGACTCCACTACGGAGCCTACAAAGGAGCTGTTTCAGGTGAAGACATTATTGGAAACGGATTGCACCATAGATACCACCACAGAGGGGCCACAGATACTTCTCTACCATACCCATTCCCAGGAAGCTTTTGTAGACAGTGTACAGAAAGATACCGCTACCACTATAGTAGGGGCCGGAGAAGTTCTGACCCGATTGCTGGAGGGATACGGATATAAGGTACTGCACCATAAGGGAGAGTATGATGTAGAGTCCAGGGACTATGCCTACTCCAACTCCCTTCCGGCCATTGAACAGATTTTAAAGGAAAATCCAAGCATACAGGCAGTCATTGACTTACATAGGGATGCGGTAGCGGAGGATACCAGGCTGGTCACCCAGGTGGCAGGCCGTCCTACGGCAAAGGTCATGTTTTTTAACGGCTTAAGCAGGAGTAAAAAGCAGGGAGATATTTCCTATTTATATAATCCCTATTTGAAAGAAAATCTGGCCTTTTCCTTTCAGATGAAGGTGCTTTGTGACGAATATTATCCGGGCTTTGCCAGAAATATTTATTTACGGGCTTATCGGTACAATATGCACGTATCTCCCAGAACGCTTCTGATTGAACTGGGTGCTCAGACCAATACCGTAGAAGAAATTCATCACGCACTGGATCCTCTGGCCCAGATTCTGGATATGGTTCTTGGAGGGATGGATCAGGGATAAAAAAGGATTGTTTCACAGGTAAAAATAGTGTATAGTAAAGCCTGACGCTAGAAGCGATAAAGGCTGCTGCAAAAAGAGCTATATCGGGAAACGAAAGAAATGGAGGAAACCATGTCAGGAATTGATCAAAGCAAGATTCGTAATTTCTGCATAGTGGCACATATTGATCACGGTAAATCCACTCTGGCAGATCGGATTATCGAAAAGACCGGCCTGCTGACCAGCCGGGAAATGCAGGCACAGGTTCTGGATAATATGGATTTGGAACGGGAGAGGGGAATTACCATTAAGGCCCAGACGGTGCGTACCGTGTATAAGGCGAAAAACGGTGAGGAATATATTTTCAATCTTATTGATACCCCGGGCCATGTGGATTTTAATTATGAGGTCAGCCGGGCGCTGGCTGCCTGTGATGGTGCCATTCTGGTAGTGGATGCGGCCCAGGGAATTGAGGCACAGACACTGGCCAATGTTTATCTGGCACTGGATCATAACCTAGATGTTTTTCCGGTAATCAATAAAATAGATCTGCCCAGTGCCGAGCCGGAACGGGTAATTGAGGAAATCGAGGATGTAATCGGAATTGAGGCACAGGATGCCCCGCAGATCAGTGCAAAAAACGGGCTGAATATCGACCAGGTTCTGGAAGCCATTGTGGAAAAAATTCCTGCACCCAAAGGGAATCCGGAAAATCCCCTTCAGGCTCTGATTTTTGATTCCCTGTATGATTCCTACAAGGGAGTAATTGTATTCTGCCGCCTGATGGAGGGAAGGGTCCGCAAGGGAACCCCCATTAAGATGATGGCTACCGGCGCTACCGCTGAGGTAGTGGAGGTAGGCTATTTTGGCGCCGGTCAGTTCATTCCCTGTGAGGAGCTGTCTGCGGGAATGGTGGGCTATATTACGGCTTCCATTAAAAATGTAAAGGATACGGCAGTGGGAGATACCATAACCAATGCCGTAAATCCCTGCAAGGAGCCCTTACCCGGGTATAAAAAAGTAAACTCTATGGTCTACTGCGGAATGTATCCGGCAGACGGAGCCAAGTATCCTGACCTGCGGGATGCTTTGGAAAAGCTGCAGCTGAACGATGCGGCCCTGCAGTATGAGCCGGAGACCTCCATTGCCTTAGGCTTTGGATTCCGCTGTGGCTTCTTGGGACTTTTACATTTGGAGATCATTCAGGAAAGACTGGAAAGAGAATATAATCTGGATCTGGTGACTACGGCACCCGGTGTAATCTATCGGGTATATAAGCATAACGGAGAAAGGATTGAATTGACCAATCCCTCCAATCTGCCGGACCCCACGGAAATTGATTATATGGAGGAACCCATCGTATCTGCGGAAATCATGGTTAAGACGGAATTTATCGGAGCCATTATGGGGCTTTGTCAGGAAAGACGAGGGCGCCACATCAGCATGGAATATATGGAAGAAACCAGGGCTCTTTTAAAATATGAGCTTCCTCTGAATGAGATTATTTATGATTTCTTTGATGCCCTGAAATCCCGCTCCAGGGGCTATGCATCCTTTGATTATGAGCTGAAGGGCTATGAAAGGTCTGAGCTGGTAAAGCTGGATATTCTGATTAATAAGGAAGAGGTGGATGCTCTTTCCTTTATCGTTCATAAGGACAGTGCCTATGAGCGGGGCAGAAAAATGTGTGAAAAGCTGAAGGAGGAAATTCCCAGGCACCTGTTCGAGATTCCCATTCAGGCTGCCGTAGGGGGGAAGGTTATCGCCAGAGAGACGGTTAAGGCCATGCGTAAGGACGTATTGGCAAAGTGCTACGGCGGAGACATTACCCGTAAGAAGAAGCTGCTGGAAAAGCAGAAGGAAGGGAAGAAGAGAATGCGCCAGATCGGAAGTGTGGAAATTCCTCAGAAGGCCTTCATGAGCGTATTGAAGCTGGATAATGATTAATGACAAAGGATGAAAAGCTGGGTTTGTATGTACACATTCCCTTTTGTGCAAAAAAGTGTAATTACTGCGACTTTCTTTCAGCTCCCTCCGGTGGAGATGAACGGAAGAAATATGTGGAAGCCCTCTGCCGGGAAATACAGCGGGAGGGAAGAGGCTGTGAAGGCTACACAGTAGACACCCTGTTTTGGGGAGGGGGAACCCCCTCCCTTCTTTTACCGGAAGAGACGGAAAGGGTGATGAAGGCCTTGCGGGACAGCTTTCGGATAGAGACTGATGCGGAGATAACGATGGAGGTAAATCCGGGGACAGTGGATAGAGCCAAGCTGGAGAGCTATGGAAGGCTGGGAATCAACCGCCTGAGCATCGGCCTGCAGTCTGCCAATGATGAAGAGCTTAAGGAGCTGGGAAGAATCCACAGCTGGCAGGACTTTCTCACCACCTGGGAACTGGTCAGAGAATGCGGCTTTACCAACGTCAATGTGGATTTGATGTCCGCCCTGCCCGGACAGACAAGGGAAGGCTATGAAAATACTCTGAGAAAGGTACTGTGCCTTGAGCCGGAGCACATTTCTGCCTACAGCCTGATGATTGAGGAAGGAACTCCTTTTTTTGGACGTTTTGGTCCGGGAGGGGGAGAAGAAGACCGCCTTCCCGATGAAGAGACGGAACGGTGGATGTACGAGAGAACAGGCAGACTGCTTAAGACCCACGGGTATGAGCGCTATGAGATTTCCAATTACAGCAGACCCGGCCTCGCCTGTAAGCATAATATAGGCTACTGGACCGGTAAGGAGTATTTGGGACTGGGGCTGGGAGCCTCATCTTTAATCCACCACAGACGATTCAGCAGAGAAAGGGACCTGGGTGTGTATATCCGTAAGGCCATGACAGGAGAAGACACCACAGTCTGGCAGGAAAACCTGGGGCTACAGGAGGAGATGGCAGAATTTATGTTTCTGGGGCTGAGGCTGACCCGGGGAATATGTCTGAAGGAATTTGAAAAAAGATTCGGAAGCAGCCTTGAAGAAAACTATGGAAAGCCCATAAAAGAGCTTAAGGAAAAGGGCCTGCTTTATGTCCCTCAAAAGGGCCGGCTGGCACTTACCCAAAAAGGAGCAGATGTGAGCAACCAGGTTTTTCTGGAATTTTTGTAAGAG
>JBJFFP010000069.1:0-5270 GCA_051891855.1 Lachnospiraceae bacterium | reverse complement strand
TTATTTTCTGACCTCCAGATATTCCTGATATACCTGGCTCCAGATATGATTTTTCAGTTCTAAAAACTCAGCCGTCATCTTCGTTTCCTGGGTACGGGGGTAAGGAATATTCACGTCTACTATCTCCTTAATCCGTCCGGGTCTGGCACTCATAATGATTACTTTCTGAGCCAAAATAATTGCCTCATCCACATCATGCGTGATGAAAAAGCAGGTCTTTCTTTCCTTCTCCCAGGTTTCCAAAAGCTCTGACTGAAGCTGAGTTCTGGTCTGAGCATCCAGGGCTCCGAAGGGCTCATCCATCAGCAGCACGGAAGGATTGACCGCATAAGCACGGGCAATTGCAACCCTCTGTTTCATCCCCCCGGACAGCTCCTTGGGATAATGATTGACAAAGTCCTCTAATTGTACCATTTTGATATATTTCATGGCTATATCCTCAGCTTCCTGTCCTTTTATCCCCTTCAGATTAAGTCCGAACATAACATTCTTTTTCACCGTCATCCAGGGAAACAGGGCATACTGCTGAAAAACCACTCCACGCTCCGTACCGGTTCCCACAACCTCGTTCCCATCACAGTAAACCTTTCCCGAGGTGGGCTCCAGCAGTCCGGCAATAATATTTAACAGAGTAGATTTACCACAGCCAGAAGGCCCTACCACGCAGATAAATTCATTTTCCAGGATATCCAGGCTTACACCATTTAAGGCAACCATTTCACCGTTTCTGGTATTGAAGATTTTCTTTACGTTATCAATTTTTACTTTTACGCTTCTCTCTTCTCCTGCCATCCGGTAAACCTCCTCTCCAGGAATTTAACAAACTGCTCCACCAACATACCAATGATGCCGATTATGATAATGTATAAAAGCATGGGCTCCGATTCAAAGCTGTTATTCAAAGAGCGGATTCTCATCCCCAAACCGGCTATGGCTCCCGTTGACTCTGCAGCAATCAGTGTAGTTAATGCTGTAGAGCTTCCCAGTCGGATTGCAGTAATAATAAAGGGAAGCGTTGCCGGAGCAATGACCTTTAAAAAAATATCCTTATCCGTTGCCCCAAGCACTCTGGCCGCTTTAATCAAGGTCTCATCCACATTCAATACACCCTGATAGATGGTCACGGTCATAATCAGGAAGGTGGCTATGGTAATGACAATAATCTGCGGCTTTCTTCCCACTCCGGCTGAAATAACTACCAATGGCACATAGGCCAAAGGAGGAATATTTCTAATGAACTGAATCCAGGGCTCAATAATATTTCTTACGGGTATGTACCATGCCATTAAAATCGCCACAGGCAGAGACAGGGCAAAGCCTATGGCAAAGCCGGCTGATACTGAAATCAAACTGCTCTTAATATCCTCGAAAAATACCCCCCTCTTAATCATCGTTCCCATAGATTGAAACGTTACGATAGCATTGGGAAAGCTTCTGGCTGTCTTTTCGTTCATGGACAGCAGAGTCCAAAGTACCATGGCGGTAAGGAAAGACAACACTAACCATACTTTTTTAGGTATTCTGCTGCTTTTTTTTGCTTTCATACCCCTCTTCCTTTCTATCCATTTTTATAATTACAGTTTAGCAGAATTTACCGGTCTGATAAGGTGGATTTTTTTTCACCCCTTTTTCCCCTATTTGGCTGTGGCAAAAAGTTGTACTTTATTTTATACTGAATATGCCAGTACAAATAAGGAGGAAAATCATGCGTATTACCATTACCAGCCAGGGCTATGAAGCAGTCATTGAAACTCTGGGAGCCGAACTGAAATCTTACAGGGCTCCTTCAGGAAAGGAATTTATCTGGAACAGTGATCCCCAATACTGGATGCGTTCCTCCCCCCTTCTTTTTCCCACTATCGGTAATGTCCGAAACAATAAAACCGTGATTAACGGTGTGGAATATCCTATGGCCAAGCACGGATTTTGCAAGGAATCCGAATTTGCCGTAGCAGAACATAGTGCAAATCGCCTTACCCTTTCCCTAAAGGATAACGCCTTCACTAAAGAAAGCTATCCCTTCGCATTCGAGCTTCGCCTCACCTATGAGCTAAGAGGAAAAAGCCTTGTTATGACTTACCAGGTTATCAACCGGGATACTATACCCATGCTTTATCACATCGGAGCCCATCCCGGCTTTAATTGTCCCTTAAATGAGGGAGAGGCTTTTTCTGATTATTGTCTTGAATTTGAAAAGGAAGAATTACTGGAATCCTACGTCTATGATTTGGAAAATATGTGCTTTTCTTCAAAAAAAAGAATGGTACACGGAAGCACCGGAAAAACATTGAAGCTGTCCGGCGAACTGTTTGATCAGGATGCTCTTTATTTTTACCATACTAACTCTCACAGCGTATCCCTGAAAAATCCGGCCACGGGAAAGGGTATCCGCATGGATTATCCTGACTTTGTCTCCATAGCCTTCTGGACACCCATAGGGGGTGAAGCCCCTTTTATCTGTCTGGAGCCCTGGAATGGTTCCGCCATTTTTGAAGATGAGGATGATCATTTTGCCAGCAAAAGAGATATTCAGATATTAGATGCAGGACTGGAAAAAACCTATGGGCTAACCATATCCATTCTTTAACCATTGGAGGTTTTCATGAAAATAGCGATTATCGACGGACAGGGCGGACGAATCGGAAAAGCCCTGGTAGAACAAATTAAGAAAAAATGGCCTGATAGAGAGCTTTATGCCATTGGTACCAATACTCTGGCTACTTCTGCCATGCTGAAGGCCGGTGCTGACTATGGTGCTACCGGGGAAAATCCCTGTATCGTCAATGCCCGGGATGCCCATGTTATCCTCGGCCCCGTGGGTATTGTATTTGCCGACTCTTTATTGGGAGAAATTACCCCGGCCATTGCCACCGCTGTAGGCTCCAGCAATGCTTATAAAATCCTGATTCCCACCAACCGCTGCAACCACTGTATTGTAGGAATTGGTGAGGGCACTCTTTCTCAATATATTTTGCAGGCTGTACAGCAGTTAGAATTGATATTGAATCAATAAGGAACAAAAAAGTATATCCAAAACTAAACCAAAAATCCGAAGTCGCTTCTATTAAAATCGACTTCGGATTTTTATTGTCTGATGCAGGAAAAGGGACTTGAACCCTCATGATATTGCTATCACACGGACCTGAACCGTGCGCGTCTGCCATTCCGCCATTCCTGCGAACAGACTTATTCTATCTCTATTTCCTGCAAATGTCAATAGGAATTTATATTTATTTTCAGAATTTTGAATTAATTATCCATTCACACAATACGATTAAATAAATCTGACGCATTCATGATATTGTATGTACCGTTAGCCGTATACAGTGCGGACTTATTACTCTCACTGTAGGCCTTGTTCCCAATGGCCACTGCATTGCTGGATGCCTGATAGGATAAGGTATTATTACTGTTAAAGACAGATTTGATTTTATTAATATCCGTCTTCATAAAGGTATCCTTATCCATACTTAACTGATTGTTCGCACCAATAGTAATTCCCATTTCCTTCAGGGAATCCTTATAAAAGTCCGTAGCATAAGCCATACTTTTAGCATAGCGTGCAACAGATGGAGATGAGGAATTCTGACTCTTCTCCATTAAAGTATTATAATCCTCCGTAAATTTAGATACAGCCTGGTAAATCTTATCCATATCCTCATTCTTAAAAACGGATCTGCTTCCCTTCTCCATCAGAGCCGCTGCCGAAGCCTTAGTCTCATCAGCATAGGTCTGAATATCGGTCAGCTCCTTCTTAACTGTGGCGTCAACCTTTATCTTATTAAGGGGAGAGGTACTCTTAACTGTGGTACCGGCAGCGGTATCGCTTCTGTCCTGCTTATAGTATGCCTTCAGAAGCTTCCCATAGCTTCCGTTCTTAATACTGGCGTAATCTGTAAGGTTGAATCCATAAGCAGAGGTTGAATTTTTAGAACCGGAACCATTCAGGCTTGAAAACAGATAACTATAATCTTGCTTCGCACTAATTTGAATAGCCATAAAATCCCTTCCTTTCTCTTGTGTATTATATATCGGTTTTTTCTGTAATTTTCTTAAGCTTTCACAATATATTTACCGGATTGTTCCCTAAAAGCCGCCCTCCGACTTATTCTTCCTGCTTCTGCTTCTTCAGCTCTTCTACTTCCCTCTGCAACGCAGCCAATTGTGCTGATGCCTGCTCCAATCTGCTATCAATCAGCTGGATATCCGCAGTGTTCTCTGCCTCTGTTTTCCCTACAGCAGCATTGTGATAAGTCTCACCTCGGTCAATCCTCTCCGGCTGCTGCACCAGTGTAGTTGTTTCAAAAAAGCTGGGATCAATATCCAGACGGTAGGTATCATAGGTTACTTCGCCAAGATGCATGTTTGTATTATCATGATCGGTAATCGGAATCCTCCCACTCTCTTCCTCCTCACTCTCTTCTTCACTATCTTTGCGTATAGAGAAAAAAGTATATATGAGAAGTCCCACTACCAGAAGAATGACAACACCCAGTCCCAGAATCAAATAGGTACGCATCGGTACTTGTGTTGTAATTACCTGCTCCTGCTCCACCACCTCAGCCGGAGTAAAAATCAGGTATTCACCATAGATATATCCCTGCTCACCATGATAATCAATAACGTACCAATCAGGCTCGACAATTCCCGTAACCTCCACAACCTCATCTTTTTGAAGGCTGCCAACAATCGTATATTCTTTGGATGGGCCGCTGCGGACGTTCAGCTTATCAGAGGTAATCCGTGCTTCTCCGCTTATAGCCTCAATCTGCGCAGCATATGCTGGGAAAGAAGAAAAAAGCAGGAGACAAAAACTGAAAATAATTAGTATTCTCCTCATCTTTAAGCCTTCCTTTCGTTTTATTATATCACGCTTCCTGAAAAAGGCAAAAGAAAAACTGAGGAAAGAATCTTAAAAATTTATGAATATGCTATCTTTGGGAGATGATAGTCTTGCTCCTGACTTCATGTAGTGCTATAATACTCTCATGCAGATATGGTTCATCGGTAGAACGCTAGCTTCCCAAGCTGGAAAGGCGGGTTCGACTCCCGTTATCTGCTTTGAAAATCCCTTGATTTATGCGGCTTTGCGGACTTTGTAAATTCGTTTTCCAACCACCACGAACCGTCCGTCCTCTACATGATAGGAACAGCAGGACAGAGTAATGAACTCATCTCCCAGCTGTGCGGTTACACCTGTATCGTACAGGGATAACTCCTTGATATTCTCATACCAGTCATCAAATTCCTCCTGCGTATCCGCCTGAAAG
>JBJFFP010000068.1:0-30385 GCA_051891855.1 Lachnospiraceae bacterium | reverse complement strand
ACTATTTAAAGAGTGAATATGGAAGTGGTCGGCTCTATCTGAATCTTAATAGGGCATCAGGTACGAATGTAGAGGTAGGTTTAATTGGAGAGAAGCTTCGGTTTGAGTCGGCTGCTGATAATGCTTTCATGATTAAGGGGGCAGATAATAGTACCAACTTGGGTCTTAACTATTCCGCTAACAACAAGTTTTATGTTAGTGCGTCCAGTACAACAACCTTCAAGTTATTTAAACGAGTAGAAATTCCCAGCCAGGACACTGATATAGTGCCTAATGCTCCTATTACAGGGACAACAGTTGGTCAGCCCTTTATCTCTAATCAGCCTGCAGGAAATACAGCTTTCCGTATTCCGGCACTGATTACTGCAGCAGATGGCTCTCTTGTGGCGGCAGCAGACGCTCGCTGGGTGGGGGCGGAGGATTATGGCAACAACGATACAATTGTTTCCAAATCCAAAGATAATGGAAAGACATGGACATATAGTCTGCCAATCTATTTTAACGATGCCACCAATACGCAGCAGCCTTACAGCACAACCGCTATTGACCCTGTGATGATAAAGGACAATAACGGAAAGCTTTACCTGATGGTGGATCTTTTCCCGGGCGGTGTAGCTATTCCCAGTGATGCCCCCTATAAGGCGGCAGCGGCCACAGGATATGCAACAATCAGAGGAGTAGACCGTCTGGTTCTGTATTACAGTCCGAATCCGGCTGAGCAGACGGATACCAACTATGCTTATTATGTAGGAGATTATACAAAGAAGCTCGTAGGTAGTGAGGATAAAGAAGTTGCCCCTGTTTTAGATGCAAAAGTTCACACTGAGAGTGGGTTCTATGTAGATAGAAATTTTTATTTATATACCACAAACGAACAGGATAGTATCGAACCAATGTATTGTGTGCAGCTGGGAAATAACAAAGCAATGGTTCATCAGAATATCTTTTATGAGAATGCGCTGTTGCATGTACGTGCCACCACATATATTTATATGGTGACCTCAGTTGATAATGGTGATACCTGGTCCGATCCGGTTCTGTTAAATAGTCAGATTCGGAATAAGAATAATCCGGAAAACTACTATATTGTTGCTCCGGGAACGGGAATCTGTCTGACGGATGGTACTCTTATAGTTCCCTGCTACTCAGCATATTCTAACGAAGACACTCAGATTAACAGTGCTAGCCAGCGTTCCAGCTTCATCTATTCCTCGGATGGTGGAGTGACCTGGAAGCGTTCTCAGGATGCCACCACTGAATTTTGGTCGTCAGAAAGTTGTGTAGTGCAGCTGGATAGAAATACCGTACGCCAATTTTTCAGAGGTAGTGAATCATCTCTGCAGTATACGGATCACACCAGACAGAGCAATGGAGCGTGGAAAGCAGGGCAGCCTCAGGTTATGCAGGAGGTCGTTAGAACAAGTAACAACCAGCTGTCTGCAATTCGCTATTCCAAGCTGTATGATGGTAAGCCAATCATCCTGGTATCTACGGCAACCGCCAGTGGAGGAAATCGTAGAAACGGTAAAGTATATTTACTTGCTCTGAATAATGATAATACGATGAAGCTTGTAGGGGCTCATGCTGTTAATACGGGTCAATATCTCTATTCTTCTCTGACAGAGATGAAGACAGCACCCGGAAATGGCACTGAGAATGAGGATACCTCTACTTATTCCCCGGCAGGTAGTATTGGCTTGCTGTATGAAACCAGCTGGAGTAGTATTAGTTTCACTACTATTACAATTGATAATTTAATGGCATCACCCGGAAGTGGAAATGACCAGTTGCAGTTCACGGAAATGACGGGAGTACCTCTTTATGATAATATTTGGGCGGCAGGTCTTGAGGATCTGCAATATACCGGAGGTAAACTGACCCAGGAGATTAGAGTGTATGATAATGGTCAGCCTCTGGTAGAAGGTGTAGATTATACCGTATCCTATAAGAATAATACTAACGCTTACGAATGGGATGCCAAAGACTATGAAGAATATGTGAAGCTGCTGGCAAGTAATCCGAAAACCAAGGGATATGGAACCTTTACTGCAGCGAAGGCACCCCAGGTAATCCTGAAGATGAAGGGGAACTATTCCGGAAGTAAGGCTATCTACTTCCAGATTGAAAGACAGGATATTGATGAAGATACGGTTCGGGTGGATGATCTTTCTGCTACCTATACCGGTAAGAAGCAGACACCGTTGCCGGTAGTCACCTGGAATGGAAAAACACTGAAAAATAATAAAGATTTTACCGTTAAGGAATATGGAGACAAAAAAGCAGACAAGAGTGCATATACCCAGTCGAATGAATATGAGTTAACCCTCATCGGTAAGGGAAATTACACAGGACAGAGAATAATTACCTACACCATCAGCAAGGGTGTACAGGAAGTGTCCATGAGCAAGGTTACGGTAAAAGGAATTAAGCCCCAGGTATGGACAAAAGAACTGATAGAGACTGGGGGTATGATGCCTACCTTTACCGTAAGCTATAAAAAAGATATGCTGGTAGAGGATAAATATAGTGATGGTCGTGGAGATTTCACCGTCAGATACGAAAATAATACAGCTGTGGGTACTGCCTATTTGATTTTGGAGGGAACAGGAGATGACCACGACGGTGATGGCATCAGCTATATCGGAACTAAGCGCGTTGCCTTCAAGATTACCGGAACGGCGATGAGCAAGGTGACCGTTGTCGGTGTGAATAAAACCTATCCTTATACAGGAAGTCCAATTGAACCCACTGAATTAACAGATACGGATGGCAAGCCTCGTGTCAGATTATCTTATCAGCCTAAAAATGCTTTAGGTCAGGATCTGGAGGAAGATACGCATTATAGCGTTTCCTATCAGAAGAATACGAATAAGGGAACAGCAACCATACTGTTTACCGGAAATCCCGAGTATGGATATACGGGAACAAAGAAGGTAACCTTTAAGATTACTTCCGCAGGCATTATAGCAGGAGGAGAAAATGCTCCCTTCACAGTGAAACTGGTACATGATGATTTGGTGGGAGATGGAAATACTGACCCTTACCAGCTGCCCTACATGAAGGGCGGAGCAACACCGGGAGTTGTTGTAACCAATAATGAGTCAGGTGAGGAGCTGATTCTGGGCAAGGATTATACCGTCAGCTATAAAAACAATAAGGTTGTTGCACAGTATAATGCAGCTAAAGCTCCCACTGTAGTGGTAAAGGGCAAAGGAAACTATGCCGGAACAGTCGAAGTGAGGTTTACGATTATTAAGAAGAACATAGAAATTTATGATGACGTATATATCGTGGCCAATGATAAGGAAGTAAATACCAAGAAGAACGGATGGAAACAGGGCTTTAAGGTATACGATGCAGATGGTAAGGCTCTGAATACTAAGGATTATAATGTTAAGGAAGCTACGTATACCATTGATTCTTCCTCAGAGCCAAGCTTGAACGGTACTGTACCAAGTGAAGCCACCCTTGTGCCCGCAGGCTCTGAAATCAGCATTACTGTTAAATTGTTTGGGGATAACTACGAGGGTGAGGTGACCGGAACCTATCGCATTCTGGAGGTAGGTAAGGACATCAGCAAGGCAACCATCCAGATTAATCCCCAGGAATATACTGGAAGTCCGATTGAGATTACCTCGAACAGTCAGTTTAAAAAGGCTTCGTTGAAAAATGGAATCCAACTTTATCTGGTAGATGATGGGGATGGTAAGGAACAGAATATTGAGATTGATGAAGCAAGCTACCAGAAGAATATCAACAAAGGAACGGCAAAGGTAACCATCAGAGGTTATGGAGAATACGGTGGAAGCAAAACCGTAACCTATAAGATTGGACAGCGTTCCGTAGTGAACTGGTTCAATAACCTCTTTGATGATTGGACCTGGATTTTCTTCTAGGTTGATTAAAGAATCAGAAAAGTATGAGAATACGGGGAATTTGGAGTTTATCACTTCAAATTCCCCGGTCTTTTTTGCGTAAATGACTAAATTTAGGTGATAAGGTCACAGAAAGAGGGAAAAGATATGACTATACTGAATTTAATTTTGAAAACGACTAAGGAGGACATGGACATATGGCAGCAAAAGCATTAACGACGGAAGAGTTTAATCAAATTGTTTTACGGGATAAACAGCTTACGGTAGTCGACTACTGGGCACCATGGTGCGTATATTGCCGCAGAATTGAGCCCGCCTATGAAAAAATCGGAAGTGAGTATGGTGAGAAGCTGGTGGTAGCAAAGGTGAATATTGATGAGGAGCCGTCACTGGCAGAGAAGTATCAGGTAGAGGTAATCCCCACTCTGATGGTTTTTAAGGACGGTGAACCTGTGGGACATATTGTTGCTCCCGATTCCAAGGCAAAAATAGAAAGCTTTATTAATGAACATCTGAATTAAGGAGAGGAAAGTATGGAACAGATTTACGATGTGGTCATCATCGGCGGCGGCCCGGCAGGCTATACAGCTGCATTGTACTGTGCAAGAGCCGGTCTGGATACCGTAATTTTGGAAAAGCTGTCTGCGGGAGGGCAGATGGCTACAACGGCACAGATTGATAACTATCCCGGATTTGAAGAGGGAATAGACGGCTTTGAACTGGCACAGAAGATGCAGCAGCAGGCAGAACGATTCGGAGCAAAATCCGAGCTTTCAGAGGTACAGTCAGTACAGCTGAAGGGGGAAATAAAGGAAATTATCACGGATAGCGGCAGAATTAAGGGAAAGACGGTAATCATTGCCACAGGGGCAAATCCCCGGAAGATGGGAATTGACAAGGAGGATGCTCTGGTCGGCCGGGGAGTAGGTTATTGTGCCCATTGTGACGGGATGTTTTATCGGGGCAAAACGGTAGCGGTTGTAGGCGGAGGAAATACTGCGGCAGCAGATGCCATGCTGCTTTCCCGTATCTGTGAAACCGTACATCTAATTCACCGAAGAGACACCCTGAGAGCCACTAAAATCTATCACGAGCCTTTGATGCAGACCGATAATGTACTCTTCCACTGGAACAGTAAGGTGGTAGATTTGACGGAGGACGGAAAGGTCAGCGGTATTGTTCTGGAAAATATAAAAACGGGAGAGCGAGAAACGGTTGCCGTTGACGGTGTATTCGTCAGCATAGGAAGGCAGCCGGCAACGGAGCTGTTTGAGGGACAGCTGGATTTGGACGAAGCCGGCTATATTGTAGCAGATGAAACCACAAAAACATCTGTGGCAGGAGTGTTTGCCGTAGGAGATGTGAGACAGAAGGCTTTGCGTCAGGTGGTGACTGCCGTTGCAGACGGTGCCGTGGCTGCCCATTATGCAGATGAATATCTGGCAGAGCAAAGGTGAGGGAAAAATCATATTGAAAGCTTTTGGTAGGAAGAGCCATGGTTAAACGATCAAATTTTACAGGCTGTCAAAGAAGTTAGATTTTGTAATCAGCCTCCGATACTGTGAAGGAGTTGTATTTATTATCTGCATAAACACTTTTGAGTAGCGCTGTGAGTTAGTGAAGCCGACACGGAAGGCTATATCAGTAAGAGAAAGCTTACTGTCCTGCATAAGCTCTATGGAACGGTTAATCCGGAAAATATTGATGTAGCTGGAAAGTGAAAGCCCCATATAGACATTAAATATCTTACGCAGATACCGAGCCGATACGTGCAGCTGCCGGGAGATGTCTTCCTGCATGATTTTTTCCGCGTAATGTTCCTTGACATAATTCAGAGTATAAGCTATATAGCTGTTTTGCCGTTGCGGAAATGAAGATTTTCTATCCTGCCAGCTTTTCTCAAGTATGTGCATCATTAGGCAGATGAGGGTAATGTTTATATTAGCGGCAGAGAACAGACTGTCCGAGGAAGAATAAAGGCTTATCAGTCGCCCAAGCATCCTGTCGATTATGGGGTCTGATGGAAAATAGTAATAAGAATGCTGACTGAACAAAACGGTATGCAGCAGGGTAACCGGATGTATTCCGTTGTCCTCAAGCACAATTTTCGAGAACAAATCTGGATTGAAATGCACATGCTGGAAAGAACAGTCAGATTCCTTATTATACAGAGAATGGACAACGTCAGGAAGGATCATGATAAAGTCGTTCTGTCTGCAATGCACGGTTTCAGAACGAATATCCATATTACATTCTCCGGACAGGATACGGTATATTTCTATCGTGGAGTGCATATGGCGGTGAAATGTATAGCCCATGCTTCGAGACTCCGTTAAGGCACCTGACAAAATTGGCTCGGAAAGACACATTGCAACAGGAATTTGATCCTGCATAGTATATGAGCTATTGTAACCATCCGAAATTTTGTATTTCACAATTACCTACTCCTCTCCATATGGACTATTGATAACCATTACATATCAGTTATACAATAACATAAAAAATACAAAAACACAAAAAAATCGAAAAGCCGATCAAGAAAAACAAATAAGTAAAAAATCCATTTCTACGATTTTTCAAGATAACCCATTATAACCCATTGATAGAATTTTGAAAATTTTCAATTATTTCCATTTGGCTTACAGTCTGTAAGCCATTTTTATTATCATCGAAGTTTGGAGATACATTCCTGTGTGTTCCGAATATGACAAAAATCCAGATAAAAAGTACCGAAAGCACCAAGAAAAAAATGGCTGACTTGATATGATTTTTCATATAGGCAATGCCAAGCAAAGAGGGTGTTTTTTCAGGAGGGATACAGATAATGAAAAAACAGGGAATATATCTAATCATTATTGCAGGGGTTATTTTTTTTGTTGCGGCAGCCGCATCGATAAAGGTATTTTCCCAAGCTACGTCCGGCCTTGACATGAGCATAGACGGAAAGAGAATCAGCAAAGAAGAATACCTTGCCTGTATGAAGTCGGTGGAGTACGAGACGAAAATCCAGATACAGCAGGAGTACGGGACAGGTTATGATAAAGAATTTTGGATACGGCAGTACGGAGACTGCACCGGATACGAAATACTGGCTGAGAACACGGTAGAAAGACTGAAGTATATCCATGCGGTGTATGAGATTGGAGCACAAAATGGCGATGTAAGCGATTCCGGATATGAAGCGGTCAAAAAGCGCTGGGAAACAGAGAACATCCGGCGCAGTGAAGTCATTGAGAGCGGCGGAGTGGTTTATGGTCTCCAGGAGTATACCTTTGACCTGTATCTTCAGTATGAGATGAGCGTTCTGAAAGAAACGTACTGCAATAATCAGTCTCGGGAAGGCATGAATCTTACAGAGGAAGAAATGCTTGAGTATTATAACAGCCGTGACTGGATATTTGGAAGGGATGCCCAAAAAGCGGACTTTGATACAGCAAGGATTGCCGTGGAAAGGGAGCTGCGAGAGCAGAAATATGACAATATGGTCATGCAGCGTGCGGAGAATTTTAAAGTGGACGGAGACATGGAATCAGTGGCCGGATTCACTTTGAAGAATATAAAGTAAGAGGAAGGAGAATGAGAAAGAAAATGAGAAAGAAAATGAGAAAGAAAATGAGAAAGAGGTGGATAGCCAGGATCATGGCGATGGCTATGATTAGTGCGTTAGTATTTCCACTGATGCCCACATATACGGTACAGGCGGAACCGCAGACGGCATTAGGAACGATTTACTATGTTGATTCTGAGGGAGGGAGCGACAGTAACAGCGGAACTTCCCAGGACGAGGCATTTCAGACACTTACGAAGATAAATTCGCTGACGCTGGGACCGGGGGATCAGGTGCTGCTCAAGAAGGGATCGGTCTTTGAGAGCCAGGGACTCCACATACAGGGAAGCGGAAGCGAGGGAAACCCAATCATCGTCTCTACCTATGGTGAGGGGGACAGGCCAAAGATTAATGCGAATGGACAAGGACAGTGGTATGAGGATTACGGAAAGCATCTGGATAATCAGAACCACAAGTGGAAGGGTACAGTGTCCTCAGCGATTCTTCTCAAAGATGTGGAATACATCGAGATAAGCGGCCTTGAGCTTACAAATGACCGTGAGGCGGAAGGCAATCCGGCTGAAGAAAAGGCCAAGGCATATAACGATGCGGACTGCATGGACAGAACAGGCGTTGCCGGGGTTGCTAAGGATAAAGGGACGCTGGAGCACATTGTGCTGGATGATTTATATATACATGATGTGGACGGGAACGTGTATAATAAGCACATGGCGAATGGCGGCATTTACTTTGTCATTGAAAAGCCGACCAATGAATCATCCACAGGAATATCGAGATATCAGGGGCTGAGAATTAGCAACTGCCATCTGTCCCGAGTAAACCGGTGGGGAATCGCAGTGGGATATACCTATAACTGGGATAAATTTCTGACTGCCGAGTTAAGCGATGCCGTGATGACCCAATATGGATCGTCAGGCGTCGTGATAGAGAACAACTACCTGTATGAGGTGGGTGGAGATGCAATTACAACGATGTATCTGGATAGGCCGCTTGTACAGTATAATGTGTCAGATAGGGCCGCAAAACAGATTAATACAACAGATTATGCGAAACAGCAGCCGCAGCTGGATGCGTCAGGAAACCCTACGGGCGCCAAGCTGAATGTCAATAACGGAAGGGTTGCGGCAGGAATTTGGCCGTGGAAGTGCAAGGATGCCGTGTTCCAGTACAATGAATGCTTCAATACATTGAATGCCAGCCAGGGAAACGGTGATGGGCAGCCATGGGATGCGGATTATGGTGACGGCACGCTTTACCAGTATAATTATAGCCATGGGAATACGGCAAGCACGATTATGTTCTGCGGAGTTGAGTCTGTAAATAATACCTTCCGCTACAATATCAGCCAGTATGAAGATATGGGGCCTCTGGATCCGGCAGGAAATACGGGCTATACCCATGTGTATAATAATACGTTTTTTATCAAAGAAGGGCTGACAAGTATATGGAGTACCATGCATTCAAACAACGGGCCGGTGAAGATAGAAAACAATATTTTCTACTTTGCAGGGGAATCAGCTGTAAATGTGACAAACTGGAATCCCAGTGGGAACAAGACGTATGACTATAACCTATATTATAATGTGGTGAGTGCCCCGACTTTGGATAGTCATGCGGTGAAAGTGGATATAGGGGAACCGCTGCTTGTGAATGCGGGGACAGGGCCGTCCGCAGTGTCAGCACCGGAAGGAGGCAAAGCCACTGCCAGGAAGCACGACGACCCAAGCCAGCCGACAGCGTTTGACGGCTATAAGCTTGCAGAGGGTTCCAGGGCAGTTAATGCGGGCAAGGTTATTACAGATGAAAACGGCTATGCGGTTGAGAAAGATTTCTTTGGAAATCGGATTACTGCGGTGCCGGAGATAGGGGCAGCGGAGAGCACTTCGGAGATATCCCTCGTCCTGCGGTCGGCCGCATATACAATTACAGGTAATGAAATTAGCGACATCCCTAGGTACACTACACTGGAGGAATTTCTTAACAACTTGATTTCCGATAATGGAGTGGTCGTGACAGTAAAAGATGGGGAGAAGACACTTGGCAGTGCGGATATGGTAAAAGGCGGCTTGACAGTGACGCTTTCCTATGGAGAAAGCGTGGTGACATATACAACCGTAGCAAGCACAGACAATGCACTTAAGTCTGCCTACTACGAGGTTGACGGCAATGTGATCAGGGTTCCGTATACGCCTCTGAACCCGACGACATCAAGCCAGCTAAAGCAGAACCTTACGGTGGGAGACACGGCAGAAATATCCATTTTGAACGGTGAAAGTGAGCTTATGGACGCAGAGCCTGTGTCAGCCGGGATGACAGTGCGCATCACGGCAGAGAACGGGGCTGCAAATGACTTCACCATTGAGCAGAAGAATGCTTACCACTGGGTGAATGACTATACAGGGCCCCACAATGGTTCAGCCGGAGTACAGGGAAACGTCTGGTTTGGGCAGCAGCGATCCGGCGGGGAATGGCAGAATCTTACGGAGATAGACACTGATAGGTGGCCGAACTGGATGGTAGCGGGCACATGGCCGTTAGGTGTTGACAGTGGGCAAACTCCTCCCATCGCAGAGGGCAGCCATGGGCTGATCGGTTCTCCGTATGGCACAGATGGGGCAATGACATTCCGGGTGCCTAAGGATGGAGTTGTGAGCTTTTCCATAAAAGACGATGAACCTTATTTCCGGCAGGACAATAGCAATAAAGGAGACAGGAAAGTTACCCTGCAGGTGTTGGAAAACGAAGAGATCATAGATTCTATTGTATTGGATAATTTAGATAGAAATCAGCAGGCAAGCGGCTGGAGTAACAGCCAGTCGGGCTTTGGAGGGATTACCGTAAAGCGAGGAGACTTTATCCGGGTGGTCACTGTTACTGAGGAAAATTCAAATGCAGATAAGAATACGATTCATATAACGCCGGAGATTAACTACTTGGATCAGGCGGTGCCGGATGAAGAGGCGCCGGATAGGCCGCGGGCAGTCAGAAGTGTGGAAGTATCGGAAACACGAGCTAGGATTGTATGGGTAGGTTCCTTAGATAATGTAGCAGTGGTGGGGTACGATATCTATGTGAACGGCACAAAACATAATACGGAACTTATCACAGACAAAGAGTATTTCCTGACAGAACTGACAGGAAATACAGTATACGAAGTCACAGTGAAAGCGGTAGATGCAGCGGGGAATGAGTCGGAAGCAGCTGAACCGGCGAGGTTCACTACCAGTGCATCTTCACCGGTGATTTCCCTGAAGGACGGGCAGACATTGGGCAAGGTTTATGATGGTACCCCGATGCTCACTCAGGCTATGCTGGAGAATGATGGCAGCAACCCTTTTAGTGTAGATACGAAGAATATGGCCGGAGCCGTTACCTGGGAAATCTTCAGTGACGAAAGCTTAAAAACTAAGGTAAGTGAAGCTACGAATGCAGGAACCTATTGGGTAAGAGCTAAAGTGGCAATGGATGATGCCGGTGGAGTATTCAATACAAGCGACACAATTTCCTTCGTCATTGAAAAGGTGCCATTGACCATAGCGAATGTTACGTTCAATGAAGAAAACGGCGAGGCAAAAGGGGTAGCCGGTGTAACCTTTGCAGGATATGTAAATTCTGATACCCATCTAGGTGCCGATGACTACCAGGCAGACTTTGAATATGACCATGCAGATCGGAATTTGGCCACGGGGATAATCGTTACGGTTACTCTGAAGGATACGGCAAATACCAAGAACTATAAGCTGGACGATTCCACCTATACCCACAGGGCGGTGGCACATGCGGATATATGGATAACGGGCTTCAAAACCCAGGAGTATACGGGAAGCAAGACCAGTCAGACATTTACCCTGTATGACGGAGACACCCTGCTGAAGGAGGGTGTGGACTACACTGTCACCTACAAGAATAATATCAATGCCTATGAGTGGGCTGCACCTGTATCTCCGGGAACACAGACTGCTTCACAGCAGGATCAGATTGCCATCCTCAGTGAGGGAACGGTAAACATTTTAAGCAGTGAACATGCCATAACGGATCCCGGTACAGTGTCCGGCTTGAATACGAAAAAGTCGCCCCAGGTAATCATTAAGATGAAGGGTAACTATACAGGAACCCACACCGTTTATTACCAGATTAAGCAGGTGGACATTGACGAGGCCCAGGCAGACAACCTTTCCGTTACCTTTACCGGTAAGCCGCAGAAGCCTGTTCCGGTGGTTACCTGGAATGGCAAGAAGCTGGTAAATAATAAGGACTTCGTTGTTCGGGAATATGCAAGTAGTTCTACAACAAACCTGATTGGTAAAGCGGATGGAGAGACTGTCATACTGCACATCGATGGCAAGGGTAACTTTACAGGAACAAAAGAAATTGAGTTGGTTATCGGTAAAAAGAACAATACGGTAGAAGAGATTTCCATGAGCAAGGTAAGAGTAAAGGAAATCAAGACACTGGTTTGGAATCAGGAAACTGTAAATACAAAAGGTGGAATGATCCAGACGGGAATCAGTGTTAAGTACAAGAATACTGAACTGAAAGATGCTGAGTATAGGGTAAGCTACGCAAATCATGCAGCTGTGGGAACGGCTACCATTATCTTGGAAGGAACGGGAAATGATGCTAATGGAGACGGCATTGCCTATATCGGAACCAAGAGAATGACCTTCAAGATTACCGGAAATAACATCAGTAAGGCACAGCCGGTAGGGTTGGAGAAGCAATACACCTATACCGGTGAGGAAATTAAGCCTACGGAGATGGAAGAGCCTAAGAAGGTTAGGTTTACCTGGCAGGCAAATAAAAATGCAGCGGTAACTTCTTTGGAGGAAGGCACACACTATGACGTTACCTACCAGAAGAATATCAATAAGGGTACGGCAACAATAATTCTTACGGGTAAGCCGGAGAATGGCTATACCGGAACCAAGAAGCTGACCTTTAAGATTGTGGCAGATACGATTCTTACCGGCGAAAATGCGCCCTTCACCGTTGACATCACCGATGTTGCCAAAACGGTAGAGGATGGTGTGATTAAGATGCCTTACATGAAGGGAGGCGTGAAGCCGAAGGTAACCGTACAAAACGAGGACGGTGAGGAACTGATTCTTGGTACGGATTATACCGTAAGCTATAAGAACAATACAAAGGTAACTGCGCCGGGTGCCAAGCCCCCCACTGTAGTGGTTAAGGGTAAGGGTAACTATGCCGGAACGGTAGAACAAACCTTTGAGATTATGCAGAAAGACCTTGGGGTCTACGATAAGGATGTTTATATCGTAGTCAATGATAAGGTGGAAAACCCCAAGAAGAATGGCTGGAAGCAGAGCTTTAAGGTGTATGATGCAGATGGCAAGGTGATTTCTGCTAAGGATTACGATGCCAAGACTGTAAAGTATGAGGTAACTACGTTTTCAGATGAGGGTGCTGATCACCTTAAGAGCAATTCGGTGCTGACGGATCCCAATACCGTTGTTCCCGCAGGATGTGAGATAACGGTTACGGTAACAATGGCTGGTGACAACTATAAAGGTGAGGTAAGCCAGACCTATCGTATTCTGAAAAAGGGCTACGATATCAGTAAGGCAAAAATCGCTATTGAACCTCAGAAATACACCGGAGAGGAGATTGAGATTACGGAGAATAAACAGCTGAAAACCAGAACCTTAAAGGTGGATAAAACAAGGTCAGTTAACCTGTCTCTTGAATTGGAAAATGGAAAACCTGCCAATATTAAAGTAGTGGAGGGAAGCTACCAGAAGAACGTCAATAAAGGAACCGCAAAGGTAACCTTTGAAGGTGTAGGCGAATTTGGTGGAACCAAGACGGTAACCTTTAAGATTGGACAGCGTTCCATTAAAGATGTCTTCAATGAGGTATTTGATGGTTGGAACTGGGTGTTTAACTAAAGAAATTAGATCTGACAGGGACTGCGAAACAGGAGGCAGTCCCTGTTTTTTTAATCCTATGGGAAGCTTTTTTCCATACGGCAAACCGCTCCGCAATACGTACCAGCGGGATAGAAAAATGCCACATAAGCGATTGGGTCGGGCGGACGAAGTGTTCAAGTTTGATGGTATCAGAACGGATAGAATAAAATGTAAATTTTTTGTGTGAGAGATATAGAGGTATTTGTGACCTCTATATTTTTTATGCTGATTGTGGTATACTACTGCCGTATACCCTGATGAATAGTCTGAACTGCCTCGGGGTGTATTGATTAGTGTTGCACAGTCACAAATTCAAGTTTTTTGACCTGAATTTGTGGCTGATAGTAATCATACCAAATGCGTGAAAAAAGAAGGAAAATCATGGATAAATTCATATTACATTCCGAATATCAACCTACCGGTGACCAGCCCCGGGCTATAGAAGCACTGGTGGAAGGCTTCAAAAAAGGGAATCAGTTTCAGACCCTGCTGGGAGTTACCGGCTCCGGGAAAACCTTTACCATGGCCAACGTCATTGCAGCCCTGAATAAGCCTACGCTGGTCATTGCCCATAATAAGACCCTGGCGGGACAGCTATATGGAGAGTTCAAGGAATTTTTTCCGGAAAATGCGGTAGAATATTTCGTGTCCTATTACGATTATTATCAGCCGGAGGCCTATATCCCGTCTTCGGATACTTATATAGCAAAGGATTCAGCCATTAACGAGGAAATTGACAAGCTGCGTTTATCGGCCACAGCCTCTCTTTCTGAACGCAAGGATGTCATTGTGGTAGCCAGTGTTTCCTGCATCTATGGTATCGGAAGCCCGGAGGAATACCAGGGAATGATTGTGTCTCTTCGCCCGGGACAGACGAAGGACAGGGATCAGGTATTAAGGGAGCTGATTGATATTCAATATACCCGAAACGATTTGGATGTGGGCCGGGGCTGCTTTCGTGTACGGGGGGATGTGGTGGAAATTTACCCTGCCGAGGGTGGAGATTATTTGATTCGCGTAGAATTTTTCGGAGATGAGATTGACCGGATTACGCAGGTGGATCCGCTTACCGGAAAAATGCACGCTTCTTTGGAACATATAGCCATTTTTCCCGCCTCTCATTATGTCATCCCACAGGAAAAAATCAACAGGGCATGTGTGGAAATTGAGAAGGAATGTGAGGAGCAGGTACGTTTTTTCAAGGGAGAGGACAAGCTGATTGAAGCCCAGCGCATTTCTGAACGAACCAATTTTGATGTGGAAATGTTAAGAGAGACAGGCTTCTGCTCCGGAATAGAAAACTATTCACGGCATATGAACGGAATGCAGCCGGGGGAAACACCTTACTGTCTTATGGATTTCTTTCAGGATGATTATCTGATCATTGTGGATGAATCCCATATTACTATTCCCCAAGTAAGAGGAATGTATGCAGGAGACCGTTCCCGTAAAACGACCCTGGTGGAATATGGTTTTCGCCTGCCTTCAGCATTGGATAACCGTCCCCTGAATTTTACGGAGTTTGAAGGAAAGATTGACCAGATGCTCTTTGTATCGGCTACCCCCAATGAATACGAGGCAGAGCATGAGCTGTTAAGGACAGAGCAGATTATCCGGCCTACCGGACTTTTGGATCCTCAGATTGACGTCCGGCCGGTGGAGGGACAGATTGATGATCTGATTTCAGAAATTAATCGGGAAGTAGAAAAGCATAACAAAATCCTGATCACTACCCTGACAAAACGGATGGCAGAGGATTTGACGGATTATATGAAGGAAGTGGGGATACGGGTAAAGTATCTCCACTCGGATATTGATACTTTGGAACGGGCACAGATTATCCGACAGATGCGTTTGGATGTTTTCGATGTGCTGGTGGGAATCAATCTGCTTCGAGAGGGTCTGGATATTCCGGAGATTTCCCTGGTAGCCATTCTGGATGCAGATAAGGAGGGCTTTCTTCGCTCCTCCACATCCCTGATTCAGACCATCGGGCGGGCTGCCCGAAATGCGGAAGGAAGGGTGATTATGTATGCGGATACCATCACTGATTCCATGCACACAGCTATTGAAGAAACGAAGAGACGGCGTATACTGCAGCAGGCCTACAATGAGGAGCATGGAATTACTCCTCAGACCATAAAGAAGGCAGTGCGGGATCTGATCAGTATCTCTAAGGAAATAGCTGCGGAGGAGGTTTCCTTCGCCAAGGATCCGGAATCCATGAGCCGTAAGGAGCTGGAGAAGCTGATCATTAAGGTAGAGAAGCAGATGCGTAAGGCTGCTGCAGAGCTGGATTTTGAGAATGCAGCCGTTCTCAGAGATAAGCTGGCAGAGCTTCGCAGGAATTTGGAAGAGATTAAAGGAGGTAGGTAGAAAAGATGGATACACCCAAAATGCTTCCCCGAAAAGAGGTAATCAAAATACGGGGGGCAAATGAACATAATTTACAGAATCTGGATGTGGATATTCCCCGTAATGAGCTGGTGGTTCTGACGGGATTGTCAGGTTCGGGAAAGTCCTCTCTGGCTTTTGATACGATTTATGCAGAGGGACAGAGACGATATATGGAATCCATTTCTTCTTATGCAAGGCAGTTTTTGGGTCAGATGGAGAAGCCTAATGTAGAGAAGATTGAAGGACTTTCTCCGGCCATTTCCATTGACCAGAAATCGACGAACCGAAATCCTCGTTCCACGGTAGGTACGGTAACAGAGATTTATGACTATTTTCGTCTTTTATATGCCAGAATCGGTATTCCCCACTGCCCGGAATGCGGCAAGGAGATTTCTAAACAGACGGTAGACCAGATGGTGGATCACATTATGGAGCTGCCGGAAGGAACAAAAATTCAGCTTTTGGCACCGGTAGTAAGAGGGCGAAAGGGTGAGCATGCAAAGGTACTGGAAAAAGCGGGAAGAAGCGGCTACGTACGGGTTCGGATAGACGGTAATCTATACCAGCTGGAGGAAGAGATTAAGCTGGATAAGAATATCAAGCATAATATTGAAATCGTGGTGGATCGTCTGGTGGTTAAGCCCGAAATCGGACGCCGCCTCACGGATTCCATTGAGAACGCCCTCCATCTGGCTGACGGACTGCTGATGCTGGATATTATTGATGGTGAGACCATCACCTTCAGTCAGAGCTTTTCCTGTCCCGACTGCGGAATCAGCGTGGATGAAATTGAACCCAGAAGCTTTTCCTTCAATAATCCCTTTGGAGCCTGTCCCGGCTGCTATGGTCTGGGCTATAAGATGGAATTTGATCTGGATTTAATGATTCCGGATAAATCCCTAAGCATTAATGAAGGAGCCATTGCGGTTCTGGGATGGCAGTCCTGTAATGATGGAAAGAGCTTTACCAATGCAATTTTGCAGGGGCTCTGTAAGGAATACGGCTTCGATTTGGATACCCCCTTTGAGCAGTATCCTAAGAAGATACAGGATATTCTGGTTAATGGAACGGGAGGAAAGGAAATTAAGGTTTATTATAAAGGGCAGCGGGGTGAGGGAATTTATCCCGTGGCCTTTGAAGGTCTGATTGGAAATACGGAAAGGAGGTACCGGGAAACCTTTTCGGAAAATTCCAAGGCGGAGTTTGAAACCTTCATGCGGATTACCCCCTGTAAGGAATGTAAGGGAATGAGGCTGAAGAGGGAGTCTCTGGCAGTAACCGTATGTGATAAAAATATTTATGAAATCACCAATCTTTCCATCGGAAATTTACAGGAATTTCTGAATGGAATGAAGCTGTCCCCCGCCAAGGAGCTGATTGGGAAACAGGTGCTGAAAGAGATTCGGGCAAGAGTAGGCTTTTTAATGGACGTGGGATTAGATTATCTGACTCTGTCCAGGGCAACGGGAAGTCTTTCGGGAGGTGAGGCACAAAGAATTCGTCTGGCCACCCAGATTGGCTCCGGGCTGGTGGGAGTCTGTTATATCCTGGATGAGCCCAGTATCGGTCTGCATCAACGAGACAATGATAAATTACTGGCTACCTTGAAAAATTTGAGAAATATGGGGAATACTCTGATTGTGGTGGAGCATGATGAGGATACCATGTTTGCGGCAGATCATATCGTAGACATTGGTCCCGGTGCAGGAAGTCATGGAGGCCGTGTAGTGGCTCAGGGAACTGCCAAAGAGATTATGGCTGTGGAGGAATCGGTTACGGGACAGTATCTCAGCGGCAGGGTAAAAATACCTGTTCCCCAGACAAGAAGGATTCCCCAGGGCTGGCTGACGGTGCGCAGAGCAGAAGAAAATAACCTGAAAAAAGTGGATGTCCGGATTCCCATAGGTGTATTTACCTGTGTCACAGGAGTGTCCGGCTCGGGAAAAAGCTCTCTGGTGAATGAAATTTTATATAAATCGCTGGCAAAAAAGCTGAATCGTGCCAGAACCATAGCGGGCAAGCACAAATGTATTGAAGGGGTAGAGCAGCTGGATAAGGTAATCGATATTGACCAGTCTCCCATTGGCAGGACACCCAGGTCCAATCCTGCCACCTATACAGGAGTATTCGATATGATTCGGGATCTTTTTGCAGCTACGCCGGATGCCAAAGCCAGAGGCTATAAGAAGGGGCGTTTCAGTTTCAATGTAAAAGGAGGCCGGTGTGAGGCCTGCAGCGGTGACGGCATCATCAAAATTGAAATGCACTTTCTGCCGGATGTATATGTACCCTGTGAGGTATGTCAGGGAAAGCGTTATAATCGGGAAACCCTGGAGGTGAAATATAAGGGAAAAAGCATTTATGATGTACTGGATATGACCGTGGAGGAGGCTCTGCCCTTTTTTGATGCGGTCCCCAGCATTCGCAGGAAGATAGAGACATTATATGACGTAGGGCTTTCCTACGTTAAGCTGGGGCAGCCCTCGACTACCCTTTCGGGAGGAGAGGCGCAGAGAATTAAGCTGGCAACGGAGCTGAGCAGACGCAGTACGGGACATACCATTTACATTCTGGATGAACCTACCACAGGTCTTCATTTTGCAGATGTTCACAAGCTGATCGATATTATCCATCGTTTGGCAGAGGGGGGAAATACGGTGGTGGTCATTGAGCATAATCTGGATGTGATAAAGACTGCGGACTATATTATTGATATGGGACCTGAAGGCGGAGACAGGGGCGGAACGGTTGTAGCCTGTGGTACACCGGAAGAAGTGGCAAAGGTTTCTGCATCCTATACCGGACAGTATATTGACAGAATATTAAAAAAAGAGAAAAAAGACTAAAGTATTCTCGGAAAATTCCGAAATAATACAATGACGGAACGACTAAAGAAGCATGGAAGCGGAAAATGGGAAGACCATTTAGTTTTTGTGCTTTTTTTTGTTAAAACCCTTTCAAAATGGTTTTTTTTCAGTTATAATGTCTGGTGGACAAGTACATGAACGAATGATTAGATAGAATAACCATAGAACTTTGGAAAGGGGATTGAACAATGCAATATACCGATATCGGGATTGATCTGGGAACTGCCAGTATCTTAGTATACATCAGAGGAAAAGGCGTTGTGCTCAAGGAGCCATCAGTTGTAGCCTTTGACCGCGACACCAATAAAATTAAAGCCATCGGAGAGGATGCCCGATTGATGCTGGGACGAACTCCCGGAAATATTGTTGCGGTAAGACCCTTAAGGCAGGGGGTTATTTCTGATTATACCGTTACGGAAAAGATGATGAAATACTTTATCCAGAAGGCCATCGGAAGAAGAACCCTGCGTAAGCCCCGTATTGCGGTATGTGTACCCAGTGGAGTTACTGAGGTGGAGAAGAAGGCAGTAGAGGATGCCACTTATCAGGCAGGGGCCAGAGATGTTTCCATTATTGAGGAGCCCATTGCAGCTGCCATAGGAGCAGGCATCGATATTTCTAAGCCCTGCGGCAATATGATTGTGGATATCGGCGGAGGGACAACGGATATAGCCGTCATTTCCTTGGGTGGAACGGTAGTCAGTGCCTCCATTAAGGTTGCCGGGGATGATTTTGATGAGGCCATTGTTCGTTATATGCGTAAGAAGCATAACCTGCTGATTGGTGAACGGACGGCAGAGGATATTAAGATTAAGATCGGTTCTGCATTTAAACGGACAGAGCCTGACTTTTTGGATGTGAGAGGACGTAATCTGGTAACCGGTCTTCCCAGAACGGTTCGGGTTTCTTCCGAAGAAACGGAAGAAGCGTTGAAGGATACTACTTCTCAGATTGTAGAAGCCATTCATACGGTATTGGAAAAGACTCCGCCGGAGCTGGCGGCAGACATTGCAGACAGAGGAATTGTACTGACCGGAGGAGGGAGTCTTCTGAGGGGATTGGAGGATCTGATCTGCTCCAAGACGGGAATCAATACCATGACGGCAGAAGAGCCTATGACGGCGGTGGCTATCGGCACAGGTAAATATGTGGAATTTCTGGCAGGCTATAGAGACGAGGCTTAAACCGGCCTTAAACAAAAGATAACAGGAGGTAATCCATGGTAAAGGGATTATACACGGCGTATACGGGATTGATTAATGAACAGAACAGAATGGACGTGTTGACCAATAATCTGGCCAATGCTTCTACGGTAGGTTTTAAGAAGGAGGGCTCCACCAGTCAGGCCTTTAATGATGTTCTTGCTTATAAGATTAAGGACACTACGGATGGATGGTCTGCCAGACCCCTGGGAGGAATCAGTATGGGGGTGAAGATTGGTGAGACCTACACGGATTTCAGCCAGGGCTCTTTGAGAAGTACGGAGAATACCTTTGATGTGGCTATTTCCGGAAGTGGATTCTTTGCTGTGGAGTTTACCAATAAAGCAGGGGTGACTTCCACCAAATATACCAGAGATGGAAGCTTTATTTTGAATAAGGACGGTTATCTGGTAACTAAGGATGGAGACTGGGTGCTGGGAAGCAATAACAATCGGATTCAGTTGAACCCCAATCTGCCGGCAGTTATTGATCAGGCAGGAAATATCTGGCAGGATGACAGGCAGGTGGCTACCATAGGGATTACCGATTTTGAAGATTATAATTATCTGGAGCATTATGGTGAGAATTATTATCAGCCTGTAGACGGAGCTACAACACGGGCCGGTGACTATAAGATTATGTCCGGTTATCTGGAAATGTCCAATATGTCCGTGGTAACGGAAATGGTGAATATGATTAGTGTATCCAGAGCATACGAAACCAATCAGAAGATGGTACAGACTTTTGATAATACCTTGGAGATTTCCTCCAAGCAGTTAGGTAAGGTACAATAGCCCCGGATGAGATATTAGGAGGGGTAAACTAAAGGATTGAACACGAAGGAGGAAAAGGGCAGCGATGGTTAGATCGTTATGGACAGCGGCTACGGGAATGATTTCCCAGCAGACAAATGTAGACAATATTGCCAATAATCTTGCTAATGTAAATACAGTAGGCTATAAGACAGAGGTTGCGGAATTTAAGTCTCTCCTCTATCAGACCATGCAGACCAGAACCACTACAGCCAATGGTCAGAATAAGCCGGTAAGTGCCCAGGTAGGTCTGGGTGTACGTAACTCGGCAATTACTTCCATTTTTAAACAGGGAAGTCTGATTGCTTCAGTGAGTGATACGGCATTTGCCATTCAGGGTGATGGTCTCTTTGCGGTAAGAGGGCAGGATGGAGAGACCTATTATACCAGAAACGGCAACTTCCTTTTTACCACTGCCACCAATAATCAGATGATGCTGGCAACAACAGACGGTCTGCCGGTTCTGGATACAACAGGAAACCCCATTGTTCTGCCTACCACCTATGTGGCAAGCCGCCTGGGAGTTAATGCAAGGGGTGAGCTGACCTATCCCGATGAAGCCAATAATCCTCAGCCTATCGGAATTGCTATCGGAGTTTTCCAATTCACGAACCCTTCCGGACTGGAAAAGGTGAATGATACCATGTATGCAGTAACGGCAGCCAGCGGAGCAGCCATTAATGAAGCGACCAATAACAATGTGGAAAAAAGCAGTATTATTCAGGGATATTTAGAGGGATCCAGTGTACAGGTTGCAGATGAAATGGTAAATCTGATTGTGGCACAGAGAGCCTATGAAATGAATTCCAAAGCAATCACTACTACGGACGAAATGCTGCAGCAGGCTAATCAGCTTAAACGTTAGTCCTTAAGTACAGATTGGATATAGAATAAGAAATATTCAGAAAGGCGGTATGAACCATGGAACTTTCAGGATTAACAGATATTTACAGCAGTTATCTGGAACAGCAGATTGACAATGTACAGACATCTAAGCTGCAGAGTACGATTACCAAGGATTACAGCAAGGCAACAGATGATGAACTGATGGATGTGTGCAAACAGTTTGAAGCTTATTTTCTGGAGCAGGTGTTCAAACAAATGGAGAAGACCATTCTGAAGGACGAAGAATCATCAGGCTCAACATCCACACTGGTGGATTATTTCAAAGATTCTGCTATTGCGGATCTGGCCACCCAGTCTACGGAAACTCAGGGATTGGGAATTGCTCAGATGCTGTATGAGCAGATGAAACGAAATTATAATTTATAAAAATAAAGGCTGCTCCTTACGGGGTAGCCTTTTCTATGTAGTGTGAAAATTATGGATAGAGGAAAAACGGGATGGAAATAAAGGGCTATGTAGATCATGTTATTTATCGAAAATCGGAAAATGGCTATACGGTCTTTGTTCTGAGTACAAAGGAGGAAGATATTACCTGTGTAGGTTATCTTCAGCAGGTTGATCAGGGGGAAAATCTTTTGGTTCAGGGAGAAGAAGTAGAACATCCCCTTTACGGAAGCCAGATTAAAATAAGCTCATACCAAATTGTACTGCCGGATGATCTTCAAAGCATGGAAAGATACCTAGGAAGTGGGGCAATAAGGGGAGTAGGCCCGGCTCTTGCCAAAAGAATCATAAAGGAGTTTGCCGGGGATACCTTCCGTATTATTGAAGAGGAGCCGGAGAGGCTGACACAGGTGAAGGGAATCAGTGAAAGGATAGCCAGGGAAATTAGTACCCAGATGGAAGAAAAAAAGGATATGCGCCAGGCAATGCTTTTTCTGCAGCAATACGGAATATCCCATAACTTGGCGGTAAAAATTTATGAAACCTATGGCAGTAGTACCTTTCACAAAATCAGGGAAAATCCTTATCAGCTGGCGGAAGATATACAGGGTATCGGCTTTAAAATGGCAGATGAAATTGCAGCCCGGATGGGAATAAAAACAGATTCGGATTATCGTATACGGAGTGGTATATTATATACCCTGCTTTTGGCTTCTTTAGAGGGGCATGTCTATCTTCCCAGAGAGATTTTATTAAGAAATACGGGGATAATGCTGGAGCTTCCCCGGGAAGTTATCGAGATTCAGCTTTCCAATCTGGCCATGGATAAGAAAGTGGTGATAAAAACAGACGGAGAAAATATATATATTTATGCGGCTGTTTACTATTATGCAGAGCTGAATTGTGCAAGAATGCTGTCAGACATTAATGCTTCACTGCAGATATTTGAGGGGAATGGGGGTAAGGAAGATGAGCTGGAAGAAGAATTTGATCAGGCTGTTCTGAAAAAGCTTGACCGCCTGGAAGAGAGTCTGGGTATCCATCCGGATGAACTGCAAAAGCGGGCGGTACTGGAGGCTGCAAAGCATGGAGTCTTTCTTCTTACCGGAGGCCCCGGAACAGGAAAAACTACCACAATCAATATGCTGATTGCCTACTTTGAAAAAGAGGGTATGGATATTTTCCTGGCAGCACCTACCGGAAGGGCGGCTAAAAG
Organism: Lachnospiraceae bacterium; assembly: GCA_051891855.1. Lineage (GTDB taxonomy): Bacteria > Bacillota > Clostridia > Lachnospirales > Lachnospiraceae > SFDP01. The sequence continues at coordinate 7,231 of JBJFFP010000068.1, read as the reverse complement.
AATGGCGGAGGCCACCGGCTTTGAAGCACGAACCATTCATCGTCTTCTGGAATTAAGCGGGGGACTCAGTGAGGATGGTAAGAAGGCGAGCTTTGCCAGAAAAGAAGATAATCCTTTGGAAGCGGATGTGGTGATTATTGATGAAATGTCCATGGTGGATATTCATCTTTTCCAGGCTCTTCTTAAGGCTGTATCTCCGGGGACCAGACTGATTCTGGTAGGAGATGTCAACCAGCTGCCTTCTGTAGGACCGGGCCAGGTTCTTCAGGATTTGATTGCTGCCGGAGCTTTTTCGGTAGTTCGGCTGGAAAAGATTTTTCGTCAGGCGCAAAATAGTGATATAGTAGTAAATGCCCATAGGATTCATCAGGGAGAAAAGCTTAAGCTGGATAATAAAAGCAATGACTTTTTTTTCCTGGAAAGAAAAGATGTTAATGTAATCTATAAGCATATGATTCAATTGATTCAGGAAAAGCTTCCCACATATTATCAGGTTAAGCCCAGGGATATTCAGGTGCTTACCCCCATGAGAAAAGGAAATCTGGGAGTGGAGACCCTGAATCGTATCCTGCAGAAATATCTGAATCCTGAAGGGAAAGAAAAACAGGAATATTTGTATGGGGATACTGTTTTCAGAACCGGGGATAAGGTGATGCAGGTAAAAAATAATTATCAGCTGGAATGGGAAATCGTCAGTAAATATAATATTCCCATTGATAAAGGAATAGGGGTATTCAATGGAGACATGGGGACAATCAGGGAAATTTCCCCCCATAGTCAGCACCTTACCGTAGAGTTTGATGATTTCCGTAGGGTGACTTATCCCTTTTCGGCTCTGGAGGAGCTGGAGCTGGCCTATGCCGTCACAATCCATAAGTCCCAGGGAAGTGAGTATCCGGCGGTAATTCTGCCGCTTCTTGGGGGTCCCAGGCAGCTTTTAAACCGTAATCTGCTTTATACAGGGGTAACCAGGGCAAGAAGCTGTATAACGATTCTGGGAAGCAGAGAAATTCTGGAAGAGATGATTGCCAATGGCAACGAAAATAAGCGCTATACAGGATTGGCTTTACGAGTGAGAGAAGTAGAAGGATTATAAGTGAAAAACTGGAGAATTTCTGACGTATTGTTTCCAAAAAGATGTGCCGTTTGTGACAGGGTACTCCCTCTGTTTGCTTCCGGTGGAGGAATCTGTGCTTTCTGTACCCAAAATCTGCACTATCTGGAGGAACCCTTATGCTGTAAATGCGGCAAGCCGGTGGGGGAAGAAGAGGAATATTGTTATGACTGCCGGAATAAAACCCATGAGTTTATTGAAGGGGCTGCCCTGTTTCCCTACGATTATATCCGTTCTTCCCTGTATCGTTTTAAGTACGGAGGAAGGCAGGAATATGCCTGGTTTTATGCTGAACAGATAGCTCTGCATATGACCGAAAGGGTGAAAGCATGGAAACCCCAGGCTCTTGTACCGGTCCCCATGTTTAAGAAGAAGAAACGCTTAAGAGGGTATAATCAGGCAGAGATTCTGGCCTGTAGACTATCCAGACTCTGGAATATTCCGGTGCTTGAGAATTTGGTGATTCGGGTAAAAAATACGCGGCCAATGAAGGAAATTGATGGTACAGAAAGACAAAATAATTTGAAAAAAGCTTTCAAATTAGGCGAAAATGATGTAAAATTGAATACAATTATAGTAATCGATGACATCTATACTACAGGGAGTACAGTGGATGCCGTAACTAAAGTATGCCATGAAGCAGGAATCAGGAATGTCTATGTTCTTTCTGTATCCATAGGACATGGCCTTTAAAGGAGGAATAACATGAATGTTAAGAACTGCAAAAGATGTAAACGTTTATTCAATTATGTAACGGGACCTATGCTCTGTGCAGCCTGCCGGGAAGAGGAGGAGGCTAAGTTTCAGGAGGTTAAAAAATATGTATCTGAGAATATAAATACCGATATTCAGACGGTATCCGAGGTCTGTGATGTCAGCGTTAAGCAGATTCAGCAGTGGGTGAGAGAAGAGCGGCTTGTCTTTTCTGACGATTCACCTATGGGAATTGCCTGCGAACGCTGCGGTGCCATGATTAAAAGCGGTAAGTATTGTGCTAAATGTAAGGCCGATTTGACCAATGTACTGAATAATGCAATTGGAAAGAAGGGAAGCTTTACGCCTCCGCCGCAGCCTCAAAGGGATGGTGCCAGAATGCGTTATCTGGATAAACAGTAGGAAAGGTCAGAGAATTTGATGATAAATGAAGAACGGGTAAAGCTAATGACACGTATGGCAGCCTATGAGAGCGGGGAGTTTCGCAGACACAGGGCGGTAACCGTTTTTTTCAGAAGCGATTACATCAGTCTGCAGATGGTAAAAACAGTGATTTCCACGACCATAGCTTATGCTGTACTTTTGGGACTGTACATGATGTACGACTTTGAAATTTTCATGAAGGAAATCTACCAGATGGATATGATTCAGTTCATCAAAACGGTACTGATTCTGTATCTGATTATGCTGGCCTTTTTTTTGCTGGTTACCTATATCACAGCACTATATCGATACAACTGCTCACTGCAGAGTATGAAGCTGTTTTACGGTAATCTGAAAAAAATGTCTCAGCTATACGGAGAAGAGGAATAAAAGGAGAGAAGCGAAAGGAAATATCCATGTCGAGTTTACTGGAATTAAGAGAAACGATTAAACAATTTTATTACAGACACGAGGTATACGTCAGCCCTCTTCTTAAATTTTTGGGAGCACTGCTTTCTCTGGTGGTAATCAATGCCAATATGGGCTATATGGATATGCTCAACAGTATGGTTATTGTATTGGTGGTTGCCCTGATGTGTTCCTTCATGCCGCGAAATTTTATTGTACTGATATCTGCTCTGTTTGTTTTGCTGCACAGCTACGCATTGGCGATGGAGTGTGCAGTGGTGGTAGTGGCAGTATTTGCCCTGATGTTTTTGCTGTATTTTCGTTTCACCCCCAAAAATACTGTGGTTATATTGGCGACCCCACTGCTGTTTGCCCTGAAGGTTCCTTATGTGATGCCGGTGGCCGTAGGACTTCTGGGGGGGCCTGTTTCCATCATTGCCGTCAGCTGCGGTGTAGTAGTTCGGTTTATCGTTAAGTATATGAAGGATAATTTTGCTGCATTTTCTGCACAGGATGCGGAGGCCGGTTCTCAAAAGCTGAGATTGATGATTGATGGAATCATGGATAATAGAGCCATGCTGGTAACCATTATAGTCTTTGCGGTAACGATTATTCTGGTGTATACGATAAGAAGACTGTCCATTGATCACGCATGGAATGCAGCCATTTTGGTAGGGATTTCCACTAATGCCGTGCTTTTACTGATTTGTGAGTTCATGATGGATTTAAACTTCTCAGTTTGGGGAATTATAGGAGGAAGTGTAGCTGCCTTTTTCATTTGTCAGATTATTCGGTTTATGGAGTTTAATGTAGATTACAGCCGTACTGAGTCGGTGCAGTTCGAGGATGATGAATATTATTATTACGTGAAGGCGGTGCCGAAAAATATGGTGGCCGCTCCCCAGAAAAAAGTAAAGAGAATTAACAAACAGCAGAAAAGCAAGACGGGTAAACAGACGAAAAAGGTAAGTACAATTAAGACTGCTCACGGAGTATCCCGTACTACCGCATCCAATACGGAGGATGGAAATAAACAATAAGACAGGACTGACAATAGATGGAGCAGATTATCACGTTTTTTGAAAATAATCCCAATCTTCATATTCCCACGGTGGGAGTAATTGATGTGCTGGAAATCGCCATCATTTCCTTTGTGGTATACCACATGCTGGTGTGGATGAAAAACACTCGTGCATGGCCTCTGATGAAGGGGATTGTATCCATAATGATCATGTTTCTGGTAGCGGCATTACTGGAAATGAATACAATCATCTGGATCGCACAAAATGTAGTTTACATTGGTGTGATAGGGGTGATTGTTGTTTTGCAGCCGGAATTGAGAAAGGCACTGGAAACTCTGGGAAAGAAAAATATTATTGCTGCTTTTTTACCGGTGGAGTTTAACCGTGCGGATGAAGGGCTTTTTTCAGATAAAACGATTCGGGAAATCAGCAGGGCATGTGTAGAAATGGCCAAAGTGAAAACGGGAGCTTTGATTGTTGTATGCCAGGATGATAATCTGTCTGAGTATGAAAATACGGGAATAGAAGTGGATGGTGTGGTAACCAGCCAGCTGTTAATCAATATTTTCGAGCATAATACACCCCTTCATGATGGAGCGGTAATCATTAAGGGAGATCGTATCCAGGCAGCCACCTGCTATCTGCCTCTTTCCGATAATATGGAATTAAGTAAGGATTTGGGGACAAGGCATCGGGCAGGAGTAGGGATATCGGAAGCAACCGACTCTATGACGCTGATTGTATCGGAGGAGACAGGGAAAATCAGCTCAGCTTATAAGGGGCAGCTAAGGAGAGGCCTTCGTGGTGAGGATATAGAAAAGGAGCTGGAAAAGATTCAGAATAAGCCTGCAGAGGAGAAAAAGAGAAGAATATTCAAAGTAAAGGCAAAGGATGCCCAGAAGGGAAGACAGGATTAGGATGAAGGAAAAGATAACAAATAATCTAAATCTGAAAATAATCGCAGTTCTGTTTTCCGTAGGACTGTGGATTATTTCGATTAATATCAATGATCCCTATCAAAGCAAATCCTATTCCGTTACGGTTCAGCTCCAAAATACGGCGGCAATGACCAATGCGGGTAAGTATGTGGAGGTTCTGGACAATACGGATGAGATATCGGTTACCGTTCGGGCCAATCGGTCCGTATTGGATAATTTTTCGGCGGTTAATATTTCTGCCACTGCGGATTTGACTGAGATAGATGAAAATAATCAGGTACCAATCAAGCTGAATACCACCAGAATCAGCGGAAATAAAATTGAAAGTCTGCGCTCTGATCAGACCTACGTATCCCTTAAGGTAGAGGATATAAGAAGGGTGCAAAAAAGTATAGAGATTAATGTGAAAAACGAACCTGCAGAAGGGCATATTCTGGGGCAGGCAGAGACTGAGCAGAATGCACTGACCATTTCAGGGCCTCAATCCCTGGTAAATCTGGTAGCTAAGGCAGCTGTGACCTTTGACTTAAATGGAGCAACGGAGGATGTCACTATGCTGCTTCCTATAGAGCTTTACAGTGCCGAAGGGGAAAGAATTATCGACAGCCGTTTAACTGCCAGCATTACAGAGGTACAGTGTGTGGCAACGATTCTTGCCACCAAAGAGGTTCCCTTAAATTTTGTTGTCAGCGGAATTCCGGAAACAGGATATGGCTGGACCGGTGAGGTGACAGGTGAGCCTGCTTCAGTAAAAATTGCGGCTAAGCCGGGTATTCTAAAAAATATCAATTTTATTGAAATTGACGATGCTATTGATATTTCCAATGCAAAAGCAAATGTAGGGTCACAAATTGATTTAAAGAAATATCTGCCGGAGGGTATTTCCTTTGCAGATTCTTCTTTTAGCGGAAGAGTTTTTGTGACGGCTTATGTGGAAAAGGAAGTGGTCAACAGTACAGAGTTTGACAGTAAAAAGATCCAGATTATCAATGTTCCCGATGGATGGGAGGCTAAAGTTTATCTGAATATAGGCTCTCTGCCCGTTACTTATACCGGATTGGAATCCAGAATGAATGAGCTGAGAGAGGATGAGGTTCAGGCATATTTGGATATCCGAAAATATATGGTTCAGGAAGGGCTGGAGGAATTAAAGGAAGGAACTTATGAGGTGGAGCTCACCTTTGAGCTTCCTGAAGGTGTGGAAGTAGCAGAAAAAATCGAGATAGAAGTGGAAATATCAGCAGCGGAATAAAGAAAGGGAGGAAGCTATGGCTAGATTATTCGGTACCGATGGTGTACGAGGTGTTGCAAATGAGGAACTCACACCTCTCATGGCTATGCAGCTGGGGCAGGCAGGTGCCTATGTATTGACGAAGGAAACCAGCCATAAGCCTACTATTATGGTAGGCTGTGATACCAGAATTTCAGGAGATATGCTGGCCAACGCTCTCATGGCAGGTGTGTGCAGTGTAGGGGCGAATGCAGTTTATGTAGGAGTGATCCCTACTCCGGCAGTTGCCTATCTGACCAAAAAATATAAGGTAGATGCGGGAGTGGTTATTTCCGCCTCTCATAATCCTGTGGAATTTAACGGAATCAAGTTTTTCAATGGTGAGGGCTATAAGCTGCCGGATGAGTTGGAGGACGAGATTGAGGAACTGATCAGAAGTAATATGGCCGGGGTGAAATTTCCTACCGGCTCCGGTATAGGTAAGATTAAATATCGTACCGATGCAAAGGAAGAATATGTCAATCATGCGGTTCAGACCGTACCGGTAGATTTAAGCAAACTGAAAATTGTAGTAGACTGTGCAGAGGGTGCATCTTATTATACTTCTGTTGAGGCACTGAAGGATCTTGGAGGCCAGGTAATTGCTATCCACAATAATCCGGACGGAACCAATATTAATGCTAACTGTGGCTCTACCCATATGGAAGAGCTTCAGGCCAGGGTAGTCTATGAAAGGGCTGATATAGGATTGGCCTTTGATGGAGATGCGGATCGTCTTCTGGCAGTGGATGAAAATGGAAAAATCGTAGATGGAGACCAGATTATGGCCATTGTAGGAAACCATATGAGAACACAGGGTAAGCTAAAAAAGGATACCATTGTGGCTACGGTAATGAGTAATCTGGGCTTTTATCTGATGGCAAAGGAAAAGGGTCTGACTATAGAACAGACAAAGGTGGGAGATCGTTACGTTTTAGAGCGAATGAAGGAAATCGGAGCCAGTCTGGGCGGTGAGCAGTCCGGCCATGTGATTTTTCTGGAGGAGAATACCACCGGCGACGGACTTTTAAGTGCACTTCACTTACTGCAGGTAATGGTAGAAACGGGAAAACCCCTCTCTGAGCTGGCAGGAATCATGAGTGTATTGCCCCAGGCCCTAGTCAATGCCCGGGTTCCCAATCATAAGAAAGAAAAATATATGGACTATCCGGAAATCGCCGATGCCATTGCTGTTTTAGAGAAAAAATTTGCAGGAGAAGGAAGGGTGCTTATCCGTCCTTCCGGTACAGAACCCAAGGTTCGGGTTATGATTGAAGGTAAAGAACAGCAGGTTATTGAAGAGGAAGCAAAAAAACTGGCAGAACTGATTCAAAATACAATG
>JBJFFP010000067.1:21674-30673 GCA_051891855.1 Lachnospiraceae bacterium | reverse complement strand
AAATCTTCTCGCATAAGCCTCATACCGAAGTCTTTTTCCCTCTGCATCATCACACCAAGTTTCCGGTTCATACTGAATCTCTACTGCGATATCTTGCAAAACCAATGCTCCGTATTTTTCCATCATCTCGGCTAGGAATGTGCAGCAGCGTTCAAATTCCTTGTTCAAAGCTTCCCTCCTTCCATAATCACTTCTGCATCTTTTCGTCCTTATAAGTCTCAATGACTTCTTGTCTTAATGATACAACTATGGATTAGAAAAAGCAATGATTCCGGTGAGAAATAATTTCCTCTTACTCGTTTCCAAGCTTTCCTTCGTTTACGGTTTTATATACGTTGTTCACTTCCATATTCAGTTTGCGCATATAGGCTACCAGACGCTCTTTGTCATCCTCCGAATATATGCCGGAATTGTAATTGTGGACAATCTGGTTAATATTTATTCCGATATGATTTACCTCGTTAATAAGCTCTCTCAACAATATCCTTATCTCCAGATAATCATTTGGCTTCTGAGAAATCATAAGTCGCAAATATTCTGATTCAGTCATGTTTGCTTGCTGTGCTTTATCCGCCAGCATTGACGCTTCTCTTGGACTCAAACGAAACTTCTTTACCAGAGTTAATTTATCTTGAGACATCCAATTGCCTCCCTTCTGTAAGTATGTTGGAAATCCATGTCGGAACCCTATTTTTATGTTGGAATTTCCGACACACTTTCCATTTTTCATGTTGGAATTTTATGTTGGTCTTAAAAATACCTGTATTTCGGTATGTTGGAAATCTATGTCGGAATTACATTTTTATGTTGGAAATGTTGACATACTTATTAATTTCTATGTTGGAAATTCCGACATACCTACATTTTGGGCAAAAAATCATTGAAAATAGCAACTTTTCCAATGCCCGAAAAAGTTCTCTAGGTGTCTTTCGCAAGATACGCATTTTGTGGCCACAAGCCATTTTCATGCATCTTGTTAGGGGAATCCCCTAAAACCCCCGTTATTTATATAGGTATGCCACTTTTTGACGCACTTTTGAGAAAAGTACTCCACTTTTTGGCACACCTTTTGAAAAATGGCTCCACATTGTGGCGCACCTTTTTTGAAGACAGGTTTCCCTACTTTGGAAGGTGCGTCACTTTTTGACACCCTTTTCATAAAAGTGCTCCACTTTTTGACACACCTTTTGAAAAATGGCTCCACTTTGTGACGCACCTTTTCAATTATTATCCATATAACCAAAGACCTTTTTTCGTAAATTAAACACAAGCGGCTAAGTTCATCAGAAAGCTTTTTGTTACATTAAATTTATTCGCCATATAATTTTCTATATATTCGTAATCTGGATTGCCATCTTTATCCGTCGGCAAAGGAATTTTGCTCTTTTCCATATCTTCCTTTTTCCACTTATCTATGAATGCGTATCTTTTACCTGCTGTTTTCAAAAGGGGAATAATGAAAAACGCAATTTCCCTATTCATTTCAAACTTTGGATATAAAACATTTACATCATCTGATGCCCAAAACATTTCATCCTGATAAAACGCTTCACCAATAGAACCATTATAACTCAGTGTAATTGTATTTTTCGGATGTAGGTGTTCATCGTTTGAGATATAAGCAGTAATCCCATTGTTAATAGCAGTTGCACCTATAAATCTTATTTCACCATCTTTCATATCCGCCTTTGTTAGTCGTTTCCCTTTTTGCACATTAAACAAATCAGATATTTGAAACAGTTTCCATCTACTTATATCAATATCGCTTGAAAAACCGAAGTTCTTTGCTGACTGCAAGTCAGTCAGTGAAGAAGTGACTGCAAGTTCCAGATTTTTCATATACGATTCCATATATGAAAAATCTGGATTGCCCGTTTCGTCAATAGGCAATTTTATTTTTTCTGCTCCGATTGTATCTTTGTTGGCCATATCACTATATGCATATTTTCTACATACCGTACGTATTACAGTTGCAATAAAATAACCATTATATAGATTCAAATTAGGATTATATAATAAAATTATTGAACTGCCAGCACCACCTCTACCAAGAAAATCATCTTTTTGATAAAAGCTACTGCCATCAATTGGACTAACAGTTATACAGTTGCCGGAATCCAAAATTTCATTTTCTTTTGGTTGCAAATATTTTAATACCCCATTATTAAAGTTTCCCGATGCAACAAACGGGACATCACCATCTTCATAATTTGCCTGACTACGAGCTGATGGTCTTTTAACAGTAAACAAATCTTTTATAACAAATTCTTTCCATTGTTTTGTATCAATCTGTTTCATTTTGTGCTTCCTTTCCCTTCAAAACGATGGTTATATCGTTTTCTTTAGAAGATATTTTGCTATCATACATAACCTTTTTAACCAAAGAATCGCTGAATTCTTTCACATCAATTCCTTGCTTAAACATTAAGTAATCCATCATTGTTTTTGTGAAATCTTCTTCAAAAATTTCAAATGGTTTTTCGGGCATTTGATAGCTCAAATTTTTAGAAGGCTTAATCCATTGAACAGTGTCATCTCCCGATTGTTTACGGATAATATCCACCCATCTATCTTCGATACTTTGCCATCTATCTTTAATGTCTTGTCTGCCTTGGTTTTTAACGGTTTCCAAGCCATCTTCCTCTATGTAACAAGCGAAGATTTCCTTATCATTTTGAGGAACTCCTGCCGTAAATATAAAGATGGATGTTGTAACACCTTCTGAGAAAACTTTTTCAGGCAATTTTATGATTTTTTCAAGAGTACTGTGCTTGAGTAGTTTTCTTCCCCTTTTATCTTTTTCCAATTTCTTATCAGGGAGAATAAACGCACACTTTGTATTTCTTGGCACATTTTTTAATACGTTTTCAACGATAGTCAAGCAACCATATTTAGACTCAAAAGGTGGATTCATAAGCACTTTCGTAATGTTTTTAGATTTAATCCAATCACAAGCCTCTTGTGTTCTGCTATCAAGGTGTTCCAAATTTGTTTTGCCGTCTTTATGAATAAGCATATTCGCACAGGCAAGCGCAAATATTTCTCGATCAAATTCGATACCATACAACTGAGTATCTTTAATTTGAGATGCCTTTTTCGTATTGATTCCGCCTGCTTCCTTCATCATATTACACATTGCCTTTACCAAAAAAGCACCTGATCCACAAGCTGCATCTAACACCTTGTCGTTTTGATTAACTTCAATCAGCCTATACATAAACGAGGTAATATGGTCGGGAGTAAAAACCTGACCGCTTTCGGATTTCTTCTTATAGCGGTTAAACTCATTGAAGAAGATACCCATAACATCTTCGCCATTCCAATAGTCTGAGTTAACGCAATCCGAGATTTCAGAAACCCAATCAATAAAATTGTTAATCGCATCTTGATTTGTAGTGTTGTTCATCTTGATTTCTGCGTACACCTCTGTAAGCAAATCAAGTTTTAAGTTCTGCTTTCTGCTATCTTCCAATGATTTTGAAAGGGTACTTAAAATAGAATTTTTCATTAAAGTAAAATTCATATCTTTAATCAATAATGCACCGTATCTTTTAGCAACCAATGCACAGGCTGTAAAAATCATTCGATGATATAAATTCTTTATACCAAATTCTGTATGCAAACAATCGTTAATACGTTTTGTCAAATTATAAATATGCTGTTTGTCAATCGTATCTTGTGTAAAAAGCGACAAGTAATATGATTTGTCCTGAAGCACATTTGAGATTTCTATATTGCATAATTCGTTATCGTTTTTGAACACTCTAATATCAACGCCATTATATAAAATACCACAGACATTTTTATATTTCTTTCTTACGATATTGAGATTTTTTATAAGTTCATTTACCCATTTCTGTAACGAAATATCTTCCTGCTCTGATTTTGTTTCCAAAATAATTGCAGGCAAGGTGCAGTCATCCGGAAGATACCAACCATCAGGTTTATCAATTACACCTTTAAAACCCAACTGATTGAAAGTTGTAATTTGTCCCGTTCCTTGTTTTACGTTAGCTTCAACCTTATCAAAGCCAAGTTGAATTTTAGCACTATCTCTAACCTCGTCTTCGGTGCGATATACGATTTTATTTACCATTACCTTTTCCTCCGTTTTCTTCCTGCTTCTTTAAGTATTCATCAGCTGCTTTGTTAAACAAATCTGCCATACTATGCATATTGTCATCGTATGCAATGGCTGCAAGTAACCGCTTTACTTTATCAGGATCCATTCTAAATTGCACTTGTCTGGTACGAGTGGCTTTATTCTCTTTAATCAAAGATAGCACCTCCTAAATGATATCATTAAATCTTGATATAATGATATTATTTTATCCCAAAAAGTCAAGATTTTTGGGATAAAATGGCTTCCGGATTATCCCTGACGAGTACTGTTTTTATCAAACAAGAATAATACAGTTTGCTTTTGAATCCAAATCGTGCGAGAGGTAAGTAAGAACCGCAGAAAATTTTATTGTAATAGGGTGCCATTCGTCGGTAGAAATTCCAAATATGGGAAAGGACTTTTTTCAAAAACAAGGTGAACGATTGATCTTCTCTTCCGCCATTTCATCTCATTTTTCCATTTCCTTTTTCATATAAACATGCCAAATTGTCACTATGTAGTAAGACAGATGCTATCAGATTTATCAATGGCATCTGTCTTACTTTATCTCCTCATTGAAGAATAACCCCTTAAAAAACAAAAAAGTACCAGTCAGATCATTCCAACCGGTACTCCATCATAACATATCCTCAATTCAACTCATTCCACACATCCACATAATCCTGCAATCCACCTGGACGCATTGCAATACTTACATAACTTGCAGGCTCTTTCCTTGCGAGTCTGGCAAGGATTCCTACATCCTCCGGCTCCTCCAACACAACCTGTGCCTCTGCCTTATCACAGTCAATTACAAGTTGCTTGCCATCCATATCTGTCATAACAACTGCATTCCTGCAGCCATCATACTGATACACCATATAGTTTAATGCCATGTGCTCACCTCTCTAAACCATCCCAAAATGTTTCAACGCATCCCTTATAGCATTTTCCTTCTCTTCCGGACATTGAGGTTGCCTGCTATCTTCCGACTTCGGCAGGTTATAATTCTCCCCAACCTCTATTCCACATCTCCTCTTTACCTGTGAAATGTATAGATTAGAGACCTTCAACCCATGCTCCTTCAGCACATAATCCTTAATCTCCGCATAAGTCGCTTTGCTTTCCGCTGAGGTCAAATCAAGCTCGTCCAACTCTAACTCCACCTCAACATAATCATCCGCTTTCAGTTGGGACAAAAGAACAACACTCTCCACATGCACCGTATTCGGAAAATTATCAAACATCCCCACCCTCTTTGGCTCATAGCCCTGCTCACTTAGGTACTTCATATCTCTGGCCAGGGTAGCAGAATCGCAGCTGACATAGACGATTCGCTTCGGCTGCATCTTCACCATAGTAGCCAGACAAGCCTCATCGCAGCCCTTCCTGGGCGGGTCAACCACAATTACATCCCCATAGATACCTTCCTTTTCATACTTCTCGGGTAAGACCTCCTCTGCCCTACCCACAAAAAAATCCACATTGCCGATTTTATTACAACGGGCATTTTCTCTGGCATCCTCGATAGCCTGGGGGATAATCTCCACGCCATATACCTGCTTTGCCCTACCGGCTAAGAAAAGCGAAATGGTTCCTATACCGCAGTACAGATCCCACACCGTTTCTCTTCCGGTAAGCGCTGCATATTCCAGAGCCCTGGAATAGATTCTTTCCGTCTGAACCGGATTCACCTGATAAAAAGACAATGGGGAAATCTTAAAGGTCAGTCCGCCTATGGTATCCTCAATCTGCTCTCTCCCCCATAAAAGTCGGATTTCTTTACCCAGGATTACATTGGTTTTCTCCCGGTTTATGCTGATACTGATTCCGGTCATCCCGGGAATTTGTGTCAAGGCTTCGATAAGCCTGTCCGCCCTGGGCAGCTTGGTTCCGTTAATCACCAGACAGACCATAAGCTGGCCGGAAGCAAAGCCTTTCCGAATCAATACATGGCGAAGAAGTCCCTGATGTTTCTCTTCCTCATAGGCCGTTACCCCCGTGTCCTTCATATAATCCAGAATCTTCTTCAGTATGATTTCATTTTCGGATACACCCAAAGCGCAATCCGTATTGGCAATGATGCTGTGGGTTCGTCCCGCATAAAAGCCGGTAACCGTTTTTCCCTCTTTATCCCTTCCAAAGGGAAACTGGGCCTTATTCCGGTAATGGAAGGGCTCCTCCATCCCTACCGGAGGCTCCATAATTTCCTCCACCATTTCAGAAGAAAAACCCCCGATACGGATCAGATTATTTTTTACCTTATTTTGCTTAAATTCCAACTGTTTCTCATAGGATAATGCCTGAAGCTGGCATCCCCCGCACTGCCGATAGAGGCTGCAGCGGGGAATAACGCGAAAAGGAGAAGGTGCAATCACCCTCTCCAGTCTGGCATAAGCATAATGCTTCTTGGCCTTCATTATTTTGACTTCCACCATATCCCCGATAACTGCGTCCTTGATAAACAGTGTATAGCCCTCCACCTTACCAATGCCTTCTCCGTTCTCCCCCATATCCTCTATTGTCACCTGACAAATATCGTTTTTTTGAAATCCCATATATCTCCTCGCTGATTTTTTACCAAATCTTCCTTCTCAATCTACCTTCGTCACCCGTAGATTGGATTCAAACAGCCGATTATAGCCCAGCCAGCCAGTTTCCCTGGTTGACTGTAAAAGCTCGGCAAAGGTCTGCATCTTGGCATCTGTATTATCCGCAAAGTTGAGAGCCATAGCCTCCATAATAGCCGGTTTTTTCGGAGAACCGTATTCATACTCTCCATGATGGGCCAGAATACAGTGCTTGATTTCTGCTGCCAGAAGCGGAGGAAATCCGGGCAGCTTACGAATCTGCTCTCCCACCATTTCCACGCCGATAATAATATGCCCCAAAAGCTGACCGTCATCCGTATAATCATTTTCGGGAAAAGCCGAAAGCTCCTTCGTTTTTCCGATATCGTGGCACATAGCCGCCGTAAGAAGCAAATCCCGATTCAGTAAAGGATAGGCGGATGAATAATAGTCACACAGCTTCACTATACTTAAGGTATGCTCCAACAACCCTCCGATAAAGCCATGATGAACACTTTTGGCTGCAGAGGATTTTTTAAAAATCCGAACAAACTCATCATCCCGAATAAAAATTGCCTCCAGAAGAGCATACAGGTGCTGGTTTTTAATACTCTCTATGTATGTTTTCAGCTCCTGATACATTTCTTCAATATTTTTTGAGCTGACCGGAAGATAATCTGCCGGATCATACTCCCCCTCATCACATCTTCGGGTACGCTTAATACTAATCTGCAAAGCCCCCTGAAAGGCATTCACGTCTCCATATACCTCGATATAGTCCAGTGCATCAAATTCACAGATTCCTGCACTGTTGGGATCCCATATCTTAGCATCTATGGTTCCTGTTTTATCCTGTAAAATCACATTTTCATAGGGCTTTCCATTTTTGGTCACTGCTGACTGCTTGTGTTTACATAAATAAATATCAAATACTCTGTCTCCGTCTCGATAGTCCTTAATATATTTCATAATCTCCTCCATTTTATGCTCTGATAAAGCTAAGACTAATTGGCCAATTCTCCCATAACCACCTCTAAATTAACCTGCCGGTATGCTTGCTGGCCATGGCGCATCACCACAATTTTCACCGTATCTCCCGGCTGCTTTGTCCGAATCGCTTCGGTATAGTCCTTAAAGGAATATATCACCGTATCATCAATTTGTACGATGACGTCCCCACTCTGGATACCTGCTGCCATAGCAGGAGAATCCATGACGATTTCCGCCACATATGCCCCCCGTGGCACCTTCAGATTCTTTTCAATCTGCTCCGGTACATCCGTACCCTTAATTCCCAGATAGGTATTGGACAGACCATTTGCCATCCTTTGTAATACAGCCTTTAACTCCGTTACGGCAATGGCAGAAAGCAGATTGGATGCTGTCTTTTCATTATATTTCTGATTGATGATTCCGACAACCTGCCCGTTCATATCCAATAAAATTCCGGAAGCCTCCGTACTTCCGTAAATATCTGTAGTCAGCAGCTCATAATTACTGTCCGTCAGGTTGAGAACCGTTCCCTCAGAGGTAATCATCCCGTATACCACAGAGGTCTTGCTTCCCAAAGGACGGCCTATGGCAATTACCGGGCTTCCCAGCATAGATATTCCTAAGGTTCTTCCCAGACTGATATATTCAATCTCTTCTAAAGTTACTGTAGCCATATCCTCTTTTGAAACAGCCAGGACTGACAAACCGGTTTCCCTGTCCGTTCCCCGGATAAGGGCTCCTGCCTGATCCCCATTAGAAAAGGTAACTCTTAGTTCTTCTCCCTCTTTTAAATCCTTATTCATCACCAGAATCATAACTTCACGATTATTATCTACCAGTAAAAATCCTGTTGTCTGTCCCTGATTTTCATAGGGGGCATTGAACCAGTCCACATCCTGACTTACACTGGTCACCGTCACCATTGCCGGTTCAAAATCCTGTACCACTTCATAAAGATTATCGTACAGCTCCGTATAAGTAGCCGTATCCATCTGAATTTCATTTTTCAGGGTATTGATTACCTCTTCCGTCTGCTCCAGCACACTCTCCTCGTGTACCAGCATATCCTCCGGAAGCATTTCCTGGGTATCCTGAGGAATTTCAATCATATCAATCTTTTCCTGGGGATAAAGCCAATTGGAAACTACCGGTTCAAGCACCAAAAAGGTTACACAGGCAATTAAACCGAAAACCAGGGCCATAGCGGCAGTAACCGCAGTTTTTCTCAACAGCTTCCGCTTATTTATGGGACGGTCCTTTACCCGTTCCGTCATAAATTCAAAGTCCCGTTTTTCCTCCAAACTCCTCACCAAACCTTCCTGTACTTCATATAC
>JBJFFP010000067.1:0-21574 GCA_051891855.1 Lachnospiraceae bacterium | reverse complement strand
TATACAAGTATATCCTATGTAAACCTCTATGTACATAGTATTTTCCGATAAAATATGGTATGATACCTAAGGAAAACATTTATGAAAAGGTAAGGCCAATATGAATCAAAAAGCATTAACCATTTTAGAATACCATAAAATCATCAATCTGTTGGAGGAACGGGCCTCTTCTCTTCCCGGCAAGGATTTGTGCCGCTTGCTTTTACCGAAAACCGATTTGAAAGAGATTTCTTTAGATCAGGCCAATACCCGGGATGCCCTGAACCGTCTGATGAAAAAAGGCGGGCTTTCCTTCGGGGGGAACAAGCCTGTCGGCTCTTCCTTAAGCTCACTGGAAATTGGCAGCTGCCTGTCTGCCGCCGAGCTTTTAACCATTGCCGGTCTTCTGGAGAATGCCAATCGGGTGAAAACCTATGGCCGAAGAGAAAGAGAGGACAGTCCCCGGGATACTCTGGATAACCTCTTTGATACCATTGAACCCCTGACCTTTCTCTCTCAGGAAATCCGGCGCTGCATTCTTTCCGAAGAGGAATTTGCTGATGATGCCAGCCCTGCCCTGAAGCATCTTCGCCGGCAAAAATTATTAACCAACGAAAAAATTCACAGCCAGCTGAACAGCCTGGTAAACGGCTCCTGCAGAACCTATCTTCAGGATGCGGTAGTTACCATGAGAAATAACCGCTATTGTATTCCCGTAAAGGCTGAATATAAAAATCAGGTACCCGGAATGATTCATGACCAATCCTCCACCGGTTCTACCCTGTTCATTGAACCCTCATCCGTAGTCAATCTGAATAATCAGTTAAAAGAGCTGGAGCTTCAGGAAAAGGAGGAAATCGAACGGATTCTGGCTTCCTTAAGCAGTCAGGCAGGTGAATATATTCCTGCCCTTGCCGAAAACCAGAGAATTTTGACACAGCTGGATTTTATTTTTGCCAAGGGCTTGCTTGCTCTGGAGCAGAATGCCAGTGAACCCATATTTAATCAGGAGCACTATATCCATATCCGTAAAGGACGCCATCCTTTGTTGGATAAAAAAAAAGTAGTTCCCATCGATATTTCTTTGGGAAAGGATTTTGACCTGCTGATTATTACCGGCCCCAATACCGGCGGAAAAACCGTTTCCTTAAAAACCCTGGGGCTGTTTACGCTGATGGGTCAGGCAGGCCTCCACATTCCTGCGGCAGACCGTTCTGAACTATCTGTTTTTACCAATGTATTTGCCGATATCGGAGATGAGCAGAGCATTGAGCAAAGCTTAAGCACCTTCTCCTCCCACATGAAAAATATCGTCACCATCTTAGAGGAAGCAGACTCAGATTCTCTCTGCCTCTTTGACGAATTAAATGCGGGAACCGACCCTACCGAGGGAGCGGCCCTGGCCATTGCCATTCTTTCCCACCTGCATGAAAGAGGAATCCGCACCATGGCTACCACCCACTACAGTGAGCTGAAGGTCTTTGCCCTGTCTACTCCCTTCGTGGAAAATGCCTGCTGTGAATTTGATGTAGAGACCTTAAGCCCTACCTACCGACTGCTAATCGGTATTCCGGGTAAAAGTAATGCCTTTGCCATTTCCGGTAAACTGGGGCTTCCCGAGCAGATTATTGATAAGGCCAGAGAAGAAATCAGTGCGGACAAGGAAAGCTTCGAGGATTTGCTGGCTTCTTTGGAGCAAAGCCGCATCACCATTGAAAAGGAACAGCTGGAAATTGCCAATTATAAAGCAGAAATCAAAACCTTAAAGAATCGCCTTCAGCAAAAAAATGAAAAGCTTGATGAAAATCGTGACCGGATCCTACGGCGGGCTAACGAAGAAGCTAAGGAAATTCTTCAGGAGGCCAAGGCCGTGGCCGATGAAACCATAAGGATTTTCCAAAAGGCCGGTCCGGGAGCATCCATAAAGGATTTGGAAAAGGCGCGAGCGGGAATCCGAGACAAGATTAATCAAAAGAACGAAAAGCTCACCTTGAAAACGGAGGCTCCTGCTAAAAAGGCTTTAAAGCCCGGTGATCTTAAGCTGGGTGACAGTGTAAAAATTCTTTCCATGGGATTAAAGGGAACGGTTAATTCTCTTCCTGATCAAAAGGGGAACCTTTTTGTACAGTGTGGAATTATACGCTCTCAAACGAATATCAGGGATCTTGTCTTAATCGATGAGCCCACTATAACCACTCCCGTCTTAAGCCGTACCGGAAGCGGAAAAGTCAAAATGTCCAAAAGCCTCAGTGTTTCTCCTGAAATCAACCTTTTGGGAAAAACTGTGGATGAAGCAATCGCTCTTTTGGATAAGTATCTGGATGATGCCTATCTGGCCCATTTGCCCAGTGTCCGTATTGTGCATGGTAAAGGAACCGGTGCTCTTCGTGCCGGTGTCCAGAATCATCTGCGCCGCTGTAAAACTATCCAATCCTTCCGTCTGGGAGAATTTGGAGAAGGTGATGCCGGTGTCACAATTGCTGAATTTAAAAAATAAAAAAGGAGGATTCTGCTATGGCAGCCAAACAAAAAATATTAATTGTTGATGATGATCAGAATATTGCCGACCTGATTTCTCTTTATTTACTTAAGGAATGCTTCGAGACAATGATCGTATATGACGGCGAATCTGCTCTTAAAGCTATGGACAGCTTTTCTCCCAATCTGATTATTTTGGATCTTATGCTTCCCGGTATTGACGGCTACCAGGTCTGCCGCGAGGTAAGAGCTAAATCCTCTACCCCTATCATTATGCTTTCTGCTAAAGGGGAGGTTTTCGATAAAGTATTGGGACTGGAGCTGGGGGCTGATGACTATATGGAAAAGCCCTTCGATACTAAGGAGCTGGTAGCCCGGGTCAAGGCTGTCCTAAGAAGGTTTAAGGCTGCTCCCGAAGCCAGTCAGAAGGCAGATATCAAGTGCGTGGAATATTCCGATTTGACTGTCAATCAGACCAACTATTCTGTCCTGTATAAAGGAAAAGCGGTGGATATGCCTCCCAAAGAGCTGGAGCTTTTATACTTTTTAGCAGCTTCTCCCAATCATGTATTTACCAGAGAGCAGCTTTTGGATCAGATATGGGGCTACGAGTATATCGGTGATACCCGTACTGTAGATGTGCATATTAAGCGTCTCCGGGAAAAAATCAAGGACCATGAGGATTGGCGTATCGCTACAATATGGGGAATCGGTTATAAATTTGAGGTAATAAGCCATGCGTAAAACCCTATATTGGAAATTCTGCCTGGCCTATTTGATTTTCGGTGTCTTCGGGTTTATCGTGGTTGCCGTTTTTGTATCCGATATGACGCTTGAGCATTTAAAGAGAGAGAGGGCAGAGGCTCTGTACAAGGAAGCAACTCTGATTGCCAACACCTACGCCTACGATCTTTATGACAGTGCTGTCTCTCTGGATACAGTAAAAAAGCAGCTGGATGCCCTGGACACCTACCTTTCCGCCACCATCTGGATCATTAACCCTTCCGGGCGAATGATTCTGGATTCCACCCAGCCGGTAGATGTGGAAAATGAACGAATTGTAGAAAGCTTTGATCCCACAGTTACTCTGGGCTCCTATTATACCATAGGAAATTTTTTTGGCTCCTTTGAGGAGGAGATGCTCAGTGTCTTTGCTCCCATTACCTCGGATTATACGGTAAAGGGCTATGTTGTTATTCACAGCAGTATGGAGGATTTACTGACTTCCAAGGAAAATCTGTTAAAAATCTCCTATATTATGCTTATTCTGCTGTTTTTGCTTTCCCTGATTATCCTGATTTTTTTTACGGAAATTGTCTATACCCCTCTGCGGAAAATCACAACAGCAACGGAACAGTATGCTGCCGGAAATATGCATTATGAGCTTCAGATTGACAGTGAGGATGAAATGGGCTATCTGGCTTCCACCCTCTCCTATATGGCCGGAGAAATCGCCAAGGGTGAGGATAATCAGAAAAAACTGGTGGCCAATGTCTCCCATGATTTCCGCTCTCCCTTAACCTCTATCCGGGGCTTTTTGGAGGCCATGCTGGATGGTACTATTGAGCCCAAGGATCATCCCAAGTATATCCAGATTGTATTGAATGAAACTGATCGTTTGATTAAGCTGACCAACTCCCTACTAACCCTGAATAATTTAAACACAAAGGGAATGATTTTGGAAAAAACAATTTTTGATCTGAATCAGATCATCCGGGATACGGCGACCAGCTTTGAGCCGGCCTGCAGAAATAAAAGAATTGCTGTACAGCTGGCCCTTACCGGTGAGGTTATGCCGGTAAAGGCAGATATGGGAAAAATCCAACAGGTTCTCTACAATCTGTTGGATAATGCCATTAAATTTTCTCATCATGATTCCACCATAAAAATAGAGACCTACGAAAAGCATAGCAAAATCTTTGTTTCCGTAAAGGATAGCGGTATCGGGATTCCCAAGGACAGCCTAAAGCAGATCTGGAATCGGTTTTATAAAACGGATCTGTCCCGGGGAAAGGATAAAAAAGGAACCGGCTTGGGACTTTCCATTACCCGGGAAATCATCCGATCCCATGATGAGAATATT
Organism: Lachnospiraceae bacterium; assembly: GCA_051891855.1. Taxonomy (GTDB): domain Bacteria; phylum Bacillota; class Clostridia; order Lachnospirales; family Lachnospiraceae; genus SFDP01. The sequence continues at coordinate 17,034 of JBJFFP010000067.1, read as the reverse complement.
AATGTCATCAGTACGGAGGGTGTTGGCACGGAATTTGTCTTCTCTCTGCCCATAGTCTGTGAGGAGGAAGAGGAAATTTGACCGTTTACGGAGTTAAGTGACCGTTTACGGAGTTATTCTGGAAAATAAGGGAATTATCTGGTATTTTGAAAATATAAAAAGAAAAGGAGGAAACTCTATGAAGAATTTAAAAAAACTATTTGTTTCATTAGTCTGCCTTGCACTTTTTGTTTGTGCATTCCCTAGTCTACCTACGCAGGCTATGGAAATCCGGCCATTTGCGTGGGCCGGAAGACCAGGCGGAAATGGAACCGGATCAGAAGAATGGCTTCAAGGCAGTTATGGTGAAATGGATGGTCCTTGGAGAGTCCTATGTACCTCTACTGGTTCTGTATCAGCCCTAAACACTATATCCGGTGTTACTGAAACCATCGTATTTGGAATCATGTCAGCACTATCTGGAGGAAGTGGAACATCTGCACTAGTAAAAAATGGAATAATTACTTCTGCAAATGTCGCAAGCATAATATATGGTTCCTATTCAGGTAACTATTATAAATCTACAACTTATATTTCTGGAAGGTGTATGAAAGCAGTCATTATAACTTATAATGATAAGGCATGTACAGATTATGTAAGGACATATGGAGGAACCGTAATAAAATGGTAGAATTTTACCAAATTTATTATCTATAATGGAATAGTTGGGGAAAACATCTTGTATTTCCCCAATTATACCTTTTTAACTCAGCTTATAATTATAATAGGATAATGTTCAGTTATGGTGAAAACGATGAATAAAAAATTACAACTCTACTTCTGGCTTTGGCTGGGTGGATTGATGCTTCTATGCTGTTTGTATAAAGAGAGGGCGGATTATATAGATCTTTACTTGTACGGCTTCTTTTTATCGGGTATCCTATTTCCTGCTTTAAAGGCTGCCTCTGTATTAAACCAATTTTTGTTTCTAGTCTGGCAAATATTTTGGGGAACGATATATTGTCTTTATCTGTATTTTCAGCACAAAGATATGCGTATGGTGTTTATTATTACTGCTTTAATGTTCTTGTTAGACACTATAACAGTCATTCACTCCTTCAAAATAAGAAATACCCAAAATGCCTATAAGAAGGAGGATGAATTACCGACTATCATTAGCAACAGAGCGTCTGTTTTATGGTCATGGTCTATCCCTTATAGTTTTCTACTCCTAAAAAACCATTCCTTATCTAATCTGTTTCCTATCCGGATTTTTATGTATGCCTGCATTAGCCTTTTTATCGTTTCCTACATACGGCACGAAGCTCAAAAATCAGAAAAAAGGTCTTGTCTGCTTTGGCAAATAGCCTTATCTGTCCTTTTAGGGATATATGAGTACACCCAATGGCCAAGTTTTATTATATTGCTCATCATAACAGGTCTCAGCTTTTTCTGGCTTTTTCTCTATAAGCCTCAAAATAGTTGATGATAGATAAAGGGGCAGCTTTATTTTTTCCACTCTAAATGATGCAGCTCTCCCTCATTCTGCATCCCGTTAAAGCCGTTCTGACGAAGGGCTTCATATAAAATAATGGAAACGGAGTTGGACAGATTCAGAGACCGAATCTTATCCAGCATGGGAATCCTGATACAGGTATCCTCATAGTCTACCAGGATTTCTTCCGGGATTCCCCCGCTTTCCTTTCCAAACATGATAAAATCATCCGGCCCGTACTCAACTTCCGTATAAGTATGCCTTGCCTTCGTGGTAGCCATCCAAATCCTGGCGCCGGGATTCTTTTCCAAAAACTCGGTAAAATTAATATAACGTCTTACCTCCAGATGCTCCCAGTAATCCATCCCTGCCCGTTTAACTTCCTTTTCATTTAATCGAAATCCCAGGGGCTCAATTAAATGAAGGACAGAACCTGTAGCCACACAGGTTCTGCCGATATTGCCCGTATTCGCCGGAATTTCCGGCTGATGTAAAATAATATTCATTCTCTTAATTTCCTTTTTCTGCCTTCAGTCTGGCAACAAAATCAGCCAGCCTTCCAATAGCTTCACGAAGATTATCCAAAGAATAGGCATAAGAAATTCTAAGAAAGCCTTCTCCACTGTCCCCAAAGGCCGTTCCCGGAACTACAGCCACCTTCTCTTCCTCCAGAAAACGGGTGGCAAATTCTTCGCTGGTCATCCCAAACTCTTTAATACAGGGAAAAACGTAAAAGGCTCCGTAGGGCTCAAAGCAGGGCAGTCCCATTTCCTTAAAGGCATGAAGAAGAAAACGCCTTCTTTGATCATAGGCTTCCCGCATCATGGCCACATCCTCATCACCATTTTTCAAAGCCTCTACTGCTGCATACTGGCTGGTTGTGGGTGCACACATAATGGCAAACTGATGAATCTTTAACATCTGTTCAATAATGGCTGCCGGCCCGCAGGCATATCCAAGTCTCCAGCCGGTCATGGCATAGGCTTTGGAAAATCCATTGATCAAAATCGTCCTTTCCTGCATACCGGGAATAGAAACAATGGAAACATGATCCCCATTATAGGAAAGCTCGGAATAGATTTCATCAGAGATAACAAAAATATCCTTTTCCAGGATAACCTCTGCAATAGCCTCCAAATCCTTCTTTTCCATAATTGCTCCCGTAGGATTATTGGGAAAGGGAAGAATCAACACCTTCGTTTTATCGGTAATAGCTGCCCTCAATTCCTCAGCAGTCAGCCGAAATTCATTTTCTGCCTTCAGATCGATAATGACCGGAACCGCATCGGCCAAAATAGCACAGGGCTCGTAGGAAACGTAACTGGGCTGAGGAATAATTACCTCTTCCCCCGGATTGATCATCGCCCGAAGAGCAATATCAATGGCCTCGGAGCCCCCCACCGTGACCACTGTTTCCTTTTGATAGTCATACTCTACCCCAATTCTTCGCTTCAGGTAATTGCAGATTTCCACCTTTAATTCCTTCAGGCCCGCATTGGAGGTATAGAAGGTTCTTCCCTGCTCCAGAGAATAGATTCCCTCATCACGGATATGCCAGGGGGTATCAAAGTCAGGTTCTCCTACGCCAAGAGAAATGGCATCCTTCATTTCACTGACGATATCAAAAAATTTACGGATTCCTGATGGTTTAATATTAATAATCTTATCAGATAATGGATTTCTCATGGAGTAAACATCTCTCTTTCATCAACTCTTTTTTTCGACAAAATAGTACCGTGGTCCTTGTATTTTTTTAAAATGAAATGGGTAGCCGTACTGAGTACCGTTTCCAGTGTAGACAGCTTATCGCTGACAAAGGCAGAAACCTCCCTTAAGCTCTTTCCCTCCAAAAATACCAGAAGATCATAGCCACCGGACATAAGATATACCGCGGTTACCTCCGGGTACTTATAGATTCTTTCCGCAATATTATCAAAGCCCTGGCCGCGCTGAGGGGTTACCCGTACTTCAATCAGTGCATTTACCTTATCTACACTGGTCTTTTCCCAATTAATCAGAGTATGATAGCCGCAGATGATTCCCTCTGCTTCCATTTTCTCCATTTCCGCCACAATATCAGCCTCTTCCACTCCCAGGATAATGGCCAGCTCCTTTAAGTCGATACGACTGTTTTTTTCTACAATCTGTAAAATTTTTTCTCTCATCCTTACTTTTGCCTCCTTTTTTGGCCTCTTAAGCCTCCGATTTTCTTATATCAGCAGTTCTTCCAGATTATCTGTGTATGGCCGGTCCAGATACCTCTTTTCCTCCTGATTCAAAATGATTCTGGCCTTATCTGCACAGGTTCTGCCGATTACTGCTGCCGGAATACCTTCCTTTTTTAGTGTATTCACCAGCTGTTCTCCATGATTACAGGTGATCAGAAGGCTTCCCGCTCCATACAGCTCATAGGGATTAACTCCCAGAGCCTCACTGATTTCTATGGTTTCCTGACGTACAGGAATTTTTTTTATATCAATTTCCAGTCCGATACCATCTTTCTCTGCAAGCTCCCAAAGGGCTGTAAACAGTCCCCCACGGGAAACATCATGCATGCTTCCGATACCGGACTTCACCGCCAGGGCAGCCTCCGGAAGTACCGAAATCCATTGAATAAATTTTTCCGCCTCATCCAAAAGTCCTGCAGGAAGGCGATTTTTGAGGGCTTCTCTTTTCTGCTTTACCAAAAAGGAGGTTCCCGCCAGCCCCAGCCACTTGGTCATTACCACATCCTGATCCGGACTGCTTTTTTTGGCAAAGGTACTGAGAGAGGATTTCTTGGCCAGAACCGTAACGCTGATTTGCGGCTTCAGCACCCATGAGCTGTATCGGGTATCCCCGCCTGCTGCCTGTATATTTAAGCTTTGGCAGACCATTTCCGTTTCCGTGGTCAAAGCTTTAAGCTCTCTTTCCTCATAATCTTTTGGCAAAACTGCCGAAATCAAAAGTGCCACAGGCTCTGCCCCAGAAGCTGCCACATTATTGACCGCTGCCGTAAGCTGAGCAGAAAAAAATCCACTGTTAAGTACAGAAAAGGTGGAAACTGACGCTGCTGTCATATTTTCTTCTAAAGAAAAAAGAGCGCAGTCCTCCCCTACACCTGCACCCTGAATCACTTCCTTCCTTCTGTTCTTAAACGATTTGATAATGGAGCGTTTCAGCACACTCTCCGATGGCTTTCCGGTTTTCATCATTTCCTCAAATTTCCCTTATCCAAATTCACTAGGGAATTGTTGCTAAGTGATATAAAATATGCTAAAGTTGAATAACCTTAGCACCTTCTCGTTTCTTATCTGATTAGTAGGATAATAAAGAAGCAATGGTAGGCACAATCATAGCCAGTACCAGAAGAATGATGATTATGGAAGAAATCACCTTTTTTGTCTTGGCACTGTGAAAATTAATCATTTATTCCCGCCTCCTTCCTGCGGTGCACATTCCTGATTCAAGCAACTGCTCAGGGTCAGGCTATACGATACCGATAAATTTATCTCGAGAGGATATTATATATGAAATTCCCTTTTTTTGCAAGTTTTATCATTCTGATTCTGGTAATCCGCCATGCCATCAACCGCGATGAGAAAACAGAGGCAAAAACAGAGGAAGCTTTCTGGAAAAAAGAAGAGGAATCCAATGAAGTACGAAAAAAATCTCTGGAGCAGCTTAACTACTTTTCCTTCTCTGCCCTGGCTCTTTCTCCCGGAAAGCTGTTAACTCCCGTATGCAGCCAGAAATTGATTGCCAATTCCCGAATCGGTGAAATAATGGAACGCCTTTTTTATCTTGAAAAGACCAAAATAGTAAACCTGAATTATATTACCAATACGGAGCTTAAGGCCACCTACGGGGTGGCTAACCTGCCTGCCTTGACCGAGTATGATCAACATTATACAGAGCTGATTACTCTTCTCCAGGAATATGCTTCTCTTCTGGCCCAGGATGGCTATATCCTTCCGGCCCTTACCGTTTTGAATACGGCTATTTCGGCAGGAACAGATATCAGTGCCTCCTATTCTCTTGCTGCCTCTATCTATAAGGAGCAGGGACAGACGGAGAAAATTCAGGAGCTGATCCATAAGGCTATGGCTTTAAACTCTCCCCGGAAGGATGCTATCGTCCGTATGCTGCATACAATTGATCCAGATAACGGCTAGCTTCATTTTTGGTCAGGGATTCGATTTCTACCCCGGCTTTTACTCCATGCCGTTCCAATATCCGGTAAAGTCGTTCTGCCTGGGCCCTGGTAATGGGGCTCTCTTTTTTTATCTTATAAATCAACGGCCTGGGAAGAAAAATCTCCTTAACCTCTTCTGAATAATAGCGTGCTGCCATTTCTTCATAAAGCTGAACCGTAGCACATGCATCCTGCAGGGCTCTGTGGGGCTTGTAGGCAATGGAAAAATATCTGCACAGACTTTCCAGCTTCCTGCTCTCACAGTCTGCCATAAAAGCCCTCGCCGTCCTTAAGGTATCGACACCCTGCTTCTCAAAGCTTTTCTTCTCATTGACAAAGGCTCGTTTTAAAAAAGCATAATCGAAGCTGACGTGATGCCCCAGCAGCACATCTTCTCCTAAAAATTCCTCTAATTGCGGAAGTATCTCCTGGAGTACAGGCTGACCCTTAAGCTCGTGGGCCGTTATACCCGTTAATTGGGTAATCCTATCCGGAAGCTCCATTCTGGGATTGATCAGTTGGCTGAAGGTTTCCACAATCACTCCCTGCCTGACCCTGGCCGCACCTATCTCGATAATCCTGTCCCTTCCGGGCTTTAAGCCGGTGGTTTCCAGGTCAATACAGACATAGTCCCGTAAGGCGCTCATTTCTTTGCCGCCTTTTTGCTTCGCTTTTTAAAATCATCACAGTATTCCTGCAAAAAGCAGATTTCACACTTGGGAGTGGGAGCCTTACAAATGGTTCTTCCCAGACGAATAATATGGGTATTCCACACAATCCAATATTCCTTAGGCAGCTCCTTCATTAAATCGAACTCTACCTTTACCGGATCGTCATTTTTCGTCAATCCCAGCTTTTTACTGATTCGCTTTACATGCGTATCTACCACCACACTGGGCTCATGATAGATATGACCTCTTACCACATTGGCGGTCTTACGTCCCACGCCCGCCAGATTAGTGAGGGCATCCAGATCGTTAGGTACCTCTCCGTCATACTTTTCCGTCAGCTCTTTACAGCAGGCAATAATGTTTTTAGCCTTATTCCGGTAAAAGCCGGTGGAATGAATCATTTTCTCCAGCTCCTTCAAATCTGCATTGGCAAAATCTTCAGCGGTAACGTACCGCTTAAATAAATCCTCAGTCACCATATTTACTCTATCGTCCGTACACTGAGCGCTGAGCATAGTAGCAATCAAAAGCTGCAGGGCATTCTCATGGTTCAAATAACAAATATATTCCTTTCCATATTCCCGAAACAGGGCCTCCAAAATCAACGGTGTTTTTTTCTTCATGTAATTCCACCTCCGTTTATTCCTCTATGTCACCATTCACGGATAATCTGTACCCTTGCATCCGCCGTCAAAGGATCTCTTTTCTGGTAATCAAAAAGAACCAAAGCCTTTTCTTCCATAGGGCAACAGCCTCCTTTTTCCCACACAGACCAGATAAAGGGTTCCAGGTGAGTCATCTTGGCCAGCTGCCGGCTGTTATAACCCATATATTCCGGCAAAAGGCTTCTTTGCTCTTCTTCTTTACGGTAAAGCTGCCGGCTTTCCTCTCGTATATTCTCCAGACTACCACAAAATTCAGGTCTTGTCTTCATTTTCTCCCGTAAATAAAGATCAAAGGTAAGAAGCTCAACGAACATTTCTTCCTTATGGGGAACTTTTTTACGAATAAAATTTAAAAGAAGCTGATATCGATAGCTTCTGGCAGGACTGCTGCCGGGACTCTTTTTTTTGCTCATAAAAGAGGCAAGCTCTTCATAAAAGGTAAAAAAAGAAGCAAACTCCTGCTCCAGCATGGCCACCGTATAGGCAAACTGACCGCTGTTATAGTAAATTTCCAATACCTCTTCTATTTCCTTAAGCTTCAACAGCTCCTCATATGTCAGCCACCGGGTAAACAGCACCTCATAGGGCGGCTTATCCTGATAAACAATGCCATACTCGTCCGCTTTTTCCCACAGAGGCGAGCCCTTCAGTACCTTTAAAAAGCCAAGCTGCAGCTGATGCGGCTTCATGGCATAAACCTGGTTAAAGGAGACCTTAAAGCTTTCATAATCTTCCCCCGGCAGGCCGGCAATCAAATCCAGATGAAGATGAACATTATGATTTTTCTGTAATGCTTCCACTGCCCGGCGAACTGCTTCTGTTTTCATGGGTCGGTTGATTTCTAATAAAGTGACTGTATTGGTGGACTGAACACCGATTTCCAGCTGCACAAGTCCAGGACGCAGGGAGCTCAAAAGCTCAAGCTCTTCTTTACTCAAGCTGTCAGCAGCCACTTCAAAATGAAAATTTGTGACATTATTGTCATTTTCTTTCAGATATTGCCAGATTGCCATTGCATGCTTCCTGTTGGCATTAAAGGTTCTGTCAATAAATTTCACCTGGGGAACCTTGTGATCCAGAAAAAACTGCAGTTCCTTTTTTACCAGCTCCGGCTTTCTTAATCGAAATGCTTTATCAATGGAAGAAAGACAGTAGCTGCACCGGTAAGGACAGCCCCTGCTACTTTCATAATAGACAATCCGATGGGCAAAATTCTCCATATCTTCATAAAAGAAGGGAATCTCATCCAGAGGGGTAAGGGGCCTTTGCTTTCCTTCTCCATCAGTGGTTACTACGCCTGCAAGGGTGGACAGATCTCCCTGAGAAAGCATGCAGCTGCAAAGCTTAGTAAAGGTCACTTCTCCTTCTCCTATCATAATTCCCGCAAGAAAAGGATATTCCTCAAGGATTTTCTTCGGCGTATAGGATACCTCCGGACCTCCCAGCCAGATAGGCAGCTTCGGGTATAGCTTATGAAGGGTAACAAAAATTTCCTGTACCAAGGACCAGTTCCAGATATAACAGGAAAAAGCCAGAAAATCCGGCTTTTTTCTGTATAGGTCTGCTATGATCTCTTCCTTTTGCTGGTTAATGGTATATTCTGCCAACACCAATTCGCATTCCTGTTTTTCTTTCTCCCCAAGATGTGCCTTTGCATAGGCTGCAAGAGAATAGATGGCCGGATTGGAATGGATATATTTTGCGTTTATACCGACTAAAATTACTCTCATCCTGCGATTTCCTTTATTTCTCCGTGGCTTAATCATTCAGATGCTGAACAAAGCGCATGAAGGCTTCCTGTCCCTCTGCTGTCCTTTTGTATACCCCTGCATCCTCCAGAACCTGGCGGAAAACCTTTCCGATTTCCTCATGAAGAATATCCATAACATTTTCCCTGGTCAATGTACCTCGGACAGATAAAAATTCCTCTGCCCAATCCGCATGCTTTTCCAGCTCCTTATGGGTACGGATATCCTCACCGGCAAGCAGGGCCTCTGCCAGCTCTTCCATTTCCTGCTTCAGTCTGGCCGGAAGCACTGCCAATCCCATCACCTCAATAAGACCGATATTTTCCTTCTTAATATGATGCAGACTTGCGTGAGGATGAAAAACCCCCAAGGGATGCTCTTCAGTGGTGATATTATTTCTCAGCACCAGATCAATTTCATAATTTTCTCCCCGTTTTCTGGCAATGGGGGTGATGGTATTATGAGGTTCCTTGTCCGTATAGGCATAAATGAAGGCAGCCTCATCCGTATATTCTCTCCAGGTATCCAGTATCCGGTCTGCCAAAGCAATAATCCTCTCTGTATCCCTTCCCCATAAACGGATAACTGACATAGGCCATTTTACAATACCTGCATGTATATCCTCAAATCCCTTTACGGTAAACTCTTTTTCTACAGGAGCTTTAGCCATGGCAAATTCATAATTTCCTCCCTGGAAGTGGTCATGGCTTAAAATTGAACCGCCTACGATAGGCAGGTCGGCATTGGAGCCCACCATATAATGAGGAAATTGCTTAACAAAATCAAACAGCTTGCAGAAGGTGGCATGCTCAATTTTCATGGGCGTATGCTCACTGTTAAAAACAATGCAGTGCTCATTATAATATACATAGGGAGAATATTGAAATCCCCATTTACTTTGGTTGATTTCTATGGGAATAATTCGATGATTCTGTCTGGCTGGATGGTTAATACGTCCGGCATAGCCCTCATTTTCCATGCAGAGAAGACATTTAGGATAGCCGCTCTGCTTTGCCTGCCTTGCCGCTGCTATTGCCTTTGGATCCTTTTCCGGCTTAGACAGATTTATGGTAATATCCATATCGCCGTACTCTGTAGGGGTTACCCATTTCAGATCCTTACATATCCGATATCTGCGGATATAGTCGGTATCCTGACTAAATTGATAATAAAAATCGGTGGCTGCCTTAGGGGATTCTTCCCGGTAAAGCTTCCAAAAATGGCGGATTACCTCACTGGGTCTGGGCAGCAGAACATTCATGATTTTTGTATCGAACAAATCTCTGTGAGTAATGCTGTTTTCTTCCATCAATCCCTGAGCATTGGCATAATCAAGCATATCCTTCAGGATATCCTCTAATTGAGGCTCTTCTTCTGTATCACTGTTATTCCCCTGTGCAGCTGCTTCCTCCCCCGGTTCATCCAGGCCAAATAATTCAAGAAGCCGATTAATCGTATAGATTTCATCCTCCTTTTCCAACAGGCCTTTTCTTAGGCCATAATCCACCAGCTGCCGTATCCGCACACCTATCATTTCCCTCTTACTCCATTCCCTTTATATTTTTCCGTTTACTGTCTTTTTCCTAAAATCATAATTCAGGACTGCAAAAGCTTTTGCAGTCCTTTATTGGTCGTATATCTTATAATACTCTGGGGCCGTCACCCAGTTCAACTACGTAGAAATCAGCTGCATAGCCGATTTTCTCCTTATAGGCAGCCCCCACTTTTTCAATGAAGGTATCGATGGCCTCCTCCTTAACGATACTTACCGTACAGCCGCCAAAGCCTGCACCGGTCATCCGGGAACCGATTACTCCGTCAATCTTCCAGGCTTCCTCCACCAGAGTATCCAGCTCAATTCCGGTGACTTCATAATCATCTCTCAGGGAAACGTGGGAAGCATTCATCAGCTCTCCAAACAAGGCTACATCATTGGCCTGCAGGGCTTTTACTGCCTTGATGGTTCTCTGGTTTTCATAAACTGCATGCTTTGCCCTCTTTATGCGGATATCATCCTTAATCGCTGCTTTATTGGCTTCAAACTCTTCCTCAGTCAGCTCACCGAGAGCCTTGATATCCACAACCTTCTTAAGCTCTTCCAGGGCTGTCTCACATTCACTTCTTCTTTCATTATATTTGGAATCACCCAGACCCCGTTTCTTATTGCTGCTGGCAATAACAATCTTTGCCTTTTCCAATTTAATCGGTGCGTAGGTGTAAGAAAGATCTGCCGTATCCAAAAAGATGGCATGTCCCGCCTTACCCATGGCAATGGAAAACTGATCCATGATTCCGCAGTTAACACCGTTAAAATTATTCTCGGAATATTGTCCGATCAATGCCAGATCCTGATTGGTTACATCAAATCCAAAGAGGTCTCTTAAAATAAAGCCGGTCAGTACCTCTACAGAAGCAGAGGAAGAAAGTCCGGAGCCATTGGGGATATTGCCGTTTAACAGTAAATCCATCCCACAGTCCATCTTCATTCCTCTTTCAGCAAAGGCCCACATCACTCCCTTAGGATAATTGGTCCAGCCCGCTTCTTTACAGGGAAGCAGATCATCCAAAGAGGATTCGATAACGCCCAGACGGTCAAAATTCATGGAATAGAATCTTAATTTATTGTCATTTCTCTTTCTTGCCACACCGTAGGTTCCTATAGTTAATGCTGCGGGAAATACATGGCCGCCGTTATAGTCAGTGTGTTCACCAATCATGTTTACACGCCCCGGTGCAAAAAAAGCCTTTGCACCCTCGCCATCACCAAACACTTCTGCAAATTTCTTCAACATTACGTCCTTCATCCTCTTCTCCTTTTCTTTTTATTTATGAAAAATCTTTATTTCATGAATACAAACCTTTCCATCATTTCTTCCCACCAGTTCTTCTCTACGTTACGCTGTGTGATCTTAAAGGTTACTACCTTTTCTCCTCCGAACTCCCCGGTTCCTCTTAAGGTTACTTTAGCCGTTCCTTTCTTCACGTTGTTCACATAGCTTCCTTCCACAATTTCAAAATGGTATTCTGTAGAGCCATTTTCGGTTTCCATCAGCTGCACTTTTGCTTTTCCCTTTGGAATATAAGCTTCTGTCATATCGCTTTCTTTAATTTCTACAGCTTTTCCGGTGTATTCCTGATCTGCAATCTTAATCTTTGCTTTGCTGATGTCACATTCGCCTGCCAGGATACGATAGGTTCCACTGATGGTGCCATCCTCTTCTCCTCCTGCATAGGCTCCCTTTCCCGTTACGGTAACCTGAATCACGGAACCGGCCTTGATCTTATCCGTAGTTTTCGGATCCAGAACCTGTTCTACAGCTTCACCGTTGGCATTCTTTACCAGGGTGTACACTACACTCTTGGCATCATAATCGGCTGTGGTCAGGGCTTTTCCATCTGCGTCATAAATCTTAAAGCTCTGTTTAAAACCACCCTTCTTCAGGTTCTCTTCCTTGTCCTTGGCAACTAAGACGATTCCTTCGCTACCGATTGGTTTGTTTTCAATGGTAAAGTTCAGTGCTGTACTTCCGGTGTAATTGCCCTTACCTTTTACGGTTACTACAGGTGCGGCTGCTGTTGCGGATGCACTGGCTGCTTTGGTATTCCTTCCATATACCAGAGTGTAGTCTTTTCCTTCCGTTAATTGCCGATTACCATCGGTTACTGCAACAGCCGGTTTTGCTCCGCCCTTCATAATCGGAGTGGTGATGGTAGCTTCCCCGTTTTCGGCAAAGGCTGCCATGCCGGCTATCGGTTTGGCGACAATCTTAAAGGTAAATTTCTTACTTCCGGTATAGCCTGCTGCCGGATTACCGGTAACTGTCATGGAAGCAGTTCCCTTATCCACGTTATTACTGTAAACCACATAGTAATCTTCTTCCTGCAAAATCCTGTTGTCTACTTTCAGAATGACTGCGGGTTCCCCATTTTCCCCGATCCAAGCTAACGGTTCCATCGCTTTTTGGCTGTAAACATAGCTCTTTTCCAGTCCCTCAGCCTTTACCCTGCTCATAGGGATTCCGGTAATCTGGAAAGTAACACGTTTCTGTCCGTAGTAATGAACAGCCTTATCTGTACCTTCCATTCCTTCCACGATTAGTGTGGCTTTCCCTACTGCCTTGTTATTTTCATAACGTACAGTATAGTCTTCACCCTGCACCAGAGCATTGTTCTGATATTCTACCTTAACTGCGTTCTCGGCAAATACAAATCCTGCCTTTTCAAATTCTGCCCAGCTTATGCTCTTCGGTACGGTTACCTTTACCTTACTCATGGCCACATCCGTTGCTTTTCGGGCAATGGTTAAGGTCACCTCTCTGGTTCCGGTGTAGTTACCGCATCCGGTCAGAGTCAGGGTAATCTGTGTGGTTTCATTTTCACTTCCTATAAGATTTTTTCCTTCCTCCGAAGTTACCGTAAAGTCATTCTTAGACAGCTTCCTTCCATTCCAGCTTACCACCGGGGCTACCTTCTGTTCTTTTCCATTGTAGTTTACGTAAAGGTCATCTGCAAGGATATCACTGTCGGAGAGACTCTTGGGAAGGATCTGGAAATACAGCGTTTTCTTTCCACTGTAATCTCCCCTCATGCTAATGGTTACCTGTGGTGCCTTAGCAGGATTATAGGCTCCCTGGTCCGTCAATACATAGGCTTCCTGGTTGTTTTTATAAGAAAGTGTATAATCCTTCTTCTCTGTCAAAAGCTTGTTTCCGTCATAGACACGTAGGGACTGTATCTGCTTCTTTCCGTTGTAAACTAGATCCTGTACGCCTGCCACCCAAATCTTTTCTGCAATTTCAGTCCTGTCTTCCAGTTTTTCCTGATCGCCGTCTTCAACCTCTCCCAAATCCAGCCATTTTGCCGTCAATATCAAATCTGTCTGTACGGCTGCTGAAAAATCATATCTCTGGTCTCCCTTGTACCAGCCTAAGAACCTGAATCCCGTCCTGGTCGGTTCTTCAGGTAAGGCCACTGCTGCATTATGAGCTACTTTTTGAGGCTCCACAGCACTTCCGCCATTAGTGTTAAAGGTTACGGTATGGTTGATTACCCCTTTTTCCTCTGCCAGTTCTGTAACTTGCATTGTATCTGTTGACCCGTCCGGATAAGTAATCTTCACCTCGTTGTTGTTTTCTACTTTTACCTGTGTATCAGCCGGAAGTGTGTTCTGATTTGCTTCCCTGACCGCATCTTCAATTGCCTTTTTCTCTTCTGCCGTCAATGCATTGATATTTTCGACGATTATCTTATTTAACGGCTTTACCGGCACACTGCGATCTACCTTTTTAAGTGTGACGTCCAGGGTATCACCATCTACCAGCCCACTGAGCTCTTCGGTAACCACGGATAAGGATTCAAGCTCGTTACACAAAAGCATAAATGTCTTTTGAGCCACATACTTTATGGTTCCGTTCCCGCTCTTTATTTCAAGCTTCAGCTCGTAGTTTTGTGCTTCATTTGCATAGCTTCTGACGATTGTTCTGGCTTCAAGCTTTTTCCCGTTTGCCTCTGTGATATTTTCTGAACCTATTGTATCTATTTTCCTGCCTTCATCATTAGAGTGAACATCATAAATATTTCCATCGGCAAATACGTATCCCGGTTCCTCTGCCGTTGTAATTTCCATATCGTCTTGGTAAAGCAGGATTCTTTCCCGGTTAAGCTTTTGATTTAAGGTATCAAAGACATGTGCTTTACATACAGGACAATACTGTGCATAATCATTCATTATACAGTCATACTTTGGCGTGATCTGCGGATAGGAGGGCTTTTCGTAGGCTCCCACCCCTTTGTATCCCAGAAACTTTCTCCAGGAAAGCATATTTACATCCGGGTCCACTCCTTTTTGTTTGTATGCAGTATTCACTCCTGACGAATTTGAATCGTTTTCGTCTGCAAGCCCGTGGGTATGCCCCATTCCACGAAGAGCCATATTGGCAAGCCTGTAATTATCCGTGAAAATGCTCAACATATCATTCATGTATTCTGTAGCACAATATTCTGTTTCTTCTGTGACATTACTGATAATCTGATATGACGTAATCTCCGTCTGCGTACCTATAAGGCTCTCTTTTAGCGCCTGACATGAGGAACGAATAAAGTCAAGTCCCTTATCTCCTATGTCACACACAGCACCCTCGCCCTGATGGATTCCAAAGACAGTATCATTTTCACCACCGTCTCCTGTTCCAAAGCCGGAGGTATTAGAAATCGTCTTAAGGGCGTAAATATTAATCTTATCCTTAAACTGATTATAAGGCTCTGTTTGGAAAAAATAGGCGAAAATTTCGTCTACTTTTTCTCTGTACTTCGTTAGCTCTGACTCTGTATAGCCGTCTCCTGCAATCACCCACACGATGTTTTCATTATCCGGTCCGTTGTTTTGTATGGTCTCAACCTCGACCTTTACGCCGTCAACCTCTATGTATTGCTTTTGGGTATCCTCTTCACCGCCCTGTTCAGGCTTCACCTCTTCAATAGAATTATTCGCTTCTTCTTCGGTTATGATTATATACTCGCCATCTGTCACTTTCTTAAACCAAAGATCTTTATAGTCAAGATTTAAGGCAGGACGAGCACCGTATGCATCCACACCCATGTGGCGGCCTCTCGTGCCGTCATTGTGGATATAGCATGCTCTTGGATCCCTTCCTACCACATCATGGGGAGAGCGGGTCCAGTAAAATATAATGCTTCCTGAAGCTGCCCTTTGGGCATCATTTTCAAAATATTCTTCTGTTTCTCCTACGGACAAAAAGAATACATATTCATCTTCAATTTTGCTTTCTCCATAGCTATATGTATTCCCATTCCAGCAATTATTTAATATGATCGGCTCGTCTGTCTTAGTGGTGAGTATCACCTTTTCTCCGCCGACACTTGTCTGTATCGTATCTTTATAGAAGCTTTGACACCAAGCCTGGGCAATGGAGCCTTCCCACTGGTTTGCAAAGGTATTCGCTCCTTCTTTATAGTACTTACCGCTTCGTATTTCGTATTCGTTCCAAAGTGTTCCATCCAATACATTCTTTGATACAAGAAACAGACCATCATTTTCTGCTGCCCCACCCATATTTGTCTTTGTATCAAGTACGCTCCATACAATTGGCTGAACAGCACTATCTGTCTCGTCCGTACCATATGCGTAACTTCCAAGACCGCCTACAATCCTGTCTCCGGCCTTCCAATTAATCTCGCTTCCCAGTGCTGCTTCACCCTGACTCAGCTCCCGCTTTTCAGCCGCCGTTGTCTGCAGGAGCATACCGGAAAATAGGGCCATCTGCAGCAGGCATATTGCAAGTACTGAAATAGCCGTTTTCTTCCCTTTTTTCATGTTCTGTCTCTCCTTCGTTCATATTGACTTCTTCGTTAAGATGGGGATTTTATCTAATTATGAATGGCCGCCGGAAACAATAAAAAATCTAAGGCCCATACCATAGACAAAAGTATAACACAAAGCACTCGGAATGAGAACCGGATTTCTAAAACTATTAGGCTGTTTTGCAATGGTTATGTTCTCTGCTTCTTTTATCTTTCCTCTTTTTGGGAAGGTGGATGATATTTGGATGTCTATCGTTGTATGCCTTCAATGAATGTTTTACAATAAATATGTTTAAGGTCAGATGGGTGTCTGGATTTTTAATCAGTAAATCTCAGTAAATACCCATCTGGATCTTGAATCAAAAACTCTTTTTGTATTATTGTTGAATCATTTTCTCGATATTCACTTATTTTCATTTCTCTAAAAACAGGTATATTATTCTCAAGTACACGCCGGTATAAAGAGTCCACATCCAATACTGTCATTTCCAAATTAATACCTCTTCCAAACGGGTATACCAACTCACCCACATTCCAATTTCCATTTACTTGTTCAAACATTAATTGACAATCATCCTTTGAAACAAACATAAATAGGTCTTCTGGTCGTTCATATTCTATCTTAAATCCTAATATGTCTATATAAAATTTTTTGGTTCTTTCTATATCAGATACCGATAGTTCCGGTATTAAAGAGTTAAATTTCATAAGGTACCTCCACAGCTGCAATATTACTCCCTGCTTAATCTGTACATTTACATTCGACTGAACCATCATATAGCCGATAAAAGCATCTAGGGTAAATTCATATTCCATTTGATATTTTACCTGTTTTTTATGGTAAAATCATTGCCTATGTATTCTCATCAAATGTATTCAAAAATTCCCTGAATAGCATCAGATACGTTAATCATTTCTGAAATTGGTAATCTATCTACTTTCTTGTAACCGCGAAGCGACATATCTAACAATGCAAGTTTTT